>NZ_NRDO01000066.1 GCF_010231475.1 Citrobacter sp. NCU1 | reverse complement strand
GGGGGAAGGATGACTCGGCGCGTTGCGCCTCGCCCTTCGGGTCGTTGCCTGCGGCAACGCTTTCTCGCTGCGCTCGAATCGAACCTTAGTCGAAGATTCTCGTCCTTCCCGCATGGGTAGAATATGAAATTCAAAAATTTGTTGGGGACCAGGAGGCTTTCAGGAAGTAATGGTGGTGGGGGAAGGATTCGAACCTTCGAAGTCGATGACGGCAGATTTACAGTCTGCTCCCTTTGGCCGCTCGGGAACCCCACCAGGGGTATGAATTTTTTTGAGAACTTACCAGAATGAATGGTGGTGGGGGAAGGATTCGAACCTTCGAAGTCGATGACGGCAGATTTACAGTCTGCTCCCTTTGGCCGCTCGGGAACCCCACCACAGGGTAAATTCAATGTGCTGCATGCATTCAATAGTCAGGAAGGATTATTCGGAGCTAAAGCTCCTCACCCTTCGGGCCGTTGCCTACGGCAACGTTCTCTCACTATCGCTCGAGTCGAACCTTGAAGTCGATGACGGCAGATTTGCAGTCAGCTCCCTTATGATCGCTCGGGAACCCCACCACGGGGTAATGCTATTTACTGGCCTGCTTCCTTGCGGTAAGCGGGGCGCATCATATCAAATGACGCGCCACTGTAAAGCATTCCGTTGATAAAAATAAACCAATCGCCTGATTTTTACGCGCCAAGGCGTAAAGGTAACCAATTAATATATTTATCGATTAAAGAATGATCGTCCGGTTGCCGTAAACAAACACGCGCTGAGCCAGCACCTGATACAGCGCACGGCTTAATACGTTCTTCTCTACGTCGCGTCCGGCACGCATCATATCTTCTGCTGTATAGGTGTGATCGACATGAATCACGTCCTGCATGATGATGGGACCTTCATCCAGGTTGTCATTGACATAATGCGCGGTTGCGCCAATGATTTTGACGCCACGCTCATAGGCCTGGTGATAAGGACGCGCGCCAATAAACGCGGGTAAGAACGAATGGTGAATGTTGATGATCTTATTCGGGAAACGTGAAACAAACTCGGGGGTCAAAACGCGCATATACTTCGCCAGCACCACATAGTCAGGTTGGTGCGCATCAATGGCATCTGCCATCTTCTGATCGTGTTCCTCGCGAGTTAATCCCTCATGGCTCACCAGCTCAAACGGGATCTCAAAACGTTCCACCAACGAGCGCAGCGTTTCGTGGTTGCCAATGACGGCGGCGATCTCAACATCCAGTCCACCATAGTTGGCTTTCATTAATAGATCGCCCAGACAATGAGCCTCTTTGGTGACCAGAATCACAACGCGGCGACGTCCGGCCAGGTTCAGTTCGCGAACGGAACCTTCTGGCAAGGCGCTATCCAAATCGGCGAGCAGCGTGGAGTCATTAAAAATACCTTCCAGTTCGGTGCGCATAAAAAATCGACCGGTGCGGTGGTCAACAAATTCATTGTTTTGCACGATGTTTAATTCGTGCTTGTAGCAAATGTTGGTGATCCGCGCGATGAGACCCTTCTGGTCAGGGCAGATAGTACGCAAAACTTTTCGTTGTAGTGAATGCATTGCCGGGAAAATCCTGTTGAGAGTGTTTGCTGTTTCGTTGCTGTCAGATGTGTTTAACCACAGCACTTTTTGAATTTTTTACCTGACCCGCAAGGGCAGGGATCATTTCGGCCAAACTGAGGACGTGTACCATCAATATAATACCATTGACCGTTTTCTTTTAAGAAACGAGAACGCTCAATGATGGCGCCTGATTTACCTTGTTCGGAAAAACGGGCCACAAAACTGACATAACCTGTATTTTCGGTTTCTGACCAGGACTGTTCGAAAACGGTCAGACCCAGCCACTCTGTGTGGGCAAATCCAGCGGTGATATCGTCGCGAAACGCGGCTGCGCCACAGGAGGGATGCCAGGTTCTGATTAAATAATCTGCGTCTTTCATCACAAAAGCGCAGTAGCGAGAACGCATGAGTTGTGACGGATCGAGTGCAACTTGCTCACCAGACACAACAGGGCGGCAACATAGGCTATACTCGACATCGCTGCCGCAGGGACAAAGCTGAGACACAATCATCTCCCTGGAATAAAAAAATACGGCGTACAAACGCCTGGGTAGCACTATGTTAACTGAGCCGTGGCGATGTTGCCACGTCTTGAAGCCATGGGAAGTCGTTCGTGACAATGAGAAAAATTAAAATAGGGCTGGCGCTGGGTTCCGGCGCAGCACGAGGGTGGTCCCATATCGGTGTTATCAAAGCGCTAAAGCACATGGGCATTGATGTCGATATCGTTGCGGGATGCTCCATTGGGTCGCTTGTTGGCGCCGCTTATGCCTGTAATAAATTGACCGCGCTTGAGCAGTGGGTCTGCTCATTCAGCTACTGGGATGTGCTACGCCTGATGGATCTTTCCTGGGGCAGAGGCGGACTTTTGCGTGGTGAACGTGTATTCAATCAATACCGCGAGATCATGCCTGCCGACGATTTCGAACACTGTTCGCGCCGTTTTGGCACGGTTGCAACCAATCTCAGCACCGGCCGGGAGTTGTGGTTTACTGAGGGCGATTTGCACCTGGCTGTGCGTGCCTCCTGCAGTATGCCTGGCCTGATGTCTCCGGTGGCCCATAATGGTTACTGGCTGGTGGATGGCGCGGTGGTTAACCCTGTTCCTGTTTCTCTGACTCGCGCGATGGGGGCTGACATTGTTATTGCCGTCGACCTTCAGCACGATGCGCATCTCATGCAGCAAGACCTTCTCTCTTTTAATGTCAGCAATGACGATGATGACAGCGAGGATACGCTTTCCTGGCATGCTCGTTTGAAAGAGCGCCTGAGCAACATGACCTCCCGACGCGTCGAAAGCGCGCCAACGGCCATGGAGATCATGACAACCTCTATTCAGGTGCTGGAAAACAGACTTAAACGCAACCGAATGGCTGGCGACCCGCCGGATATTTTGATCCAGCCGTTTTGCCCGCAGATCTCCACACTGGACTTTCACCGTGCCAGTGCCGCCATTGCGGCAGGGCAGCTGGCAGTCGAGAAAAAGATGGACGAGCTTTTACCCTTGGTGCGTACCGACGTTTGACACACCTTTTACGAACACTTAAGCAAAATCTGACAGGCACGAGTCGCAATAGCATGCCACTATTGATTAAAGCCAGTCAGGGGAGAGAACATGACGCAGCCATTGGTCGGAAAACAGATTCTTATTGTTGAAGACGAGCCTGTTTTTCGCTCGCTTCTCGATTCCTGGTTTTCCTCATTGGGAGCGACGACAGCAGTAGCCGCAGACGGTCTGGATGCACTGGATTTACTCGGTGTATTCACCCCTGACCTGATGATTTGCGACATCGCCATGCCGAGAATGAATGGGCTCAAACTGGTTGAACATATACGTAATCGTGGCGACCAGACGCCAATTCTGGTTATTTCCGCGACAGAAAATATGGCGGACATTGCTAAAGCGCTGCGCCTTGGCGTTGCGGACGTATTGCTAAAGCCAGTGAAAGATCTTAACCGTCTGAAGCAAGCCGTTTTCGCCTGTCTTTATCCCAATATGTTTAATTCCAGAGTTGAAGAAGAGGAGCGTCTGTTTCGCGACTGGGATGCGCTGGTCGATAATCCACCAGCAGCGGCAAAATTACTGCAAGAACTACAGCCGCCGGTTCAGCAGGTTATTTCTCATTGTCGTGTAAATTATCGCCAACTTGTTGCCGCCGACCAGCCTGGTTTGGTGCTCGATATTGCGCCGTTATCTGACCATGACCTTGCCTTTTATTGTCTTGATGTCACTCGCGCGGGCGATAATGGCGTATTGGCAGCGTTGTTGCTGAGGGCGTTATTTAATGGTCTGTTGCAGGAACAGCTGGCGCATCAGGATCATCGCTTACCCGAATTAGGTACTTTGCTGAAACAAGTGAATCATCTGCTACGGCAAGCCAATTTACCGGGACAGTTTCCGCTATTAGTCGGTTATTACCATTGTGGGCTTAAAAATCTGACACTGGTTTCCGCAGGGCTGAACGCGACGTTAAATACACCCGCACATCAGGTGCAGATCAGCAATGGCGTTCCGTTAGGCACATTAGGTAATACTTATCTAAACCAATTAAGCCAGCGTTGTGAATCCTGGCAGTGTCAAATTTGGGGGGCAGGAGGACGACTTCGCCTTATGTTGTCTGCGGAATGAGCAATCAGGAAGGCGGACTGAAATTGGCGTACCTGCTTTACTCTTCGGGTGCTACTATCAGCGCCAGGTTTTTTCGAATTTATCTTAATTATACGAACGCGCGTCCTTTTCGGCGTTGGGGTTTGTTCCACGACTGATATACTCGGATGCGATACAGATTGATGAACACGTTCAATACATGAACAGTCCAGGAGAATTTAAATGGCTGCCCTTAATACGAAAGTCAGAAAAGCCGTTATCCCGGTTGCGGGTTTAGGAACCAGGATGTTGCCGGCGACGAAAGCCATCCCGAAAGAGATGTTGCCGCTGGTTGATAAGCCATTAATTCAGTATGTCGTAAACGAATGTATTGCCGCTGGTATCACTGAAATTGTGCTGGTGACCCACTCGTCCAAAAATTCAATTGAAAACCATTTCGATACCAGTTTTGAGCTGGAAGCGATGCTGGAAAAACGCGTTAAGCGTCAGTTACTGGAAGAAGTGCAATCTATTTGCCCGCCGCATGTGACTATTATGCAGGTCCGTCAGGGGCTGGCGAAAGGATTGGGTCATGCCGTATTGTGCGCGCATCCGGTTGTTGGCGACGAACCTGTCGCGGTCATTCTGCCGGACGTGATTCTGGATGAATTTGAATCTGATTTGTCCCAGGATAACCTCGCTGAAATGATTCGTCGCTTTGACGAAACCGGTAGCAGCCAGATCATGGTAGAGCCCGTTGCCGACGTTACTGCGTACGGCGTGGTCGATTGCAAGGGCGTAGAATTAGAACCCGGCGAGAGCGTGCCGATGGTCGGTGTTGTTGAAAAACCGAAAGCGGAAGTTGCGCCGTCTAATCTGGCCGTCGTGGGACGTTATGTTTTGAGCGCTGATATTTGGCCACTGCTGGCAAAAACGCCTCCAGGAGCCGGAGATGAAATTCAGCTGACCGATGCGATTGATATGCTGATCGAAAAAGAGACGGTCGAAGCTTACCATATGAAAGGCAAAAGCCATGACTGTGGTAATAAATTAGGCTACATGCAGGCGTTTGTTGAATATGGCATTCGCCATAATACCCTTGGTGCTGAATTTAAAGCATGGCTTGAAGAAGAAATGGGTATTAAGAAGTAAGCCAGATGGTATAAATCCCGACAAAATGGCGCTGATCACTCAGCGCCATTTTTTTTCATCTGTAAGGCGACGACTGGCGAAGTAGCCAAAAAAAATCCCGCCATTGGCGGGATTTTAAGCAAACAGGTTAGGGATTATTCCTGAATCAGGAAATCGTCCAGTTGTTTACCTTGTTCTTCCATTGCTTTTTTGATCACTGCCGGTGTACGACCCTGGCCAGTCCAGGTTTTAGTTTCACCGTTCTCGTCAACGTAGCTATATTTAGCAGGACGAGCAGCACGTTTAGCTTTGGCGCCGGATTTAACTGCAGCCATGCTATTCAGCAGTTCGTTCGGGTCAATACCGTCAGCGATCAGCATTTCGCGATACTGTTGCAGTTTACGGGTACGCTCTTCAACTTCAGCAGCGGCAGCGCTTTCTTCTTCACGGCGCTCGTTAACAACAACTTCTAATTTCTCCAGCATTTCTTCAAGCGTCTCAAGGGTACATTCTCTTGCCTGCGCACGAAGAGTACGGATGTTGTTCAGAATTTTAAGTGCTTCGCTCATTTTTGTAATCTCAAACTTATATTGGGGTGGTTTGTTGAGCTAATAATAGAGCGATAAATTCAGATGTGCAATAGCCAGTAATGTAAGGAATTCAAAATTGCTCTTTATTTACGACAGCTTTTAAATATCTGAACTTAAATTTTTCTTGAAGGGACGCACAAAAAAGAGCTTATTGCCTGCGATGTTACTCCGGGCAGGGTGCTAAACTTCAGCGATTAGAGTCACATTTTATCGTGTCGGAATAGTATCTCATTGCAGTAATTTCAACCTTTTGTATTAGTTTTGCTTACCGAATTCACCTATTACTTTGGGGTAGATATGAGAAACAGTAACAATAAATGCAGGGTTTAGATAATGAAGTGGATGTTAAGTAAAGTTGATGAATGTCTAAAGCACAAATTGCGAAGGTGGCGTATAACCTAAATAATTTGGGTTACAAGAAGTCTGCGAGCTGCGTCAAATTCGCCAGAATGAATCTTAACAATCAGATGCCAGCTCTGATGAGCGACGTTTTGAGACTCATTCTTCCTCAGACGCTGAATTCCGTTAACGCCAGAGGGAGATACTGGCATAGCCGATTTGTGAAGCGAGAAGGGAACCCAAAGGCGGGCATTGTTGACAACCAGGCCGCCTTAAGTATGACGGGTATATCGCTGAGGGTGTTTGTTAGCGCTGATATATACCTCAGTTTATTCACCAGTGGCATGTCAACAACCCGGAAAGTCGCGCGAGAACAATATCTGTACGTGGTAGCAATGAATCAGGGCAGCTATCCGAACAAGACTGTGATGTCAGACGTGTATACAATTCCTGAACCCGACAGGCCCGAAAATTATGATAGAATCCACCGGATTTTTATTTCTCTCAGGTGAGGGCCTGCGGTTAATGGCACAGCTATATTTCTACTATTCGGCAATGAACGCAGGTAAGTCGACTGCATTGCTGCAATCTTCATACAATTACCAGGAAAGAGGGATGCGCACCGTCGTGTATACGGCGGAAATTGATGACCGCTATGGCGCCGGAAAAGTCAGCTCACGTATTGGGCTTTCCTCACCCGCTAAATTGTTTAACCAGAACTCATCATTGTTTGACGAGATTCGTGCGGATAATGCGCAACAGCCAATACATTGTGTACTGGTTGATGAGTGTCAGTTTCTGACCCGCCAGCAGGTCTATGAATTATCAGAAGTCGTTGACCAACTCGATATTCCGGTTTTGTGTTATGGATTACGTACAGATTTTCGTGGCGAGCTGTTCGGTGGGAGTCAATACCTGCTTGCCTGGTCGGACAAACTGGTGGAATTAAAAACCATCTGTTTTTGTGGCCGCAAAGCGAGCATGGTTTTACGCCTTGATCAGTCTGGCAGACCCTATAATGAAGGTGAACAGGTTGTTATTGGCGGTAATGAGCGCTACGTCTCCGTGTGTCGTAAGCATTACAAAGAAGCTCTTGAAGTCGGGTCATTGACCTCTATTCAGGAAAAGCATCGCTACGACTAATACGGGCTTCCTGTACGCGATAAAACAAACAGGGTAGGTTGTTGGCCATCACAAACCACTTCTGCCCTGAAACCTCCTTTCTCGTTGTTCTCTGACGTCCTTCAGAAAAATCCAGCGTATTGCGCGTATTTAACGGCATCTGTCTACATACGTATTGTGTATCTGGCTGGCATTAATTAAAAACGACATAAAAGACCACCTGCATAGCAGGTGGCATTGATAACGCCCCATAGGGGCGTACTAAAAACACTAACAAGAAGCCCCTGCCAGTTCTGTTAGATTTAAATCCAAAGACAATAAGGCAGAGCCAAAACCTGTTGCTGACCACCTCCATAGGAGGTGGTGTTTATGCGGGGGATAAAAAAACGGTCCCTCTGGGACCGTTTTCGGTATTTGCTAATATTTACGTGAGTAAATTAAGCAGATTTTTTCGCTTTTTTGTCAGCCTTTGGTGCTGCAACAACGTCTTTCTTCGCTGCAGTTTCACCTTCGCTGAATTCACGACCGTAGAAGGTATCCATCAGAATCTGTTTCAGTTCAGCGATCAGCGGGTAACGCGGGTTAGCGCCTGTACACTGGTCATCGAACGCATCTTCAGACAGTTTGTCCACATTGGCCAGGAAGTCAGCTTCCTGAACGCCAGCTTCGCGGATTGACTTAGGAATACCCAGTTCCGCTTTCAGGCTTTCCAGCCATGCCAGCAGTTTTTCAATTTTCGCTGCGGTACGGTCGCCTGGCGCACTCAGACCCAGGTGATCGGCGATTTCAGCATAACGACGACGTGCTTGCGGACGGTCGTACTGGCTGAATGCCGTCTGTTTGGTCGGGTTGTCGTTTGCGTTGTAACGAATAACGTTACAGATCAGCAGGGCGTTCGCCAGACCGTGAGGAATGTGGAACTGAGAACCCAGTTTATGCGCCATGGAGTGACATACACCCAGGAAGGCGTTAGCAAACGCGATACCGGCGATAGTCGCTGCACTGTGTACACGCTCACGTGCTACCGGGTTTTTAGACCCTTCATTGTAGGACGCTGGCAGGTTGTCTTTCAGCAGTTTCAGAGCCTGCAGAGCCTGACCGTCAGAGAACTCAGAAGCCAGTACAGAAACATACGCTTCCAGAGCGTGAGTTACTGCATCCAGACCACCGAACGCACACAGAGATTTCGGCATCTCCATCACCAGGTTGGCGTCAACAATCGCCATGTCCGGAGTCAGCGCATAGTCAGCCAGCGGGTATTTTTGACCCGTAGCGTCGTCGGTTACCACCGCAAACGGGGTAACTTCAGAACCGGTACCGGAAGTGGTGGTGACCGCAACCATCTTCGCTTTTACGCCCATTTTCGGGAACTTGTAGATACGTTTACGGATATCCATAAAGCGCAGCGCCAGTTCTTCGAAGTGAGTTTCCGGATGTTCGTACATGACCCACATGATTTTCGCGGCGTCCATCGGGGAACCACCACCCAGCGCGATGATCACGTCTGGTTTGAAGGAGTTCGCCAGCTCTGCGCCTTTACGAACTACGCTCAGCGTCGGGTCAGCTTCAACTTCAAAGAACACTTCAGTTTCAACGCCAGCGGCTTTCAGAACAGAGGTGATCTGGTCAGCGTAACCGTTGTTGAACAGGAAGCGGTCGGTCACGATCAGCGCACGTTTGTGACCATCGGTAATCACTTCATCCAGTGCGATTGGCAGTGAGCCACGACGGAAGTAGATAGATTTCGGAAGTTTGTGCCACAACATGTTTTCAGCTCGCTTAGCAACGGTTTTCTTGTTGATCAGGTGCTTAGGACCAACGTTTTCAGAGATGGAGTTACCACCCCAGGAACCACAACCCAGAGTCAGGGAAGGTGCGAGTTTGAAGTTGTAAAGATCACCGATACCACCCTGAGAAGCTGGGGTGTTGATCAGGATACGCGCAGTTTTCATCATCTGACCGAAGTAGTTGACGCGATCCTGCTGATTGTCCTGATCGGTGTACAGGCAAGAGGTGTGACCGATACCGCCCATGGCGACCAGTTTCTCAGCCTTAAGCACGGCGTCTTCAAAATCTTTAGCGCGATACATCGCAAGCGTAGGAGACAGTTTCTCGTGAGCAAATGGCTCGCTTTCGTCAACCACTTTTACTTCGCCGATCAGAATCTTGGTCGTTTCTGGTACGGTGAAGCCAGCCAGTTCAGCGATTTTGTACGCTGGCTGACCAACAATTGCGGCGTTCAACGCGCCATTTTTCAGGATGATGTCCTGGACGGCTTTCAGCTCTTTGCCCTGCAGCATGTAGCCGCCGTGGGTGGCGAAACGCTCGCGAACAGCATCGTATACGGAGTCAACCACAACGACAGACTGTTCTGAAGCACAGATGACGCCGTTATCGAAGGTTTTGGACATAAGCACGGAAGCTACCGCACGTTTGATATCCGCTGTTTCGTCAATAACAACTGGCGTGTTGCCTGCGCCTACGCCGATAGCCGGTTTACCAGAACTGTAAGCAGCCTTAACCATACCCGGACCACCGGTAGCAAGGATCAGGTTGATGTCCGGGTGGTGCATCAATGCGTTTGACAGTTCTACGGAAGGTTGATCGATCCAGCCGATCAAGTCTTTCGGTGCCCCTGCAGCGATAGCAGCCTGCAGAACGATGTCAGCAGCTTTGTTCGTTGCATCTTTAGCACGCGGGTGCGGAGAGAAGATGATGGCGTTACGGGTCTTCAGGCTGATCAACGACTTGAAGATTGCAGTAGACGTCGGGTTAGTGGTCGGAACGATACCACAGATGATACCAATCGGTTCAGCAATGGTGATAGTCCCGAAGGTGTGGTCTTCATCCAGCACACCACAGGTCTTTTCATCTTTGTAGGCGTTATAGATGTATTCAGAAGCGAAGTGGTTTTTAATCACTTTGTCTTCGATGATACCCATGCCGGATTCGGCAACGGCCATCTTGGCTAGGGGGATTCGAGCATCTGCAGCGGCCAGAGCGGCGGCGCGGAAGATTTTGTCAACCTGTTCTTGAGTGAAACTGGCATATTCACGCTGGGCTTTTTTTACGCGCTCGACGAGTGCGTTAAGTTCAGCGACATTAGTAACAGCCATAATGCTCTCCTGATAATGTTAAACTTTTTTAGTAAATCATCTGCTCGATACGAGAGTATAGACAGATCGACGAAAGTTTGTGTAAAAGTCTGAAAATCAAACGGTTACTTAACGTCCGTTTTGCAC
>NZ_NRDO01000065.1 GCF_010231475.1 Citrobacter sp. NCU1 | reverse complement strand
GCACAAATCAGTAGATCACAAAACTCTATGCCTGTCTTTTTTTACCCGCCCATTACTGGGGATCCCTCAGCGCGCTGCGGGTTTTTTTATATTTGATGAGTCAGGCAAATATGGTCATCAAATAGGCGGCAAACAGTGCCAAATGGGCAGCGCCGTTTAAAACGTTGGTGCGCCCCGTTGAAAATGAAATGTGGCAAAGGACTAACGATGTCACCATCACAATCATTTCTGGTGCGCCTAACCCAAAGACCAGCTCGTTGCCTGTTGCCCATGCAATCAGCGTGACGACCGGCACGGTCAGGGAAATGGTCGCCAGCACAGAACCAAAGAACAGGTTCATGGCGCGCTGTACCTGGTTACTCAATACCGCTTTCAACGCCCCCAATCCCTCAGGGGAAAGAATAAGCAACGCCACCAGGAAACCGGTAAATGCCACCGGGGCATTCATTTCAGTCAATAACATTTCCAGCGAATTGGCGTTCATTTTGGTCACGGCAATAACGGCAATCAGATGCACGATCAACCAAATGGCGTGCCACATATTGCTGTGCGCTGAAGGTTTGCCGTGATGCGGGTCATCGTCGTCGCTATCATCTTCATGCTCGTAGACGAAAAGACTTTGGTGCGTTCTGGTTTGAATCAGTAAAAATACGCCATACATCGCGGCGGAAATGACGGCAACCAACAGTGCCTGACCGGTGGAGAAATTCGCACCTGGCAGCGCCATTGGAAAAACCAGCACGATAATAGCCAGCGGAAACAGAGCAATAAGATATTGCTTAATACCAAATAAATTCACATATTGTGTCGCGAATTTACGGCCGCCTAACAGCAAAGAAAAACCAACCAGGCCACCCGTCACGATCATAATGATCGAATATAGTGTGTCGCGCATTAGTGTTGGCGCAGCATCGCCGGTTGCCATCAGGGCAGAAATTAAACTGACTTCAAGAATGACCACTGAAAGGCTTAAAATCAGTGAGCCATAGGGTTCGCCGAGTCGATGGGCTAATACATCCGCGTGACGGACAACGCTGAACGCGCTGCTTAAAATACCAATAAGGGCAAGAATATTAATTCCGATGACCGCTGGTAGTGACTGACTGCCTCCCCACAGGAACAGTACCACCAGGGCAACAACCGGGAAAATAAGCGAAGTCTCCTTGTGGCGGGTTTTCACCGCCTCATGCGCATGCGTCATTATGATTCTCCAACTGTGCAGGTGCTTTTAATTATAAATGTAACAAAGATTGTAAAAGTAACAGAAGTTGCAGCCTGACCAGAGTGGTTTTACGAAATTTTACTGCATGGCGGCATATTCCAGGAAAAGTGAATAAAAACATCTATCTTGTTTATAGAGTATTTAAATAACAGCAGATTTGTTTTTAGATAAAACAGAAAATAAGCGTAGCAGCGTAATAAACGCGATGCGCTTTACTTCTCTTCACTCCCGGAAAGACGGAAGTGGGGGTGAGAAAAGAGTATGAAAAATGAAACGATATCCGTTGAGGATAAAAACCGAAGCGTATCGTTTCCAGAGAGTGAGTGATTCCAGCGATACGCACGATGAGCAATTGGTGCGCCGCAGGAAGGGTTGTGTTGCATGCGGTCCGTGAATTGCCTATTGTCCTGTTATCAGTTTCAGAATGAATAGCAAAAATGCCCGGAAGGCGTCAAAAAAGTGTCGCAGGGAAGTGTGCAGTGGCGGAGGTGTAAGGTGTTAACGCGTGATTTTTTATTAAATGCCGACTGTAAGACGGCATTTGGTGTTATTGAAGAATCACTACTCTGGTCAGCAGAACAACGGGCGGCATCCCTGGCGGCCACCCTTGCCTGTAGACCCGATGATGGACCGGTGTGGATCTTTGGTTATGGATCATTGATGTGGAATCCGGCGTTAGAATTTGATGAGTCCTGTACCGGCACCTTAGTCGGCTGGCATCGGGCCTTTTGTCTTCGTCTGACGGCGGGGCGCGGTACGGCGTGTCGGCCTGGCCGCATGCTGGCGCTGAAAGAAGGTGGTCGCACGACAGGCGTTGCCTACCGACTGCCTGACGACACGCTTGAACAGGAGCTAACGCTGTTGTGGAAGCGAGAGATGATCACCGGGTGCTATCTGCCGACGTGGTGTCAGTTAGCGCTTGATGATGGTCGGAGGGTAAATGCGCTGGTCTTTATTATGGACCCTCGCCATCCGTTGTTTGAGTCCGATACCCGGGCGCAAATCATTGCGCCATTGATTGCCCGCGCCAGCGGCCCCTTAGGCAGCAATGCGCAGTATCTGTTCTCCCTGGAACAGGCGCTTGTTCAGTTGGGTATGCAGGATGATTGTCTGGACGAACTGGTGGCGAATGTCAAAGCATTGCTGGGAGAGACGCCATCGGAAGGCGTGCTCAGACCCGGTTTTGCCTAAACCTGGCCCCTGACATCAGGGGCCAGCCTATCAGGCTGCAATATAACTGATCGAATGCTCCAGCGATTGACTGTGGCCGTCGATCAGTACATTCCAGACACCTGTGTACGGTACGGTCAGCCAGGCGTTGTCACGATCCTGCACGCTTAAAATATCGGTCTGCGTGTCTTTGACGTGTGTGCTATTACTCATTAAATGGATGTGGCAGCGCTCGGAACAGCGCACAACCACGGTATCCCCGCCAAACAATTTCAAACTTGCTTTCACTAATGCCATTATTCACCCCGTCCTGAAATCAACTGACTTCCTTGCGGAAGAACTGCGTGATGTTGTTCACATTTCACCCATGGAATAACACCAAAGGGGCGGGTTGCGGATGCTGATTTTGATCAAAAAATGGCATGACGATTCAACAAAGCTGACAAAATCTCTCAGAATCGTTTCAGGGGAGTGGTAACTTTTGGTGAATATATATCTGTATAATATTAAATTCGAAAATGAATTATATTTTCAGCGAGCTTGCCTGTCGACGCCCTCTGGCAGGCAAGTTCGGACAATGAAAAAGGCTGGTATAAGCCGGTAATTTCAGTGACGAGCCTCAGAAGGTGAGCACTTTGTCGGCCGCCAGCGTCCACTGCGCCAGTTCGACAAGCGTACCGACCTCCACGCCATCAATGAGTGGCAGGGCGGTGATCCCACGACCGTCAGTACAGGTCTTACATAATTTCACCGGTACGTTCTGGGCGGTCAGGATTTCCAGCATTTGCTGAATATTGTAGCCTTCGGCTGGTTTTTGCCCGCGCAAGCCCGCGGTCACCGCATCGGACATCAGAAACAGACGCAGATCCAGATCGCTTGTCTGTTCACGTAGTGCGATGGCCAGACGCAAACTATTGAATAACGACTCACTGCCGTAAGCTGCGCCGTTGGCGACGATCACTATCTTTTGCATTTTGACTCCTGTTCTGCGGGATGACTTAATTTTCTGGCGGGTATGTTACCGCGCGAGCGGAGCATTACCAATGAAAGTCTGGGGGAATTGCGTACCTGGCAACGCGTAAGGATATTCCTGAAAGCGTGAGAAAAAGCTGCAAAATGGGCGTTGAGCAGGTATCTTTTAACATTGTGACGTCTGAATTCACTGATGTAAGAAGCCGCTGACGATTTGAGCCGTATTGTTTTTCGTTTACTCCCTCTCCCGATACTCTTGCTGCTGGCAGGCGGTACCGCCAGCGCCCAGTCTTCGTATATCCAGCAGGCGGAAAACCCGTTTGACAACAATCATGATGGCCTGCCTGATTTAGGCATGGCGCCAGAGTCCCGTGACGGCGAAAAACACCTGGCTGAGATGGTAAAAGCGTTCGGCGAGGCGAGCATGACGGATAACGGTCTGGACACCGGCGAGCAGGCGCGCCAGTTTGCGCTCGGCCAGGTACGCGATGTGGTCAGCGAAGAGGTGAATCATCAACTGGAAACCTGGCTTTCGCCGTGGGGCAATGCCAGTGTGGATCTGCAAATAGACAACGAAGGGAAACTCAACGGCAGTCGCGGCAGTTGGTTTATCCCCTGGCAGGATAACGCGCGTTATCTCACCTGGAGTCAACTGGGCTTCACCCAGCAGGATGATGGGCTGGTCAGCAATGTCGGTATCGGACAACGCTGGGCGCACGACGGCTGGCTACTGGGGTACAACACCTTTTACGACAATTTGTTGGATGAGAATTTGCAGCGTGCCGGCGTCGGGGCTGAAGCGTGGGGAGAAAATTTGCGGCTTTCTGCCAACTACTATCAGCCCTTTGCGTCCTGGCGTGAACATACCCCGACAGTAGAACAGCGGATGGCGCCGGGATACGACATTACGGCGCAAATGCGCATGCCTTTTTACCAGTATCTCAACACCAGCGTGAGCGTTGAACAATATTTTGGCGACAGTGTGGATCTCTTCGATTCCGGTACAGGCTTGCATAATCCGCTGGCGGTAAAACTGGGATTAAATTACACGCCTGTGCCGTTGGTGACCGTGACGGCCCAGCATAAACAGGGCGAAAGCGGGGTGAGCCAAAATAATCTTGGGCTGAACCTCAACTATCGCTTTGGCGTACCACTCAAAAAACAGCTGGCGGCCAGTGAAGTGGCAGAGAGTAAATCTCTGCGTGGAAGCCGTTATGATACGCCGCAGCGTAACAACCTGCCGACGATGGAGTACCGACAGCGCAAAACGTTGACCGTGTTTCTGGCGACACCGCCCTGGGATCTTCAGTCGGGGGAAACGGTGCCGCTCAAGCTGCAGGTGCGCAGCCTGCACGGGATCCGAAATGTAACGTGGCAGGGCGACACACATGCGCTGAGTCTGACGGCGGGTGCCAATGCCGACAGCATAGAGGGCTGGACCATCATTATGCCCGCCTGGGACAGTGGTGAAGGGGCGACAAACCGCTGGCGGTTGTCGGTGGTCATTGAGGACGAGCAAGGCCAGCGCGTCTCTTCCAATGAGATAACGCTATCCCTGACGGAGCCGTTTATGGCAATGTCGGAGAATGACCCTCGCTGGCAACTGTTCCCGCAGGAGTAATCAGAAAATACGCTCCTGATGCACCCATACAGCGGCTTCCACGCGTGATTTCAGTTTCATTTTCTTCAACATATGCTTCACATGCACTTTTACCGTACTTTCGGTAATGTCGAGGCGACGGGCAATCATCTTATTTGGCAAACCTTGCGCGATCAGTTTCAGAATATCGCGTTCCCGCGGCGTCAACTGGGTGACGTCACGATCGGACGTTGCGCGATTGGCGCGCAGGCTGGCTGCCAGCACGGGGGTGAGTGCTTCGCTCAGCACCATTTCACCGGCCGCCGCTTGTTGCAGGGCTTTTAACAGATCTTCCGGCTCCATGTCTTTTAGCAGATAACCGTCCGCGCCGCGTTTGAGTGCCGTCACGACATCTTCTTCATGGTTGGAAACACTAAACACCACGATCCGCCCGGAAAGCGCTTTTTCACGCAGTTTGTCGAGCGTCTCCAGCCCGTTCATTCCGGGCATATTCAGGTCGAGCAGGATCAGATCAGGATCAAGGGATTCAGCCAGTTCGATACCCTGTTCGCCGTTGCTGGCTTCACCGACCACGCTAATATCGGGTGCCATACTGACAAGCTGCTTTACACCGGTACGCAGCATCGGATGATCGTCGATCAGTAGAATCGTTGCGGGTTCCTGATTATTCATGGGTATCTCCTTGAACGTCTTTGACGTGTGTTTCGGGAATAAAAATGACGGAAACTTCTGTACCGCCAGTCTCACGGCGGCGTACACGACAATCGCCGCGCAAACTTTGGGCACGATCGCGCATAATAATCATGCCATAGTGATTACTGCGTTCTGCATTTTCCGGTACGCCGCAGCCATTATCCTGGACAGTCAGTTTAACCTGATTTCCCTTCTGTTCGACGGTCACGGCCACCTCATCCGCGTGGGAATGTTTGAGGGCGTTACTGAGCGCTTCGCGAGCAATCTGCAACAGGTGAATGGCCTGATGCGAAGGCACCAGCCGGGGCGGCAACTGGTAATCAAGCTTAACCGTAAAGCCAAACCGGGCGCTGTATTCCTGGCAACTGGACTCCAGCGCGGGTCGAAGACCTGGCTCTGTCAGTTGTAAACGGAAAGTGGTTAACAGCTCACGTAACTGCGCCCACGAGGCATTCAGTTCATTGCGGATCTGACTCAGCAGTTCGCGGCTGTTTTCTGGCAATGCGTCCCCTTGCATTTGCAGACAACTGATCTGCATTTTCATGCAGGAGAGCGATTGTGCAATCGAATCATGCAATTCACGGGCAATGGTGGCACGCTCCTCCATGACAATCAGTTGCTGCTGGCGCTCCTGGTGTCTGTCCAGCGCCAGTGTGGCGGTGAGTTGCTCAACCAGCGTGTCGACCAGTTGCTGCTGGTCGTGACTCAAATGGCGACCCTGCGGCAATGTGGCCAGCAGAATACCATACTGAGTATGGGCATCGGTCAGTCGCCATTTTAGAGGCGTTCCGCCTTCAATGTCCGGAAGGATACCGCGAGGGCAGAGATGACAGCCTTTATCGTCGCAACTGATATCAGACTGGCAGGTGAACTCCTGATGATTGTCTTCATCTTCAAGGTCATAGACGCGAAGCTCAATATCGTGCAATAGCGTTAAATTCTGCAGGCCATTGAGGACAGGCGACAGACGTTCACACAGTGGCGCCTGTGAATGCAGACGGCGGTTAGCCTGCCAAAGGAAAGAGAGGATCTGGTTTTTATGCTCCAGACCGGCTGTTTTCTCCTGGACTCGCTGCTCCAGCACCGCATAACTTTCTGCCAACTCTTCGGACATATTGTTGAGCGCACTTCCCAGCGCGGCCATTTCGTTACGACCGCTAATATGGGCGCGCTGGGTAAAATCGCGCTGACTGACGGCGCGCGCCATCGACAATAACTGTTTCCACGGCTGAAGCAGACGGGCGCGCAGCCAGAGAATCGTGAAGACCAGCAGCAGCGCCATCAACACCGCCATCACCCGGTGCACCATGACCACGCGCTCAATACGCATTTCAGTGGTATGGTCGAAGGCCGTCACCAACTGATCCAACCCGGTGACGAAGCGGCTGACATCCTCTGCGACGGCCTGTGCGTTTTGCGCTTTTTGTAATCCCGGCGACAGTTCATCGTGCCAGTAATTCTGTAGCGCTTTGAGGTGTTCCTGTTGTCCATCGCGTTCTGCCGCGCGGGTTAACTCCGGGCTGAACGCCGTTTTGTCCATTTCATCAAGCCATTTTTGGTCGCGGGCATCCAGCGGCACCGCCGCCAGCAGGCGATAACTCTGCATACGTAGCGACCCGGCTTTGTTGATGGCGTGAGCACTGCCTTGCACCCCCTGAACCAGCCAGCCAGAGACCGCCATACCGGCGAGGCCAATGGCGGTGGAGAGCATGACGATGAGCGCTACCTGGTTAACCAGCGTGAGCGGGGAGAGACAACGTTTAAACATGGTGACTGCGTCCTTCAGACTTTCGCTTCCTGTCTGTGGAAAGCCTTGATGAATGATGATATTGCCGGGATACAGCGGCAGTGGCGTTATTCTCGGCTATCCCCTGGAGTATACCCATACCCACAACGAGTTACCTCTTAATTGCCGTGGGAGGGGTGGGGATTGGTAGGTTAGGAACATGACCAGACAGCGCCGTGAAAAACCACATCTTTTTTACCGAATAAGCCTACTCACTTAGAGTAATGATGATTTTTCGGCGGCAATAATGCTGCATTTTCCTTTGATTTATATCAACTTACCCTTGGCTGTAAACCCTAATGTGGCAGACATCGAATTGAGTATCAGAGGTGTCTATGAGTCACTCATCCGCCCCGGAAGGGGCATCAGGCGCAGTCATTACCGAATGGCGACCGGAAGATCCGGTATTTTGGGAACAGCGTGGTCAGGGAATCGCCAGTCGAAACCTGTGGATTTCCGTTCCCTGTCTGCTGTTGGCGTTTTGTGTATGGATGTTGTTCAGTGCTGTTGCCGTAAATTTGCCGAAGGTGGGCTTTAACTTCACCACCGATCAGCTCTTTATGTTAACGGCATTACCCTCCGTTTCGGGTGCATTACTCCGCGTGCCTTACTCCTTTATGGTTCCGCTCTTTGGCGGTCGCCGTTGGACGGCGTTCAGCACCGGGATCCTGATAATCCCCTGTGTGTGGTTAGGCTTTGCGGTACAGGATACCTCCACACCGTTTAGTACGTTCATTGTGATTTCGCTGCTGTGTGGTTTTGCCGGGGCAAACTTCGCCTCCAGTATGGCCAATATCAGCTTCTTCTTTCCAAAGCAAAAGCAGGGCGGCGCGCTGGGGTTGAACGGTGGGCTGGGGAATATGGGCGTCAGTGTGATGCAACTGGTGGCACCGCTGGTGGTTTCCCTGTCTATTTTTGCCGTGTTTGGCAGCCACGGCGTGGAACAGCCGGACGGCTCTGAGCTGTATCTGGCGAATGCTGCGTGGGTTTGGGTGCCGTTCCTCGCCATTTTCACTCTTGCCGCCTGGTTTGGCATGAATGAACTGGCGACCTCGAAAGCCTCCCTTAAAGCGCAGTTGCCGGTCCTCAAACGCGGTCATTTGTGGATTATGAGTCTGCTGTATCTGGCGACCTTCGGTTCATTTATCGGCTTTTCCGCCGGGTTTGCCATGCTGTCGAAAACGCAATTCCCGGACGTGCAGATCCTGCATTATGCGTTCTTCGGTCCGTTTATTGGCGCACTGGCCCGTTCGGCTGGCGGGGCGATCTCTGACCGTTTAGGCGGTACTCGTGTCACGCTGGTGAACTTCGTGCTGATGGCGATTTTCAGCGGTTTGCTGTTCCTGACTTTACCGACGAACGGCACCGGCGGTAGCTTTATTGCCTTCTTTGTGGTGTTCCTCGCGCTGTTTATGACGGCCGGGCTTGGGAGCGGGTCAACTTTCCAGATGATCTCCGTTATCTTCCGCAAACTGACGATGGACAGGGT
This sequence comes from Citrobacter sp. NCU1, assembly GCF_010231475.1. GTDB lineage: Bacteria > Pseudomonadota > Gammaproteobacteria > Enterobacterales > Enterobacteriaceae > Citrobacter_D. Next base: position 7,640 of record NZ_NRDO01000065.1, on the reverse strand, counting down.
TAAAGCTGAAGGCGGTTCTGAAGAAAAAGCGATGCGCGAAGCGGCGACTGACACTGCGGCTGCGCTGGGTTTTATCTCGGCGATTGGCGCCATTGGCGGCTTCTTTATCCCGAAAGCATTTGGTACTTCACTGGCGCTCACCGGCACGCCCGTCGGCGCGATGAAAGTGTTCCTCATTTTCTATATCGCCTGCGTGGTCATCACCTGGGTGGTATACGGTCGTCATTCTAAAAAATAAAAAATCGGTGTTGATTATCCATTGCGCGGCGTTAGACCGCGCTTTTTTTGGCCCTTAATTAGTTACAACATACTTTTATGTTTGAACAATGGAAGCAGATCTGTGGCTTTATCACGGGCGGTGTCTTCCAGGGGGATACCCCTTAATACCCAGCGGTAAAGAAATGTGCCTGCAACGCGCGTTGGGATTCAATATTTTTCTTTAATTTCACATTGTTACGCTTAATTTTGTTATCCCCCTTTGGGGGTAGTCATTGATTTCACTCTGATTTTCAACCCCGTCGGCCTTGATCGTTATCAATTCTGACGCCCTTTCAGAGCGTTAACTTCGCTCTCAACGCAATGTCGATTTATCAGAGAGCCGTCAGGCTCCTACAGGAGAGAACCGATGAGTAAATTCCTGGACCGGTTTCGCTACTTCAAACAGAAGGGCGACACCTTTGCCGATGGGCACGGCCAGCTTCTCGAAACCAACCGGGATTGGGAGGATGGATACAGAAGCCGCTGGCAGCATGACAAAGTGGTGCGTTCAACCCACGGGGTAAACTGCACCGGCTCATGCAGCTGGAAAATTTATGTCAAAAATGGTCTGGTCACCTGGGAAACCCAGCAAACCGACTACCCGCGCACCCGTCCGGATATGCCAAACCACGAACCGCGCGGCTGCCCGCGTGGTGCGAGCTATTCCTGGTATCTCTACAGCGCTAACCGTCTCAAATACCCGCTGATGCGTAAACGCCTGATGAAGATGTGGCGTGAAGCGAAGAAACTGCACCGCGATCCGGTTGACGCATGGGCCTCGATCATCGAAGACGCCGATAAAGCCAAAAGCTTCAAACAAGCGCGTGGTCGCGGCGGATTTGTCCGCTCCTCCTGGCAGGAAGTGAATGAGCTGATTGCGGCATCCAACGTCTATACCGTGAAAACCTACGGTCCGGATCGCGTGGCAGGCTTCTCGCCAATCCCGGCGATGTCGATGGTCTCTTATGCCTCTGGCGCACGTTATCTCTCCCTGATTGGTGGCACCTGCCTGAGCTTCTACGACTGGTACTGCGATCTGCCGCCCGCGTCTCCACAGACCTGGGGCGAACAGACAGACGTACCGGAATCAGCTGACTGGTACAACTCCAGCTACATCATCGCCTGGGGCTCTAACGTTCCGCAAACCCGTACCCCGGACGCCCACTTCTTCACCGAAGTGCGTTACAAAGGGACGAAAACCGTTGCGGTAACGCCGGATTACGCCGAGATCGCTAAACTGTGCGATCTGTGGCTGGAGCCGAAGCAGGGGACCGATGCGGCAATGGCGCTGGCTATGGGCCACGTGATGCTGCGCGAATTCCACCTCGACAACCCAAGCCAGTACTTCACGGATTACGTTCGCCGCTACACCGATATGCCCATGCTGGTGATGCTGGAAGAACGCGACGGTTATTATGCTGCGGGTCGTATGCTGCGCGCCGCCGATCTGGTGGATTCTCTCGGTCAGGAAAATAACCCGGAATGGAAAACCGTCGCTATCAACAGTAACGGCGACATAGTGGCACCGAACGGCTCTATCGGTTTTCGCTGGGGCGAAAAAGGGAAATGGAACCTCGAACAGCGCGACGGGACTACCGGTGCTGAGACTGAGCTGCAACTGAGTCTGCTGGGCAGTCAGGACGAGATCGCAGAAGTGGGCTTCCCGTATTTTGGCGGCGAAGGCACCGAACACTTCAATCAGGTGAAACTGGACAACGTGCTGCTGCACAAACTGCCGGCAAAACGTCTGCAACTGGCGGATGGCACCCGCGTGCTGGTCACTACCGTATATGACCTGACGATGGCCAACTACGGTCTGGAACGCGGTCTGAACGACGAAAACTGCGCGACCAGCTACGATGATATCAAAGCGTACACCCCCGCGTGGGCAGAACAGATAACCGGCGTGCCTCGCGCGCAGATCACCCGTATCGCCCGTGAGTTTGCCGACAACGCCGACAAAACACATGGCCGTTCGATGATTATCGTTGGTGCCGGTCTGAACCACTGGTATCACCTCGATATGAACTATCGCGGGCTTATCAACATGCTGGTGTTCTGTGGCTGTATCGGCCAGAGCGGCGGCGGATGGGCGCACTATGTTGGTCAGGAAAAACTGCGTCCGCAGACCGGCTGGCAGCCGCTGGCATTTGCCCTCGACTGGCAGCGTCCGCCGCGTCATATGAACAGCACGTCTTACTTCTATAACCACTCCAGCCAGTGGCGTTATGAGACAGTTACTGCCCAGGAGTTGCTGTCGCCGATGGCGGACAAATCCCGCTACAGCGGTCATCTGATTGATTTTAACGTTCGGGCTGAACGAATGGGCTGGTTGCCGTCTGCGCCACAGTTGGGAACTAACCCGCTGTACATTGCGCGTGAAGCTGAAAAAGCGGGCATGACGCCGGTGGATTACACCGTGAAATCCCTCAAAGACGGTTCGATACGTTTTGCCGCCGAACAGCCGGAAAACGGCAAAAACCATCCACGCAACCTGTTCATCTGGCGTTCTAACCTGCTCGGGTCTTCCGGTAAGGGCCACGAGTACATGCTCAAGTATCTGCTGGGCACCGAACACGGTATTCAGGGGAAAGATCTCGGCCAGCAGGGCGGTGTAAAACCTGAAGAGGTGGAATGGCACGATAACGGTCTCGACGGCAAACTGGATTTGGTGGTGACGCTGGACTTCCGTCTTTCAAGCACCTGTCTCTATTCCGACATCGTGCTGCCGACCGCCACCTGGTATGAAAAAGACGACATGAATACCTCGGATATGCATCCGTTTATTCATCCGCTGTCTGCCGCCGTTGACCCGGCCTGGGAATCAAAAAGCGACTGGGACATCTACAAAGCTATCGCGAAGAAATTCTCAGAAGTGTGCGTTGGTCATTTAGGTAAAGAAACCGACGTCGTGACGCTGCCCATTCAGCATGACTCAGCCGCCGAACTGGCGCAGCCGCTGGACGTGAAGGACTGGAAGAAAGGCGAATGTGATCTGATCCCTGGTAAAACCGCGCCGCACATCATGACCGTTGAGCGGGACTATCCGGCAACGTACGAGCGTTTCACCTCTATCGGTCCGTTGATGGAAAAAATCGGTAACGGCGGTAAAGGGATTGCCTGGAATACCCAGAGCGAGATGGATCTGCTGCGTAAGCTCAATTACACCAAAGCAGACGGCCCGGCAAAAGGCCAGCCAATGCTCAACACGGCGATTGATGCGGCAGAGATGATCCTGACGCTGGCACCCGAAACCAATGGTCATGTGGCCGTGAAAGCCTGGGTGGCGCTCAGCGAGTTTACCGGTCGCGACCACACGCACCTGGCGAGCAATAAAGAAGAGGAAAAAATCCGCTTCCGCGATATTCAGGCCCAGCCGCGTAAGATCATCTCCAGCCCGACGTGGTCAGGACTTGAAGACGAACACGTCTCTTACAACGCTGGCTATACCAACGTTCATGAGCTGATCCCGTGGCGTACGCTGTCTGGTCGTCAGCAGTTGTATCAGGATCACCAGTGGATGCGTGATTTCGGTGAAAGCCTGCTGGTGTACCGTCCACCGATTGACACCCGTTCGGTGAAAGAGGTGATGGGCGAGAAATCCAATGGCAATCCGGAAAAAGCGCTGAACTTCCTGACGCCACACCAGAAGTGGGGCATTCACTCCACCTACAGCGATAACCTGCTGATGCTGACGCTCTCGCGTGGTGGCCCGATTGTCTGGATGAGCGAAACCGACGCCAAAGAACTGGGGATTGAAGATAACGACTGGATCGAAGTCTTTAACAGCAATGGCGCGTTGACCGCGCGTGCCGTGGTGAGCCAGCGAGTGCCAGCCGGGATGACCATGATGTATCACGCGCAGGAACGCATTGTGAACCTGCCGGGGTCCGAAATCACCCAACAGCGCGGCGGGATCCATAACTCGGTCACCCGTATTACGCCGAAACCAACCCACATGATTGGCGGCTATGCGCAACTGGCCTACGGCTTTAACTACTACGGCACGGTAGGCTCAAACCGCGATGAGTTTGTGGTGGTTCGTAAGATGAAGAACATTAACTGGCTGGATGGCGAAGGCAATGACCAGGTACAGGAGAGCGTAAAATGAAAATTCGTTCACAAGTCGGCATGGTGCTGAATCTCGATAAGTGCATCGGCTGCCACACCTGTTCAGTGACCTGTAAAAACGTTTGGACCAGTCGCGAGGGCATGGAGTACGCCTGGTTCAACAACGTCGAAAGTAAGCCTGGCGTCGGTTTCCCAAATGACTGGGAAAATCAGGAAAAATGGAAGGGCGGCTGGATCCGTAAAATCAATGGCAAGCTGCAACCGCGCATGGGTAACCGTGCGATGCTGCTCGGTAAAATCTTTGCCAACCCGCATCTGCCGGGTATTGATGATTACTACGAGCCGTTTGACTACGACTACCAGAACCTGCATACCGCGCCGGAAAGCAAACACCAGCCGATTGCCCGTCCGCGTTCGCTGATCACCGGTCAGCGAATGGATAAGATCACCAGCGGGCCAAACTGGGAAGAAATCCTGGGGGGCGAGTTTGAAAAACGCGCCAAAGACCAGAACTTCGAAAACATGCAGAGTGCGATGTACGGCCAGTTCGAAAACACCTTCATGATGTACCTGCCGCGTCTGTGTGAGCACTGCCTTAATCCGGCGTGCGTGGCGACCTGCCCGAGCGGTGCTATCTATAAGCGTGAAGAAGACGGCATCGTACTGATTGATCAGGACAAGTGCCGTGGCTGGCGTATGTGCATTACCGGTTGTCCGTATAAAAAGATCTACTTCAACTGGAAGAGCGGTAAGTCCGAGAAGTGCATTTTCTGCTATCCGCGTATCGAAGCGGGTCAGCCGACCGTCTGTTCTGAAACCTGCGTTGGCCGTATCCGTTATCTCGGCGTGCTTTTGTATGACGCGGACGCCATCGAAAGCGCTGCCAGCACCGAGAACGAGAAAGATCTGTACCAGCGTCAACTAGAGGTGTTCCTCGACCCGAACGATCCGGTAGTCATCGAACAGGCTCTGAAAGACGGTATTCCGCTGAGCGTGATTGACGCAGCGCAGCAGTCGCCTGTCTACAAAATGGCGATGGACTGGAAGCTGGCGCTGCCGCTGCATCCGGAATACCGCACGCTACCGATGGTCTGGTATGTGCCGCCGTTGTCACCGATTCAGTCTGCGGCAGATGCCGGTGAACTGGGCAGTAACGGCATTCTGCCGGATGTGGACAGCCTGCGTATTCCGGTTCAGTACCTGGCGAACCTGCTGACCGCAGGCGATACCCAGCCAGTGCTGTTGGCGCTGAAGAGAATGCTGGCGATGCGTCACTATAAACGTGCGGAAACCGTTGACGGCAAAGTGGACACCCGCGCGCTGGAAGAGGTGGGCTTAAGTGAAGCGCAAGCCCAGGAAATGTACCGTTATCTGGCGATAGCCAACTATGAAGATCGTTTTGTGGTGCCGAGCAGTCATCGTGAGCTGGCGCGTGATGCGTTCCCGGAGAAAAGCGGTTGTGGCTTTACCTTCGGCGACGGTTGCCACGGTTCCGACACCAAACTGAATTTGTTCAACAGCCGCCGCATCGATGCTGTCGATGTGACCCGCAAAACGGAGCCGCACTCATGATTGAGCTGATCATTGTTTCGCGTCTGCTCGAGTACCCGGATGCTGCCCTCTGGCAGCATCAGCAGGAACTTTTCGATGCACTCGCCTCATCTGAGAACCTGGAAAAAGAGGATGCCCAGGCGCTGGGCGTCTTCCTGCGAGATATCACCGCCCAGGATATGCTGGATGTCCAGGCAAGCTACAGCGAGCTGTTCGACCGTGGTCGGGCAACGTCTCTGTTGTTGTTTGAACATGTGCACGGTGAATCCCGCGATCGTGGTCAGGCGATGGTTGATCTGCTGAACCAATATGAGCAGCACGGCCTGTTGCTCGACAGTCGCGAGTTACCGGACCATCTGCCGCTGTATCTGGAGTATTTGGCACAGTTGCCGAAGCACGAAGCGTTGGGTGGGTTGCAAGATATTGCGCCGATTCTGGCGTTACTCAGTGCGCGCCTGCAACAGCGCGAAAGTCGTTATGCGGTGTTGTTCGATCTGCTGCTGAAGCTGGCAAATATGACAATCGACAGCGACAAAGTGGCAGAAAAAATTGCCGATGAAGTGCGCGATGATACTCCACAAGCGCTGGATGCGGTCTGGGAAGAAGAACAGGTGAAGTTCTTTGCCGATAAGGGCTGCGGCGAATCTGAAATCTCCGCTCACCAGCGTCGTTTTGCCGGTGCCGTGGCGCCGCAATATCTGAATATCACTACCGGAGGACAGCACTAATGCACTTCCTGAATATGTTCTTCTTTGATATCTACCCGTACATTGCGGGTTCGGTTTTCCTGATTGGCAGTTGGCTGCGGTATGACTACGGTCAGTACACCTGGCGCGCCGCCTCCAGCCAAATGCTGGATCGTAAAGGGATGAATATGGCGTCGAACCTGTTTCACTTCGGGATCCTGGGCATTTTTGTGGGGCATTTCCTTGGCATGCTGACGCCGCACTGGATGTATGAAGCCTTCCTGCCGATTGAGGTGAAGCAGAAGATGGCGATGATTGCGGGTGGCGCCTGCGGTGTGATGACGCTGGTCGGCGGTGTGCTGTTGCTCAAACGTCGTCTGTTCAGCCCACGCGTACGTGCTACCACTACGGGTGCAGATATTTTGATCCTCTCTCTGCTGGTGATTCAGTGTGCGTTGGGGCTGTTGACCATCCCGTTTTCCGCGCAGCATATGGACGGTAGCGAGATGATGAAACTGGTCGGCTGGGCGCAGTCTGTGGTGACCTTCCACGGGGGGGCGTCAGCGCATCTGGACGGCGTGGCGTTCATTTTCCGCCTGCACCTGGTGCTGGGGATGACGCTGTTTCTGTTATTTCCGTTCTCCCGTCTGGTACACATCTGGAGTGCGCCGGTTGAATATCTGACGCGCAAATATCAGGTGGTGCGCGCACGCCGCTGATCGGTAAGTAGCGTAAGGTTAAACCCTGCTTCGGCGGGGTTTTTTTATGGGGGGCTACCTGAATTGATTTGAATTGTCGGATGGCGCTACGCTTATCCGACCTACATGATGGCGCTCTTGTAGGCCCGGTAAACGAAGTGCCACTGGGCAAAGGCGATGTTGCCTGCGGCAACGCTTTCTCGCTGCGCTCGAATCGAACCTCGGTCGAAGATTCTCGTCCTTCCCGCATGGGTAGAATATGAAATTCAAAAATTTGTTGGGGACCAGGAAGCTTTCAGGAAGTAATGGTGGTGGGGGAAGGATGACTCGGCGCGTTGCGCCTCGCCCTTCGGGTCGTTGCCTGCGGCAACGCTTT
>NZ_NRDO01000064.1 GCF_010231475.1 Citrobacter sp. NCU1 | reverse complement strand
GACCGTCATATTCCGTTAAACCTCCCCATTCCTGCCAGGCCATAGCGCGCACACAGGCCACTCAGAACCCGGCACAGCCTCCCGGAGGGCGCAGTTAGCGCGTGAGCCTGCGAACGGTACGCCATCGCGCTTAAGGCGCGGTGGGGCGCTGTACTGCGGGTGCTGGCTTTGCCAGCTTACCAGGCGGCTACCACATGGTGTATATACACTTAAATAATTACAATGTATATACGATGTAATTCTGAAAACATCTAACTATTTCAGGTTGCGGAATTGAGCAGCATATTGAGGCTGCAAGATAAGGGGATCATCAAATTCTCTCTGTAAGCCTCTCTGAGCGCTTTTAGCTCTCGACGTATAAGCATATATGGCTATGTGCTGAAAAATCGCGTACAGCGCGTTCTGTGGAACCATTTCTTTATAGATCCAGCGATCTGAAAAGGATCGTCAGAAGATCGGTAACTGGTTTGGCTATGGGAGACGAAAGTAGGTAACGCTCGCCGCAAGGCAAGATTAGCGAGTTTGCGAGTCTGTCTTGCCGAGGAAGCGGAATTTAGCCAGGTGTTGCATATAGCTCTTTACGCTCCGATTTGTCAGATTAAGGAGTGCATTTTATTTGATGGTTTGAGTTATCCACATGCATTTACCTTCAAAAGCTTATTTATCTTTTTAAATAACTTAATAATGACTTAGTTAGATCTTATTAAACTTAATAGACTTAGATAACATTTTATTAACACGATAAAATGTTGATATTAAAAGATAAAAAAAAAGCGGGTGTGTTTATAGGTGGGGAGGTATGCCGTCACAGGTGGGGAGGTATGCCGCCACAGGTGGGGAGGCATGCCGTCACAGGTGGGGAGATGTGCCGCCACAGGTGGGGAGGTATGCCGTTCAGGTGGGGAGGTATGCCGTCACAGGTGGGGAGATATGCCGTCACAGGTGGGGAAGTATGCCGTTTAGGTTGAATATTGAGCAATAAACATGTTTGCATCACACGGTACGTTATCGAGCCATGAGAAATGTACATAAAGCAAACTGCTTTTAACTTCACGATTGTAATCCAGAGCTTTGACGTAAAATTCTGAGGGGGATGACAATCTATAAGCTTATGTAATCGATACATATTTTTATAGGTGGGGATGTGTGCCGTCAGACCGTGATTGTGTGTTTTTTAAAACGTAACTAACTGAAATATAAGATATAAATTTAATCATTAAAGTGGGAGCTTTGTGAAAGGTGGGGATGTATGCCGTCAATTTGAAAAGGTGGGTATTGAAAAGGTGGGTTTCCCACTTTACGTGAACCCACTTTTAATATAGGTTAGTAACAAGATTTTAAAAAACCAGAGGGATAGCCCGTGAAACTGGCAAATGTAACGCTAAAGACAAAAATAAGGCATAGAAACGAGATTAATCACACGTTCTCAGTTTTGCCTTTACCCGCTAGGCGGATTTTGTTTATGGCAATAGCTCAAATAGATTCAAAAAGGTTAATCGAACAAGGGCAGGTTTTTAGAATTACAGCGAATGAGTATGCGATGATCGCAAACATCGACATTTCTGTTGCTTACAAACAGATGAAAGACGGCGCGAATGAGCTTCAGCACAGCGTCATTAGTATCCCTAAGAGTCAACTTCTAGAGCCGCTTTACAGACCGGGCCAATTCTATAAACCGATTAAAACGAAAAAAAATGCGTCTGATAGCATACGTTCTATGAACCTTACTGAGTTCTGTGATTATGTAGAAAGTGAAGGTTACATTGACATTTCATTTACCAGGGTGATTGAACCATACATCTGTCGCTTGGCTGATGGTTTTACGACACAGGTTTTACTTTCTGCTGCAAGGCTAACAGAGACAAACGCGAGTTCTCTGTACCAGTTGATCAGGAAAAATATTAGTTCCGGGAAGGTTAGTTACTTCGACATCGGTGTTGATGAATTAAAGGATGAATTAAACCTATACAGGATTGAGGGGGAGGAAAAAATCTATCTCCATGCTCAGTTCAAAGATTTCAACAGAGACTTTTTGAAAAAAAATGTGGATACCATTAACCGGGTAACAGAAATCAAAGACTTATCTTTTGAAATAGTGGAGAGAGTTGCACGCAAAGCTACCCGTTTGAGATTCACTTATAGCGTGGAAAGAGATCTTGAAAGTGAAGAAGATAATTTTCTTCAAGAAGGAGGGGCGGGGGTAGGAAGTCGAATGCGTGACATAAACGAAATTTCTGAACACGGAGACGAAATACCTTACGGCTTCAAAGGCAGCACCAAAGAAAAACCAGAACCCCAAAAACCTAATTCAGAAATCCCGCAAGGGTTTCGCGGAGGGAGCAAAAAAAAACAAAATTTCGAATGACTAACTAATCATCTAGAAATAGATCAAGACGTCAGTAGCGCCGTCTGGTACACGGCACTACTGACTAACCACAACAACCTGCTTGGAGATTGTCATGGCTGACTGTCATCATATCCCGTCTGAAAAACTTCTCAAAGTTTTTCCAGAGTTATCATCTACAGAAAGTATCATCATGGTGCTGTATTCGCTTGGTGTTACTGCTTCTAAGATCGCAACAAACCAGAATAAAAGCGTGAAAACGGTGAATAATCATCTAGCTAACATCAAACTCAAACTGTCAACAGAATCTACATATGATCTGAGAACTCTATTTTACATCAGGGTTATGCTAAAGATGGTTAAATCTTGTTCTGGTGGGGGGGTGAAAATTTTTGACGGTTTAACTGATCAACAAGAGGATATCCTATTGCTGCTAACATCTGGTGTTAGTGAGAGAGAAATATCCTATGACAGGAAAATGCAGGACGAAGACGTTTCACAAACTATCACTGAAGCTTCTGTTGAGTTAGGCGCGGATGATCCGAGTATCTTGAAATCACTGGTTTGCATGAAAGTCATGGAACACGTAATGGAGATTATCATCTAAGCAAATCAATACTACTGAAAAGCGGTGTTATGCCGCTTTTTGCAATGCACAAAAGAATGGAAAAAAAAATAAGAAAAATAGTAAATTTTCCCATATGAATGTAAGGGGAGATGATTAAAATACAAGCCAGTTGCACAAGTAAAAAAACAAGGATTTTTATGATTAATCGATTTCGTCCAGATGGCGAAGATCGAGAATGGACACCTGCTTCAATGGTTATTCAACTCGATGCTGAACTGAACTACTTTCTTGAAAAAAGATGCAGGACTGGTTCTAAAGGCCAAACGCCAAAGAAGGATATGGTTTTGAACTTTATCCGTAACGCTTTAAAAGAAGATATGAACTCAGAAACTAAAGAAGACTTAACTTAAGTTTTCTGCTCTTTAAAAATGAAACAGCGAAAAGATGAGAACCTGGACGGTTTTCGCGCCTGATATGCTACAGAGGTAGCTGGGGTGAAATCTCATAATTGCCTAGAGCATTGTTTTTTTTGTTATTTGTCACAGTAGAAAAAAAGGAATGTTTTATGGCTATGCGGCATGTAAGGCAAAGAGAGTACCGAAAAAGATGTTTGGAACTCGATGCTCACTTGAACAGAACTAAAGTATCAAAAGTTGAAAAGGTTATTTTGATAGTTTCAAAGTTAGAGGCTATCTCTTCTGAGATCGGTTCCGCACAAAAACAAATCATGAAACGTAGTGTCAAACGTTCTCGCGATACTCTTTTTTCTGACTATGGTATTAGCGTTCATGGGAGGGAAAAGAGAAGAGGGAAATCAAGACCAGTAAGGGAATTACTTGACTATTGCCCGAGTAAATTTAATAAGCTTGTTTAAAGGTGGAGGGCTGATTATGAAGTGGTGAATCGATGAGTCGTAGCCTAAAGGCAATGCAGCAGTCATGATGCTGTACTGAGTCACCGTTAGGTGAGCCTGTGTAGTGATGGGTCAAGGTTCCTATATCAAAACAAGCTCCGGTAAAGCAGCGTTTAAGCCAAATTCGCACCGGTAATGAGCGGCAATGCGCGGCAGATGCTCAAGGGCATGAGCGCGGTCACTGCGAGAGTGTGACAGAAGAGTTTAGGCACAAGCCCTAGCGTGGTATGGTTTGGGCTTAATCCATCGTTTATTCGAACCTATCCGAAGGGGCCATATGAAAAAATCAGCATTAATAATCGCTGCACTTACTTTATCTCTTTTTTCAGTTTCTGTTTCCGCTGAAATGACTGGAAAATTTTCTGGAGTTTGGAAGGAGAAGCCGACAGCAAACTCAAAATTTACGATCTCACCTGATGGGGATAACTACAAACTAGTTATCGAAGATAAAAATACAGGTGAACATGAATTTCAGGCTGTTGAGGAAAAAGGTCAGCTATTTCAGATAGTAAATGGATCAAAACGTCCTTTGTTCACATTTGTTGATAAAGATACTCTGAAATGGACAAAATTAAACGCTAATCTAAAAAAACAAAAGTAGTAACCCCTCCGCCAGATTCAACAGGCTTGATAGCAAATACAAAAACCAGCGTATCAATTAATGATGCGCTGATAGCCCGTTGCGCTCCCGATGTTCATCCAGTAACTATCAACGCACTTATAGAAACTGAGTCGGGTAAAAATCCATATGCTGTAGCTAACGTAAGTGATAATGAAAGCCGACAATTCAAATCACGCGAAGAAGCGATTAAGTATGTGAATACTCTGGATAGGCAGGGGAAAAACTACAGTGCAGGTTTGATGCAAATTAACAGTAAAAATTTTCAGTCATACGGATTAGATAACAATACCGTATTTGATGTGTGTAAAAACATTCAGATCGGCGCAAAAATTCTTACTGAAAATTTCGAACGCCAACAAGGAGGTAGTGACCAGAAAAAAATTAGAAATGCTTTGTCTCGATATTATTCAGGTAATGATAAAAGGGGATATGTCAAAGAGTTTAATTATGATGGCAAAAGCTATGTTGAGCGCGTAGAACAGAAAGCTTACAAAGTTCCTGCTCTACTTCCACCGGATGAAAATGCTTTAGAATTTAATAGTTCTAAAGATATTACAACCGTTAAAACTGAAACTAATATTATTGAGAAAACATCTTCTTGGGATGTTTTTGGGGATTTTAAATGAATAAACGTAGTGGTTTCTTGAATGCTTTCTGTTTCTCACTGCTTTTTATTTCTATGGGAGTTCTTGCCGGGGGTTTAGATAGCGGCACAGATGCTTTGACTTCAATTAAAACGTGGATTTTTGTTTGCTTAGGTATTGCGGCACTAATCTATCTCGCTTATTGCATTATTTGGGCGTTTTTAGAAAAAAAATCATGGAATGATGTCGGTGTCGCTTTGTTACAGGTCATTTGCGCGGGTGGTGCTTTAGCTGGGGGGAATTGGGCACTTGGTCTGTTAGCTTAAACACTCAAAAGCAGCCCGTCGATAGGCGGGCTAGGATTATGCTATGAATGGTAAAGATGTTTACTTTACATATAACGGTTTAAATCGCCCAGCTATGGTCAGAGGGGTTCCTCTGATGCTTCTATTATCATGTGGTTTCCTCGCAACTTTTTCCGGTTTTATAGGTGTCTATTTTCTTGGTGTTTTTGGTTTGGTATTTCCATTATTAATAGGCTCATTTCTATTCATGGTTAAAGTTGTATGTGAGAACGATCCAAACGCATTGCGTGTACTTAAGTTATCCTTAAGCGGAATGCTTCTTAAATTAAAACATGGTGATTTGATAACTGGTTTTGATTCTGGAGGGTATGATCAGTGAATTCTAACCAACTCAAAAAAAAGAAAAATAAACCTGTTACATCTCTTTATCCGAATTACCAGTTTCATGTCTCAAATAGTGTTGTTTACACTGAGGACAATAAAATGCTGTCAACTATTATTCTTGAAGGGCTACCTTTTGAGAGTGTATCAGATGCAGCATTAGAAAACGCTTTTTTAAATGCGAAAGACTTTCTCGTTGGCGCGGGTAAGGAGGGAGATTTATATTTATGGACTCATCTTGTCAGAGAGAGAGTATCTTTAGATGATTCATACAGCTTTGATAATGATTTTTTAAACAGATTTTCAGAAAAATATATTTCAACATTTAGAACCGGGAGTTTTTTCAAATCGACCTGGTACATTACGTTCGGTATGCCTTATAACCAGATTGATGCAGGCATTGAGCGTTTGCAAGATTTGGTCGATCAAGCGCTTGTTGCTTTTAAAGTTTTCAATCCTTCAGTTTTAGTTGTTGGTGAAAATTATGTAAGCGAAACGGGTGCTTACCTCTCAAGTCTCTTTAATAAAAATCATGTGTTAATTCCAGCATCTTCAACACCACTCTCTCAGTCAATTATTGATTCCGAGTGGTATTTTGGAAATGATGTTCTTGAACTAAGGAATAATGATTCCGACAATAAGATCTTCGCCACCAACTTTATTATCAAAGATTTCCCAATGTTTACAGAGCCGGGGCATTGGAATTTTCTCTTAACGCTACCTTATGAGTTTCTCATTACCCAAAGTTTTATTTTTGAAGCTCCTGCTAAAACGTTACGGAGAATTGATAGTCAGCTTAACAAACTTTCATCAGCAAATGATGCGGGGGTAGGGCAGCAAGAAGAGCTGGTCATAGGCCAGGAATCGGTGGTGAGTGGTCAAACGGTTTTTGGTTCCTATCACTGTGCATTAACTGTCTACGGTTCTACCCCTGAGATGGCGAGGATGAACGGTAAGAAGGTTTCCGCTGAGTTTATTACGAGCGGCAAAGGGTTTCGATTCGCACGCACAGCAGCGGCTGCGCCGTATGTCTATTTCAGTCATCTACCCCTAAACAAGAAAAGACCACTTGATTCTCGGCGTACGATCACGAATCTGGCTTGTACGTTCTCAATGCACAATTACTCAGTAGGTAAAAAAGCTGGCAATCCAATCGGTGATGGCTCGGCTATCATGCCTCTCAAAACTGTTTCGGATGGCCTGTATTACTTCAATACGCATTATTCTGAGCCGCATCGAAATGTTACAGGCCAAAAGATCGCTGGTCATGCTCTCATCCTCGGGGCGACTGGCGCGGGTAAAACTACATTTGAGGGGGTTGCTGCTGGCTTTTTACAGCGTTTTGACTCGTCATTGTTTATTGTCGATTTCAATCGCTCTACTGAGTTGTTTGCTCGCACCTATGGTGCTGCATACTTCACCCTTGATGAGGGCCGATATAGTGGGCTGAATCCGTTCCAGATTGCAGATTCTGATGATCCAGCATTGGGGGGGAGACTTGTTGCGTTTTTGAAGCAATACGTGAAGATTTTTGCGCGCGACACGCAAGGAAATCCTTGTAGTGATGAAGAGGCTGAAATCTTATCCGGGGCTGTTGATGCTGTAATGCAGTTGCCGCGAGAATCACGGCGAGTCAGCAAACTTTTGCAAAAAATCCCCCCTGGTTCGAATCTGGCTGTTCGCCTCCAAAAATGGTGTCACAAGGGAGAGTATGCACTGTGGACAGATTCACCCGACAATATTTTTAACCCGCTGGATTTTCAGAAAGTAGGTTTTGACACAACTGTATTGTTAGAAAAAACAGCCAGTGGTGGGGTGCATCCTGCATGTGAGCCTGTACTGGCAGTGCTCTTCTTTTATAAAACGTTGATGCAGCGTGAGGGGAAACTCATGCTCTCACTCATTGAAGAATTTTGGATGCCTTGTAATTTCCCTACGACTCAAGCACAGATAAAATCAGTTCTGAAGGCCGGGCGACTTAAAGGTGAAATGATGTGGCTTACCAGCCAGTCGCCAGAGGATGCAATCTCTTGCCAGATTTTTGCTGCGATTGTCCAGCAAACACCAACAAAGATTTTTTTACCAAATCCTGATGCCGATTATGATGGCTATCGGCAGGTGGGACTAACTGAAAAAGAATTTACAAGGTTAAAACGACTTGGAAAAGAATCACGAACAATGCTAATAAAGCAATCTGGTGCAAGTGTCTTTGTGAAAATGGATTTGTATGGTTTTGATGATTTTCTCCCAATAATTTCTGGTTCAACTGAAGGTATTGCTCTTGCCGAGAAAATCAGGTCTGAGCTTATGACAGACGATCCTGATATTTGGGTTCCAGAATTTATCCGACGAATTAAAGGAAAATGAAATGTTTAAAAAATCACTTATTGCTGTGTTAATCTCAATTTCTTTTGTTTCTGTTAGCTATTCTTCAGGGATACCTGTTGTTGACCTGGCTTCAATTGCAAAGACTGTTGAAGAAGGGCTTACTCGCGCTCAAGAAGCGGCACAGCAATATCAGCAACTTAAACGCGAGTATGAACAGAGCGTGAAGTATGCCGAAGACCAAAAGAAGCGGCTCGAAGGATTTACGAATTTTAATTCTGGTTTTGATACAGCTTCAAGCTATATGAAGCAGCAGTTGAACGATCTGACAGACACAAAACAATATGATGTTGACTCTGAGTTAGATAAATTTGGATTAAATAGCAGTGATTCAATAAAGGCTCGTCTTGAAGGGGCAGCAGCAAAAGTCAAATTTTTTGATGCTTATAATATTGAGCTAAAAGACCGAGCTACTAAGTTAGAAAGCTTGCAGGCAAAATTTAACGAGGCAACAACACCGCAACAAAAGGCTGACCTTACAAATCAACTGCAAACTGAACAAATAAATATGCAATACTTCATGAAGCAAAATGAACTTGCAGAAAAACAAATGGAACAGCAGGATAAATTAAGGCAGGAGCAACTTAGAAAACAATGG
The DNA here is from genome assembly GCF_010231475.1 of Citrobacter sp. NCU1. GTDB lineage: Bacteria > Pseudomonadota > Gammaproteobacteria > Enterobacterales > Enterobacteriaceae > Citrobacter_D. Next base: position 22,927 of record NZ_NRDO01000064.1, on the reverse strand, counting down.
ATGGAGCAGCACTCATATAAAGGAACAAACTAATGGGGCTTGCATCTGAATTTGTTAACCAGACAAAACTTCTTGTAATGGATGCAGTCGCTAATAACTTTTCAGTGGTTGCTGTTTCTATACGACCTGTATTCGCTGCCGGGTTTCTACTCTATTGTTGTATAATAGCTTGGATGATTATATACAGTAATAGAGAAATTATTGTAAACGAAGTTATAAAAAACATCTTGGTTTTTACATTAATCGGCGCTTTTATTTGGACTGCGCCATATTATCAACAGTGGGTTGTTCCATTTGTTATGGACTCCGGCCCAGAAGTATCCGCGAAATTAATGGGGAGTGGTAATGCGGCGTTGAGTGTTGATGAAACATGGGAGAAAATTGCTACCTCTATGGAGGATTTTAAAACCAGATCTATTGATACTTTGGGTTGGGATATTGGCCCTCTAATTGCTACATATTTAATTTATGGTATTGGCTATGCAGGTGGTGCAATTCTTGTTGCTTATACTACCTTGTTCCTTTGTGTTGCAACATTTATGACGGGCATTCTACTTTCAATTGGCAGTGTGTTTATCTGTTTTGCAGGTTTTCCAGCTACGCGAGGAATGTTTACTTCATGGTGTGGACATTGCTTAAATTACATTTTACTTAATGTTTTTTATTCAATTTCATTTACATTTGTGCTGGGTCTAATTGGTAAATACACAGCCTTAGATCCATCATCTGTGAGTTTCATGGACGCTGTAACACTCTTACTTGTTGTTGTTATCTGCGTTGGAATGGTTGAACAAGTTGCGGTTCTTTGCTCGTCCCTAACTGGCGGTGTCGGCATTAACGGACTTGTTCCTGGGGTGAGTTCGTTTGCTCGTGCTGCTGGATTGTCTAAGGCGGCTGCTTCAATGCGTGATAAAGCTCCTGGTGCCATTGGTGGCGCACTCAAACGTGGAGGGGCTGCTTTGGCTAATAAATTTAGAAATAACGTTAAAGGAGGGTGACGATGTTAAATTATTTCCAAAGAACTAAAGAAGAGGCAGAAAAAACAAAAGTAGAGTCAAAAAAGGAAACGGAAAATTACTTTTCTGCAATAAGAGATTTTGAACGTGACCGTATTTCTTTGATAAATGGGAAGGTGAAGTTCTTTCAGGTCGTTTCTTTTCTTTGTATGGTTGTTATAGCAATACAGGCAGGTGCGTTAGCTTTAATGTCACCGTTGAAAACTGCTGTTCCTGTTATGCTACGGGTTGATAACAACACTGGCTATACTGATGCTGTTTCACCTTTAAGTAATGCACAAGAATCTTATGGTGAGGTGGTCAATAAATATTTTCTCTCGCAATATGTTGTAAATTATGAAAGTTATGATTGGCAAACTATCCAGGCTATGAATGACACAGTAAATCTGATGTCAGACAGTAAAACGTTTTCTCAGTACAGGACACAAATTACAGCAGATAATTCTCCTTTGAATTTATTGAAGCAAAACAACAAAATTAAGGTTCGCGTTAAGTCAGTTACTTTTCTAAAGCCTGAGATTGCGCAGATTCGTTTTGATAAAGCTGTTCTTAACACGGACGGTACTCTGTCGGCTGATTTCAGCCAAACATCCTGGGTAGCAACCGTTGCTTTTGATTACCAGCGTAAAATCAAAACTGAAGGTGAGCGCTTGTTAAACCCCCTCGGTTTTCAGGCTTTGAGCTACAGGGTCGATCCGGAGGCTATAAAATAATGCGCAAACTTGTTCTGGCCTTACTTATCTCCAGCGCTGTATCAACCACTTCTAACGCTGCTACGTTTGCTAGCGGTTCATCATACGATGCCAGGATGCAAACGGTGATGTACAACCCGGACGATGTTGTGAAAGTGCGCGTAAAGCCGGGTACGGTTTCTGTTGTTCAGGTCAGTAGTGATGAAAAAATTGAAGATGTAGGGTTGGGCGATCCTGGTGCATGGAATGTATCGGTCAGAAACAACATAATATTTTTTCGGCCTGCTTCTGAAGATAATCCTGATACAAATGTCGTCGTAGTTACAGATAAACGCGCTTATACCTTATTTCTCACATCGGTAAAAACAAATCCAACTTTTGTTTTAAAATTTGAATATCCGAAACCTAAGCCAATATTGTTTGATAACAACAAGATTCCTTGCACCGATGGTGGTGTTGTAAATGGACGTTATCAGGTTCAAGGCGATGAATCAGTCAAGCCTAACAAAATTTGGGATGATGGCAGGTTTACATGTTTTACCTGGGAAAATAGTAAAACAATGCCAGTTGTTTACCGTGTTGATTCTGACGGTAATGAAAATCTTGTTAATAACAGTATGGAGAAGAATGTCATGGTTGTTCATGATGTTTCTCCCGAGTTTTTACTACGAAATGGTAATCAGGTTATGCGTGTAAAAACCTCTTCTGTCGTTAAGCGTTTATACGATAAAAAAGGGACGACAACCGGGCAGATAAGAACGGAGAAAATTACTGATGAGTAATGGAAGGGTGGAGGTAGGAAACAGAGAAAAGCTTGATATAACAGCAGCAGTCGTTAATAAAAAAATTATCATTGTTAGTTTTGTCATATTTTTCCTCGTTGTTGCTGCAATTGGAACTGCCTTTATTCTCACAAGAAAAAAGGAAACGGCTCAGACTGGTCTTACAAAAAACCCAACTAATAGCGAGGCGTTACAGGCTAAAACGTCCACTAATAGTTCCCTCGACGCAATGAAGCAATTAATTATAGATAAGGAGAATGCGGCTAAACGCGCAAAGGAAAAGAAAGATGCTGAAGACGAAAAACTTCGGCTTGCAAAAGAGAATCAGGAGCAGGAATCCCAAAATAATGCAGGAAAAAATGCTAGTGCTGATACAGGCCAGGCTCAAACCTTTCGGGCTGACAATCGGCAGGATTCAGGAGATAAAAATGCGCCATTGCCAAAAGCACAGCGGATTTTGATTGGTGAGACACTGGTAAAAATTGACAAAACTAATGAAGGAGGAAGCACAGATAAAGATTATCTGCAAGGTGGTGAATATGCTGATGGTGTTGCCAGTTTCGTTAATAAACGTCGTTATCTGCTTTCTGCGGGAACTAGCTTAAGCTGCCTGCTCAAAACAAAAATCATCACATCATATCCTGCTATTACCCTTTGTCAGATGGCCCGTGATGTGTATTCCGATGACGGTAAAACGCTTCTTGTTCGTAAAGGGGCATTGCTCACTGGTGAACAGAAGAAAGCGATCACTCAAGGAGTTGCTCGTGTCTTCGTTAACTGGACAACTATTAAGGACGGTAACGTGAAAATACGTGTAGATGGCCTGGGTACAGATAGTCTTGGGGCTGCTGGTCTGCCTGCCTGGATAGACTCTCATTTTTGGGAGCGGTTCGGAAACTCTCTTTTGCTTTCCCTCATAGGTGACACTATGGACTCAGTTAAAAATATGACTCAGCGTAATAGTGGTAATCAGGGATCAATCACATACGACAATACGAGCGATGCCTCACAGCAACAAGCGGCAATCGCATTGCAGAACAGCATCAACATTGCGCCAACGGGTTACATCAACCAGGGGACGGTTATTTCAATCATAGTGCCGCGCAACATTGATTTCTCATCCGTTTATGAGGTGAATTGATGGAAGATAATTCTGATATAGCGCGGTTGTATCTGGACAAGACAGGTATTCAGGCTCTGCTGAACCGGGAGGGGTTAACAGAAGTTGCTATCAATCAACCTGGCAGGATTTGGTATGAGGGCAGTGAAGGGTGGCAGTTTGTTGAGGAACCAGCAGCGAGTTTTGAGAACCTTAAGCACCTTGCAGAAAGTCTGTCCACTTACTCTAACCTTCCTCAGTTAAACCAGGCTAACCCCATTGCTTCTGTGATCCTCCCTGATGGTGAAAGGGGCCAAATTATTATGCCGCCAGCTACGGAACCCGGCTGTATTGCGATTTCAATACGTAAGCCATCCCTTCAGCGTTTTTCTATTGCCGATTACGTTAATTCTGGGCGATTTGACAATGTACGAATCGCCCAAAAGCAAACGGTAGAGCTTTCGGACACGCAGAAGAAATTGTATGAACTCTATCAAAAAGGCGATCCCCATAGTCTTGAAAGGTTTATATACGAGGCTGTTAGAGAAAGACTTAATTTTCTGATTGTAGGGGGGACGGGGTCAGGTAAGACAACAATAGCAAAAGCTGTTGCTGATATATTTCCACCCGAAAGGCGATATGCCACTATTGAAGATGTTCATGAAATGCAATTGCCTAATCATCCTAACCACATTCACCTGTTTTATAAAAAGGGAGTTATTACAGCAAAAACAATTATTGAAGCATGTATGCGCCTCAAACCAGATCACATCTTCCTAGCTGAACTTCGCGGGGATGAAGCTTGGAGTTACCTGGAAGCGTTAAATACAGGTCATGAAGGGTCTATCTCAACCATTCACGCGAACAATACCTATGCTTCATTCTCACGCCTTGCAAGCATCGTTAAGCAGTCAGACGTGGGTATGACTGTTGATATGGAATTGATTATGCGAACTATAAAAACATCGGTTGATGTGATTCTGTTTTTTAATCATACGCGCATGACGGAAATTTATTTCGAACCTCAAGAGAAAAACAAATTACTAAATGAAATGTAATTTTCTTTTATCAGGTAAATAAATCATGAAAAAGATTGTTGGTATATCGTCAATACTATTATTGATGCTTCTTGCTTCGGTTGTTGGTGGTAATTATTTAGGTGGTTATGCAGCATTAAAGTATTCAGGTTTAAATGTGGATTCACTCAGCGTGAACACATTCTATGAAGTAATAAGTAATTACGGTAGTAATCCGTCCTACAAGACGCTAGTTGGTATGACATGGGTTGGGTTTGGTACTCCAGTCGTCGTTTTTATGGTGTTCTGTGTTTTTATATTATTAAACCTTAAGCCTGAGAAAGTTATCTATGGTAATTCGCGCCTCGCTACCGATATGGATTTAGAAAAGTCGGGTTTTTTTCCAACCCTGAAGCAATCTAAGAAACATAAGTACCCGCCTATTCTTATAGGTAAAATGAATAAAGGCAGATTTAAAGGCCAGTATATTTATTATTATGGTCAACAGTTTTTAATGCTTTATGCCCCAACACGATCCGGTAAAGGGGTGGGTATCGTTATCCCCAATTGCCTAAACTATCCCGAAAGCCTGGTAGTCCTCGATATTAAACTTGAAAACTGGTTCCTGTCGTCAGGCTACCGTAAGAAGGTATTGGGACAGGAGTGCTATCTGTTTTGCCCTGCCGGGTATGTGGAGAATGAGGAAAGGGCTAGGGCTGGGGAGTACCGTTCTCATCGCTGGAATCCAATGGATTATGTTAGCCGTGATGCACTCCAGCGTCAGACGGACTTACGTAAGATTGCTTCCGTTCTGTATCCTCTCAGCGGTGGTGATAACGATGTATGGAACACGTCAGCTATGAACCTGTTTATAGGTCTTGCACTCTATCTCCTTGATAAAGAGCATGAGGTACAGGAAAACCTGACAGTTTCAATTGCTAAGGTTTTGAAATCAGCAACGCCTGGCGGTGATCTTGCAGCCTGGATGCGTAAGACTCTCGCAAAGGATGCTGCTGTTAGCACAGAAACCCGAGATTATTTCGAAATCTTTATGGCTGCACCTGATAAGACGCGCGGCAGTATCATGAGTAACTTTACCAATGGTCTTGATATTTTCGCTAACCCAGTAACGGCTGCGGCAACAAGTGCCAGTGATTTTGATATTCGCCGTTTAAGAAAGGAGAAGATGTCTGTTTATCTTGGTCTTACGCCGGATAGCCTTGTAACTCACAAAAAGCTGGTCAATCTTTTCTTCTCTATGATTGTTAACGAAAACACCAAAGAACTGCCTGAGCAAAACCCGGAGTTGAAATATCAGGTTGTGCTATTAGAGGATGAGTTTACGAGCATGGGGCGAGTAGAGATTATTCAAAAATCCATTGCTTACACTGCTGGTTTTAATCTGCGTTATGTTTTCATTTTGCAGAACAAAGGGCAGATGGAAGATGATAAGCTATATGGAAAAGAGGGTACGGAAACGTTTATCAAAAACTGTGCGGTAGAAATTGTGTATCCACCGAGGGATGTTGATGACACAGTTAATGAAATATCAGAACGATGTGGTGTTTACGACCATAAAATAAAAAGAAAATCGAAGTCTGATAACCGTGGAAGTGCCGGAGGATCTAACTCAATAAGCCACGATGTTATTTCTCGTGCTGTTTTATTGCCTGATGAGATAGTGTCTCTTGGGAAAATAAAGAATCAAAGTGAAACAATGAAGGTGAGAGAAATAATTCTTAGTGAAGTCTGCTATCCATTTATCGCAGATAAAATAGTCTATTTTGAAGATCCTGTTTTTATGGGACGTGTAAAAATAGCTAAGGAAAACCGGATAGAAATTCCTCTTCTTTTCAATTCATAAAACTTTAAGGTTATGCCATGAATAAATTAAATACGCTAGTGATAGCATTGGTTTTGCTATCACCGTTATCGGCAAGCGCCAGTGATTATGTTATGAGTGACTACAACTCAGATGAAAAACAGGTGCAATCTGTAGACTCTGGTGATCCTTGCGTAGTCGTTCTCTGTATGTATGGAAAAGTAACAGGTAATAGCGGAGGCGGCGAGTGTAGTTCTCCAGAGAAAAATTTCTTCAAAATCACTAAAAAGAAGAAAGGCTCATTTTCACCAAATCGTACATCTGATGCACGTAAGGCATTTATCAGTCAATGTGATACAGCAGGGAAAGACACAATCGACAAAATAATTAGCAAATATGGTAAGGTTAAATTCTGAATTTCATTAACCTAAAATAAGTCATTATTTTACCGTTTTAATAACGTGATTCTGGAAATATATGAAGAAAATAATACTTGCCGCTATGTCTGCGGGTATCCTTTCTGGCTGTAGTTCAGCACCGCCGCTCGCAACTCCCAAAGGGGAGTTTGTCGATATGAATACAGATATCACTTCCCTTTTACCGCACTCTGAACCAGTTTATACCGGAGCAAAAATAGCGAATGTTACTAGTCCATCGTTAGTTATTACTGGCGCTAAAACGGGTAATAAGAACGTTCTGGTAAGCGGTAATAGTGAAGCTGATAAAAAAGTTGTTCCTCATTCAGGATTGTTACAAACAGCTAAACCGATTGACAAAACAAATATTCAAGATCTACCCGCCTCCCTTAAAGGTTTTGATACTCCTGTAGTAACAGTTGCAGCAAATACCACGCGAAAATCCAATGCAGTTGAAAAGGTAAAATCAACATCGACTATCCCGGACGTTGGCAAAAATCCATTTAGAGGAAGCGAACCTGTTAAACCATTAACAGCGGATGATCATAAATCAGTCGTACCAGTGTCCCCGGTAAAAACTATTCCTGTTATGAAAGTTTGGAAAATCAAAAAAGGAACAACATTAATTAACGGTTTCACTGAATGGATGGCGAAAGAAAAATGTCCGTCAGGAAATGGAGAGTGGAAACTCCAACGTCTGACTGATACTGATTATCCGATTGATTATACGCTTACTTTTACCGGGAAAAATTTTGAAGATGTAACCACACAGCTTTTCGATTTATATCGAAGATCACAGGCTCCGCTTTATGTTAGCGGGTATCGTAATCAGTGCCTTATCGTTATTAGTGACAAAAAGTGAGAATATGAAAAATAAATCATTAACCTTAGTGGCAACTGCATTATTACTTTCTGGTTGCGCAGTTCAACGTATGAATGAAGTTCAAAAAACTGCGGAAGATACTGGAGTTAAGGCTTCGTCATTAATTCAGCAGATGGGTGACAACTATCCGGTAGTTCAGTTTCAGAACAGTCAATACATAAATGCAGTGCCACTGCCAAAGCCAAAATTTGAAGCGCCGTCCCAGGTAGTTAACTGCCAGGTTACGTACAAGACAGTAAGACCACAGGATATTTTTCAGTTCAGCCAGGATATTAGTGAACAGTGCCGTATCCGAATTCGAGTCACCCCGGATGCTGCAACTTACCTTAGTTCCGGGGCTGAGGATGGTTCTAGTACGCAACGTATGACCACTATTCCATCGCCTGTTATGGGCAACAATGATATGAAGCCTCTTGCCATGTTTGGCGCAGAGGCGAACGGCAACAGTGGTGCAGCAGTAAGCGGCGTGGCGCGAACTATTTCTGATGTTAGCTACTCCGGTGGATTGGGAGGGCTTTTGGATCTGGTTTCTGGTCGTCTTGGTATTTCGTGGAAATACGACAGCGGCAATATTTTGTTCTATTACCTCGAAACAAAGCGTTTCGATATTCAGCCAGCCGACGCAAAGTATGACCTTACAGGAACAGTTACAAGTGGACTCTCCAACGCAACAGGCACAGATAGCGGTAGCGGCGGCGGTACGTCCAGTTCCGGGGTATCTGGTTCTGGCGGGTCTACAATGTCATCGACAGTGGCGATGGGCAACAACCTGTATAAAGACCTCAAAGACACCGTACAGAGCATGTTAACACCCGGTGTGGGTCGGCTCAGCCTTAACGCAACCACAGGTACGTTGATGATTACAGACGTTCCTGATGTTGTCAGTCGGGTGGGGGAATATCTTGACGATGAAAACAGCACTTTAAGCCGCCAGGTGATCCTGAAGGTTGTGACCTATACAGTCAATACAGACGTAAACGATATGGTCGGAATTGACTGGAATCTGGTCTGGAAATCACTGAATGGTAATTATGGTATCAAACTGGCTAACACTAGTAGTGGCGTTTCCAGTGATGCAATTTCAGGTGGTTTTAATGTCCTTGATACCGCAACAGGTTCCGCTGCTCAGTTTGCTGGCTCATCTTTCTTACTCAATGCACTATCAAAACAGGCACAAGTTTCAGACGTTAAAACCAGTACGATCATGACTACTAATATGGCTGCTGCGCCAGTGCTTGTTGGTCAGCAAACTACCTATCTGAAGGATGTAACAACAACGGCATATGCGACAGGTGACGCAACAGTGCCATCACAATCGCTAACTCCGGGCAGCGTGACCACAGGAACGAACATAACTATTCTCCCCAAAATCTTGAAAGACTCTGATCGTCTGATGCTGAACATGTTCATGGATATTTCCAGTCTTAAGCAGATTCGCGTTATCACGTCCGACACTCAGAAAATCGAAGCACCTGATATTGATACCCGCTCTTTGCAACAGCGCGTCTGGTTGAAGCCTGGACAAACACTGGTCATGTCTGGTTTTGAGCAAAACACGGATAACTCAGACCGTCAGGGCGTGGGTTCCCCTAACAATATTTTGTTTGGCGGGGCATTGTCCGGGACGAAAACAAAACAGAGTTTTGTTATTACGGTGACTCCATATGTACGGTAAAAATAAGTCAAATCGAGATAAATTAGAAAGTCCGGTTAACGAAAAATCTATTCGTATATTAACAATAAATAAAAATCGTTTTGTAGTGGGTCTTGAATGGGAAACTATTAAGGCTCACCGAAAGGTGATGCAGGAAGTTCGTAAGATTGGTAAGGCGCGAAATCTTGATGTTGTGGCTATTCGTAAAGCTGAAGCTATTCAGGCCGGGTTTGCTCCAAAATCTAAGCAGAAGTTGCGAGGCGCTTATTCACTTATCATATCGTTGGCTTCACTGCTAGAAGGAAGCTGTATTGCAGTAATTCCTCTTGGTCTTAATGATGAGGGTGAGGAAGAATATACCCTTGTAGGTCGTACTGAAAAAGGTGCGATTCATTCCATTTCAGATACAATTTATCCTGAGTCGAAAATTAAACAGGTCGTTCTCGACTTAAAACAAGATTTAAGAGGAAGTAAACAGAACACGGAAATTCCTGTGTATGGCGATAGAGATAAATTTTCATGGATTACTGAATCTCTGGATTTAAATGAAATACTTAAAGCCAGCAATATCAGGAAAGAGTTTCGTCTTAAGCCTCTTCAATGGGGCATGACAAAGAATCAGTTAATTGGTTTTGCAGCCACGTTGATGATGTCGAGCGTGGTTGTGTTTTTTATTCTGGATCATCTTGATGAGCAGGAAAGGATTAAAAGAGTTGCTATTCAGAATATGCTGATGAAGCAGGAGGAAATTAACAGGAATGCCAGATACCAAGCTGCTTTAGATAAACTAAAACATCCCTGGATTTCAACATCATCAATTCCTGTTTTTTTAGCGGGATGTGAAGAGGGTTTGAAAAAATTAGACCTGTCTAAAAAAGGATGGACGCCAGCGACAATAAAATGCAGTCAAGGCGGTTTAGATGTTAACTACAACAGACCGGACAATTCAGCAGTAACAGCAGAAGAGTTTGTTAAAGCGGTTCAGGAAACTTTTGGTACTGTACCAGCTTTTAGTATCACACAAACTAATGTGTCGGCTTTCTTTGTTGAAAATACACTGCCTCCAAATGGTGACGATCCATTCCAGGGTATGGGCGAGCAGTTGTTAAAAATCGTTTCTTTATTTCAGTCGGTAAATATTCCTGCTGCACTCACCGAAGTAACAATTAAAGATGTCAAAAAGAATGATGAGGGGGAAGATCTGCCACTGCAAGACTGGCAGGAATACACATTTGATGTTGAAACTAATGTACCGCCTCAGCTTGTGTTCAAAGAGGGTGAGTTTATCGGGATGAGGCTTAATAGCATCATCTATGAAGTCGCGCAGGATCAGGGTTCTATCGTTTATAAAATTTCGGGGTCAGTATATGGGAAACGTGTTGTTAAGCCATAAAAGCATTGTCCTGGCTTTTGCCTTAATTTCTTTTGGTGTTTACGCCGAAAGCGGAACAGTATGGGATTTGGATAATATGCAAAAACAACGGGTTTTGTATGAAGCCAAAGCAGCGCTCAACAAAGCCAAAGCAGAAGCCGAAAGCCGGGAGTATGGTATTTCCGTTCCGGTAAATCCATCCATGAGCAGCGGGGGGCAGGAAGTTACCGCACCCGCCGGGGATGTGCTTCCTCAACTGGTAAAAATCAATGGCCGCAATGCGGTCATTAGTATGGCTGACGGGAACACAACATCTGTGGCTGCTGGCCAACTTTTACCTGGCGGAAGATGGCAGGTGCTTAGTGTCGGTTTAGGTGGGGTAAAGGTGAAAAACATTGCCACACAGCGAACACAAATAATTAATTAGGTAAAGAATGTGTTCGTAAATTTTTGAATGACGGTTTTGTAAATCAGGAAACATTTATGGAATATTCTGAGCGTACACATAGTCTCGTAAACATATCTCAGTATTTAAATGGAATAAATATTCCCACTGAAATAACCGATAACGTGCGTCTCCTTAAAGATAATAATGAAGGTGACTATAAGCTTTTTGTCTTATCTCAGTTTGATAGTAACCCATATTATTTTGATTTTAAGAAATTTCTAAATAAAAAAGAAATTTTCCCTCAGACAATCTGGGTTAGCCGTGAAGAGTTAGCAGATGTTTCAAATGCTTTTGACGCTTCAACTTCTACATCGTCCGAGGCAAACACACCCACGCAGAATAAAGTTATATCAATTATTAAACACGCAGTTGAATTACGTGCTTCTGATATTCATTTCAGAATAGATTCAACGTATTTTCAGGTTTCATTCCGTATTGATGGCATGAAACGCCCCATGAAGATGTTTGGTGACTCTGCCGATAAAGGACGGTTGTTGGTGAACACTCTATACAATTCTATGTGTACAGAGCAAAGCACGCCAACTTTGAGTGCTACAGAGTCCAGTGATGCCCGACTGAAGGAAGAGTTTGTTTCTGAGTTCGGACTGAGCACAGGACGTTTTGCCAGCCGTCCAGGAAACTCAGATACGTTGTTAGCCGTCGTTCGACTGATCACGAAGCGAAAGCAGCAACTTGAATTAGAAGAACTCGGCTTAACGAAGAAACAAGCGTCAGCAATCAGGAGAACACTTTCTAAGCCATCAGGGGCTATCTTCTCCAGTGGGCCAACGGGACATGGTAAGTCTACGCTTTCTCAATGCATGGCTGAAAGCGTTACTCGCGATGATTCTGGAATTAACTTGGTGACTGTTGAAGATCCAATTGAATCTCCTATCCGTGGGGCTGTGCAAACACCGCTTATCCTTGCCGACCGCAGTGACCGGGAGCTAATGGGTAAAGCGTGGGGTAAAGCAATATCAAACCTTATGCGACTCGATCCTGATTTCATCTACATCGGGGAAGTCAGGGACAGCACATCAGCAACAGGCGTTATTGAGGCCGCGCAAACGGGTCATAATGTGATAACGACTATTCACACTAGCCATCCTATTGACATTATTCAGCGTTTGCGTCGTTTTGGTGTTGACCAGGATTTGCTGACTGATGCAACGCTAATTACATGCCTTATTGGTCTGCGACTCACTCCGCTGCTGTGTCCACATTGCAAACGGTCTTATGACAGAAATAAAGGTGAAATTGAAGAAGAACTGAGGGAACTTATTGGTAAGCATACTGAATCTCATAACGCATATCTTATTAATGAGGCTGGTTGTGATCTGTGTGATGGAACTGGCATAAAGGGGCGTACAGGAGTTTTTGAAGTAATAGAAACGGATTATTCATTTATGTCTCTTTATGAGCAGAAAGGGAAATTTGCAGCATGGAAACACTGGCGTGAAAACGGTGGTGAAACGTTATGCGAAAATATCACGCTGCTTATTAATCAGGGTAAGGTCGATCCTGTTATTGCCCACAAAAAGATTTGTAACCTGGACAGAGACGAAAAATTTAATGAATAACTTTGAACGTTATATTTATAAACGAACGTTCAGCGCAACAGACCGAATAGAGCTATATGATGATTTCAGGCAGTATCTTCTTGACGGTCTTAGCGTACTGGCAACGTTCGATAAACTAATCGACAACTATACCAGAAGAGGAAGAAACCCTGGAAACCCAATAGGCCAAATTCTCAGTGAATGCAGACAAAACGTCATGGCTGGTTTTTCACTTGCTGACTCGCTAAGGGAATGGATTCCCGATCAGGAGTTAAGCATTATCGAATCATGTGATGTAGCGGGTAGAGTCGCAGATGGATTTCTTAACGCTGTGTTTATTGCCGAAGGTACAGAAAAAATACTTAGTTCTATAAAGTCATCGTTAATGATAATGACGTATATGTTTTCTTTGGCGTTCAGTATAGTTGTTATGTTTTGTGTGTTGCTCGTGCCTGTTTTAAAGCAAAGTATCCCATTGGAAAAGTGGAATGCGCTTCAGTTGGGGGTTTGGTACTTTTATGTGGTTGTCACTGAATACTGGTGGGTGATTTTTATTATTATTACAGTTTTAAGTATTCTTATCTTCAAATCACTTTCCAGATGGTCAGGTAATATAAGATTTGCGTTTGACAAGTTTCCTCCATATTCAATTTATAAACGTCTAAATGGCGCGACGTTTATTTTGAATGTGAATGCAATGCTTTCCGCAGGTATACCAATGGAAACCGCCATAAATAATATGGTTCACTCTTGTGAATCACGGTGGATGCTTGAACGACTGGAAGCAATACTCGGGGCCATTGAGGAAGGTGAGGAGAACTTAGGTTCGGCGTTGGATGTAATAGGGTATGAGTTTCCCGGTGATGCCGCCATCATTAAGATGAAAAGTCTTTTTGAAACATCCAATTCAGAGGGGTCTTTAAAGCGTTTTGCCGGGAAGTGGCTCGACAAAACAGTTTCATCCGTTGAAAAAACAGGAGAACTACTTAGGTTATTAGGATATTTCGGCTGTGCAGGTTCAATCGGGTTATTAATTTTAATTATGTCTGACTTAATACAACAAGCATTTTTTCACTAAGGATAAATCATGAAAGCTGTAAATATGAAACGTGGTATCGCGAACATTACCGATTCTGTATCTTCACTTGGCATTATGTTAGTTTTGATTGCGGCGGTGATGGCATTGGTATATTTAGGTTATTCAAAGTTTTATGCGACGAATGAAGTAACTGTTATCAGTAACCTCATTAATGAAACCAAAAACATGAGAGCAAGCAGTGGCTATGGCTCTTCAGATTATAACCAGGCGCTCATTAATGCAGGCGCTTTACCTAGTACTGTTGCTTACTCAGGTAGTACGATTAACAACCGTTCTGGTGGCACAATTACAGTTAAAGGTGCGGGTGTTGGTTTTACTGTTACTGATACAATGTTGTCTAATAAAGACTGTATTAACCTTGCTCAAAAGCTGGGCACTTCAGAAATGGCATCTACTAAAATTAACTCCCAATCATTCACTGGCGAAGTTACTGCTGTAATGGCTACATCAGCCTGCACGACTGATAGTAATACAGTAGTCTTTGCCACCAAATCCTAATAATAACCTCAACTAAATGCCCCGAAAGGGGCATTTATCAGGCAATGAAATGAATAAGCTAAATGACTTGGATTTTATTGATTTAATTCTTGGTAATGACTATTCGGAGATTAAAGGGCTTAAAGGTGCTGCATCATTTCTTTCTGAACTACCTGCTTCACTTATTGAGGATGCTAACAACCTGAAGGATAAATGCACAAAAATTTATCATGAATCAGGTAAGACTGAATTTTCCTTACGATACGGGGATCGCGTTTATAGAATTACTGTCTTGAGCAGTGCCTTTGATGGGGTGAGCTTTGTTATACGGCAAACACCCGAGCATGTAGTTGATTTTAGCGAGATAGCCTTTACAACTGACATACGGCAATCCATTGAGTTAGAAGGCGCAACGGGATTATGCCTGATTGCCGGAAAAATGGGGTGTGGCAAGACGACAACGGCAGCGTCCGTTCTGAAGCGCCGTATCGAGACAACCGGAGGTTTGGGTGTATCAATTGAAGATCCTATTGAAACACTGCTTAATGGTCGTCACGGCGCTGGGCGGTGTATGCAAATGGAAGTCGGGCAGCATGAGTCCTATTCCTCAGCTACCAAGAAAGCCTGGCGAACGGGGGCTTCCTGTTTGTTACTGGGTGAAATTCGTGATAGTCAAACAGCTCATGAAGTCCTCAAGGCTTCATTAACAATGTTTGTCGTGTCTACTATTCATGCTTCCTCAATATTTGATGCGATTGATCGATACGTGATGTTTTGCGAAGAGGTTAATTCTAATGCAAAACAGAATATTGCTAATACGCTCTATATTATTGCTCATCAAACAATGAGTTCAGCTATTAGGAATAATGAAATTATTGGGCGAAATATTGATATTAGTGCTTTCAACCTGGTTCATCATACTCAGCGCGATTCAATCAGGTCAAAGATTATCCAGGGCAATTACAAAGCTCTTGCAGATGATTTTAATCGTCCGAGTTATAATTTAAAAGGGGTGTAATCATGAAGAAAGGTGTTGCACAAATAAGTGATGCAGTCTCAGCTATCGGTATATTTCTTATGGTACTTGCAGTTATTGTGATACCAATGACTAACTGGATTATGGATCAGTCAAGAGCTACGGTTGCAGCTTCGCAAGCTAAACGTGTTCAGAGGGCCGTTAATCTCTATATTAAAGATAATCACGCTACGATTGCTGCGACAGCAACATCAACCACGCCTTATATATTCGGCGTAACTGAACTTATCAAGGCAGGATACTTGCCTCCGGGATTTTCCTCTCAGAATGGATTTTCTGCGACATACCAGACACGAGTGTTTGAACCCACGTCCAATAAACTAAATTCAATGACCTTCTTAAATGGGGGGGTAAAGCTATCAAAAAGCTTGGCTCGGAAGATTGCTATAGGAATTGGTGCTGATGGCGGCATTATCGATAATGGAGTTGCTCAGGGAGCTTTAGGTAGTTGGACTATGAATCTTTCATCCTTCGGTGGATATAATCCTGGGGATGGGCATGTTGTAATCGCTGGATTCTATGATGAAGGTGTCAAAGTTAATGACTATCTTTATCGTAAAGTCGTGCCGGGGCATCCAGAACTTAACACCATGAGTACATCACTCAATATGGGAAAAAACAACATTGCAAATGCTGCAACTACAACAACCGTTACATTAAATGCCACTAATGCTAATGCTACCAATGTGAATGCTACAAACGTAAAAGCAACAAATGTTAATGGTACGAACATAAATTCACAAACGACTAGGACAACAGGGGAAACGTATACCGGTGGATGGTTCAGAACAACCGGTAATACAGGTTGGTATAGCGAAAAGTGGGGGGGAGGCTTTCATATGACAGACAATACCTGGATTCGCGCATATGGAGGCAAATCCATATATTCAGATGGGCAGATTCAATCTAAAGGTCGTTTAACGGCTGGTGAGTATTTACAGATTAATGGTGCTGCGGTTGCAGGGGGAAATTGCCCTGGTAACAAGCTTGTCGCAACTGATGCGTCCGGCGCAGTTCTATCCTGCCGTTCCGGTGTGTGGCGAGCTGCGGGAGGCAAGGTCAAAACCACACAAGTTTCAACCATCGGTTATCTGGGTAAATTCGATTTTTGCGCTGTGAGTCGGGTAGGTAATGCGGAAGACGGTCATTACTGTCAGGTGTATGAAAATCCAGTTGGTTCCGGGCAATGGTATAAAAATGAGCACAAGACAGGCTGCATAGCTTCATGTTTTTCTTTCCATTAATAAAAATGTTCATCCGGTGACTGGCGCTCCCCAAGCCATATAAATGAATCCATTAATGTGATATTTTAACGGGGTAGGTATGAAATCATTACTTGTTGTAGCTCTATGTATTTTAGTGATCACTGTATATCAGAACTCTATAAATACTACTAGCTCATACAATGATTTATTGAGACTAAATAAGGCATCGTTATTTCTAAATTACACATCGGCATTTGATGATTATTATTTATCTAACGCGAGTGCAGTTGGAGATGTAACTAGTAAGGTTGTAGTTCCTGTATGGCTTCCTAAGGAGGCTTCTATAAAAATGTATGTCAATAATGGATATGGCTATGTCTATATGCCAACTGCAAGTGGTGTTTTCTCGGAGATAATGAAATCAACTGACAATAGTGCGCTTGTGGGTATTAGTGATAATTCTGTTATTAAAACTAATTCTGGAACAATAACAAAACCAGCATTCATCCCTTCGGGCTATATTGTTTATATGAGGTAGCAATGATTGTATCTATATGTGTGCTACTTATGTTTTCGTATTTCCTTTCTTCTGTGTTACCTTTTGTGTATGTAAATCAGAAAAAAAAAGTGATCGAGAACTGCATTGATTTAACTAATGAAAATGATGAAGTAAGTCGCTTTCCATTTATTTCTTTAGTTATGTTTTCACTTGTGGCGTTAATTTATTATCTGTCTTCAGATTTATTGCTTATGGCATTTTGCTTTTGTCTGGCTATAGCGGCCTATACAGATGCATGTAAACGATGGATTCCAGATTTTATAATTTATCTATTGCTTGCTATTTCAATATATTCGCTACACTCAAAAGTTTTATTGCTGTCTTTATTTTCATTGTCATTTTATATAACTCCAGTTGTGTTACTAAGTATTTACGGTTATGTCGTAAAGAAAGAGTCATGGATAGCGTCTGGTGATTATTATGTGTTCCCGTCAATCGGTTTAATGCTCTCGCCTGAGTATGCAGCGGGAACTATGTTAGCTACGCTGGCTATTATGTTGGTATTAATGAGATGGATTAAACAGATTCCTCTTATCACGGTAGCGTATTTCACCTTCACAGGATTCAACATATGCTTACTATCAGGGTATTTATAATTCACCTGTTATTTATATCATTTTCCAGTTTTGCAGATTCCCCACCTTTAGCAGGAAGTTACAGACAATGCTTTACGCAGGCATCTGAACGTTTTCAGATTGATCACCGATTACTTATTGCGATTGCAGAAGTGGAAAGTAGTATGAATCCGAAAGCAATAGGGATTAACAAGCGTGGCGGTAAGGTTGTTAGTGAGGATGTGGGTTTAATGCAAATAAATTCGTCATGGTTTCCGATGCTTAATGGAATGGGCATTACGCGCAAGGATTTACTTGATAACCCATGTCAGAACATATACGTAGGGGCATGGATTCTGGCAAAAAATATTTCATCGAATGGCGTAAATTGGGAGTCTGTTGGTGCTTATAATGCCGGATTTAAAGGGGTCAATGCGCCAATCCGTATGAAATACGCTAAAAAAGTATATGCAAGGTATCTTGCTTTAACCGGACGTGGGTAATAAATAAAATGAGGTTATTTTAAATGAAAGAATCTGATAAGAAACTGTTTAAAGAGAGTGTTGATGATGAGCAACAAATCAAGAGTTCTTTTCTTGATATCATTCAAACGCATGTCGTCAATATTCACAATAAAGACTGGCAGTCTTTTGTAATACAGGCTAAAGAAGGTCAAATTGTTGATGAACAGTTTGAATCATCACGATGTAATATTGAGGTGCTGTCAAGGCAAGAATTTGTAAAAAACAACTTGTCTGATTCATTTGTAAATGAGTTATATGTTAAACCAATAACCAGATATGCAGAGGTAATAGGCGAAATTGATAATCATCCAGTATGGTTTAATAATGATGGGTTGTATATATACTGGAATAGGGAAACAAAATATCTTCTTGAAAGCTGGCTAACATTCCCCGCCTATCCTTATCACTGGTAAGTTAAGGGAGTTGTATGAATTTCAGTAATATAGGCAATGTTCAGGCTGCTAAAGTATTCCAAAATGATATTGAACGCCTTAAAGAAGAGAACGCAATTTTGGAAAGATTATTTCATGACCTTAAGTTGGCAAAAGCCAAAATGATGAAAAATCATATATCAATGGCGCTAATGGAATGATTTAAGTCTGAAAAAAATCTTAGAGTTCTGTTTTTAAACGATTATTAGTTATTTTTAGTGTACATAAGGACTAAACGTATGCGTCTTTTTATTGCAGAAAAACCATCATTAGCAAAAGCGATTTTCGAAGGGTTGGGGGGGAATCCTGAGACAGAAAAGAAAAACGGTTATTTTCAATGTGGGCAGGATATCGTTACCTGGTGTGTAGGACATATGTTGGAATTGTACGATCCTCAAGATTACGATGATAAATACAGCAAGTGGAACTTTTCAGATTTACCAATCAAAACAGTATTTCCTCCAAAACTGAAAATTAAAAAACAGACGGCTGCTCAGACGAACATTGTTCTTTCATTGATTAAGGAGGCTTCTACGATTGTTCATGCAGGTGATCCTGACGAAGAAGGGTGCTTGCTCGTTGATGAACTTCTTGATTACTGCGGCAATAAAAAGCCAGTAGAGCGTTTGCTGGTTGTCGATCTTAACCTTGCTCCAGTTCAAAAGGCGCTGGCAAATATGCAGCCTAATGCTAATTTTCGTGGCATGACTAATAGCGCATTGGCGAGGTCTGTATGCGATCAGGGATTCGGGTATAACCTGACGCGGGGATTCACCCTCAAAGGCCGCGAAAAAGGGTTTGAGGGTGTTCTAAATGTAGGTCGTGTTCAGAGTGCTACGCTGGGGCTGATCAATGCAAGAACGCTTGCTAATCAAAACCACACGGTTAGCTATTACTATGATGTTTATGGCAGCATTTTCATTAAAGGTCATACGGTTAAAGCAAAATACCAGGTGGTTGATACCGATCAGGTTGATGATAAGAAGCGCCTGATTTCAGAGGCGCATGTGAAGCACATAGCGGAGCGGATTAAAGGCAAGAAGGCGGTTGTTACAGTTGTGACAACGAAGCCAGAGAATACTGCGCCGCCGATGCCACTTGATTTAGGCTCGCTTCAGATTATTTGCGCAAAAAAATACGGATACAGCGCTAAAGAAACGCTAGAAATTCTACAGAGCCTTTATGAAACGCATAAGCTGGTCAGCTATCCGCGAACAAACTGCCGCTATCTGTCTGATGAACATTATTATCAAGCGCCAGATATTGTTAAAGCTATTGGGCAAACTTTTCCTGAATTGCTTAGTGCAGTAAATGGTATTAATAAAGACCAGAAACATAAGGCTTTTAACTCTAAAAAAATTGAAGGTGAAGCACACCATGCACTTATTCCTTCTCAAAAAAATGGTGCAAATATTCGCCTTACCCCAAAGGAACGGAATGTATATAATCTCATTGCTATCAGTTTTACGGCGTTGTTCTACGCTGATTCTGTAAGGAACAAGACTAAAGTACACTTTGACGTCGATAAAGACACGTTCACGGCAACTCAGAGCGTCTTGATCTGTAAAGGTTGGGAGGTCTTGGGGAAAAACCAGGTTAACGATGATGAAGATAATTTCGATGCTGAGGAAGTTACCGGGCTAGATTTATCTACTCTGAAATTCAGTGACACAGGTAATTGCGAGTCGTCAAATTTTGATAAAAAGAAGACAGAGCCACCTAAATATTTTACAGAGTCAACTCTTATTGCTGCTATGAAAAATGCAGGTCGATTTGTTAAAGATCCGGCGCTGCGTAAAGCGCTAGAAGAAAAAGAGGGAGGGGGAACGTTAGGCACAGAGGCAACAAGGGCTGGTATACTCGAAAAACTTTCTGCTAATACTGGATTGGTCACGATTGAAAAGATAAAGGGTTACTCAGAAGCTATCTGGAAGACAACAAAACAAGGTCAGGAGTTATGTGAGAAATTTCCTGATGAAATTACTCAGCCTGATATTTCTGCTATTTGGGCAGAAAAGCAGGCATTGATAAAGTCAGGGGGAATGCCAGTTTCCGAATTTATCAATTATAATGATGAGTACATAAAAGGTATCATCGATGATTTATTCAAAAACGGATTGAATATCTCCGCTAATACTTATGCCTGCCCCGATTGTCAAAAACCGATGCGAAAGATTAAAGGGGTGAATGGTGAGTTTTGGGCTTGCTCAGGGTTCAGAGCCGATCCGCAATGTAAGAAAACCCTTCCTGATTATAAAGGTGAGCCTGATTTCGGTGGGAAGGGGAAAGCCGCTTTGGAGGCTAAAAAAGCGAAAGATGCTAAAGCAACAACCTGCCCCAACTGCCAGAAGCGGTTGAAGCGTATGAAAAGCAAAAAGGCGGAAGGAGAATTTTATTGGGCTTGCGAAGGTGTCTTTGATAAGTCATGTGTGTCGTTTTTTACCGATGTAAAAGGTAAACCAGAACTGAAAAAGAAAGCTGAAGCCAAGAAAAAAAGTTGATCTAGCCCTTGCACTTACTAACTTGACTAGACAGAATCGTTCCTCATGCATTCCTACTCAGTGCATGAGGTGCTTTGTTTAGGATGAACGTCTTCACAGATGGTTTCTAAAAATGTGCTTTTATGTATAGAACACGCTTTGTAAGGAGATTATTATTCTATTGGCAGTTGTGATTACTGCTATATTCAAGTGATTAGGCACAATTGGTAGATTAACGGAACATAAAAACTAAACTCACAAAATAAGAGGATTCCTCCTAATGAGTAGTGATGTACGTCATGATGCGGTTACGGCAGTGCTTTCAAACATCCGTTCTTTAAGGGCTTATGCACGCGAAGTAGATTTCGAGTTTTTACGTGATGCTGCTGAAAAGATTCAGGCAGTTCTTGCTGAACGCGAGGACGATTACAAGGAAGAACAACGTAAAAAACAGGATGAATTGGATAATCTTGAAAAAGTAAAAAAATACATGATGGAACTTGGGTTAGATCCTGCTCTGCTGACTTCTTCAGTAGAGAGTGTTTCTCCTAAGAATTCTGGTAAAAACTATCGTCCAGTTGTTCCTCCGAAGTATCGTATTCAAGATGGCGAGGGCAATGAGCATGAATGGTCTGGTCGTGGTAAAGCGCCAGCAGTGTTTAAAGCAGCGTTTGATGCCGGAAAAAAGAAAGAAGATTTCCTGATTGACAAAGCAGCAGAGTAAAGAATACCAATCCCCGGTCTGGTTGATAACCAGATCGGGTTAAACTCATATCTCATTATCGAACATCAAAACATGTTTTTTGAACGTGTTTTCTGAACTATAGGCGTGTTTTTTTTCTTATTTAATTGTATTGTACAATACAATTAATGCAAAGTTATTATAGTGGATGGAATGACTAAACCAGCAATCAAAGCATACACCGAGCTACAGCAGGCATATGACTACTTCAACACCGTGTTGTTTGACCAATCTTTACCTGATCTGCTGCTAACCCTCCAGCGCGGCAAAAATACCTTTGGCTATTTCGCACCGGAACGGTTCACTGGAGAATCCAACCTTTCTGAATTGGCAATGAATCCTGACTATTTCGGTGGGCGGTCGCTGGCAGATACACTGTCAACGCTGGCACATGAAATGGTTCATGTATGGCAACACTACACGCCAGCGAAAAAATGCCGTGGTGGATACCATGATCGCGTATGGGGGGCCAAAATGGAGGAAATTGGGCTAATGCCATCGAATACAGGGCAACCAGGAGGAAAGCGCACAGGCCAGCAAATGACTCACTACATCATACGGGGAGGTCGGTTTCAGACTGCGGTTTACGACCTTCTGAAAAATGGATTCTCAATTTCTTGGTACGATAAATGGTCTGCGGGGCAAGTTGTTGCCGCCAAAGCTAACGCTGATATTTTAGATGACTGGCTAAGGGTGACAGATAAAGATGATGAAGAACTTATCCATAAACTCACTAAAACGATTAGTCAGGGTACAATTGACGTTGATGATAGTGACAATGAAAATAGGCTGACGATTAATATTCGTCCTCCTATTAAAGGAACGGGCACTCGCGCGAAGTTTTCTTGTCCTGATTGTGGTCTTAATGCCTGGGCAAAGCCATCGGCTAATTTGATTTGTGGTGACTGTGACAGTGAATTGGTTATTGAAGAGTGAGTATTGCTGAAAGTTCAACTGAACAGCTCTAAGGTATGATTAGGCCGCAATTGCGCTGAGGAATCCCCAGTAATGGGCGGGTAAAAAAAGACAGGCATAGAGTTTTGTGATCTACTGATTTGTGC
>NZ_NRDO01000063.1 GCF_010231475.1 Citrobacter sp. NCU1 | reverse complement strand
GAGCGGGATGCATCTTCCTCAATATAAACACCGGGGTAGGTCGGCGTGACAGTCATTATTATTCTCCAGTTGTGAATTAGCAACACCATTGAGCCTGGTACGATAATATTGTGCGATTATTGCTGTTCGACATTCTGGCTGAATTGCAGAATAATGAACTCTGCAGGCCGCACCGCTGCCATGCCGACTTTGATGATCATTTTTCCCTGACTGATATCGTCATCTGTCATGGTGAGTCCTTTACCAATCTGCACAAAATAGGCTTCTTTCTCCGTTGCACCAACAAGTGCTCCCTGCTGCCACAAACTGTGAAGATAGTTAGTAATGGCAGTACGAACTTTTTCCCAAGTGGGGGGATTGTTGGTTTCAAAGACCATCGACTGCATAGCCGTTTTAATATCCCGCTCTGCGCTGTCAAACAGGCGTCTTACCGGAACATATCGCCAGTTATCACTGTCTTCCAGCGTTCTTGCTCCCCAGACAACGGGCCCCCGATAATCTACCTGGCGAAGCATATTTATCGCCAGACCACTGTTAAACTTCCCCTGAAGCGTCGAAGTGACTTTATACTGGGGTTGATAACCTGCAGGAATAGCCATATTTGCCGGTGCCTTCCAGACACCGCGAGTCCTGTCGTTCTGATAATAGAATGCCGCCATGAGAGCACTTGCGGGTACTGGTATTGCAGCCCAGGAAGTGATCAAATTAGGGTAGTAGACTGCAGCATGGCTATTTTCAGAAAATGTGGCGCTGATATCCGTATTAACCGTTATTTCCCCGTCCATATAGTCGAGAAGTGCAAAAACACCGTGATCTTCATTACATAGCGAATTAATAGTATCAGCACTGATTTGCTGCCCCGCAGTGACTAATAGCGTAATGTCAGGGTGCAGTGGCACTTGCAAAGTCAGGCCCGATTTATTCACGACGTAACATGGGCCACCTCCATTTTCAAAATAGGTTCGAATTGAAATATCCGCAACAGACCCATCGTCGAACCCATCACCTTTGTTTCGTAGGTAATCCAGCCATGAATTGACCTTTGTTATTACCAAAAATTTGTCAGAGACCGCAAACACGGGGACAACCGTAGAGAGGTGACTTGCGGATAAAGCAGGGGAAGAATCTTCCTCTATATATACGCCAGGGTAGCTTGTTGTAACTGTCATATGATCTCCGCAGCTAACTGTTTGTCTGAATGGTAATGCGATCGGCCATCAATGCAATTTCTTCAATGGCAATCTCATTGCTGGTCGCATCCAGAGAAGGAGATGTTAATGACACCGGAAAAGCATTTGAAATATTCCAGGTCATCAACAACGTTGTTCCGGCCTCATCGGTGAGGCTGATTGTAATATCTTTTTTCTCTACTTTATTTAATGAAATGCTGTTAATCCAGTCATATAATTTGGACTCACCAGGAAATACACCTTTCCGTAATGTAATATTTACAGACTGTCTTTGCCCTGGCATTTTAAACCAGTTACCAATGCCGTCGCGGTACTCAATAGTGTCAAAGGCAATATTCAGTCCTGACACATTATTAAAAGGAATATCTTCGCTTCCCATCGATACAATAAATCTGTATGTCGGAATGGGATAAGATGTAGCAATCTGATCAACAGTTGTAGCCATAGTACTTCCCTCTTTGTAACGATTAATTAGAATAGTCTGCTGTAACCCGCCCATGGTTGTCTTTATCAAGCAGTGTCAAATCATCCGTGCTATTTCAGATTATTTCCCAATGCCTGCCGATATGTTTAACCGACATTTGCCTTATTTCTGCGTAACTACTGCTCATTAGTAGTGAGAGTGTTTTTATACTGCACAGAATACATATATGTATTATGTCAGGGCGTCAGCATATACCGAACCAGGTAAAGACTAACAGATGCGAGTTGCCAACCATGGCTAATTTTTGCTATCGGATTGTGCAATTTAAGCGTCATATATAAAAATTTCCCTACACCGTAAGGCAGAATGACTTTCCGCGAGACAGTTGCTGGCAACTTAGCGTGTTTAATGCGGTTTGACATCGTTATCAAAGCCGAGTGGCTGAGATGTGTAAATTCAATAAAATCTCATGCGCACTTTATATTTTGGATGAAGATATGTCATGAGAAGAACAATGTATTATTGCAATTGATAATAAACAATGCGGTTTTTTTACGATAAAAATTGGCCGCGTGGCGCACTTTATAGGATAAGTTCTCTCTCTACTATGAGTTGTGTCATCCCTGGACGAGGGGAAAATTATGAACTAATGAAGTAGCAGTATTTACAGTAATTTCTGATTATTTTTCCTTTAAGTGTAGATGTGCAGTAATTGATCTTGATGAAATATCAAAGAATAATTTCAGTGTATTTTTACAGAGGAATCGCAGCGGCGCTATCTACTATCAGAGTAATGCTGATGATAGGGTAGAACAATATTTCAATGGAATCCTTTACCTTCGGTGACATTAAAACGGTGACTGGTTTTTCCAAAGCGAAGCAGACCTAACAGGTTTGCGTACGGTCACTGGATCGTGATTTTTTCGCAAGACATTGATCCCTGGGTAATACTCTTGTTGACATTAGTGAATGAATCATGCACCCGTACATACCGCTTAATTCTCAGAATTCTTGTTAAACAATTCCCCTTAACATCACTATTTCATCACAATGAAAACCAAACTTTTCTGGCTTCCGCTACGACAGCAGGGGGCATTTGCCCCTGTCTGGTTTTTGATAATTGAAGAACTAAATGTTTCTTAAAGTAATGTTTAATGTTTCTGAAAGTAATGTTTAAGGCTCAAATATTATTTGCGCTGTTGTCTGATGAGTATCATATTTTGCACTAATGGAATCCAATTCCCGCTTGGTAGATGTTAAGCTGTAAGTCATTGTTGCAACACCATTTTTATCAGTCACGGATGTCGTTTGTGCTGCCTTGGAATTACCGCCTACTGTACCCCAGGTAATGGTTGCTCCCTGCATTGGGTTATGGGAAGAATCCACGAGTGTCACCATTACCTCTACAGGCGTACCGTCAGCTTTAGCGGCTGGCATTTCAACTGGGAACTGCAGTGAACCAAAAGTGGTTGCTGTGAAGGAAACTGATATGTCGGCATGGACGTTACCAGCAGTGGCAGTCAGAGTATCAGGACCAGCCATAATACTGGTAAAGGCTGCATTGGAGACACCATTTGACGTGGAGCCTGCTATATCCGGTGATGGTGTGGCAGAGATAGCACTCCAGGTAACTTGAGTGCCGTCCGCAACCCTATTTCCCTTGCTATCTGTGACGATAGCCTGGGGAGCAAGCACATCGATCCCATCGGCAATGGCGGTTGTGTCAGGATTGATATTGATGGTGATATTCGCAGGTTCACCGGGTACAAAGGTGGCGGACAGCTTGTCACTCTGACCGTTCATGGTGGCGGTCAGATTCACGGTCTCAGCTTTAACGTCTGTCAGAGTGACGGTGCTGATGCCGGACGTGTCTGTCGTCGATGTGGCGTTGCCAAATATCGCGCTTCCGTCAGCCGTCCAGTTGACGGTGATGTTCTGCACCGGATTACCGTGGCTGTCGGTAACGGTGGCATGAGCGTTGAGAGGCGTGGCGCCATCAGCCACCACATTATTGTTGTCCAGGGTGACCACAATGGTCGCGGCGGCACCGGCGACAAAGGTGGCGGACTGCGAGTCGCTCTGGCCGTTCACGGTGGCAGTCAGATTTACCGTCTCCGCCTTGCTGTCCGTCAGGGTGACGGTGCTGACGCCGGACGTATCGGTCTGCGTGGCGGTGCCGGGCGTCGCGCTGCCGCCTGATGTCCAGCTGACAATAGTGTCCGGCACAGCATTTCCCTTGCTGTCGGTAACGGTGGCATGAGCGTTGAGAGGCGTGGCGCCATCGGCCACCACATTATTGTTGTCCAGAGTGACCACAATGGTCGCGGCGGCACCGGCGACAAAGGTGGCGGACTGCGAGTCGCTCTGGCCGTTCACGGTGGCGGTCAGATTTACCGTCTCCGCCTTGCTGTCCGTCAGAGTGACGGTGCTGACGCCGGACGTATCGGTCTGCGTGGCGGTGCCGGGCGTCGCGCTGCCGCCTGATGTCCAGCTGACGGTGGTGTTCTGCAGCGGATTACCGTGGCTGTCGGTGACGATGGCATGGGCGTTGATCGGCGTGGCGCCATCAGCCACCACATTATTGTTATCCAGGGTGACCACAATGGTCGCGGCGGCACCGGCGACAAAGGTGGCGGACTGCGAGTCACTCTGGCCGTTCACGGAGGCGGTCAGATTTACCGTCTCCGCCTTGCTGTCCGTCAGGGTGACGGTGCTGACACCGGACGTATTGGTCTGCGTGGCGGTGCCGGGCGTCGCGCTGCCGCCCGATGTCCAGCTGACGGTGGTGTTCTGCAGCGGATTACCGTGGCTGTCGGTAACGGTGGCATGAGCGTTGAGAGGCGTGGCGCCATCAGCCACCACATTATTGTTATCCAGGGTGACCACAATGGTCGCGGCGGCACCGGCGACAAAGGTGGCGGACTGGGAGTCGCTCTGGCCGTTCACGGAGGCGGTCAGATTTACTGTCTCCGCCTTGCTGTCCGTCAGGGTGACGGTGCTGACGCCGGACGTATCGGTCTGCGTGGCGGTGCCGGGCGTCGCGCTGCCGCCTGATGTCCAGCTGACGGTGGTGTTCTGCACCGGGTTACCGTTACTGTCGGTGACGGTGACGGTGGCGTGGGCGTGGAGAGGCGTGGTGCCATCGGCCACCACGCTATTGTTGTCCAGGGTAACCACCACAGCAGTGGCTGCACCAGCCGTAAATACGATAGTTTGAGAAGCGGTTTTTCCACCAACTGTCGCGGTCAGGGTAACCGTCTCTGCCTTAGTGTCACTGAAGCTGACGCTGGAAACGCCTCCCGGATTGGTACCGGATGTTGCCGTTGCAGTTGGAGCAAACGTTGCGCTTCCGGTTATTGACCACTGCACTGGGACGTCAGCAATAGGTTGGTTGTTATCATCGATAACAGTGGCTTGAGCGGTATCCACACTACCGGTGGCGGTGGTGTTGCTGGTTACGGTTAGATTCACTTTTGCCACATTCTGCGAAATGAAATTGGCAACAACAGACTCACTTTTCCCAGCGGCTGTTGCTTTCAGCGTGACACTACCTGCTTTTTTATTGCTGAAATGCACGCTGGCGTTACCATGGTTGTCGGTGGTGCTGTCGCTGTTAATGATTACCGCGCCGCTATTTACGGCCCAGCTCACCGGAACGTTGGCCATCGCGTTGCCATCTGTATCTTTTATAGTGACCTGGCCTGTGTCTTGTTCATTGCTGTCAGCGGCGGCGCTATTATGAGTGAGCACCAGGTTTAGGGCTTCTACAGAAGGTATAAAGGAGGAATGAATACTTTGGGTGACGGCACCAGATGAGGCCTTTACGCTAACCTGCTCAGCAAAAGTGTTGGTCAACCGGACAGATGTCTGACCATTACCGTCAGTCACACTCGTAGTGGTGCTGAGTTTTGCGTGACCATCACTGCTCCAGTTGATAGCTGCATTTTTCACCGGGCTACCGCTTGCGGTAACGGCCTTGACCGTAATCTCGTTAGCAGTGGTACCATCAGCAGGGCTGTTATCTTTGATGCTATACAGCTTAAGGTCAGTGAGAACATCATCTCGATCCTTCTTTTTATACTGCAGAACGATTTCATTATTACGATCGACCAGATCGTAACGACTGCCGTTGAGCTGACGTAACCCGTCAACCTCCGCAGGTGATATTTGCGATTTGAATGATTGACCGAAAGAATATCTGAAATTGAGTGTGAATTGTGTTTCGTTAGTAGAGTCTTGTCCTTGCTTATAGTCAACTCCGGCGGTAATTAGGGGTATTGGCGTATAGTTAAGCCCAACGGTTACCGCAGAGGGATTACTCTGCAAATGATCTTTATCAAATAATGCCACGTCGCTGCCATAGTACTTTTCGAATATGACTTTAGCACCGAGCTGCGGCAGGGAAGGGAGGTATCCTTCGGCTCTTAAGTCAAAACCATTTGCAGGCTTCTCATAATAATCGTCAAAATCACGAGAATTATGCCAATCACTAATTGCAAGATAGGTATTAGCAGAAAACTTAAGATAGTTTTTCCATGCCTCGGCACCAAAACCAATACGCTTGTTTTGGCCGGTAAAGTCATTATCAAAAAATATATTCCCGCCATACATCCAGTTTTCATTGAATGTTCGTATTCCCAGACCGAAATTACCGGTGGTACGACCATCCGGGGCCCTTAAACCTAACTGGGTAAAAGCATATGCGTGTTTGTTGGTATAAATTGGCATCAACAAATCAACAGCGCTATTGTCCCAATTACCGCTGTCGTCCACGTTGAGCTGTACTCTGGCCGTACCAAACTGCTGTAGCCAGTGTTCGACGCTATCGGCCGCATAGTTGCTGGCCATAGAGGCAGCAACGTTAGATGCAGACTGTGAAACGGGAGCTGGTGCTCCGGCGGGGGCGATTTCTTGTGTAGAAGAAGGGGCGGCATCAATCACTGGACTAAAAACTAATGCCGAAAAAGTAGGCAGGATCTGCATCCCGACCATTAAATAGGCGATAATGTGCTGACGAATTTTTTTAACTTTCATAGTTTAATTTCATCAAAATAATATTGTGTGGAAAGACAAAAGGAGTATCCGATACCAATCTATAATTACAAGGACTGCTCATGTAACTTTAAATTACAGAGATTTAAGAACACTAATATACTTTATCAATTTTGAAGAATGTAAAGTGTGCTTTTTTTACAAGGTGCGTATCTAAATTAAGTGAATGCAACATTATTTTTGATGATTGGTTTTATTGTATTGTGTAATCCAAATTTGGATTAATCAAAAAATAATTTATTTCGCGCGTATTTCGGAAGGTTTATTTGGACTCGCTGAGGTACTTTTGTATTCCCAGAGTGAAATGTGTGTCTGGGATAAGGAAATCGGGGAAAAAAGTCTGAGGTTGAATTTTGAGCATTCCATTCGTGATGCTCTTTTTCCTGAGTATACACATCAGCAAATTAGTTTTTCACTTAAATAGAACTCGAGGAGTTAAATTATGACAAATGTAATTACCGTAGACATTAACGCGGAGAGTATCCCGGCGGATTCTAAAACAACATCAACTATCACCGCTACGCTGACTGATGGCACTGATCCAATTTTAACATCAACCAATCTGACCTTTACCGTTACCCCTGCAATGGGGTGCGAATTATCATCCACGACTCAGGAGACCAGTACAAGCGATGGCACCGCTTCGATAACAGCGACTGCGTCCTTACCGGGTAGCTACACTATTACAGTGTCCGAAACGAATGATGAGTTGGTGAAAACTACTGGCACGCTAAATGCGGTTATGCCTTATACCATCACGGTGGCTCCGACAACGAATCTTATCGCTTCATTGAATGAAGCCATCGAATTGCGTGCCACCGTTCAGGATTCCATCACTGGCGACCCTATCGTTGGAGTTGATGTCAACTGGTCCGTCGATACCGGAGGACTTTTTGTTAAATTAGATTCAGCTACTTTACCAACTGATTCTTCGGGTATGGTGATTAACAGGGCAACATGCAGTAGCCAAGGCGTTCTTGGTTCAATCGTGGCTAGGACTGGAACTCTGACCGCGGCATCGTGTGATGTGTTCTTCAGTGCACCGACGGTGCCGGTCGTGTCAATTCTTAACGCTGATGACGATCATTTGCTGACTGCTGCTGAGATTGCAGAGGGTGTTTACGCTTATATCCCCGACCCGAATAAAGGTCCTTATACTGGGGGCGATAAAATTACGCTCTACTGGGGGAAAGGATCGCAGGTGGTGGATTCAAAACAGTTCCCGTTGGATTCTACGACTACGTTCCCGATCCCGGTTAATATCAAAAGTCTCTTTAGTTCTGATTGTCTGCAAAATGGTGATTATGACGTTTTCTACGTTTTCACCGATATTACCCAGAACACTCACTGTTCACGGGATTTCCCGTTGACTGTCGACGGCGTCGTGCCACCTACTGATCTTCCTGCCCCGACGTTCCCTGAGGCGACCAATAACACCATTAACGCGGATGTAGCTGCAGGGGGAACCACTATCCTGATCCGCTATTCAGGCATGGCTGTAAGTGACACCGTGACCGTCAACTGGCAGGAGTTCAATACTAACAATGACCCCGTGGCTAGCTCGACATATTCAACAACCTTCATGGTAAGTGAGAAAGATGTTTCATCAGGGTTCCATGCTGAGCCGATTCCTGAGAGTTACATTACAGCGATGAAAACCAAGGGTACTGCACAGGCTTCCTATACTGTGCTGCATAACGATGGCACTACCCAAGTCTCGGCGATTGCGACAGTAAATGTCGTTATTTACTAATCAAACAGTGTGATGTGTGGAACAGCAGCCTGGTTTCTGGCTGCTGTTTTCATATTTGTCATAACATTTACAGAAGATTATGTGATGAATACTTCAATGCAAACCAAAAGTAATGCCCCTGTTCAGAGTCAGGGTAGCTACATCATCCAGAGCGTAACATCATCCCCCATAGCCGCGCTGCCGGGGACTCCAATCATACTGACTGCGGTGATTCAAAATACGGATGGAACCCCGGCGAAAGCAGGTGTCTCTGTGCAGTGGAAACTTGAAACAGGTGAGCTCTATATCTCACTGTCCGGTGACACTTCAGCCACCGATGATGCGGGGGTAGCCTATATTCAGGCTGTGGCAAGTGCGCCTTCCGGAGGCAGAGTCCGTATCAGTGTTGATGGTGCGTCCATACAGTGCGGCCTCCACTTCAGCGATCCTCTTTTTGCAGCCCCTCTTGTTTTAAATGCCGAAATGGACCATCACCTGGATGGCAATGAAATCGAATCGGGTGTCGGGGTTTATATTCCGGCCCCCCCTGACAATATCGTTCCTCAGCCTGGTGATGTGATAACTTTCAATTGGGATGGCGTCGAAAGTCTATCCTATTCTGTACCAAATCCACCTGTTTTTCCTTACTACATTGATGTTTCACAGCGTTTTACTGCTAACTGTTTTTATGATGGCTTCTACGAATTACTTTATGACTATACGACGTTAGTCGGGAATATGCATAGTTCGATGTCTTTCCCATTGGAAATCACAGGTAACCCTGCGCCCGCGACATTACCATCGCCAACGTTCCCTGACGTGGATGCTACCGGGTCACTCATCTATAAGTCAGTGATGGATAACGCGGGTACAGATATGAAGGTCTCTTATCCGGGAATGGCTGAAGGTGACGTGGTTACGGCGAAATGGTATGGATATCAGACCTCAGCCAGTTCACCAATACCAGGAACAACCTGGAGTCAGCCACGGACACTGACGGCCCAGGATATTGTGGCACAGTACACACTATTTCACATTCCAGACACTGTCATTACGCCTGCAGTTGATGCAAATGCACAGGGCAACTATCAAGTAGTGTCTTTGAATGGTAGTTCGGCATTATCCGGTAATGCGGATGTAAAGATTATCAGCGCACGTGAGATTACCATCACGGAACAAATGGAGGACAATGGGCTTTACCCTCTGATTTATCCTGGTAAAACAGGCAAAGTAACATTTACTATCGATACCAATTTCGCCTCAGATGTGGCAGGCTCGCGTATTCATTTTGTTGCCCCTACCGGAACTACGCTGGTGAACGCCTCAATCCCGGATTTGGAGGGTAGTTATTCATTTGATGCCAATACTGGCAATCTGACCCTCACCAAGGACGGTGTTGTCTGGAGCACCTGTACCCTGACTTTGCAGGCAAGCAGCAGCGCCACGCCACTAACATCGATCTCAGACGGTTCTGCCCAGTATTTCTTTGCGGATGGTTCGCCAGTCGGGGGAGTGGCTCCTATTACTGTTAATTTCTCTTGCGCCTGGGATTATGTGACTGACGTCAGTTGCCTCATTGCCATGGAATCTTCCAGTGATACATATGAAAACACGGGCACGCTATTTATGAACGGTGCCAGCGACAGCAGTGGGGAGTTCAAGGCTCACTGCATTCCAGTTTTCAGGGGATTCACTTTTACTATGGCTGATGGGATCCCCGCCCCGTCAAAAGAAGAAGTCCAAAATGCGTTAACCCTGGTTAACAAAAATGGGGAGGTCCTATTAGGGGCGGGACTTATTGATACTGCCAGGTATACAGATTTTAAACAGCCTTATAACAATAGATCGAGCTCTGAGCCAACACCCCAGGTATCCTATTCGATTGAACTCGATCCACTTGCCATCTGGTGTTCCAGAAATTACAGCGACACTTTACCAACAGACGATCTTTCTGTTTGTATGCAGCTTCGTGCTGAAAAGACGGATGGCACTTATACATTTAATTCTGATAGTGACAAGGGAGTTAGTCTTGGTATCAATTTTACGGCCATGAAAAAATATCAAAACTCCAATTATACTGGAGGTAGTAATTATATTTTGATTAACAGTAATGATGGCGATTATTATCATTATCACAATAATGGTGAGGTGCGAAAGGTTGGCACAACTCATCTTAAACGTTTATTTCGGGTTTCTATAGATTCAACTCCTGAGAACTCAAGATATGTCTTTAAGTTTTTTTGGTTTGAAAAATATAATTTTGACCATGTGGTGCCTGCAGGGGATTATTTCGAATATGGCCGTGAGATAGATTCTATTTATATCAAAGGAATGTCTCTTTCAGGTCAGCCCCAGTGGACCAATTATGGCCAACATTTAATATTACCACCACCATACGGTGTCCCTTGTTCTATGAATAATACATACATATATCCTGATCAACCTATAATAGGATATACGGGAACTCACGAAGCTCATGGTTGGGCGTGTTCGGGTTCCATTAATGCTAATGTTGACAGCCTTGTCGTTAATTCTGGAGAGCTTGTCTTCGCAGGGCTTTCTATTGACTATGAATCTTCGTCAGAAGGGGTTGAATTCAAAAGTAATAACATGTCAGACAGTAGTGATCATTCCCGTCTTCACCTGATTGATAATTTCGGGAATCATGTTTATATGAATCCTGTATGTGGTGCCGGTGTGGACTCGCTCACACTGACAATGCAGATTAACACTAAATAACCTGAGTTCTGATTAAGCCATTGTCAATGTCGTTATGTCTGGACGAGATATTTTGATTGATGGCTTATTCTCTCGCAGAAAGTATGCAACCTGGACTACCCTCATAAATGTGGTGTCTCTGACTGGGAACATCACAGCAAGTGACTGGTTGATTATCGAGCTAAATAAATAGGGATTGTCAATTCCATCAAAATGACTACCAGCTTAAATTATACCTTGCCTAAAATGACGCTAAACAGTTATATGGATACCTGACTGATTCCAGTACTCGCAGATCATGCTGCTCTACAACCCCCTTGAAGAGCATACTGATTTTCAGAATGAGCAATACTCCGCCGATTATCAGTAAAGTCTGTTTATCTCCGAAGCTTACGGGATTTAACCTTTTCTGAAATTACAGTGGAGTGTTTCGAAGCGATGGCTGAACGGCATTATTGCCTGAAAAGAGGCATAAATAGGGTTCTGATGGTGCGGGTCAGCCATGAATCTGTCAATAAAATCACAGCGCTTTTCGATGTAATTCTACCGTAAAATCATAATAATCATTTAGACACCAGGTTCGGGTACATTCGACGGGTTTGTCATCGTGAGTAAAACCAGTGCGAGTTACCAGCAAAAGTGGTTCGTGTTCCTTGATATTCAAATGATGAGCCAGTTTGCTATCGGTTGCTACTGCACTGAAACGTTGGGTTGCTCTTAGCACTGGCGAACCTTTTTTTTCCAGATGCAGGTACAAAGATTCATCGAGTTCGTTGATTTTATCCAAAAGATAAGAAGGCAAAATTGCAGTTTGAAGGGAAACAGCGATGCCATTTATCTTTCTCACCCGGGTCAGTTCCACCACCTCGTTTTTACCTTCCTGTAATTGTAAAATATTACTTTCCTCTGCTGTGGACGCCCGACGAAGATAGCCTACCAGTTCGCTTTTCGCTTCTCCTCCGCAGGCATCAGCCATCTCGCTAAAACTTTCCAGCAGTGGCTGCGACTGGCGCACATGTGGTGCGATGAAAGTTCCCGAGCCCTGGTTGCGAATAATCACCCTCTCTTTTAGCAACTGCTGTAGTGCCTTGCGTGCTGTTCCACGCGCGATTTTCAGCATATCAACTAATGTACGTTCAGATGGCACAGCATCTCCAGGACGCATTCTCCCCGCCGCAATTTCTGCCTTGATAGCATTTACCAATTGCATATACAGCGGCATCGCACTGGCATTGTCCAGATGAAATACCGGAGACTGAGTTGCAGACATTTTCCCTCCAGGTGCTCGTGTAAAACGCATTTTAGATGAACCAATTTTTATCCACTTATACAGCATATGTCACCGTCAGAATCCATTGAAGAGGATAAAAAAGCGATATTGCGGTCACATAATGACCTTTTTCTTATGGTAAAGTATTCAGAAGTTCACTTAATGTTCACAAGTGGTGCACTATTGGTTCATTGATAATTACGATCAAATCTCAGATTCAGGTGATTATATGCAAGGAAACTTTTTCGTTATCATGCAGCGTCTCGGCAAAGCACTAATGCTGCCTATCGCTGTACTCCCTGTGGCCGGTTTGCTGCTGAGGTTGGGGCAACCGGATGTGTTTAACATCATTTTTATTACCAAAGCCGGGCAAACCCTGTTTGATAATTTACCGCTACTCTTCGCTATCGGTATTAGCGGGGGTTTTGCTAAAGATAACCATTGTGCTGCCAGTCTGGCAGGGACAATTGGCTATCTGGTGCTGACATCGGTGATGCAGGCGATTAACCCAGAACTGAATATGGGCGTTCTCTCCGGCATTCTTACCGGGGTACTTGCTGGTGTACTGTACAACCGCTACCAAAACATTAAATTGCCGGAATATCTGGCTTTCTTTGGCGGTAAGCGTTTTGTGCCCATCGCTACAGGCTTAAGCTGTCTGCTGCTCGGAGTTGTTCTTGCATGGGCATGGACGCCCGTACAACAGGGCGTCAACGCTGTGGGCAATTGGCTGGTCGCTTCTGGTCCGATTGGCCCGTTTGTATATGGCATTCTGAACGTGATTTTCCGCGTCGTCGGTCTGCACCATATCGTCAACTCGTTGGTTTGGTTTGTTTTTGGCTCATTCACTACCGCTGATGGAACCATTGTCACCGGAGATATTCATCGCTTCTTTGCCGGAGACCCTTCTGCCGGAGCGTTTATGGCGGGTTATTTCCCGGTATTCATGTTCGCCCTGCCAGCGGCCTGTCTGGCGA
Organism: Citrobacter sp. NCU1; assembly: GCF_010231475.1. Lineage (GTDB taxonomy): Bacteria > Pseudomonadota > Gammaproteobacteria > Enterobacterales > Enterobacteriaceae > Citrobacter_D. Next base: position 4,285 of record NZ_NRDO01000063.1, on the reverse strand, counting down.
TGTACCACGCGGCTCCCAAAGATAAACGTCCTGCCGTCGCTGGGCTTTTCTTGTCTCTGGCTTTGACCACTTTCCTGACCGGCATCACCGAGCCAGTAGAGTACACGTTCCTGTTCCTTTCCCCACTGCTATATGGCATTCATGCGGTGCTAACCGGTTTGTCAATGGCGGTTTGCCAGATTCTCGGTATCAAACTCGGGTTCACGTTCTCTGCTGGGTTGATTGATTACGTCCTGTCGTTTGGTCTGGCCTCTCATCCACTTTTGATGTTGCCTGTCGGCATTGTCTGGGCGTTGCTTTACTACTTTCTGTTTCGTTTATTTATCAGCCGTTTCAATCTCGCCACGCCAGGGAGAGAAGAAAACGAAAGCTCTGTGCCTACCACTGGAGAAGCACATCAGTTAGCCAGCGCTTATCTTGGTGTCCTGGGTGGAAAAGAAAATCTCTTAAATATTGATGCCTGCATTACCCGTCTTCGTCTCGAAATCGCCGATATGAGTATCATTGATGAGCCTGAACTAAAAAAACTCGGGGCGATGGGGGTCGTAAAACACAGTGATAACGGTTTACAGGTGATTGTTGGAACACAGGCGGAAATTATCGCCGGTGAAATGCGTGAATTAGTTAATCAATAAAGGTATCTCTTTTTATGAAACACAAGCGTTTACTTGACTGTTGTGCATCTGATTTCGTTAGCATGGATAAAAACGCGCTACTGTACGCGATCCGCGCCAGTGAAGGGCGGGTGATGGTCAGTGAAACCATCGCAATTACCCAGCCGCTGCTAAATAATGTCACGAATGCAGAACTGGTTGCGTCCCAAGGGGCGGATATCCTGCTGATTAATATGTTTGATAGTGAAGCGCCCATGATTCAGGGGATGCCGGCCGGTATTCCACCGGAGCAAATGCTGCATGAATTACAGCGTCTGACCGGACGGATCATTGGCGTTAACCTTGAAGCCGTTGATCCTGAATTTGCGAGCAACCATGAGGATATCTGGAAAATGAAGCCAGGTCGTGCAGCAACTAAAGAGAATGCTCTCAGGCTGGTTGAAATGGGTGCAAAGATTCTGGTGCTGACGGGTAACCCCAATAATGGCGTCAGTAATCAGGCTTTAGGACTCGCGGTGAAAGACATTCGTGAAGCCGTTGGCGACAGAGCAATTATCATCAGCGGCAAAATGCACGGTGCAGGGCTGGTTCAGGAGAGCGGCAGCGCTATTATCACTGAAAAAGATGTCGCCTGGTTTGCTGGGCAAGGTGCGGATGTCGTGTTGATTCCTGCACCAGGTACGGTGCCTGGTATGAGTCAGCAAAAAGTCACTGCGTTAATTGATTGTGCCCACGCGCACGGTGTGCTGGCCATGACGGCAATTGGTACATCACAGGAGGGCGCAGATATCAGTACGATTCGCCAGATCGCCCTAATGAGCAAAATGGCGGGGGCTGACCTGCATCATATCGGCGATACGGGTTATATGGGAATGGCTCTCCCGGAGAATATTCTGGCTTACAGTATTGCTATTCGCGGAGTCAGGCATACTTATACTCGTGTAGCACGTTCAATAAATCGTTAGATGTGCCAGCGATACCCTAAATGCAGAGTGAGTAGGGTATCGCTGTTTTTAAATGGCGTTTAATCAAAATTAATGTTTACAACATTCAATCAGATTTAAGAATCTTATCCGATTTCAATATATAGATTCATTGTGTTTTTGGTTGGGCATATTTTTTGAATGTACTCATCCAGGGTGTTACCTATTAATGGTAAACGGTTTTATTCAAGTCGGTTTTTATTTGGTGTCCGGAGGGACTATGTTAAGTCAGGCTGAAAAAGTAAAAGAAAGTCATCATGTACAAGCCTGTGAGAAAGTGAATCACGGTGAATTGGCTGAAATTGATAGCAGTAAAAAAGTATTAATCGTTGGATATTCCCCTACAGGGGGAGGACATACAGCCAGAACGTTAAATATTGTTCAGAAGGCAATATCCCAGAACACGTTGAAAGAAGGTGACTCTGTTATATTGTATGTTCCTCCTCGTTGGGAAGGAAATCAACGTCCAGAACAATTAATAAAGTTGTCTGAAGAATTAACCAAAAAATCGATTTCTGTCAAACTTGTTGAATCGGAAAAGCCTGTTTACGGTTATCTTGATAAAGCAACCGGTGGTTCTGATGATGCACGTATTCTTGAGCGGATTGCATTGTCTCCTCTGCGCAATGAGAAGATGGACTTTCTAAAACAATATTTTGAAGAAAAGCTATTGCAACCAAGTGTATCAGACATTACAGATTATAATTCTGAAATTAAAATCAATGAATTGCCTCGGATGTCTGCTAATACGCTTATTGACGAACTCGTGGGTAATTACGGAGTGGAAAATGTATACGTTCTCTCTGATATGGATCCTGCATTGCAAAAAGCGGCAAATAATAATGGGGTCATCGGTACTCATCGTCTGGATCAACAAAATCATGCAATACTATTAGATATAAATGCCCCTCATTTAAATATCGAAATGAGAAAAGCCGTTCTGGCAAAAGTGCTAGGTGGAAGGGGGGAGCAAATATCTCATATTAGCCTCGGTGGAAAGAATACATTAAACACCGCCGTCAAGATATTAGATGAACTTGGTATTAAAGAAGAGGATACTATTCATGAGGCTAAGAATAAAATCCATCAAGTAATTATTGATTCAGCATTGGATGTAAAAGATATAGAAGCCAAGTTTGATAAGGGTATCTATTCTGGGGTCATAAAAGGTAACGAAGTAAAAAATATCGATGATATTGATAAAGTAATATATATTTATGCGCATATGAAAACACCTATAATCGCCAGACATGTATTGAATAAGATTAAAAATAATGATTCCGATTACAATAAGAAGGTGTTTGTTTTTTGTGGTGCTAAAGCAACGGGGGATCATAATGCTATGCATTTGGCATATTTGGCTGATGCTGATGGTATTACAACGTCTGGCGCAGGAACCAGTGGGGAGTTCGTCTATCTGCACAAATGTGCAGGGGCTAAATCTAATTTACTGAGTCTCCCCATTGAGGGGCACAATGAGCAGGAAGCTATTACAGATGCATTGTTCCAGCACCTGTCGACCAGGGAGCATATATTACGACCAGACTCCGGAGAGCGTTTAGAACAGGGCGCGAAAATTGACGAACTGGTCAGAAAAAAAGTAAGGACGGAAACTGATCATGTCGTTACTTATAAAAGATTTATTACCGCGTTGAAAAATAATGTTACCTATGTCGATCAGGCTCATGATATCTTATTTAGACATGAACAATTAGACAGGGAGGCATTTGACTACCAAAATATTCAGCAGGATATGTACAAAAACTCAAATTTAAAAGGTGCCCGACATTACCTTAAGCTTGTTTTTCAATTGCTAAATTATTTAACAAGTCAATCAGATCCATTTCCAGTAACAACAAAATTTAAGGAGAGTTCACAAGGAGAGAAATTTTCTTCGATGGAGGAAATACGCAATTTATTCAATAATCCAAAATTAATGGAAGAAACATTACATCTAACTGACGAAAAAAGTGTAGAGTCATTACCACTGATCAATGATGTCAGGCGCTTGATTAAATTAGACAATTTAAACTCTGAAGAGGGGAGGCAAGGCTTTATTAAGTTGAAAGATAAATTTGGTCATTATATGACGACAGGTTTTTAGTTATTGCAATTTGCCAGTGCTTGCAACCGCTTAATTTAAAGATAAGAATCCTGTGAATTGTGCGTTGGGATAAACATGGGGTCTGCTATGTGTTCGTCGCCCGCGCAATGGTTGCTTTCGCTGGTACTGGCAATTAACAGTGCAGGGTCACTTAAAGCGCTGAAGCGCTTCTCCAGGGATTCCCATGCACTTTGGCAGTAGTGATACCTGAAAATATTCTCATCAGCCTCCAGAGCAACATGAACTGCTGACTGGTAGTGGTTCCTGTGCGGAGCTACAGCGACCCTTTGAATCCTGTTTCAGTTATGTTTAGGGGGGGAAGGGGGGGACTCGCTTAGCTCGCCGTTACTCGGCTCATCCCAGGGATTCGCCCCTGCGGGGCCAGCGCGAATGCTGTTCAAAATTGCTCCCGGCATTTTTGTGACGGGCAGCCCACTCACTGCGTTTGTGGTCTGTCCAACTGGCTGCGCCAGTTGTCGACCCCCGGTCGGGGATTCTCATCCCCCCGGTGTGTGCAATATTGACTAGTCCTGATATAGGTTGACAGTTTTTTGTCTGTAAAACGCCTGATGAACATCATCAGG
>NZ_NRDO01000062.1 GCF_010231475.1 Citrobacter sp. NCU1 | reverse complement strand
GTTTTACTCAGGCTGTGAAGAATTATGTTGATCTTTGAAGGGAAAGAAATCGATACCGATAGCGAAGGCTATCTGAAAGAGACGGCGCAATGGAGCGAGCCTCTGGCGGTTGTTATTGCACAAAACGAAGGCATAACCCTCTCGGCGGAACACTGGGAAGTGGTGCGCTTTGTCCGTGATTTTTACCTGGAATTTAATACGTCGCCCGCGATCCGTATGCTGGTAAAAGCCATGGCCAATAAACTGGGTGAAGAGAAAGGCAACAGTCGCTACCTGTATCGTCTGTTCCCGAAAGGCCCGGCTAAACAGGCCACCAAAATTGCGGGCCTGCCCAAGCCGGTGAAGTGTATTTAGTAGCGAATACTAAAGCCCTTTAACTCGTCGCCAGGGCGATGCGGTTCACTCAGAACCCGGTCAACTCTGGCGCTCCTGGGCCCCCCATCCTTCAGCCATTTAAGCAATTTTTCAACGTGTTCCGCTTCGCCGCAGGCCACTACTTCTACGCTACCGTCATCCAGATTTTTCGCGTAGCCGGTTAATCCCAGTCGTTGCGCTTCATGCTGCGTGCTATAGCGAAAACCAACACCCTGCACGCGACCGTGCACCCAGGCGATTATGCAGATTTTTGACATTGCAGTGCTCCTTATCATCGCGGGGCGCGTTGCAAATCCTCGCAAAACTCAGGACAATGGCGCCCATTTCTTTGATTCGACAGAATAGTAAATTATGAGTGTACGTTTAGTGTTAGCCAAAGGGCGCGAAAAATCTTTACTTCGTCGCCATCCGTGGGTCTTTTCCGGTGCGGTCGCTCGCATGGAAGGCAAAGCCAACCTCGGTGAAACCATCGATATTGTTGACCATCAGGGCAAATGGTTAGCACGCGGCGCGTATTCGCCTGCGTCGCAGATTCGTGCACGCGTCTGGACGTTCGATAAAACAGAATCCATCGACATCGCCTTCTTCACCCGTCGTCTGCAGCAGGCACAGCAGTGGCGTGAGTGGCTGGCGAAGAAAGACGGGCTGGACAGCTATCGGCTGATTGCCGGTGAGTCTGATGGCCTGCCCGGCGTGACTATCGACCGTTTCGGTAACTTCCTTGTACTGCAACTATTGAGTGCTGGAGCAGAATATCAGCGCGCCGCCCTGATCAGCGCACTGCAAACACTGTATCCCGAATGCGCCATTTATGACCGCAGCGATGTTGCGGTGCGTAAAAAAGAAGGCATGGAGTTAACCCAGGGACCCGTTACCGGTGAATTGCCTCCTGCCCTGCTTGCCATTGAAGAACACGGTATGAAGCTGCTGGTGGATATTCAGGGCGGACACAAAACCGGTTACTACCTTGATCAACGCGACAGCCGACTGGCGACGCGTCGTTACGTAGAAAACCAACGCGTTCTGAACTGCTTCTCCTATACCGGGGGTTTCGCGGTATCGGCGTTGATGGGCGGATGTCGTCAGGTCGTGAGCGTCGACACCTCTCAGGAGGCGCTGGACATTGCGAAGCAGAACGTTGAACTGAATAAGCTGGATCTCAGCAAAGCCGAGTTTGTGCGTGATGATGTTTTCAAACTGCTGCGCACTTACCGCGATCGCGGCGAGAAATTTGACGTGATCGTGATGGATCCGCCGAAATTTGTCGAAAATAAAAGTCAGTTAATGGGCGCATGCCGCGGCTATAAAGACATCAATATGCTGGCAATCCAGTTGCTGAACCCAGGCGGCGTATTGCTGACATTCTCCTGTTCCGGGCTGATGACAACCGATTTATTTCAGAAAATCATCGCCGATGCCGCAATAGATGCTGGTCGTGATATACAATTTATAGAGCAGTTCCGTCAGGCTGCCGATCATCCGGTGATCGCTACCTACCCGGAAGGGCTGTATCTGAAAGGGTTTGCCTGTCGCGTCATGTAACTTGAAAAGTGGAATTTTACCCTCAAATAGAGAGTATTAATTTCCCGGGAGGTGACTATGATTGCCAGCAAATTCGGTATTGGCCAGCAGGTCCGCCATTCCCTGTTAGGTTATCTCGGAGTGGTCGTGGATATCGACCCGGTATATTCGCTCGAGGAACCGTCACCTGATGAGTTGGCGGTGAACGACGAACTTCGCGCTGCTCCCTGGTATCACGTGGTGATGGAAGACGATAATGGTCAGCCTGTACATACTTATCTGGCTGAAGCGCAGTTGAGTAGTGAAACGCAGGACGAACATCCTGAACAGCCTTCGATGGATGAACTGGCCCGCACGATTCGTAAACAACTCCAGGCACCACGCCTTCGCAACTGATTTTCGTCCGTGCCCGATGGCGCTTCGCTTATCGGGCCTACGCGTCTTATCCGGCCTACAGTTCATGGCCGGATAAGCAACGCGTCATCCGGCAACCGAACAGACTTACTTTGCCAGGCCCAGACGCGGGATCTCAATCGCCGGGCAGCGATCCATCACCACGGTCAGCCCCGCATCTCGCGCCAGTACCGCAGCTTGTTCATTAATTACACCCAACTGCATCCACAGCGTTTTCGCGCCAATAGCAATCGCCTCCTGTGCGACGCCCCACGCGGCTTCTGAATTGCGAAAAACATCCACCATATCCACTTTTTCCGGCACATCGGCCAGTGTCGCGTAGCCTTTCTGCCCCAACAGCGTCGTTCCGGCCACCTTGGGTGATACAGGAATCACGTGATAGCCCTGATCGAGCAGATATTTCATCACGCGATAGCTCGGGCGATCGGGTTTATCACTCGCCCCTACCAGCGCGATAGTACGGGTGGTCGTCAAAATGCCAGCAATATCGGTCTCTTTCATCATCTTTCTCCAGGCTGTTTTGCAAAGTGTACGACAAACCCAACATACCAACCATTCACCCCATACGAATGTATGAGAGCAAAAGTTAAAAATATGTCTATATGTTAGTAAAGATGATTGCCGCAAAATTTTGATACATTATTAATCATGCGGTCTTTGGACAGGAGAACCCTATGAAAGCCGGCATTGTGACAACCTTCATTGTATTGATTTTGCCGGCCACTGTTTTCGCCACCACCTTACGTCTCTCCAGTGATGTTGATCTTCTTGTTTTAGATGGCAAAAAAGTCTCCAGCTCACTGTTACGGGGGGCCGACAGTATTGAACTGGATAATGGTCCGCATCAGCTGGTTTTTCGTGTGGAGAAGACCATTCGCCTTTCCAGCCATGAAGAGCGGCTCTATATATCACCCCCGTTGGTAGTGAGCTTCGATACTCAGCTCATCAGCCAGGTCAATTTTCATCTACCGCGGCTGGAGAACGAGCGTGAAACAGCGCATTTTGATGCCACGCCACGCCTTGAACTGTTGGATGGCGACGCCATGCCAATTCCGGTAAAGCTCGATATTCTGGCCATCACGTCGACGGCTAAAGTCATTGATTATGAACTGGAAACCGAACGATATAATAAAGCGTCTAAACACGCCTCGTTACCGCAGTTTGCCACGATGATGGCCGATGACAGTACCCTGCTTTCGGGGATCTCGGAGCTGGATGCCATTCCGCCGCAATCTCAGACGCTCACCGAGCAGCGCCTTAAATACTGGTTCAAACAAGCCGATCCGCAAACCCGAAATAACTTCCTGAAGTGGGCAGAAAAACAGCCTTCTTCATAGCGTTTTGACACTTGCCCGCATTTTTTACGTCTTTCTCTTGCAGCGTCAAGAGCTTCCAGTACTCTGTAGCAAGGTTAACTACGGAATTGAACTATGGAACTGACAACTCGCACATTGCCGGCGCGCAAACATATTGCGCTGGTTGCGCACGATCACTGCAAACAGATGTTAATGAACTGGGTTGAACGCCACCAGCCATTACTGGAAAAGCACGAACTTTACGCCACAGGAACGACAGGAAACTTAATTCAACGCGCGACAGGTATGAGCGTGAACGCCATGCTGAGCGGCCCGATGGGCGGCGACCAGCAAGTTGGCGCACTGATCTCTGAAGGGAAAATTGATGTCCTGATTTTCTTTTGGGATCCGCTCAATGCGGTGCCGCACGATCCGGATGTCAAAGCGCTGCTGCGTCTGGCAACAGTGTGGAATATCCCGGTTGCCACCAACGTTTCTACCGCCGATTTTATTATCCAGTCGCCGCATTTCAGCGATGCGGTGGAGATTTTGATCCCGGATTATGAGCGCTACCTGTCCGAGCGCCTCAAGTCATAAGCCTACAGGCGGCGATTGCCGCCTGTTTTTCAGGGTTTCCTCGCTACCGGCACGCCCAGATGTTGTAGATCGTCGACAAAGCAGGACGGACTTTCTTTGTTAAATAACATCCACACGCGATGCCGGGCACGTGTCAACGCCACATACAGCAATCTCCGCTCTTCTGCATTCGGGAAATCTTCCACCTGTGGCAGCAAGGCCTCTTCCATGATCGACTCGCGTGCCGGTGCTGGAAAACCATCGCTTCCCTCCTGCAATCCGACGATAATCGCGTAGTCCGCCTGCTGGCCTTTACTGGCATGAATAGTCATAAAATCCAGCTGTAGTTTTGGCCAGCGTGTCGCAGCCTTTTCCAGACAGGCAGGTTTTAAATGATGGTAGCGCGCCAGCACCAAAATGCGTTCATCCTCTTTTGCATAGCCAGAAAGCTTATCCAGCAAGGCATCCAGCTGATTTTCCTCCAGCAGCGTGACCGCCTTCTTATCTCCAGGCGTCAGACTGTTGAGCGGTTTTGCGAGTTGGTGCGGATTCTGCTGGATAAATCGGTTAGCGATTTCACCGATCCGGCTGTTGAAGCGATAGGTGGTATCGAGATCGCATCGATCGCCCTCGCCAAACGTTTGATGAAAAGCCGTCGTTAGCGAAAGTTGCGCCCCACTGAAACGATAAATGGCCTGCCAGTCATCCCCGACAGCAAACAATGTGCTATGTGGGTTTTGCCGACGCAACGCGGCCAGCAATGCCGCGCGTTGCGGGGAGATATCCTGAAATTCGTCAACCAGAATATGCTTCCACGGGCTGATAAAGCGCCCCTTTTCAAGGACAACAATCGCCTGATGAATAAGCCCGGAGAAATCCACCGCGTTTTCCTCTTTCAGCGCGCTTTTCCACGCTTTGAGTAGCGGCGCCATTAATTTGATGCGTTTGCCGAACAGATCGCGGATCTCTTCCGGTGCGCTGGCGATCATCTCAGCCTGAGTGCCCCCATGCATCCGCATCAGACTCACCCAGCGATCCAGTCGTGGTGCCAGCCGACGTCGCAGCTTTTCATCGTCCCAAAAATTGCCTTCAGGCACAGCCCACTGCATTTCATCTTCCAGCCATTGCCGCCAGCCTTTTGCCTGCGCCTTTTTCTCACTGCACTGCTGTCGCCATGCGGAAATAAAAAGCCGGTGTCTCGCGCCAGTGTCGTTCTCAAGTTTACTGATGGTGGGGACTTTTTTGCTCCCTTGCTGGATGATATGCAGAGCAAGCGCATGAAACGTTCGCGCGGCTATCTCTTCAGTATGTAACCGCTCGCGAATACGTTCATCCATCTCTTCGGCCGCTTTACGGCCAAAAGCCAACAGCAGGATTTGTTCAGCCGCCGCCTCTCCCCGGGTCAAAAGCCAACCCGCACGCGCGACCAATACCGACGTTTTGCCACTGCCAGCCCCGGCAAGAACCAGCAGCGAATGCTCACCGTTTACGACAGCTCTGGCCTGTGCTGGATTCAACGGCGACGATTCAATGTGTTCGAAAAACGCCGCATATTTTGCCAGCATGACATCGGTATAAGCCTGGTTATGCGCCAGCCGACAACCTTCAATATCTTTTAGCCACGCCTGGCATTTACGCCAGGCTTCACGACAATTTTCAAAGGATTCCAGCCGGTTGACGGGCAACGGCAGCGCCGCAAACGCGTGACGAATTTGCTGCTGAATTCCTGACGTTTGCTCGCGGGTCAACCATTTGTTTTCCCCCGTCCTCTGTGCAATGAGATCTAATTGCTCCTGCAACACCCGCGCAGCGACTTCACTCATCTCCTGGCTCCAGCGTTGCCAGTGCGTTTCCAGGTGATGGTGAAACCGTTGCGTTTCAGTCCATTCTGTACCGTGTAAACGCACCACTTTGTCATCCGGCAGGACAAACTCAAGTTCACCCCACACCAGCCCGCGCTTACAATGGATAGCCAGTAACTGATTGAATGGAATAAGGTATTCATGGCGATCGCCAGAGACTTTGATACCGGCATTGAGAATAACAGCCCGATCGTAAGGGTGTTGCGCCAGACGTTTTCCAAGTGAAGTTGCTTTCAGTTCCATGACTCAGTGGATCCACACGAGAGGTTTACTTCTCAGTGTAACCGCCAGAGAAAACGTGCTCCAGCCCAAAAAAACGTTACAATTGCCTGGAATCATAGAAAACCAGATTTGACCGAGGCTTTATGCGTACCGTTCTGAATATCCTAAACTTTGTGTTAGGGGGTTTTGCGACCACCCTGGCCTGGTTACTGGCGACACTCGTCAGTATCGTTCTGATTTTTACATTGCCCCTGACGCGCTCATGCTGGGAGATAACCAAACTCTCTCTGTTTCCCTACGGTAACGAAGCGATTCACGTGGATGAACTCAATCCAGCGGGTAAAAATGCGCTGATGAATACGGGAGGTACGTTACTCAACGTTTTCTGGCTGATTCTGTTCGGCTGGTGGTTATGCCTGATGCATATTGCTGCGGGTATTGCCCAATGCATTACGATCATTGGGATCCCTGTCGGTATTGCGAACTTCAAAATTGTAGCCATCGCACTCTGGCCGGTAGGCCGCCGCGTGGTCACTGTTGAAACCGCTCAAGCTGCGCGCGAGGCGAATGCGCGCCGCCGTTTTGAATGATCAGGACTGATGGCCTTTATGTTGAGTCCCCTACTTAGGCGGTACACCTGGAACAGTACCTGGTTATATTATGTGCGTATTTTTATCGCACTGTGTGGCACAACGGCTCTGCCCTGGTGGCTGGGCGATGTCAAACTGACAATACCGCTAACGCTGGGTATGGTGGCCGCAGCGTTGACCGATCTGGATGATCGCCTTGCTGGACGTCTGCGCAATCTGATCATCACGCTGATCTGTTTTTTCATCGCCTCCGCCTCCGTGGAATTGTTGTTTCCGTGGCCCTGGCTTTTCGCCATAGGCCTGACGTTGTCGACCAGCGGATTTATTTTACTCGGAGGTCTTGGCCAACGTTACGCGACCATTGCTTTTGGCGCATTGTTGATCGCCATCTACACCATGCTTGGCGCATCACTGTACGAACAGTGGTACCAACAGCCATTGCTCCTGCTGGCTGGGGCTGTATGGTATAACTTGCTTACGCTGACCGGGCATCTGTTATTCCCTATCCGCCCACTGCAAGATAATCTGGCGCGCAGCTATGAGCAGCTCGCGCATTATCTGGAATTAAAATCCCGATTATATGATCCGGATATTGAAGATGAGAGCCA
>NZ_NRDO01000061.1 GCF_010231475.1 Citrobacter sp. NCU1 | reverse complement strand
CTGAGTGAATTGCAGAATAATAAATTCTGCCGGACGCGCCGCCGCAATACCCACGCTGGCAATCATTTGCCCCTGATTAATCTGCTCCTGTGTCATGGTGCTGCCGAGGCCAATTTGCACAGAATACGACTCTTCCGGCGTTGCTCCCGCCAGCGCCCCCTGACGCCATAAGTCATACAGATAGTTTTCGATGGCATTACTGGCCTTCTGCCAGGTTGGCTGGCTATTCGGTTCAAATGTCAGCGCCTGCATTGCGCTTCTGATATCCCGCTCGGCGCTGTTAAACAGTCGACGTACCGAGATATAGCGCCAGCGGAGGTCACTGTTTGCCTGCGTTCCCGCCAGCGTTCTGGCTCCCCACACCAGATATCCCCGGTCAGGGAAATAGCGGATGACATTAATGCCTTTATTATTCATGTCTGCCTGGGCATTGTCAGAAACCAGTTCGGTAATCCCGGATATGCCGGTAATGGCCATATTGGCGGGTGATTTCCAGACCCCGCGATTACGGTCGTTGGTACAATAAACACCGGCCAGAGTGGCTGCGGGAGAAACAGGGGCTTTCGCCAGTAAGGAATCTATATCCGCACTGACGAGGGCATACTGGGCTGGATTAGCCGTGTTCAGCATATCCAGCGTGGTAATTTCACCCCCATCAGGATGAAGGGGATCTTTATACCCTGACACTGCAATTGCTGTATCGGCAGGGCGGGAAGCCCTGACAGACACCTTTGGATAATAGACTGCTGTTTTCATCGGCTCAGTGGACGGAACCCTTGAACCATCAGTGCTGTCAGCCAGTAAAAAGTAGCCCGGTTCGTTCTTCAGTAAGCTATTAATACTGCTGTAAACAGCCGTCTGCTCATCCGTTGAGCTGTAAACCGAAACCAGCAACGTAATGTCACTTTCTTTTGTAATGGCCTCAGGTAATGCTGCCAGTTCTATCGAACTGGCAGGGTTGATTAAAGGCAACAGGTAACAGGGCCCGCCGCCATTCTGAAAATAACTCTGAATACTGAGCGGATTAAACCCGGCATTCACCGTCCAGGTATAGGTATATTCCTCAGTATCCTCCGTCGATGTAAAAGCAACAGAAACGTCGGGAAGCGTCATATACGCTGAACTGAAATCAAGCCAGCTATTTACTGGAATACACTGGCCGGAAGATAATGCCACGCCATCAAGACGGCGGAATACGCCAATAAACACAGGTATTGCCGTTGCTGCATGGCTTACCGAAATAGAGCGGGATGCATCTTCCTCAATATAAACACCGGGGTAGGTCGGCGTGACAGTCATTATTATTCTCCAGTTGTGAATTAGCAACACCATTGAGCCTGGTACGATAATATTGTGCGATTATTGCTGTTCGACATTCTGGCTGAATTGCAGAATAATGAACTCTGCAGGCCGCACCGCTGCCATGCCGACGTTGATAATCATTTTCCTCTGATAGACAGAATATATGTATATTCTTTCAGACCATCAGTACATACCTAATTTGGAAAAGACTAACAGACTCGAGTTGCCAACCATGCCTAATTTTTGCTTTCGAACTGTGCGATTTATGATTCATATATAAAAAGAAAATTTCCCTGCATCGTAAGACAGAGTAACTTTCCGTAAGACAGGTGCTAACAACGTAGAATATTTAACGTGGGTAAACATCGTTACCAGAACCGCACCGATGAATTGTTACTGCCCCCGTAATATTTCACTACGGAGGTCAGCATGAAAAACAATAAAACGTTGTACTTCGGATTAGATGTTTACAAAGAATCGATGATTGTCGCTAACACCCTCATCTCACAAAATTTCTTGCTGCCGCGAACGCAGACAATTGCATCCGGAGAGACCTGCGACGCTATCACATGGTGAGCATTATGGAACGATTGCGCGACACCTGTCGGGCCATTAACGCCACCTCCCTGCGTTCAAAGACCTATCCTGCTGAATAGATGACACGCTTATCGATATTCGACTTTTCGACACCCCGACTAACGACCGTCTAACCGACCAGACGGTGTACCATATCCTTCAGGTTCGTCAGAAACAGATCCGTAGATCGTAGCAATAGTTCAACTATCTTGTCCGGATATCTTCATGGTGTTTACCTTTGCGGTAAAAACACGGCCAAGTAAGATTTGGCAAATTTGTAGGATTTAAGCAACTAAAATAAGAGTGCTTTTATAATTCACTTGATAAGCCATTTTTGCGCCAAGTGTGCGCGAAACCGCTGTATTTTTAATGTTAAGAGTACTGAAAAGATATGCCTAAAGATTATACATGTGGATTGTAATAAATATTATATTTATCACCGGAGCTTGCCCATCCCAGACAACAGCGGACAATTTTCATACGGAGTGCACATGACTTTACTAATATCTAAAAAGTTAAAATATTTTATTGTTTGTTTCGAAACCCGTTGTATTAATTATGCTGCGGATCAACTGTGTGTTACACGCTCACCTTTAGCTCGCGTTTTGTACGAACTGGAAGAAAAAATAGGAGGGAAACTATTTATCAGGAAATATAACCAGATTGACCCCACTGAACTTGCCCAGTCCTTATATGAAAAAATAAAGCCTGTCCACGATTTATTATGTGATATAGAAAGTGATTTTTGCTCATCTCAAAAAAGTAACAGATTTGAGTTGCTTTGTGACATTAGCGTTCCTTTCATTATTTATCAGCACTTAATGACATGGTTAAAAAACACAAATCAACCTATAACATGCAGGAGGGTCTCAATTTCATGTAAAGAAATACAATCATTGAAAACCAATCCTAATGTAGGCATTCTTTCCTTCAGGAAAATTGCATACAGTGAAGACGTTGTTTTTCATAAATACAGTGATGAATCATTGTTCATTATAATGCCCAATAACATCCCGGATGAGGCATTGAAAAGCTTCAACGCAATCAAAAACGTAAAACTGTTCATCAGGAAAGATGTTTTCTCGTCTGAACTTAAAGGAATTGTCTCCAAAAGTATCTGCGATTTTATTCCACATATTGAGATCATGGAAACTGAGCGAGATACAGCCTCGCTTCTCATTTCCGCCAGCGCTGGAGAAGGTATGTTGCTTCTCCCTGAATGCTTAATCCCGTACTTCTCTCCCCCGGGTACGCGCACATTAGAAATTCCCAATATCAGGATCCACAGCGGACTCTATGTTAATAGAAAGAATAAAAACAAGGCTATCATTTCCGAACTGATGAAAATGTTAATTTCAATCACAAAACAAGAGAATTAAAACTCATAATCTGCCAGCGCTGATTACAGAGCCTCGATCTCTGGTGTGAATTTATGAATAACCCGCATCAGAGACTCAAGGTTCACCAAAACGCCAACAGATTCGTCATTCTCACCAACACTTAAACCAAACTCCTGGGGAAGACTGAATTTGCGCATTGCAGAAGCAGCCTTCCATCAGGGGTAGTATTATTCGAAGATGACATGTCATCAGGCATCCTTATTATTACCCAGCAAAACACATTACCAGAATCGATAACTATTAGAGAACGCAATTCTTTCATGTGGTTTGATTTTCATTAACATGCAACATATCCAGAATATGAATTATTAGCTGGGCCAATGGAATATTGCTCAATATATGATTTATTTTTCACAGTAAAAAATCGGCTATTAATCCTGAACGCATAAACCACTAACTGGGGGGGGCTGTTTACATATCAGAAAATCTTAATTAACTGTCAAGATAGGATGAGGACGGATAATTAGATGTATTAGCTAAGACCTGTTCTGACAGTTAGGTTATTGATACCGATTGCACTGCCCACCCTCTGGAGATATATTTTGGGTTCTGTTGAATAAATAGAACTTTTACCAATCGAAAGGACAGATCTCGCATCATCCGTATGACGCAGACAGCCCTATATATAGCAAAGCCGATGTTCAGAGTGACCATCTATCGTTTCTACAGCCCTCATTAACCGCAGTTTGATTACATTCTGGCTGAACAACAAGACGATGCAGGCCTGGTATAAGTCAGCAACACCTTCGGTCTCAGCACTATTCTGAGCTCGGTATCTGCTGTTCTGGTGATTAAACGCGTTCTCCGGCTTACTCTGCGGGCCGCACAAGGCTTTATTGGTTCAACTTTTTACCTGATGGGTGTTCCGTTGCGCTGTCCTGGTTACACCAGTACCAGCAAGCACGCCACGTTAGTTAATGTCAGTTTCAGGTCACTCCCCCGGAGTGACATCGCGTATCTGGAGAAAACTGCATCTGGCCGCTGACAGTAAATCGCATGAAATCCTCTGTGCAGACCTGTCGCTAAATCATGTCACGAACGCAGAGACATTCCCTGAGCTAATCCCTCAGACCCACCTAAAAATCAGGTCAGTTGCAGCGGATGGCGCATACGACGCACGACTGTGTCAGGATGAATTGCGGCGCAGGAAAATCAGCGCCTTCATCTCTCCACTAAAGGGGGAGGGTTACTGGTCGGGCGGGTATGCAGACCGCAACCGTACGGTTGCGAATCAGCGTCTGAGCGGGAGTCATGCGTAGTAGAAATGGACAACAGAATACTGATTTATTCAACAAAGCCTTCCAGCCAGTGCCCGAATTGAATATCCTAACCATCAAGATAGCTGTTATCTATTTCCAAATCGATACTTGAAATATTCTCCATTTTTAATACCTGCCATTCTGGGAACTCTTACCTCCGGCCTAAATAGATAGTTCATTATTCTATCTAGTTTATCTGGATTCCGTTCATTAAGTATCACATCTCTATCCGACTGCCGGGAAAGAACTCTTGTGGATAGAACGATATGATTCGCTAGAGATAAGATTGAATCATCCAGGCCATGAAAAAAAACCTCTTCTCTTTTTAAGGATGGCCGACCAGCTAATTGAACCTTACCTTCATATGATAATCCGGGTATTTTGGGTTCTGGAAAAACCATAGTTAGCTGATCGATAAGCGATAGTGATGCGAATTTAAATGCACCATTTGATACTGAAGATTTATAAATGGTGTTACCAAACCGGCTTTTTTGTTTTTTCAAAGCAGGACCTATTTCCAGAGAGAAGAACGCATAATCATCATTCCCTAGCCCATTAACATCTTCAAAATCGGAATTAGACTCGTTGAAAGCAATTTTTTTATCTTGCAGCATTTTTCTTGAATAAATATTTATGTCTCCATTTGCATTTTCTATGTTTGCATTTGTGGCGTGCGACAAATAAAAATCTTGTTTGATGAAATTTGCAATGAAATTCATTTCTTGTTTATCAAATTTACTGGTGCGTAAGGAATTCTGATTATGTAATGCTTGCCCTTTAATGCTCCGCTCTGAACCAAAAACATTAGGCAAGTTGAATATCAAACTTGATGTCAAATAAAATATACCCCCTGCCAATCCAGACATAGATGCTGCCTCAGATAAAAAACCATCTCTCAAAAGTGATCCTTTCTTTTGCATCCTTAGAAAACTGTTATCAGCTCGTTTTTTTCTACTTATCTCCAGCCAACGTCTGGCTATACTTTCGGGAGAGTGTCCATCATTGTTTTTCCATTCATCTATAGATGTAGATATTTTTTTCTTCCTGAACTGTTCAATGTTCCCATCAACCACCTGCTCTGAAGTATTCGCTGGCAATCCAATATTATTTTTTCTTATTGAATTATTAGTGTGAACTCTCTCTTCAATTTCTGACAGAGATTGTCCTGAATCAGAAGTTTTTTTCATCGTGTTTATGGTAGGTTTTACTTTTACTTGAAACATACCCCCCCCTCTCAAGAGTAATACGGCAATGTATATAACTGGTTAAATTCGATTTATAATGATCATTTTTACATAGGTGTCACCGACACTCTGGTCTATATCCAAAACGCTTTGCTGCAACATTTAGCGATTCTGCAACCCTTAGTCCTCGTTTTTGGGGCTGCCGCATTAAAAAATACCAGTCCGTTACCTGGCTAACGATCATGTTTTTTTGTTATGCCTATCCGCACAGACAGTAACCCGTCCCCCTGGGGAGAGATGAGGGAACTTATTTTTAGGTGGGTCTGAGGGATTAGCTCAGGGAATGTCTCTGCGTTCGTGACATGATTTAGCGACAGGTCTGCACAGAGGATTTCATGCGATTTACTGTCAGCGGCCAAATGCAGCTTTCTCCAGATACGCGATGTCACTCCGGGGGAGTGACCTGAAACTGACATTAATTAACGTGGCGTGCTTGCTGGTACTGGTGTAACCAGGACAGCGCAAAGGAACACCCATCAGGACAAAAATAGCAGCAATAAAGCCTTGTGCGGCCCGCAGAGTAAGACGGAATACGCGTTTAATCACAAGAACAGCAGATAGCGAGGTCAGAATAGTGCTGAGGTCGTCCCCTTGATAGAGGTTTTTTTGACTAAAAAATCGCTTTATCATTTTATCAGGAAAATAATAAATGCTTACGGTAGAATCAACACTGCTTAATCAGATTCTGGCATCGTCTGACGAAGATAGTTTTGTTCCACTAAAACCTATTTCACGAAAACGGTTAAAACAAACACCTAATGAAAGAAAATTCATTTTCGATCCTGATAACCGTCTACGCAAAGAACATCAAAATACGGTCATTAGAAAAGTAAGGCATAACGTTGCCATTAAAAAACCCTACACAGATGACGATATATTACGAAAAGAACGCACCGAAGGCGTTAAAGAAAATTGATGAGAATGACAAACTCTTTGGCGTGGTTTATGCCAATTACTGGAACAGTGACAAAAAATAATTCACCGGGTTGCTGCAGCAGTCGATTTACCCCGTACGAAATAAGCAAATACGCACCCTGCTAAAAACAAAGCCCGGTTTCCCGGGCTATGAAATCGTACTACCGCTAGCTGTAAGCATTAAGCGTGCGTTGGCAGAGCGCTGAACGCACACAATCATCTTTGTTGAATCGGACAATACCGACCATCTCATCTTCTTCAAAACGCGCTAACGCGTCACTGAGCCCTGATTGAACGTGAGCAGGCAAATCGCATTGGGTAATATCACCATTGACGATCACCGTGACGTTCTCCCCGAGGCGAGTTAAAAACATTTTCATCTGCGCAGCAGTCACATTCTGAGCCTCGTCGAGAATGACAACTGCATTTTCAAATGTACGTCCACGCATATAAGCGAACGGCGCGATTTCCACCTTGCCAATCTCAGGTCGCAGGCAATATTGCATAAAAGACGCCCCCAGACGTTTCACCAGCACATCGTAAACCGGGCGAAAATAAGGTGCGAATTTCTCAGAAACATCTCCAGGCAAGAAGCCGAGATCTTCGTCGGCCTGCAGGACTGGTCGGGTGACAATGATCCTTTCTACATCTTTATGTATCAGGGCCTCTGCTGCTTTTGCCGCGCTGATCCAGGTTTTACCACACCCGGCTTCACCCGTAGCGAAAATCAGCTGTTTGCTCTCAATGGCATTCAGGTAGTGCGCCTGAGCCTCATTTCGCGCAGCAATCGGTGTCGCGTCGCGACTGTCGCGCGCCATGCCAATTGCTTCTACGCCGCTCATCTGCACAAGCGAGGTGACCGATTCTTCTTCACGTTGCTTATGGCTACGCGAATCCCGTCTCAGCACACGCTTTGCTTCGCGACGAGCTTTGATCACTGCTTTTTGTCTTCCCATGGATAGCACCTTGAGTTGTAGGTATACATCACACGTGCCGCTAGCAGCACGATTATGCGCACACACATCTGAGGGTTGGCTTCCTTGTAAGCCATAGCTTGCTTTCTAAAAAGACACCACACACGGCTACGCGCACCGTATACGGCGTCAGTAACAATGCTAAGAAGAAGTGAGGGAAATTTAGGGGTGACGAGAGGGCTACCGGAGGAGAAACTTCCGCGTAAGGTAATGCGGTTACTGTGAAAAGCATGTCCAGTTGAGGACCTTACCATTCGCGATCTCCATAGTGAATGACCATCACTGCCGGGAACTACCGCTCATATGTATAATTACAACAGAATCGATCATTAACGCAACAACATTTTTACTTTACATTAACGAAAGGTTCTCTTTGCGCTGACAACAGTCTCTTACAGGAATATTACAAAATGATTTCAGCAAAAGGGTCATATCAAAAAATAATATTTTCATTCATGGGGATGAACGGAACAGCCCCGCAGGAATTGCGGGGCTGAACATCAGGCTTCCAGCAGGGATTGTCCCAGATAGTGGTCGGCGCTTTTTACGCCAGGTAGTGCAAAGAAGTAGCCGCCGCCTATTGGCTTAACGTACTCCTCAAGTGCTTCACCATTCAGCCGTTTTTGCACGGCCAAAAAACCTTTTTCCAGATCATGCTGATAACAGACGAAAAGCAGTCCCATATCCAGTTGCCCGGAATTGGTCACGCCGAGTGAATAACTGTAGCCACGGCGCATCATCAGACTGGATTGGGTCTCCGCCGTGCGCGGATTCGCCAGTCGAATATGGCTGTCCAGCGCAATCACATTCCCTTCCGGGTCGTTGGCGTAATCCGGCACATCATGTTCGTGCTGCATTCCGAGCGGCGCCCCGGTCTGTTTATCACGACCAAAAATGGTCTGCTGCTCCTTCAGCGGCGTCCGGTCCCAAAACTCAACGCGAAACTGAATCAGTCGGACAGCCTGATAACTGCCCCCTATTGCCCACGCAGGTTCACCTTGCTCTGCCGTCACCCACACCACATCCTGCATCAGTCTGACGTCTGCGCTGTCGGGATTGGCTGTGCCATCTTTAAAGCCCAGCAGATTGACCGGCGTCTCTTTCCCCTTACTGCGAGCTGCGTGATCGGAGATAAACCCTTCCCGCTTCCAGCGTACGCTCAGAAGATCCGGTGTGTGCTTAATAATGTCGCGCAGCGCATGAATCACTGTATCCTGGGTATTGGCGCAAATCTGTAAGAGCAGATCCCCGTGGCATAACCCCGCATCCAGTGAATCATTTGGAAAGCGCGTCATTTTCTGCAGTTTTTTCGGCACCTGAGCCTGTAATCCATAACGTTCATCGAACAACGAGTGCCCCGCCGAGAGCGTCATGGTCAGATTGTCCGGTGCGATCCAGGCGCCGAGGATCCCGGAGTCCATAGGCGGCAAGCGAGGATTTGGCGTTTCAGGCGCTGGCCCTCCCGTCGTCAGGAACGCGATACGGCGCGTTAACAGACGAAACAGACGTTCGAGATCCGCTTTATCACTGGCCAGAATGTCAAAGGCCACTAGCACCATAGAGGCCTGCTGCGGCGTGAGAATACCCGCCTGATGTTCGCCATAGAAGGGTTGCGTTTCGCTACGGGCATCCGGTGACAAGGTCCCTGGCGCACTTTGCAGTTTTTGAGCATGAGCCACCGGGCAGCCCCCTGCCAACGCCAGTGCGCCGCCCAATGCCCCCATTCCTTTAAGTAAACGTCGGCGTGACGGTTCGCTCACGCCGTTTTCATTATCTTGCTGCATGGTGCTTAATCCAGACCCAGTACGCCGCGCAATTGAGACAAATCTTCCGCCAGCGTCGTGATCGGCCCTTTCAGAGCGTTACGATCGGCATCGGTCAGCTTGTCATAAGTCTCAAATCCCTCTTTGGTGCGATATTTCGCCAGGATTGCATCGACTTTCTTAAAGTTGGCATCCACTTTCGCCAGTAATTCCGCACTGGATTTTTGTAGCTGCGGACGCAGCAGATTAACAATCTTTTGCGCGCCATCGACGTTTGCCTGGAAGTCCCACAGGTCAGTGCGGCTGTAGCGTTCTTCTTCACCGCTAATTTTAGTGGCGGCAACTTCTTCAATCAGCGCCGCTGCACCGCCCACCACTTTTGAGGGCGGGAAAGCCAACTCGCTGATACGCGTTTGCAGATCAACCACATCGGTATAAAGTTGGTCGGCATACTTTTCCATGCCTTTCGTACTGTTGTCGGCGAACAGGGCTTTTTCCAGACGGTGGAAGCCGGTAAATTTCGGGTCCGCCGCTTTCTGTTCGTAATCATCTTCACGCGCGTCGATACTGCCATCGAGATCAGAGAAGAGCTCCGCGATAGGTTCGATGCGCTCATAATGCTGACGCGTTGGCGCATACAGTGATTTTGCTTTCTCGATATCACCCGCTTTGATGGCATCGGTAAACGCTTTGGTGCCGGTCACCAGCTGTGCGGTTTCCGCCGTTACATAAGCTTTATACTCGGTGATAGCGCCACTCAGGCTCAATAATGCGTTACTTTGCGCCGCATCAGCCGTTGCGCTGCCTTTCACGATCAGCTTGCCTTTCGGGTTGGTCAACAGACCGCAGGTCATGTCATATTCACCCGGTTGCAGATTTACAGTCATTTTCTGACTGAAACCTGGGGCGATGTTTTCGCGTTCTTCCACCACCATCACGCCTTTAAGGATTTCCCACTCCAGCGCTTTCTGACTGTGGTTAAGAATAATGAACTGCGTTTTTCCAGCATTCACTGTGAGGGTCATCGGTTCACACTGTTTATCATTAACGGTGACTTTAACCTGTGGAATATCAGCTGCATGAGCAGTAAAAGCGGAGGTGAACAGCGCAGCAATACCCAACTGCAGCGCGTTACGGCGGAAGTTAATCGTCATGACTCATCCCTTTAAATAAGTATGTTGTAACTAAGTTATTTTCTGCGCCACATTTTTCAGGGTGCTGTACGAGACGCCGTCGTAGCTGCACGAGGCGGTAACGCAAACAGCACCAACGCCGGAATCAGATAGATAAACCAGACCGCGACTTCACTCACGCTGGGTGCTTCCTGATAGCCAAAAATCCCCTCCATCAGCGTTCCAAACAGCGAATGTGTTGAGAGGATATTGCTCATATCAAATGCCACATCCTGGAAGTGGTTCCAGAGTCCCGCTTCGTGAAACGCGCGGATCGCACCGGCGGCAAGTCCGGCAGCAACCAGCAAAATGAACAGGCTGGTCCATTTGAAAAAAGCGCCAAGATTAAGGCGGATCCCGCCCCAATAAAGTAAGAAACCGAGCACTACTGCCGTTGCCAGTCCCAGTATCGCGCCCAGCGGCGGCCAGAACCCAACATCCTGTTGAAACGCGGCCAACAGGAAGAACACCGACTCAAGACCTTCACGGGCAACGGCGAAGAAGACCATCATGACCAACGCCCAGCCGTGATGATTTCCCTTCTGCAATGCGGTATCGACAGCCTGCTCCAGTTGCACTTTGACGTTGCGCGACACTTTACGCATCCAGAACACCATCCAGGTCAGGATCACCACGGCAATGACCGCCACAATGCCTTCAAACAGTTCTTGTTCCTTTTGCGGAAACTCACCTGTGGTTTCATTGATGAAGATCCCCAGCGCCAGACACAATCCCGCCGCCAGTATTACCCCAATCCACATCACACCGATCCAGCGACCGCGCTGGGTACGCTTCAGATAGCTGGCGATCAAACTCACAATCAGCGCAGCTTCCAGCCCTTCGCGTAACATAATTAGAAACGGAACAAACATGCCGTAGGCCCTTAAACGTTATTCTTAGTCAACTGATGCAAAGAAAAGTAAATTACAGTGATAGTGATTATCATTACAGAGAAAGAAAACTCAAGCAGAATGTTTTGATTATGATGACTGAATGTAAATACTTAGCTGATTAACGGTTATTAATTCTTTATGGATGCGGAGATGAAAAAGCCCGCGCGTGGCGGGCTGGAGAGTGTTTTGGCCGGATGATGATCTTATCCGGCCAGCAATTCGCGACTTTCAGGCTCTGTTACTGCTCCTGCAGACGCGATGGCGGTGCAGAATGGTAATGCGCATCCGCTTTCGCAAAACGTTCCTGCATGGCGGCTGACGGTACTTTGTCCAGCAAGCTAACGACGACAATGCCAACACTACCGAAAATAAAGCCCGGAATGATTTCATACAGACCCAGCCAGGCGAACTGTTTCCAGACGATGACCGTCACAGCACCAATAATCATTCCCGCCAGAGCGCCGTTGCGGGTCATGCGCGACCACATTACGGAAAACAGTACCACTGGACCAAATGCCGCGCCAAAACCAGCCCAGGCGTAGCTTACCAGGCCGAGAACCCGGTTATCAGGGTTGGCCGCCAGTGCGATAGACACCAGCGCCACCACCAGCACCATCAGGCGCCCTACCCATACCAATTCTTTCTGGCTGGCCCCTTTGCGCAGAAAAGCTTTGTACAGATCTTCGGTAATCGCGCTGGAGCACACCAGCAACTGGCAGCTCAGAGTCGACATCACCGCAGCCAGAATGGCAGACAGCAGAATACCGGCAATCCACGGGTTGAACAGAATTTGCGCCAGTTCGATGAATACACGCTCAGAGTTCTGGTTAACCGCCCCAGCCAGCGCCGGATTATCGTTGAAGTAAGCGATACCGAAGAAACCGACGGCTACCGCTCCCGCCAGACACAGGATCATCCAGGTCATACTGATACGACGGGCATGCACGATGCTGTGGTGAGAGTCCGCCGCCATAAAACGCGCCAGAATGTGCGGCTGACCAAAATAACCCAGCCCCCAGCCCATCAGGGAAACAATGGCGACAAAATTCAGCCCCTTGAGCATATCCACATTCTCAATGCTCTTTTGTTTGATCACTTCCAGCGAGTCGTCAAAACCCCCGACGCCAATAATTACCATCACCGGAGTCAGGATCAGCGCAAAAATCATCAGACTGGCCTGAACGGTATCGGTCCAGCTTACCGCAAGGAAACCACCAATAAAGGTATAAATGATGGTCGCGGCCGCCCCTGCCCACAGCGCCGTTTCATAGCTCATGCCGAAAGTGCTTTCAAACAGACGCGCCCCCGCCACAATGCCGGAAGCACAATAGATGGTGAAAAACAGCAGAATTACCGCCGCTGAGATAATACGCAGAACACGGCTGTTGTCTTCAAAACGTCCGGTGAAATAGTCCGGCAACGTTAACGCATTATTGTTGTATTCAGTATGCACGCGCAGACGGCCCGCCACCAGTTTCCAGTTGATCCACGCGCCTAAAGTCAGGCCAATCGCGATCCAGCTTTCTGAAATTCCCGAAATGAAAATCGCGCCTGGCAGACCCATCAACAACCAGCCGCTCATATCCGATGCGCCCGCTGATAATGCGGTCACAAATGGCCCAAGGCTACGGCCTCCCAGAATATAATCATCAAAGTTCTTCGTTGAACGCCATGCCATAAACCCAATCAAGATCATGCCCAAAATATAGACACAAAATGTCACCAGCATCGGTGTGCTAATAGCCATCAAAAATCTCCAGAATCATTTATCGGCAATATCGAAACTTGCCGTTTATCCCCTGCCGGAACGTAGCAGTGGTGTATATGTTTACCAGGGCGCCCGTATCCTGCCGGAAGCGGTGGTTATTCACAATCGATTTAACACACCATTTACATCATTTTTTTATTAAGCGGCATGCCATTTTTCTATAGGTTGCACTCTCTCACATTTTTTGTGGTTGCACCTTTAAAAAGTGTTAACTACCGCAGAGAAAATAATTCACTTTTTATTTCCCGATTAGAGAATACCCGCCCAATATTTAACAATTAATTCATTTTTAAGCTTGCAAGCCACATCACACTTAACAAGGTTGCACAAAGTTGCAACATAGTAGATATTTCTCGATAACCATTAGTACTACTTACCAGAACAACAGGAGCACACGGCATGGGAACCACCACGATGGGGGTTAAGCTGGATGACGCGACGCGCGAACGTATTAAATCAGCGGCAATACGTATCGATCGCACCCCACACTGGCTCATCAAGCAGGCAATATTTAATTATCTGGAAAAACTGGAAAATAATGACTCGCTGCCAGAACTCCCCGCGCTGTTGGCCGGTGCGGCAAATGAAAGCGAAGAGTCCGTTGCGCAGCAGGATGAAATCCACCAGCCTTTCCTCGAATTTGCCGAGCAGATCCTTCCCCAGTCGGTGTCACGCGCCGCGATTACCAGCGCATACCGTCGCGCCGAAACTGATGCCGTCGCAATGCTGATGGAACAGGCCCGACTGCCACAACCGGTTGCAGAACAGGCGCATAAACTGGCCTGGCAACTGGCGGAAAAACTCCGCAACCAGAAAACAGCCAGCGGTCGTGCTGGCATGGTTCAGAGCCTGCTGCAAGAGTTCTCCCTTTCTTCACAAGAAGGGGTAGCGTTAATGTGTCTGGCGGAAGCGCTGCTGCGCATCCCTGATAAAGCCACCCGTGATGCGTTAATCCGCGACAAAATCAGCAATGGCAACTGGCAGTCACACATTGGCCGCAGCCCGTCGCTGTTTGTCAACGCGGCGACCTGGGGTCTACTGTTCACCGGTAAACTGGTGTCAACGCATAACGAAGCCAATCTCTCCCGTTCACTGAACCGTATCATCGGTAAAAGCGGCGAGCCGCTGATCCGCAAAGGCGTGGATATGGCGATGCGTCTGATGGGCGAACAGTTTGTGACCGGAGAGACCATTGCGGAAGCGCTGGCTAACGCGCGCAAGCTGGAAGATAAAGGTTTCCGCTACTCCTACGACATGCTGGGTGAAGCCGCGCTGACCGCCGTGGATGCCCAGGCCTATATGGTTTCCTACCAGCAGGCCATCCACGCCATTGGTAAAGCCTCAAACGGTCGCGGTATTTACGAAGGTCCGGGCATCTCCATTAAGCTCTCGGCGCTGCACCCGCGCTACAGCCGCGCGCAGTATGACCGCGTCATGGAAGAGTTGTATCCACGCTTGAAGTCTCTGACCCTGCTGGCGCGCCAGTACGATATCGGTATCAACATCGATGCCGAAGAAGCCGATCGTCTGGAGATCTCGCTCGACCTGCTGGAAAAACTCTGTTTTGAACCGGAACTGGCAGGCTGGAACGGTATTGGCTTTGTTATCCAGGCTTACCAGAAACGCTGCCCGTTCGTAATTGATTATCTGGTAGATCTGGCGACCCGCTCGCGCCGCCGTTTGATGATCCGTCTGGTGAAAGGCGCCTACTGGGATAGCGAAATCAAACGCGCGCAGATGGACGGTCTGGAAGGTTATCCTGTTTATACACGTAAGGTGTATACCGATGTTTCCTACCTTGCCTGCGCCAGGAAACTGCTTGGCGTGCCGAACCTGATTTATCCACAGTTCGCTACCCACAACGCCCATACGCTGGCGGCGATTTATCAACTGGCCGGGCAAAACTATTATCCCGGTCAGTATGAGTTCCAGTGTCTGCACGGCATGGGCGAACCGCTGTACGAGCAGGTCACGGGTAAAGTTGCCGACGGTAAACTCAACCGTCCTTGCCGCATTTATGCACCGGTCGGCACCCATGAAACGCTGCTGGCCTACCTGGTACGCCGCCTGCTGGAAAACGGGGCGAATACCTCTTTTGTTAACCGTATTGCCGACGCCACGTTACCGCTGGATGAACTGGTGGCAGACCCTGTAGAGGCCGTCGAGAAACTGGCGCAACAGGAAGGGCAGGCTGGACTCCCGCACCCGAAAATTGCGCTGCCTCGCGACCTCTATGGTGAAGGCCGGGAAAACTCCGGCGGTCTGGATCTGGCCAACGAACACCGTCTGGCCTCTCTCTCCTCCGCCCTGCTCCATAGCGCTCTGCAAAAATGGCAGGCGAAACCGATGCTGGAGCAGCCCGTTGCCGATGGCGAAATGGCACCCGTGATTAACCCTGCGGAGCCAAAAGATACCGTCGGTTTCGTGCGAGAAGCAAGCCCAGGAGAAGTCGAACAAGCGCTGCAAAGCGCGGTAGATAACGCCCCCATCTGGTTTGCCACACCGCCGCAGGAGCGTGCCGCGATTTTGCAACGCGCCGCCGTATTGATGGAAGGTCAGATGCAACAACTGATCGGCATCCTGGTGCGTGAAGCGGGTAAAACCTTCAGCAACGCCATTGCCGAAGTACGTGAAGCCGTGGACTTCCTGCACTATTACGCAGGCCAGGTACGCGATGATTTCGACAATGAAACACACCGTCCATTAGGTCCGGTGGTCTGCATCAGCCCGTGGAACTTCCCGCTGGCGATTTTCACCGGGCAGGTCGCCGCCGCGCTGGCGGCTGGCAACAGTGTGCTGGCAAAACCCGCGGAACAGACACCGCTTATCGCCGCTCAGGGGATTGCTATCCTGCGCGAAGCTGGCGTGCCTGCCGGAGTCGTGCAGTTGCTGCCTGGTCGGGGTGAAACCGTAGGGGCGCAACTGACCGCCGATAACCGTGTGCGCGGCGTGATGTTTACCGGTTCGACTGAAGTCGCCACGCTGTTGCAGCGCACGCTCGCCACACGCCTGGATGCCCAGGGTCGGCCGATCCCGCTTATCGCGGAAACCGGCGGAATGAACGCCATGATCGTCGATTCATCAGCCCTCACCGAACAAGTGGTGGTCGATGTGCTGGCCTCCGCGTTTGACAGCGCCGGGCAGCGCTGCTCTGCACTGCGCATATTGTGTCTGCAGGACGACATCGCTGAGCATACCCTGAAGATGTTGCGTGGCGCGATGGCCGAATGCCGGATGGGCAATCCGGGTCGCCTGACCACGGATATCGGTCCGGTTATCGACCATGAAGCGAAAAGCAACATTGAAGGTCATATTCAGGCAATGCGCGCTAAAGGCCGTCCGGTATTCCAGGCTGTCCGTGAAAACAGCGACGACGCCCGTGAATGGCAGTCCGGAACCTTTATCGCCCCGACGTTGATTGAGCTGGAAAGCTTCGACGAGTTGCAAAAAGAGGTGTTCGGACCGGTGCTCCACGTGGTGCGCTACAACCGTAACAATCTGGATGCGCTGATCGAACACATTAACGCCTCCGGGTACGGGCTGACGCTCGGCGTACATACCCGTATCGATGAAACTATCGCCCAGGTCACCGGCTCGGCGCGTGTAGGCAACCTGTACGTTAACCGCAACATGGTCGGCGCCGTGGTCGGCGTGCAGCCATTTGGCGGCGAAGGATTATCCGGCACCGGCCCCAAAGCGGGCGGGCCGCTGTATCTTTACCGCCTGCTGGCAAACCGCCCGGAGAAAGCCCTGGCGACGACGCTGGCGCGTCAGGATGCCCATTACGCTGTCGACGCCCAGGTAAAAACCGCGCTGATTCAGCCGCTGGAAGCATTAACGAAATGGGCGGAAGAAAACCCGGAACTGCGCGCGCTCTGCCAGCAGTTCAGCGAGCTCAGTCAGTCCGGGACTCAACGTGTACTGCCAGGCCCCACCGGGGAACGTAACACCTGGACACTGTTGCCGCGCGAACGCGTCTTGTGTCTGGCGGAAGACGAGCAGGATATCCTGGTTCAGATTGCCGCCGTCATGTCGGTCGGTAGTCTGATTTTGTGGCCGGAAGACAGCGCCCATCGTGAGCTCGCCAAACGCCTGCCTGCCGCCGTTGCTAAGCGTATTCAATTTGCCAAACGTGATGGACTGATGTCGCAACCGTTTGACGCGGTGCTCTTCCACGGTGACTCCGATCAGTTGCGCGCCCTGTGTGAAGCCGTAGCCGCACGCGAAGGAGCCATTGTGTCTGTACAGGGATTTGCTCGTGGCGAAACGAATATTTTGCTGGAGCGACTGTACATTGAACGTTCTCTCAGCGTTAACACTGCGGCAGCCGGAGGTAACGCCAGCCTGATGACAATTGGCTAAGGCTGTGGTTAATTAAGGCTCCGGTAACGGAGCCTTTTTTTATGGAGCCAGAGGGAAGCATGAACCGAATTTTACTGATGTGCGCCGCACTACTGTTGAGTAGTCAGGCGCTGGCCGATGACTGCGCAAACGCCAGCACACAAACCGAAATGAATACCTGCGCCGCCGCTCAATTTCAGGCAGCCGATAAAAAACTCAATGAAACGTATCAGAATGCGCTAACCCGCGCCGCGCCGCCACAGCGTGAATTGCTGAAAAAAGCGCAGAGCGCGTGGATTGCACTCAGAGATGCCGATTGCGCATTACTCAGCTCCGGTACGGAAGGCGGTAGCGCACAGTCCATGATCGCCAGTCAATGTCTGACAGACAAAACCGCTGAGCGCGACGCTTTTTTAGCCTCGCTGCTCCAGTGTGAAGAAGGTGATTTAAGCTGCCCGTTGCCACCCGCGGGTTAACGCACGCGAATGCCTTCAATGATCATCCGCTGAACGCTCTCGACCGTTTGGTTAAAAAAGGCTTCATCGCGAAGCGTTGCGCCCGTCACGGCCTCCACCTGGGGGGCAAAATCCGCGTAATGCTGCGTTGAAGCCCAAATCATAAAGATAAGATGGTGCGGATCGACAGGGGCAAGTTTGCCACTCTCTACCCAGCCCGCGATCAGCGCGGATTTCTCGTCAATCAACGTCTTCAAATCGCCCGTTAACTCTTCCATCAGCAACGGCGCCCCGGCCAGCATCTCCATGCAAAACAGCCTTGAGGCCTGCGAATAATCGCGGGAAACCTCCAGTTTCAGGCGAATGTACTCTTTGATCGCCACCAGCGGCGCGAAATCCTCACGAAACGCCTTCAACGGCGCCAGCCAGATGTCAAGGATCTGGCGCAGTACCGCCACATACAGCGCCTCTTTTGACGGGTAATAATAGAGGAGATTGGTTTTGGAAACGCCCGCCAGTTCAGCGACCTGCTCAAGCCGGGTGCCATGAATGCCAAACTGGGAAAAGGTGTTTAATGCGGCGTTAAGAATGGCCTGGCGTTTCGCACTGACGGCCTGTGAACGTTTACCTGTTTTTTTGACTGCGCTTTGTACCATGCGCCCTCTCCTTTTTTATTTTCCGTGAGCATAACAAATCTTGCGGGGGTTAACCCAGGATTGGTTTTGCTTACTGAGGATCCGGGGGCACCTGCGAGGCGTCGTCAGCAGAGTTCTCCTCTGAGGTTGTTTTTCGTTTTAACTTCAATTCGCTGACCAGTACGCCGACAATAATAAATACCGCGCCCAACAGCGCCAGTAACGGTAAACGCTCTCCGGCAATGCGGCCAAAAATCCCTGCCCATACCGGTTCACCGGTATAAATGACCGTTGCCCGCGTTGGCGAAACGCTGCGCTGCGCCCAGTTCATCGTGACCTGAATAATGGCGCTGAAGATCCCAAGACCAAGAGCGACTACCAGTAATCCCGTGGACATCGGCGGAACCGACTCCTCAGCCGGCACCATGGCAATAAACGCCACCAGCGATGCCGTGGCCAGTTGTACGACCGTCACCCGACGGACATCGACCTTCCCCGCCCATGCGCTGATCAGAATAATTTCGGCGGCAATCGCCAGCGCGCTGGCAAGCGTAATCAACTCACCTTCGCCCAGCGCCAGTAAATTATCGCCAGGCCCCGCAAGTAAAATCAGTCCGATGAATGCCAGCACAATACCCACACAGGGCATCAAACCCGGCATTCGCCCCAGACAAAGCCATTGCAACAAGGGCACCAGCGGCACATACATTGCCGTGATAAAGGCCGATTTGCTGCTGGGGATGAACTGCAACCCCCAGGTTTGCAGACTATAGCCAAGCGCTATCGAGACACCGACTGCCACGCCCGCTTTGCACTCCAGCCAGGTTAGCCCGCGCAATGTGCGCAGCGACAACAACGCCACAGCCAGCGCCGCGGTTGCAAAACGAACACCGACAAAGAAAAATGGCCCGCTCTGCGTGACGGCATATTGCACGGCCAGAAAGGTGCCTCCCCAAAACATCGTGATGATGATGAGAATGGCTTCCTGGGGCTTTATGGAGAAGGAATAACCTGAACGTCGTGACATGGGACACCTGATGAGCAGAATCCCTTTAGTCTGCGTTGCGTTTTGTTACAGTTCAACCTTGCAGACCAAAAAAACCGCCGGAATATCCGGCGGCGGTGGCATCATGGCGTGTGAGTTTCACCTGCACCCAACGCCATGGAAGATTCAGACAGGCTAGCTGTTACGGTTACCGTGACTACTTTTGCCCCCTTTTTTGCCGGCTTCTGATGCACGTTGCGGATCGTTCTTGAAGTTACCCCCGCTGTTTTGGCCACCTTTACGGCCTGCTTCTGATGCTCTTTCACGGTCTTCCGCAAAGTTGCCGGAACCGCCCCGATGGTTTGCCATTACTGACCTCCGTCATTGATTAGACATCATACTGCATAGGTACCGAGGAGGGACTCCTCACGCAACAGATGGGCATCGCCATCATTTTCGCTGCGTGGGAATAAGCTTAGTGAAGATCCCCCTTGCGGCCAGTAAACCGTAATATCCTGCAACAGGATCACAGGAATAAAAGAAATAATTCCTCTCCGAAATCAATAAGCCTTTCTTATGACTAAAAAAAGTCACCTGGTTAAAAATGTATCAT
>NZ_NRDO01000060.1 GCF_010231475.1 Citrobacter sp. NCU1 | reverse complement strand
TATTACGCTTTCCTCTTTCAGAGTCAACCCTGATTTTCAGGATTTTTCTCTTCAACCGGACCGGCTGTTTGTGTGAAGTGATTCACATCCGCCGTGTCGATGGAGGCGCATTATAGGGAGTTCTCTGACGCCCGCAACCCTTAAATGACAGAAAAATGACTGACTGCTGCATTCCACAGCAAAACCCCGCCTTATACCCATTTACACACAGAGTTATCCACAAACCCCCCGATCATTTCTGCGATCTTCTTTCTGTATGTACGATCTTCAGCGAGCAAAACTGGGGTCAACATTGAAAGAGGAAAAATTCTCGAGCGTTGCGCAAACGTTTTCGTTACAATGCCACCGCCAAATAAGGATGCCCCGTAAGGGGCGTTAGCTGAGTTTTTCACGAAAAATTCAGCTAACGCTCTCTGTCATTGTCAAATCCAGGGGATTTACCATGCAACAACGTCGTCCAGTCCGCCGCGCTCTGCTCAGTGTTTCTGACAAAGCCGGTATCATCGAATTCGCCCAGGCACTTTCCGCACGCGGTGTGGAGCTACTGTCCACAGGCGGTACCGCCCGTCTGTTAGCAGAGAAAGGTCTTCCAGTGACCGAAGTATCCGATTACACCGGTTTCCCGGAGATGATGGATGGACGTGTGAAGACCCTGCATCCAAAGGTCCACGGCGGTATTCTCGGTCGTCGTGGCCAGGACGACGGGATTATGGAACAGCACGGTATTGCCCCCATTGATATGGTGGTCGTTAACCTTTATCCGTTCGCTCAGACCGTTGCCCGTGAAGGTTGCTCGCTGGAAGATGCGGTAGAGAATATTGATATCGGTGGCCCGACGATGGTGCGTTCCGCAGCCAAGAACCATAAAGATGTCGCCATCGTAGTCAAGAGCAGCGACTATGCCGCCATTATTGAAGAGATGGATGCCAACGAAGGTTCTCTTACCCTCGACACCCGTTTCGACCTCGCCATCAAAGCGTTTGAGCACACCGCTGCCTATGACAGCATGATCGCCAACTACTTCGGCAGCATGGTTCCGGCCTACCACGGTGAAAGCAAAGAAGCCGCTGGTCGCTTCCCGCGCACCCTGAACCTCAACTTCATTAAGAAACAGGATATGCGTTATGGTGAGAACAGCCACCAACAGGCGGCCTTCTATATAGAAGAGAATGTCAACGAAGCCTCCGTCGCCACCGCAACACAGGTCCAGGGGAAAGCCCTCTCTTATAACAACATCGCTGATACCGATGCGGCGCTGGAATGTGTGAAAGAGTTCGCCGAGCCAGCTTGCGTTATCGTGAAGCACGCCAACCCATGCGGCGTCGCCATCAGCAACTCTATCCTCGACGCTTACGATCGCGCATATAAAACCGATCCAACCTCCGCATTTGGCGGCATCATCGCCTTTAACCGCGAGCTGGATGCTGAAACCGCGCAGGCCATTATCTCGCGTCAGTTTGTCGAGGTCATCATCGCCCCTTCAGCCACTGAAGACGCACTGAAGATTACGGCAACCAAACAGAACGTGCGCGTGCTGACCTGCGGTCAGTGGGCCGAGCGCGTGCCGGGTCTGGACTTCAAACGTGTGAACGGCGGTCTGCTGGTTCAGGATCGTGACTTGGGCATGGTGGGTGTGGAAGAACTGCGCGTGGTCACCCAACGCCAGCCGACTGAGCAGGAATTGCGTGATGCGCTGTTCTGCTGGAAAGTCGCAAAATTCGTGAAATCCAACGCTATCGTGTATGCCAAAGGCAATATGACTATTGGCATTGGCGCAGGCCAGATGAGCCGCGTTTACTCAGCGAAGATCGCAGGCATCAAAGCAGCCGATGAAGGTCTGGAAGTAAAAGGGTCATCTATGGCTTCTGATGCCTTCTTCCCGTTCCGCGACGGTATTGACGCCGCAGCTGCCGCTGGCGTGACCTGTGTCATTCAGCCTGGCGGCTCTATTCGTGATGATGAAGTGATTGCTGCCGCCGACGAGCACGGTATTGCGATGCTCTTCACTGACATGCGCCACTTCCGCCATTAATTCACGGAGCAGACGATGAAAGTATTAGTGATTGGTAACGGCGGGCGCGAGCATGCGCTGGCCTGGAAAGCGGCGCAGTCGCCGCTAGTTGAAACTGTCTTTGTGGCACCGGGCAACGCAGGCACGGCGCTGGAGCCAGCCCTGCAAAACGTCGCTATCGGCGTAACCGATATCCCGGCGCTGCTGAGCTTTGCCCAGAATGAGAAGATTGACCTGACCATCGTCGGCCCGGAAGCGCCGCTGGTGATTGGC
Organism: Citrobacter sp. NCU1; assembly: GCF_010231475.1. Classification (GTDB taxonomy): domain Bacteria; phylum Pseudomonadota; class Gammaproteobacteria; order Enterobacterales; family Enterobacteriaceae; genus Citrobacter_D. The sequence continues at coordinate 18,032 of NZ_NRDO01000060.1, read as the reverse complement.
GTGGTTGATGCGTTTCGCGCTGCGGGCCTGAAAATCTTCGGCCCAACCGAAGGCGCTGCCCAGTTGGAAGGGTCAAAAGCGTTCACCAAGGATTTCCTGGCACGCCATCAGATCCCAACGGCGGAATACCAGAACTTTACCGAGGTTGAACCCGCGCTGGCTTATCTGCGTGAGAAAGGCGCGCCTATTGTCATCAAAGCTGACGGTCTGGCGGCAGGTAAAGGCGTTATCGTCGCGATGACGCTGAGCGAGGCCGAAGCGGCCGTTCACGATATGCTGGCAGGTAACGCCTTTGGTGACGCGGGTCATCGCATCGTTATCGAAGAGTTCCTCGACGGTGAAGAAGCGAGCTTTATTGTGATGGTTGACGGCGAACATGTGTTGCCGATGGCCACCAGCCAGGATCACAAACGCGTGGGCGATAAAGATACCGGCCCAAACACGGGGGGGATGGGTGCCTATTCTCCGGCGCCGGTGGTGACGGATGAAGTGCATCAGCGCACCATGGAACGCATTATCTGGCCAACCGTGAAAGGCATGGCGGCGGAAGGCAACACCTACACCGGTTTCCTGTATGCCGGTCTGATGATCGATAAACAGGGCAATCCGAAAGTTATTGAGTTCAACTGCCGCTTTGGCGACCCAGAAACTCAGCCCATCATGCTGCGCATGAAGTCCGATCTGGTTGAGCTATGCCTGGCTGCCTGTGAAGGCAAGCTGGACGAGAAAACCTCCGAGTGGGACGAGCGCGCCTCTCTGGGCGTCGTCATGGCTGCGGGCGGTTATCCGGGCGACTACCGCACAGATGACGTGATCCACGGCTTGCCGCTGGAAGAATTCGCGGACGGTAAGGTGTTCCACGCAGGGACTAAACTCGCCGATGACGATCAGGTACTGACCAGCGGTGGACGTGTGCTGTGCGCCACTGCGCTGGGCCATACCGTCGCCGAAGCCCAGCAACGCGCTTACGCGCTGATGAATCATATCCACTGGGATGGCAGCTTCAGCCGTAAAGATATCGGCTGGCGCGCTATCGAGCGTGAGCAGAACTAACGCGACAGTTTTGCCAGTAGCGTTTTGCGTGTAATCCCTAATTGACGGGCGGCTTCAGTTTTGTTGCCGCCCGTTTTCTCCAGCGCCGCCAGAATCACCTCTTTCTCAACATCCACCAGCGGTTGTATCTCGTGGGCATCGTCAACATTCACTACTGTCGCCGCAATGGCGAGCGGCAATTCCCGCTCAGAGATATATTCCCCCGTCAGCAGAACCACCGCACGCTCAATGGCGTTTTCCAGTTCACGGATATTCCCAGGCCACGCATAGTGAATCAACAGATCCATCGCCTGCGGGGTAAATCCCTTCACAGTTTTACGGTTTCGCTCAGCAAATCGCCGACGAAAATGTTCGGCCAGTAGCGGAATATCTTCCCGACGCTGACACAAAGGCGGCATCTCAATCGTTACCACATTCAGACGATAGTAGAGATCCTGACGAAAACGCCCGGCACGGACGTCTTCCGCCAAATCACGGTGAGTCGCCGCAATCAGCCGGACATCTACAGAAATCGTCTGATTACTCCCGACCCGCTGAACCTCACGCTCCTGAATCACCCGCAGCAGGCGAACCTGCATCATCGGCGAGATATCACCGATTTCGTCGAGAAATAGCGTGCCGCCGTCGGCTTCCACAAAACGCCCCTCGCGCCGTTTGTCTGCTCCGGTGAAGGCGCCTTTTTCATGCCCAAACAACTCAGACTCCAGCAGCGACTCATTCAGCGCCGCGCAGTTAAGCGTTATCAATGGTTTTTCACAGCGTGCGCTGCTGGCATGGAGCGCCCTGGCCACCAACTCCTTACCGGTTCCCGAGTCGCCATGAATCAACACAGTGGCGTCGGAGGGTGCCACCATGGCTATTTCATTGAGCAAACGCTGCATCGCCGGGCTTTCGCCGATCATGCCAAACTGAGCGGCAGAGGCGGAAGGTGATTCAACGGTAATGTTTCGCGTATGTGCCAGCGCTTTCTCGATCGTGTCCTGTAAGCTGTCGAAATCCAGCGGTTTAATTAAGTAATCCAGCGCGCCTGCTTTAAGCGCCTCTACCGCAGTTTCTACGCTGGAGTACGCCGTCATAATCAGAATAGGAATCGCCGGATTCAGCGCTTTGATCTCTTTGAGCGTTTCGATGCCGTCCATTTCCGCCATACGCACATCACATAACACCAGATCAAAGACATGCTCGCGTACCCGCTCTACGGCCTCGCGCCCGCCGTAAGACAGCGCCACGTCATAGCCCCATCCACGAAGCAACGCCTGTAAAATCGTGCAATGGCTGATGTCGTCATCCACGACCAAAATATCGATTTTTACGCGTGTCATCCTTGTCTGTCCTGTTCTCTCGCTTTCATCGGTAGATATAGAGTAAAGACGGCGCCTTTACCAGGCATGCTTGTCGCCTGAATGGTTCCGCCATGCTGCTCAACGATGTTCTGTACCACCGCTAATCCAAGCCCGGTACCGTCAGCTTTGGTCGTAAAGTAAGGGGTAAATATCGCATCCAGATCTGCTGCCGCAATGCCTTTCCCACTGTCGCTGACCACAATTTTAACGCGATCGCCAGCGCACTCGCCAACCTCGACCGTAATGACGCCCTTTTGACCGATAGCATGAATCGCATTCAGATACAGGTTCAGTAATACCTGCGTTAGTCTGTCCGGGTCGGCCTGAACGACAGGCAGCGACTCATTGGCGGTAAACTGCAGCTGAATTGCCCTGCTCCGCGCATCCTGGCTGACGAGCTGTAACGAGTGAGTGATAATGTCATTGAGATTCACCAACTGCAGTGTCAGGTGCGTTGGCCTCACCAGCTCCAGTAACTCGCTCACCACCCGATTTAACCGATCGGCCTCTTTTGCCATCACCCGCGCCAGCTCATGGGATTCGCCCCCCGCGGGTGAGCGTTCGGCAAAATACTTCGCCAGCCCTTTGATGGAAGAGAGCGGGTTGCGAATTTCATGCGCCACCCCCGCCGCCAGATGTCCAAGCGCTACCAGCTTCTCTTTGCGTTTCATCTCGTCCTGCAACAACTGACGAGACCGCAAATAGCGACGATATAAGAAGTAAGAGAGCATTGTTGCCAGCAATACACCGGCCAGCGCAGAAAGAACAATCACCGTATTGCGCCACTCTCTTGCCTGAGTCGCGACCAGATCGCTGGCGTCAAACGCAATAAAAATGGTCTGCGGCGCGGATGCCGCTTGTCCGCCCTTTTCCTCACAACGTGGCATATTGCGCATGCCATGCCCTTTTGACGCCCGCACTGGCTGGAACTGACGATAAATTTCCAGCGCTGGTGTGGGTTCTTCGCCATTTTGCTGGATGGAGATTGGCCGCCAGCTTTCCTCATCACCGGGATTTAACTGGCGCATTTCGTCCGCAGAGTAGAGTGATTTCCCGACGCGACCGGGATCACTGTGGGTCACGATATTGCCCTTCACATCGGTGATAGCAAACCACAGCACGCCCGGTTGTCCGGCCATTTCCTCCAGCAGGGTTTGCTGCTGAGCATGGTGCATACGCATACCCATCCCCACCCGAGAACCAGATTCCAGCGCACGAATCAGCACGCTGCCTTTTTCCAGCAGCGTTTGTCGCGCAGCATCGCTCTCACGGCCATAATCCCGCAGGGTCACGACAGAAAAAAGCCCAACCAGAACGAGAATGGCAGCAGGAAGCACGCCGCTCAGCCATTTCGCCACCGTATCCCTATGTTGCCGCATATCACGCATACAATCTCTCTATTGCCAGATCCTCTCCTTGCTCCAGCAGAAATCATGCCACTTTTCACTCCCTGTAACCCTGTCTTGCGACACAAACTGCTGATGCCACTGAGTAAAAATGACCCACTGCGAAAACCCGGCGAGTCATTTTTACTCGCTTTAACCGCTCAACGGCTCACATTTCTCCCACAAACCGGGGATGTAACACCTGGCATGGAAGATGCAAAAAGGGAAAGTAGATAATCAACGAGAGGACAAAATATGAAACGGAAGAACACGTCTGGCCTGGCACTGATTGCACTCTCCCTGATGGTTCTGGGTTCCAGCCCAGCGCTGGCGCGCAATCATTGGGGAAATGGCGACACAGGGATGAGGCAACAAAATGTCAGCGCACTCACCACCGAACAGCAAGCCACCGCCCAGAAAATCGATGATGATTTCGACTCGCAGACCCGTTCATTGCGCCAGCAATTAATGTCCAAACAGTATGAATACAATGCGTTATTAACCGCCAGTTCGCCGGATAGCGCGAAAATTAGCGCCGTGGCGAAAGAGATGGCCGCTTTGCGTCAGTCGTTGGATGAGCAGCGAGTGAAACGAGATATTGCGATGGCCCAGGCTGGCATACCGCGGGGTACCGGAATGGGTTGCGGTGGCGGTGGATACCATCATGGTGGTGGCCATATGGGGATGGGCCACTGGTAAACCCCGATGAATCAGAAACTTTTCTCTTGCGGCTGCCAGTGACAGAAGTCTTCGTTCGCCACCAGTAGCAACTGAGAACCTTCAGGCGCCTCCAGCCATGCCACGCTCACCTCAGCCGACGAGCGACTCTGGCGGCGCTCAATATGGTTGATTGCCCACGTTTCAAAATCGGGCTTCAGCGTTTCGCCCTCGCAGGTGGTGATGCTCTGATTGGCATGCCAGCGTCCCTGGCGTAAAACGACCCGCCCCTGACGCAACGCGTCGCTGGTCTGGCGGATTTGATCAGCGCGATAGCGGTATAACGCGATTTGATCGCTGGAAAGCTGCTGTTTTTGCCCTCCCACCTCACGCTGCATAAAGCTCAGTTCACCACGATCGTCGAAACGGGCGCGAATATGCTCTGCCGGTTTGCCGTAAACGTTGAATTCAATCAGAGAGAGTGTATCGCCTTGCCAGCGATATTCAGCGGTGGTCGTATCGCCGCCACGCCACGGACTAAAGACAGAAAGCAGATGAACATCACTGCCGGAATCTTTACGCCAGATACGCACTGCCCCCTGATCGTCCGCGTAACCGCTGGCCGTAAAGGGGGGAAGCGCAGAGTTATGACTGCACGCTGTCAGCACTAGCGCGCCTGCCAGGGTCAGCGTACGACGCCAGACAGACAAAAGGGGCGAGCCCGCCCCTTCGCTAAAACTGTTCACTGCCACGCGAATTACTTAACTGCGTCTTTCAGTGCTTTGCCAGAAACAAATGCCGGCACGTTAGCAGCGGCGATTTTGATTTCTTTACCGGTCTGCGGGTTGCGGCCAGTGCGCTCAGCGCGGTGGTTCACTTTGAAGGTACCGAAACCAACCAGTTGTACAGCATCGCCTTCTTTCAGAGACTCAGTAATAGCAGCCAGAGTGGATTCCAGAGCAGCTTTAGCCTGGGTTTTGGACAGTTCTGCTTTGTCTGCAATTACATCAATCAGTTGAGTCTTGTTCATAAGTTATCCTTACAATGTGTTTATCGCTTGCTAAGCATCGAGTGCGACGAAAATGCCAGAAAAGCACTCTCCTGCATACACGCACCGATAGCCACTTTTTTTCGCCCCCCAAATGTAGACCAGACGGGGGGCGGAAGGGAAGCCTTCAGGCACGACAAATCAGGCGTTAAATCACGTTTTCTGGTCTCATTGCTGAAAATTTATACCGATATTGCTCTCGCCGGACTCGCGCAGGTCTGCGCGTAACCCTTTAATCAGCTCAATATCGCGTTCTTCGCAATCAGCCAAAAGTCGGAATATTTCCCACTGAATATCCCATTCTTGCTCAACCGCAGGGTTCTCTTTCAGCTCTTCATCGGTCATTTCACGACCCGCTTGTGTCATTTCCAGCATGGCAACGGTGGTAATAGACGTCTTACTGACTTCGATAGCGTGTTCCAGCGTTTCTCCACTCAGACGTGAGTGCACCAGTTCACTTAATGCCACACAGGCATCAATCGCCGGATAAACGCCATACAGGTCATAATCGTCGGCGGCCGGGATCGCTTCTTCAAATTTCTCCAGTTGGCTGTCGAAATTCACTTTCGCATCTTTGACGGTCAGCGTTTCCCAGATGAGGTCGAGAATTCGACGATAAACCTGTCCATCGCCGAATTCAGTCTGCTGACAGAACATGGCGTAGTTGGGATACATGCGTTCGCACAAACAGGCCATAAAAGTGACATGTTGCCAGCTTTCCAGCTTCTCAAGGCGCAGGTGAATCGGGTTTTGTAACATGATGAGATCTCGAAAACGATAATTAGCGGAAGTGTACCTGAATCAGGGCTGAATTTCTTGCCAACGCGTAAACGCCGGGCGGTCAGACGCTACCGCGTCAGCCCAGCGCGTAGGCTCAGGTAAGCGATACCCCTTCATACAGCGTTGTACCCATGCAAGGGCGCTGTCCAGCCCAACCCGATGCCCCGTCGCAACAAACAGCGGATTGCAGCGCGCTTTGCTCCGCCAGACCCATGCCAGTTGCTCGCCTTTATCCATTAAAGGCGCCAGTGCGCCAGGTTCGGCAGAAAGAGGTTCAAATTTGCCGCACAGCCGTTTTTTCGCCACACCAATGGTCGGCACATCCACCAGCAGCCCAAAATGGCTGGCGACACCGAGGCGACGCGGATGAGAAATACCGTGACCATCAACAAACACTAAATCAGGCTTATGCGAGAGTTGCTCCCACGCGGCCAACAGCGCGGGATATTCACGAAAGGAGAGAAAACCAGGAATATACGGCATGGTGGTGGCGATGCGCGCCACCTTAAATTCCACCAGCTCAAGCGAAGGATACTTCAGCAGTACCATTGCGGCTCGCGTCACTTCACCGCCCTGCTCAAACCCAACGTCCGCGCCTGCGATCAGATCCGGAGGATCGTTATCCAGACGATCTTCACGGATCACATTTGAGGCCAGTTCATGCTGTTGAGCGCGTAACGACGCGAGATCCATGCCCGTCCCTTACTGGTGATACTGGGCTGAAATCCGGTGTACCGCCTCCACAAAGGCGCCCGCATGTTCTGGCGGCACATCCTGGTGAATGCCGTGCCCAAGGTTGAAGACATGGCCTTCACCCTGGCCGAATCCCGCCAGAATCGTTGCGACTTCTTCTTCAATCCGCGCCGCTGGCGCATACAGCATGGAAGGATCCATATTTCCCTGCAACGCCACTTTATGTCCCACGCGACGACGCGCATCGGCAATGTCTGTGGTCCAGTCGAGTCCCAGCGCGTCACAGCCCGTTTCCGCCATCGCTTCCAGCCACTGACCGCCGCCTTTGGTAAACAGCGTGACTGGCACACGACGCCCTTCATTCTCACGCAGGAGACCATCGACAATTTTATGCATGTAATAAAGCGAGAACTGTTGATAATCGCGCCCGGTCAGCACGCCGCCCCAGGTATCGAAAATCATCACCGACTGCGCGCCCGCTTTGATCTGCGCATTGAGATACAACGTGACGCTTTTCGCCAGTTTATCGAGCAGTAAATGGAGTGCTTGCGGGTCTGCATACATCATCTTTTTAATGACAGTAAAGGCTTTGCTGCTACCGCCTTCCACCATATACGTCGCCAGCGTCCATGGACTGCCGGAAAAACCAATCAACGGGACGTCGCCTTTCAGTTCGCGACGAATAGTACGGACTGCATTCATCACGTAGCCCAGTTCATCTTCAGGATCAGGAATGGGCAGTTTGTCGACGTCGGCTTTGCAGGTCACTGGCGCGGTAAACCGTGGGCCTTCTCCGGCTTCAAAGTACAGCCCCAGGCCCATCGCATCCGGAATGGTCAGGATGTCCGAAAAGAGGATCGCCGCATCAAGCGGGTAACGGCGCAGCGGCTGGAGCGTGACTTCACACGCCAGTTCCGCATTTTTGCACAGTGACATAAAATCGCCCGCTTGTGCACGGGTGGCTTTATACTCCGGGAGATAACGGCCTGCCTGGCGCATCATCCATACAGGGGTGACATCAACGGGCTGGCGCAGCAGCGCACGCAGGTAACGATCGTTTTTCAGTTCGGTCATTTTTACATTCCTTTAGCGTTATGCGCCCAGTGTATCATGTCACTCGTACTCTGCCCGACACATTGCTACCGTATCTTCGATCAACCGACGAGCGACTGTTCCCGGCGGCGGCAGTAACGGAAGATCGTCATAACGATACCAACCCGCCTCCAGTAACTCTTTCGGATCGATGACGATCTCCCCGCTGTCATACTCCGCCATAAATGCGGTCATGAGCGACATCGGGAATGGCCACGGTTGAGACGTGACATAGCGCAGATTCTTCACTTTAATACGGCTCTCTTCCATGACTTCACGCGCCACCGCTTGTTCCAGGGTTTCCCCCACTTCGACAAATCCGGCCAGCACCGTATGCACGCCATTGCGATGGCGGGTATGTTGCGCGAGTAAAAGGGTGTCTTCCCGGCGAATAGCCACAATAATGCAGGGCGCTATCTGAGGGTAATAGCGTTCGCGGCAATGGCTGCACAACATGGCCCATTCGGTTTTGCTCGGGTACATTGTGTGACCGCAGTAACCACAGAATTTATGTGAACGGTAAAACTCCGCCAGTTGCACACCCCGCCCGGCCAGCTGAAACAGGCCGACATCCTGATCGATAACCTGCCGTACGGAACCCATATCATGGCGGCGATGTTGCTGTACCAACCAGACGGGTTCGCCTTCCCACTCCCCAATCCGCAGTGCGCGCTGCCCAACAAGATCGAAATTTGCCGCGTCGCCATGTGGTAGTTCTCCGCGAGGTAGCCATATTTTTTGCTCATGACTGACAATCCACCAGCCGCTGTCTAATTTTTCAATTATACGATCCATATCTCTTGCGCTACCTTTGCTTCACAGGCATGTTGTTTACATTATTTTTACATTTTTGAGTGAGCAGTTTTTCGAATCTAAACTTGCGGAGTCAATCATGTTAAACCAGCTGGATAACCTGACAGAGCACGTCAGAGGAAGTAATAAACTGGTTGATCGCTGGCTACATGTACGTAAGCATCTGCTCGTGGCTTACTACAATTTGGTTGGCATTAAGCCTGGCAAAGAATCGTACATGCGCTTAAACGAAAAAGCGCTGGATGATTTTTGTCAAAGCCTGGTCGATTACCTTTCCGCCGGGCACTTCAGTATTTATGAACGTATTCTCCATAAATTGGAAGGTAACGGGCAGCTTTTAAACGCAACGAAGATCTGGCCGTTGCTGGAAGCCAATACGCAATGCATTATGGATTATTACGATTCCAGCCTGGAAATGGCCATCGATCATGATAACTATCTTGAATTCCAAAAGGTTTTATCAGATATCGGCGAAGCGCTGGAATCCCGATTTATCCTTGAAGACAAGCTGATCATGCTGGTCTTTGACGCGATGCACAACAATGCCAGGGCTAAACGTCCTGCTTGAGTTCGACGCTATTAACGCGTAACTTACCGTCGTCGCCCCCTTTAGAGGGGGCTATTTCTTGTCGGAGTGCCCAGTGTGAAAGCACGGGCTGAGACCGTTAATTCGGGATCCGCGGAACCTGATCAGGTTAAAACCTGCGAAGGGAACAAGAGTCAATCTGCTATTGCATCGCCATTGCGGCGATCGTCTCTCTTGCTTCATCCGTCGTCTGACAAGCCACGTCCTGACTTTTTTGGAATGAGCTATGTCTACTACAAAATTAACCCGTCGCCAGCAACGCGAACACGCCCAACATTTCATCAATACGCTGGAAGGCACCGCCTTTCCGAATTCCAGACGGATCTATATCACCGGCTCGCAGTCGGATATCCGCATCCCAATGCGCGAAATCCAGCTGAGCCCGACGTTGACCGGCGGTACAAAAGACCATCCGCAGTATGAAGAAAACGAAGCCATTCCGGTGTACGACACCTCGGGTCCGTACGGTGATCCTGAGATCACGATTAATGTTGAACAGGGCCTGGCAAAACTGCGTCAACCGTGGATTGACGCCCGCGCCGATAGCGAAGCACTGACCGACCGCAGCTCGGCTTATACCAAAGAGCGCCTCGCCGATGACGGTCTTGATGAACTGCGATTCAGCGGCCTGTTAACACCAAAACGTGCCAAAGCCGGGAAATGCGTCACGCAGTTACATTATGCGCGCCAGGGGATCGTCACACCGGAGATGGAGTTCATCGCCATCCGTGAAAACATGGGGCGCGAGCGTATTCGCAGCGAAGTGTTACGCCACCAGCATCCAGGCGAAGGCTTCGGCGCGCGCCTGCCGGAAAACATCACCCCGAAGTTTGTCCGTGATGAAGTGGCTGCCGGACGGGCGATAATCCCGGCCAACATCAACCACCCGGAATCTGAGCCAATGATTATTGGTCGCAACTTCCTGGTCAAAGTCAACGCCAATATCGGCAATTCTGCAGTCACGTCGTCCATCGAAGAAGAGGTCGAAAAACTGGTCTGGTCCACACGCTGGGGGGCCGATACGGTGATGGACCTGTCAACGGGGCGCTATATCCACGAAACCCGCGAGTGGATCCTGCGTAACAGCCCGGTGCCGATCGGTACGGTGCCGATCTACCAGGCGCTGGAGAAGGTCAACGGGATCGCCGAAGATCTTACCTGGGAAGCCTTCCGTGACACGTTACTGGAGCAGGCCGAGCAGGGTGTCGATTACTTCACTATTCATGCCGGCGTTCTGCTGCGCTATGTACCGATGACCGCCAGACGACTGACGGGCATCGTCTCACGCGGTGGTTCTATCATGGCAAAATGGTGCCTCTCCCACCACAAAGAGAACTTCCTCTACGAACATTTCCGCGAAATCTGTCAAATCTGCGCCGCCTACGACGTTTCGCTCTCTCTCGGCGATGGTCTGCGCCCAGGTTCGATTCAGGATGCCAACGACGAAGCACAATTTTCCGAACTGCACACCCTCGGTGAACTGACCAAAATCGCCTGGGAATATGACGTGCAGGTGATGATCGAAGGTCCGGGGCATGTCCCCATGCAGATGATCCGCCGCAACATGACTGAAGAACTGGAGCACTGCCATGAAGCCCCGTTCTACACCTTAGGACCATTGACCACCGATATCGCACCGGGTTATGACCATTTCACGTCCGGGATTGGCGCAGCGATGATTGGCTGGTTTGGCTGCGCGATGCTCTGCTATGTCACCCCGAAAGAACACCTCGGCCTGCCAAACAAAGAAGATGTGAAACAGGGGCTTATCACCTACAAAATCGCCGCTCACGCCGCCGACCTGGCGAAGGGCCACCCTGGCGCACAAATCCGCGATAACGCGATGTCGAAAGCGCGCTTTGAATTCCGGTGGGAAGACCAATTTAACCTGGCACTCGACCCGTTCACCGCACGCGCGTACCACGATGAAACGCTGCCGCAGGAATCCGGCAAAGTCGCCCACTTCTGCTCAATGTGCGGACCAAAATTCTGCTCAATGAAAATCAGCCAGGAGGTCCGCGACTACGCCGCCGCACAAACCATCGAAGTGGGCATGGCAGACATGTCGGAAAACTTCCGCGCCAAAGGCGGTGAAATCTATCTGAAGCGGGAGGAAGCCTGATGTACCAGCCTGATTTCCCCCCCGTCCCTTTCCGTCTCGGACTGTATCCGGTGGTGGACAGCGTCCTCTGGATTGAACGCCTGCTGGACGCAGGCGTGCGCACCCTACAGTTGCGAATCAAAGATAAGCGCGATGAAGAGGTCGAAGAGGACGTTGTCGCCGCGATTGCGCTGGGGCGTCGTTTTGATGCCCGCCTGTTCATCAACGATTACTGGCAGTTGGCGATAAAGCACAACGCGTACGGTGTTCATCTGGGTCAGGAAGATCTCGAAACCACCGATCTGAAGGCGATTCAGGCAGCAGGACTGCGCCTTGGCGTCTCGACCCATGATGATATGGAAATCGACGTGGCGCTGGCCGCGCGTCCTTCGTACATCGCGCTGGGGCATGTCTTCCCGACGCAAACCAAACAGATGCCCTCCGCTCCGCAAGGGTTGACGCAGCTGGCGCGCCATATTGCGCGTCTGGCTGATTACCCGACTGTCGCCATCGGCGGGATTAGCCTCGAGCGCGCGCCTGCAGTACTGGCAACGGGTGTCGGCAGTATTGCCGTCGTCAGCGCGATTACTCAGGCAACAGACTGGCGTGCGGCCACTGCGCATTTGCTGGAGATTGCAGGAGCTGGCGATGAATGATCGTGACTTTATGCGCTACAGCCGCCAGATCCTGCTTGGCGATATTGCAATTGAGGGGCAGCAAAAACTGCTCGCAAGCCACGTGCTGATAATCGGTTTAGGCGGGTTAGGCTCACCCGCCGCACTCTATCTTGCGGGCGCGGGTATCGGCACGCTGGTTCTGGCTGACGATGACGATGTGCATCTGAGTAACCTGCAACGGCAAATCCTTTTCACGACCGATGATATCGCCCGCCCGAAATCGCAGGTCACCAAGCAGCGACTGGCGCGTCTCAACCCGGATATCGAGCTGGTGGCGTTACAGCAACGTCTCACCGGTGATGCGCTTCGACACGCGGTCGCGAATGCTGATGTGGTACTGGATTGTACTGACAACATGGCCACCCGCCAGGCGATCAACGCCGCCTGCGTCGCGCTCAATACCCCACTGATTACCGCCAGCGCCGTTGGCTTTGGCGGTCAGTTGATGGTTCTGACACCCCCCTGGGAACAGGGCTGTTACCGCTGCCTGTGGCCGGACGACGAAGAGCCGGAACGCAACTGCCGTAACGCCGGCATCGTTGGGCCAGTGGTCGGTGTGATGGGCACATTGCAGGCGCTGGAAGCCATTAAACTCTTGAATGGCATGGAAACGCCCACGGACAAACTGCATCTGTTTGACGCTAAAACCAGCCAGTGGCGCAGCCTGACGTTACGACGCGCCAGCGACTGTCCGGTATGTGGAGGGCAACATGCAGATTCAATTCAATGATGAGCCGATGCAGTGCGCAGCGGGAATGTCTGTCACCGACCTGCTAAATCAGCTCGACCAACTCAAGCCAGGTGCCGCGCTGGCGCTAAATCAACAGATCCTGCCGCGCGAACAGTGGGAACAGCAAATTGTGCAGGACGGCGATCAGATCCTGCTTTTTCAGGTTATTGCCGGGGGCTGATATGTTACGTATTGCAGATAAAACGTTCGACTCACATTTGTTCACGGGGACAGGGAAATTCGCCTCTTCATCCTTAATGGCAGAGGCGATTCGTGCCTCCGGCAGCGAGCTTGTGACGCTGGCGATGAAGCGCGTTGACTTGCGTCAGCACAACGACGCTATTTTGGCGCCGTTACGGGAAGCGGGCGTCACGCTATTGCCCAATACCTCCGGCGCCAAAACGGCGGAAGAGGCCATCTTTGCCGCTCAATTAGCGCGGGAAGCGCTGGGCACCCACTGGCTGAAACTGGAAATTCACCCCGACGCCCGCTGGTTGCTGCCGGATCCGATAGAAACGCTGAAAGCCGCCGAGGCGCTGGTCAAACAGGGATTTGTGGTTCTCCCTTACTGCGGCGCCGACCCGGTGCTGTGCAAACGTCTTGAAGAGGTCGGCTGTGCCGCCGTGATGCCACTCGGTGCGCCAATTGGTTCAAATCAGGGGCTGGAAACCCGCGCCATGCTGGAGATTATTATCCAGCAGTCAACCGTCCCGGTCGTCATCGACGCGGGGATCGGTGTTCCCAGCCACGCCGCACAAGCGCTGGAAATGGGCGCCGACGCCGTACTGGTTAACACAGCGATTGCGGTGGCGGACGATCCGGTGATGATGGCGAAGGCATTCCGGTTGGCAGTGGAAGCGGGCATTCTGGCGCGTCAGGCCGTTCCGGGAAGACGTAGCGCACAGGCTCACCCCACCAGTCCGTTGACAGGATTTCTGGAGACGTCGGCATGAAAACGTTCACCGACCGCTGGCGCGAGTTAGACTGGGACGATATTCGCCTGCGCATCAACAGCAAAACGGCTGCCGACGTCGAACGGGCGTTGAATGTCACGCAACTGGGCCGCGATGACATGATGGCGCTGCTCTCCCCTGCAGCAAGTGCGTACCTGGAGCCGCTGGCGCAACGGGCACAACGCCTTACCCGCCAGCGGTTTGGGAACACGGTCAGTTTTTACGTTCCGCTCTATCTTTCCAACCTTTGCGCCAATGACTGCACCTATTGCGGCTTTTCAATGAGCAATCGCATCAAACGCAAAACGCTGGATGACAAAGAAATCGCCCGTGAATGTGAAGCTATTCGTGCACTGGGATTTGAGCACCTGCTGCTGGTAACCGGGGAACACCAGGCCAAAGTGGGCATGGACTACTTTCGCCGCCATCTGCCAGCCATCCGCCGCCAGTTCTCCTCTTTACAAATGGAAGTACAACCCCTGTCAGAGGCAGAGTATACCGAGCTCAAAACCCTTGGGCTGGATGGCGTCATGGTCTATCAGGAAACCTACCATCAGGCAATGTACGCACAGCACCATCTGAAAGGGAAAAAGCAGGACTTCTTCTGGCGACTGGAAACGCCAGACCGGTTGGGTCGTGCGGGGATCGATAAAATCGGGCTGGGTTCGCTGATCGGTCTGTCTGACAACTGGCGGGTCGATTGCTATATGGTGGCAGAGCATCTGCTCTGGATGCAAAAACAGTACTGGCAGAGCCGCTACTCAATTTCTTTCCCACGTCTGCGCCCGTGCACTGGAGGGATTGAGCCAGCGTCCATCATGGATGAGCGTCAACTGGTACAAACCATCTGCGCGTTTCGCTTGCTGGCTCCGGAGATTGAACTGTCGCTCTCTACGCGTGAATCGCCGCGGTTTCGCGATCACGTTATCCCGCTGGCGATTAACAATGTCAGCGCGTTTTCAAAGACACAACCAGGCGGTTATGCTGACGATCATCCTGAGCTGGAGCAGTTTTCTCCGCACGATGCCCGGCGTCCTGAAGACGTTGCCAATGCACTCACAGCGCAAGGATTGCAGCCAGTCTGGAAAGACTGGGATAGCTATCTGGGACGCGCCTCGCAAGCGCGGTGAATCAGATTGTAATCAGTTGAATAATTTACGAGTCCGTACGTAATGTAAAAAACGGGAGATGGCGTTCAGACTCCCGTTTTTTTATGTTGTAGATGTCAGCAACGGAAGCTGACCAGGGCGGAATGTTTCTTCCTCGTTTTCGCCCTGCCCTCAAACTGCGGTGTAGCACAAAATTCTATTTACGACATAGGCAGAGATAATCTTATTTGTTTTTAAGATAAATCATCTTTAGCTATACCCTCGCCGCTATAATTGCATACATTCTGTCCTGATGTACGGAACCTTGTTGTCGGCTTTACTCACCTTTTCAGGACTTACACCTTCACGGATGACTCACAGCTAATGGCACGTCACAACAGACAGCTTTCCTTCACAACCCCCATGCTGGTGAGTTTCGGGGGGATTTTGCTCAGCTTTATTCTGATCGCAATTTTCATCACCTTCACCCAGCGAAAAGATTTCCTGGAGGATTACCACAACATTAACCATAACTTTACGCATAACCTTGCGGTTAACTATACGGAGTCGTTACTACGCGAAAACGACTATATCCTCGCGCGTGCGGCGACCTTCTTTTCTCGTGAGGACAAGCTAAATGAAACGGTGAATATCAACCCAGAGGAAGGTCTGAGGTTGCTCATGCAGTTACAGACGCTGATGCCAACCGTCTCTTCCATTTCGCTGGCGGATACTCAGGGCAACTACCTGCGAGCCCCGGAAGTGTTAACCGATGAAAATAGCAAAGCATTCGATGCCAAAACGCGTCCGTGGTTTGTACATCAGGCAAAAGCCAGTACATTCAGCCACTATACAAATCCTCATATGGATTACTTCACCCATTACCCAACGGTGGCCATCTACAAGCCGGTCATTTCGCCTGAAGGCAAACTGAAAGGCAGTATCGCGTTTCATCTTGATCTCACGTCAATGAGTTATACCCTGCGCCAGATGGTTGCCCCTGTTCAGGGGGAGTTTTTTGTCGCTGACCGTGACGGGAAAGTTGTTCTACATCCGGATACTGGCGCGTTATTTAAACAGTATGTCAGTGAAAAAATGATGGACAGGATGACCAGTGGCGAAGGGTATGTTTTCGATTCAAAAAGTAGTGTCTGGTACTACTACTACTCGTTTACCAATCCAGACTGGTTTGTCGTTTTTCGGGTGTCTGACAACATGCTGATGGATCTCACTCGCCACGAAACCAATATTGTGTCCTGGGGATTCGCGCTGGCCGCCATGATGGTCGTGCTGTTTGGGCTTTATCTACGGCATACCTCCCGGACGGTATTGATGAACATCATCAACGCGATCAAGACAGGGGATGTCAACCGGGCGCCCCGCCTGGAAGCCATGCTTAGTAAGGCCATCGAGTTAAATAAAGAGCGTGAGATGGCTTATGTCCGCCAGGCGACAATTGACGCACTGACGGGCTGCAAAAACCGCCGTGCATTTGACAATGACATTGCCGCGCTGATGAACGATCACCAGCCTTTCACCCTGGCGCTGGTGGACATTGATAATTTTAAATCGATCAACGACACATGGGGACATCTGAGCGGCGACATTGTGCTGCGTAACGTGGCGCGTGAAGGCATCCAGGTATTGCAGCGCAATTCTATTTCGCTTTACCGTTATGGAGGTGAAGAATTTGCTGTTCTCTTTGCAGGCGGCCATGCTCATGAGGCTTTCACGTTGCTTGAACAATGGCGCACGATCGTAGAGCAGAGAACCTGGCGCGAAGAGAATCTGGTCGTCACCTTCAGCGCGGGGATGAAAGAATGGAATATGGAATCGCTGGAGCAGTTAATCATCGGTGCCGATGAAGCGCTCTATCGCGCCAAGCAACAGGGGAAAAACCGTATCCTGCCAACGCCTCATCTGTAAAGTTCCTAAAGCACCCAGGCCCGTCGCGACGGGCCTTTTTGATGCTCCCCGCCTGACCGTAACCGGTTTCAGTTTTTATGGCGTATCTTTGTGATGCTTTACACACATTCACTTTAAGACAGTTGTTCTCTCCCCTGTCAGGGACTAAAGATGAATGACCTGGGAAATTGTGAGAGCCAATTATGAAGAATATCGTTTTATGCTGTGCTGCCGGTATGTCCACCAGTATGTTGGTACAACGAATGAAAGACGCCGCTCATAAAAAAGGCGTTGAGGTCAATATCAAGGCAGTTCCTGTTGCTGAATTCAAAGAGAATATTGCTGCGGCGGATATTGTCCTGCTTGGCCCACAGGTGAAGTACGAGCAGGCAAAACTTCAGGCACTTGCCGACCCATTAGGTAAGAAAGTCGCGGTGATTGATATGATGGATTACGGCATGATGAAAGGCGATGTCGTGCTGGAGAAAGCCCTTAAGCTTATGGAGTAAGACATGGAAGAGTTAGAAACGATCATCATGGAGCTACTGGTTAATGCAGGCGCCGCACGCAGTTCAGCATTGACCGCACTGCAACTCGCTCGTAAAAGCGATTTTGCAGGTGCTGAGCAAGCGATGGAAGAGTCACGCGATTACGTCAAACTGGCGCATAAAATCCAGACGCAGCTTATCGGTATTGATGAAGGTACGGGAAAATTACCGGTGAATCTGATCACCGTTCACTCCCAGGACCATCTGATGAACGCTATGGTGATTCAGGATCTGGCGGGGGATATGATCGAACTTTATCGTCGATTGCCGCCGGTAAATTAAAAGAACGATTTCTCTGTCAGACATGGTGCCCGCTTTGCGGGCATTTTTGTTTTTAGCACCCCACTTTTAGGCTGTCCGGACAACAGCCGTAAAAAAAACCGCCGAAGCGCTGAGGGATCCCCACAAATCAGCGCTAATAAACCAGCACCATATTTCGATAGGTTCTGGCGAGGTGGTCAAGAACGGCATTCAGTGCCGTTCGCTTTAATATCAGCGGAGAGTGTCTCAGGACATTCTCCGCTAATGTCAGATACGAGATTACGCGCCTTGATTTAATACTGTTGGCCTGGTATCTCAG
>NZ_NRDO01000006.1 GCF_010231475.1 Citrobacter sp. NCU1 | reverse complement strand
CAGCGCCGCCAGGTCCGCTGCCGGCACCGTGACTGCCCAGCGCATATCTGCCGTCACCGTGGCAGTATAGGTTTTGCCGTTCAGCGTAATGATGACGCGGTCGCCTTCCGCAGCACCGGTCACGTTACCGCTCAGGGTCTGGTCTGCCGCCACTTCGGCAGCATTGAGAATGTCATCACCCAGCGCATCAATGGTGATAACCGGGTTCCGGCTGTCCACGCTGAACGCATGCGTTGCCGTCGTGCTGTTACCCGCCGCATCCGTCGCCGTGGCCGTCAGCGTCAGGCCGCCTTCCGGCAGTTTCGCCACATCAGCCGCCGGAACCGTGACGGACCAGCTGCCGTTGCTGACGGTCGCGGTATATTCTTTGCCATTAAGCATCACGTTGATGCTGGCGACGTCAGTACCGCAGGTACCGCTCAGCGTCAGGTCAGCCCCTTTCTCCGCCGCGTTGACGGTATCGTCCGCCGTGACAGTATTGACCGTCAACGCTGGACCGGCCAGGTCTGTCGTAATGTTATGCGTCGCGCTGCCGCTGTTTCCCGCCACATCGCTGACAGCCGCCGTAATGCTACCGCTGTCGGCCAGCAGCGCCATATCCGCAGCCGGTACGCCCACACGCCAGTTTCCGCTGGCATCCAGCGTCGTGGTATACGTCTTGCCATTCAGCGTCACCGTCACAATGGCACCGGCCATCGCGCCTGTCGCGCTTCCGCTGATAATCTGCGCCACACCGTGCTCAGCGCTGTTAATCACATCATCGCTGGCAAATTTATCAATCGTAATGACCGGGGCACTGATATCCACCGTAACATTGCAGGGCTGGCTTTGTCCGGTCGCGCCATTACTGGCCGTAACCTGAGCACTGACACTGACGGTGCTGCCCTCTGTCAGTAAGGCTAAGTCGGTCTTCGGAACCGTGACCGACCAGGTAAAGTCAGCGTTTACCGTCGTGGTATATTTTGTGCCATTGAAAGTGACTTCTACGGTATTGCCCGGCGTGGCATTAATCACCTGCCCCGTGATAATTAAATCACTGGCCGCTTCTGTCGCATTAATACTGTTATCCGTCGCAACAGGGTGGATAACAATCGCCGGCGCGGTGTCATTATCCACCTGCACAGGATGCGGCGTAGCGTTTGTGCTGTTGCCCACAGCATCAGTTGCCACTGCAAAAATGGTGATATCCCCGGTCGGTATTGCACCGATTTCGCCTGGATTGAGCGCCACTGACCAGGTCGTGCCATCCACGACTGCATCATGTGAAATACCCGCAATAATCACCTTGACGGTAACCGTACCCGCTTCGCAGGTGCCATTAATCGTCAGAGTCTGTTCTTTTTCCACCGCATCAATCACATCATCGCCAGAAACCGTGCTGATAGTGACGGCCGGCCCGGTCAAATCAATGGTGATGTCATGTGAACCCTGCCCAATATTACCCACAGGGTTGACGATATCCACCGTGATAACCTGCATGCCATCCGCCAGTGCGGTGATGTCTTTCGCCGGGAGACCCACGCTCCATGTGCCGTCAGCTTTGGTAGTGGTGGTGTAATCTTTACCGTTCAGGTGAACTGTCACCAATGAACCGGCTGGCGCATTCGTCGACGAACCACTGATAATCTGGGCAGTTGCGTGTTCCGTGGCGTTGATGATGTCATCGCTGGCTACCGTGTTAAGGGTGACCGTTGGTCGGGTGGTGTCTACTGTTAGCGTGAGGGAACTCTGTGCAGTAATATCACTGCTGTTGGTGATGGAGGCCTGAATAATCTGAGTACCCTGGGACAGCGCCGACAAATCAGCGGAAGGAATGGAAATCGTCCAAACCAGCGCACCTTGTGCGCTTTCCGTCACTGTAGTGGTGTACTCACGCGCGCCGATTTTCACCGTTACGATATCGCCAGCCTTCGCGTTGAACACTTGACCGGACAGCACCTGACTCTCTCCAGCCTCGGAGGCGTTGAGGATATTGTCACCCGCAAAGGTATCAATAGAGATGGCTGGGGTAATGAAACTGTCAACATGCAGCAAACGGGAGGAGACGGTGCTGTTCTCTGTACTGTCGGTTGCTGTGGCAACAACGATCAGATCGCCGGAAGGCAGCGCGGCGGTTTGGGCTGCGCTCAACGTAACCGACCAGGTATTTCCGCTTACCGTGGCGGTATAGACTGCCCCCCCGATCAGAAGCGTAACACCGATGACGTCCGTCCCGCAGGAACCACTGATGGTCAGTGGTTCCTGTTTTTCAATAGCATCAATGATGTCATCTGTGGCCAGGGGATCGATGGTGACAGCGGGTCCCATCAAATCGACCTGTACATCATGGGTTGCCGTGCGAGTGTTACCTGCAGCATCCGTCACGGTGGCGCTGAGGGTAATTTTCCCCTCAGCAAACGCCTGCATATCCTCGGCGGGGACCCCCACTTGCCACTTGCCGTTGGCATCTACCGTGGTTGTGTATGTTTTACTGCCAATTGTGACACGAATACTGTCGCCAACCATTGCACCAGAAGTTGTACCGCTGATGACTTGCGCCTGCTGATGTTCATTTTTGTTGATGATGTTATCCGCAGTGATACTGTCAATCGCCACGGAAGGCGCCAGCGTGTCAATCATAAAGGAACCTGCGCCCTCACCACAGTTTCCGCAGTAGTTGACTACGCTGGCGGTATAGGACTGGTTGCCTTCAGCCAACGTGGCAAGATCCGCTGCAGGAAGAACAATCGCCCAGCTCAGGTCGTCCTGAATCACCGCCTGATAGGTATGTCCATTGAGTGTAAGAACCAGAATATCGTCTGGTCGCGCGCCAGCTACGCTCCCTGAGAGCGTTTGTCCCTGATGGATCTCTTGCGCGTTTAAAATATTGTCGCCGATACCTTTGAACGTAATCACTGGTAGACAGGTATCAACCACAAAAGAGGTTCCCGTCTGTGCGATCACTGTACTGGAATTCTGCGCGTCGAATGCATGTACGCTGACAGTACAAAGCCCATCAGAGATAGCACTGACATCCGCAGCAGAAAGCGTGACACACCACGATCCATCCGCACCCGACACGCAGCGATAGTCCTTACCGTTGACTGTCACGACAATAGGGGTACCTGCGGCTAAGTCGCTGGTGCCATTAAGAGTCAGCGGCTGATGCGAGAGCTCCGCATTGATGATACCGCCATGTTCAACCGAATTAACCTCAATCAGGTAAGCCTTACTCGTGCCGCCATTGTCCGGATCTTCATGATGATTATCACTGCTGTCACCACCACCGCCGCCACTACCGCCTCCAGCCGCAACCCCGACCGCGCCGCCAGCCAGAAGCCCCAAACCACCCCACAACCACATGGGGTCGATGCCACTATGTCCCGTTTCCATCAGGGGCGATAAGCCCTGAATAGTCTCCGTTTCAGACGGTAATGTGAGATTCCCTGTAACGGAATCTGGGACATCCGTTTTGAAAACAATCTGCTCAAATTCGGCATTCTGAGACTCAAAAGCCAGTCGGTTATCTTCAGACGCAAAGTAGTCCCGACACTCAATGACAGAACCATCTTCAAGATAAATGAGCAGGTCGCTGCCGCGACGCTCATAACGCAACACAGCCCCGGATAAAGCATGAACCAGCACAATGCTGTTAGGCGATACTGCCAGGGTGATGTCCCTGCCTCCTTCGAAATGGGTCACTTTCGCGCCATTACGCGGTACAATATCAACGAGATGTTTAGCCATTGCAGGTGAGGTTTTCATCATATTCATTTTCCGAATTCTGTGCTGAGTTCAAACGGTACGAGCCCTTAGGGCTCAATACGCAGTTGTTTGAGCAAGGTATTTGTGTTGATTGAGTAAGAAACAGCGGCTTGTTCAACGTCGAAAGTGGCTGAGGTCACCGCCTGTTCGGCCTGAAAGACATCCTGCTCCACGCTGAGCAGATCGTTCAGACTGCGCGCGTTCAATGTGTATTCATTACGGTAAACTTCCCGAGTCTTCAGGGCCGCTTTCAACTGTTGTTCGCTATTCGTTTTGCGTGCGATAGCACCTACCCAGTCATCGTGAAAGCTGTCAATACGTTGTTTTGCGTCCATTTTTTCCTGATTAACTCGGGCTTCCGCGCCCAACACATCACCTTGTGCCTGCTCAATCTGAGAAGAAACAATGCCTCCCTGATAGAGAGGGACGCTCACGTTTACCGTTATGTGGTCATCCCAGGAAGACTCTGAAGAAGAGCCGTTCTGACCATAGGAGTGATCGGCGCGAAGAGAAACGGACGGCATGTGCCCTGCTTTGGCGCGGTCGACGCCATATTCGGCAGATTTTTTGTCTGTTAGTGCCGCTTTTACCGCAGGCAACGTGTCGTAGTCGTCAGTATTGAAAGGGACAAGAGGGGTATTAAATACCTCGGGTATCGATGAAAGGCTCACAGCATTAATGCCGGTCAGGATGGCCAGTTGACGCATCGCCAGCACATGCTGATAACGAAACTCTTCCAGCGAGGTCTGCATGGCAATGGCGCGGGTCTGGGCCTGAAGGACATCGGAGGATGAACTCAACCCCGCGCCAGCACGCAATGTAGCCATTTTTTCAACGCTTCGTAATGAAGCGATATTTTCTTCCGCAACCTGAATAAGCTTCTGATAACGGTTTGCTCTTACATAGAGCAAGGTCACTTTTTCGGCGATGGTATTTAATGATGCCTGCAGTCTAAAGGTGTCCGCAGCCGCTGTCGTCTCAGCCTGTTTAATGGTATTTGTGGTTCGTCCAAAATCATAAAGTAGCTGAGAAACACTCACGCCATAACTTTCAGTATCCTGGTTGTCACTGGACACAAGATCGCGGCTGGCGCCATTAACAAACACCTGTGGCAACCATGCGCCCTTACTCTCGCTTATCTTTGCCGTATCAACATCCATGGTCGCCCTAATTTCTGCCATTTCAGGGCTTATGCTGATGGCTGAAACGATGCTGTCCTGCAGGGATATTGAGGCGGATTTGGGCTGATGACTCGCGGAGGAGGTGCAGTCAGGCAGGCACTCGTCAGATGGCAAAGAAGCGGCATGCGCTCTGCATGTCAGCACCAGACATAATGTAAATGTTGCAAGTGTGAAATTATCTTTAATAGCCTTAAAGATAATCCACCCAGTTTTCACTTTAATATTCTTCACTAAAGATTTCCAACATGAATTTATTACCGACATTAACCCCTCAATGCAACCTTTAAAAAACAAATGCAGTTATCAGGTAATGATATGTCGATGCAGGGCTTGTGCCGATGATTAACGTTTATTAGACATTCTCTGTTGGCGAATCTCAAACAATGGAGAGTCCAAAAATAGACAATTAACGAACCTAAAGAGTCCAAAAAAAGACCATAAAAAAATATTGTTCAGTGTTTCTATAAAATAACATTACGCTCCTGAAGAATAGTAAAAGCACCACCGACACATTAATATGTATTGTCAATTAATCAAATACAGTCACCCCGACTCAAAAAGAGCGTTCCGGGCAGGAAACGCCTTTTGCCTCAAACAGTAAAAGGTTCCACTAATGAATCAACACACTAGCCTGGTCGAGTCCTGGCTCACTGCAATGGTTTTTGTCGCAAGACATTACCGCCTGGATTATTCAGAAGAAAATGCCAGAGTGGCAATGCAGTGGGATAAGAGTCACGCCATCGGTTCAACGCTGGAAAATATGGCACGCCAGTTAAGTCTGGCTATCCATCTGACCGCCTTCAAACCCAAAATGCTTGATCCCTGGCGTATGCCGCTTGTGGTTGAGTTTTCAGAGGGGCAAGTTGGCGTTCTGACCAAAATGGATAATCAGGGAAACGTCAGTATCATTTTTGATGAAGACAATAGTCTGGAAAGTAATTTTAGTGCACAGGAAATCGCGTCCAGAATTAAAAGAGTCGCCATTCTCCGCCCGCTAACGTCCATCCCTGATGCACGCGTTGACAACTATATTAAGCCTTATCGCAGTAACTGGTTCTGGAAACTGGCATTGCGGGACTGGTCACGCTATTTTGATATTTTTGTAGCAGCGCTCGTAGCAAACGTGTTGGCACTGGCTGGAACCCTGTTCTCCATGCAAGTGTATGATCGGGTTGTACCGGCACAGTCGGAACCGACACTCTGGGTTCTTTTTTTCGGTGTTTTATTAGCTCTGGGTTTCGAATTTATGATGCGAATTATTCGTGTTCATATCGCCGATGTTATCGGTAAGAGAGCAGACTTAAGAATATCCGATCAGGTTTTTGGTCATGCATTACGCATCAAAAATAGTGCGCGGTCAAAATCAACTGGATCGTTTATTTCACAAATCCGCGAACTGGAATCCGTACGTGATTTAATTACCTCAACGACGATCAGTACCGTTACCGATCTTCCCTTCTTCTTTTTATTTTTTGCTATTATCTGGAATATTGGCGGTCCG
Organism: Citrobacter sp. NCU1; assembly: GCF_010231475.1. Classification (GTDB taxonomy): domain Bacteria; phylum Pseudomonadota; class Gammaproteobacteria; order Enterobacterales; family Enterobacteriaceae; genus Citrobacter_D. Next base: position 273,796 of record NZ_NRDO01000006.1, on the reverse strand, counting down.
CTTGCTTATGTTGTGTTAACAGCCCTACCGTTATTAATCATCCCTGGGATTATAATTCAATTTCCGCTTTCAAAATTATCCAGCGAAGGGATGCGAGAGTCCGCCATCCGTAATGCGGTTCTTGTTGAATCCGTTCAATGTATTGAAGATATTAAACTTCTGCGCGCCGAGCAACGTTTTCAAAATCAGTGGAATCACTCCAATAATGTTTCTTCATCCATCGGGATGCGACAACGCTTTCTGACCAGTCTTTTGATGACCTGGACCCAGGAAGTTCAGTCCATTGTCTATGCTGTTGTGTTGCTGGTCGGTAGCTTCCTGGTCATAAAAGGTGATATGACAACAGGGGCGCTGGTAGGTACATCCATGCTGGCCTCAAGGGCGATTGCCCCCCTGGCGCAAATTTCGGGAGTCCTTGCACGTTGGCAGCAGGCAAAAGTCGCGAGAAAAGGGCTGGACGAATTAATGCGTCGTCCTGTCGATCAGGAAGAAAGTAATAAGTTTGTTCATAAGCCTCTTCTTCAGGGACACTATCAATTACAGGACGCAGTATTTTATTACGATGAAGAGACCAAAATTCCTGACATTGCAATTTCTAAGCTGAATATTAATGCAGGAGAACGTATCGCCATTCTTGGAAAAAACGGTGCGGGAAAATCCACATTACTGCAGATACTATCGGGAATGCAGACCATTCAGCAGGGTGAACTACTTATGGACAATATTTCCATGCGTCACCTTGATCCTGCCGATGTTCGTCGTGACGTTGGCTACCTGAACCAAAATGCCCACCTCTTTTTTGGGTCGATTTACGAAAACCTGACGATGGGACGCCCGCAAGCAACAGATGAAGAAATTCACCAGGCTTTGCAGATAAGTGGAGCCCTGCCTTTTGTTCAACGCCAAAAAAATGGTTTGAACTACATGATTATGGAAGGCGGTTACGGATTATCCGGCGGCCAGCGTCAGGCATTGTTACTGGCCAGAACGCTGCTTTGTCAGCCCGAAGTCTTGCTGCTGGATGAACCGACGGCAGCCATGGATGAGGTATGCGAGCAGCATGTTATCGATCAACTGACATATTGGTTAGGGCATCGCACACTCATTGTTGCAACACATCGCCTGGCACTACTGCGCATGGTTGACCGCATTATTGTCATTGATAATGGTCGCGTCATCATTGATGACAGCAAAGAGAAAGTACTGAATCAATCGCAGTTGTCTGCCGCGGCAGCCAGCAATGTTGCTCTGCGGGGAGGAAAAAAATAATGGCGCAATCTTCTGCCGTCTCTCAGGATTTGATGACTCAGCCGAAGCTGGGGCGCTCAACATTGCTGGTATGGACAATTTTCATCATGCTGGCCGGTTTTCTTTTGTGGGCAAAATTTTTCACCCTGGATGAGGTCAGCACGGGAAGTGGTAAAGTTGTCCCTTCTTCACGTGAACAAGTCGTGCAATCTTTAGAAGGTGGCATCATTTATCAACTGAACATCCGTGAAGGCGATATTGTTGAACGTGGACAATTGTTGGCTGAACTGGACAGAACCAAAACGGAATCCAGCGTTAAAGAGAGTGCTTCTCGCCTGAAGGCGGGTATCGCACGCGCCGCACGTCTTGACGCAGAAGTGAATAGCCACGCGTTAATTTTTCCGGCTGAAGTGGCTGACGATGCCGTGCTGATCAAAACAGAAACCGATCTGTATAACACGCGAAAAGCAGCGCTTGAAGAGGGGGTGAGCGGATTAAAAGAAGGCATCAGCCTGGTCAGGCAACAATTGAACATGACTGAACCGTTGGTCAGGCAGGGGGCCGCGAGCAGTGTTGAAGTTCTGCGCCTTAAGAGCCAGCTAAACGATATGCAAAATAAAGCCTTAGACCTTAAATCCCAGTTTTTTGTCCGTGCCCGCGAAGAGCTAACCCGTGCGAATGAAGAGGTGGAAGCGCTGAGACCCGTGATGCGGGGTCGTGAAGATTCACTGACACGCATGAAGCTCTATTCCCCGGTTCGGGGTGTGGTAAAAAATATAGAAGTCACCACCGTTGGCGGCGTCCTCCCACCTAACGGCAAGTTACTGACATTAGTGCCGATCAATGATCAGATGCTGATTGAAGCTCGTATATCACCACGTGATGTGGCATTTATCCACCCAGGACAACAGGCCACCGTAAAAGTCAGCGCGTACGATTATTCCATCTATGGTGGATTGCCGGGGGAAGTAACGATGATTTCTCCTGATACAATTCAGGACGACGTCAGACGTGATGTTTATTATTATCGTGTCTATATTCGCACAAAAGCGAATTATCTTGAAAATCGTAAAAAGGAACATTTCCCTATATTCCCTGGTATGGTTGCAACCGTCGATATCAAGACAGGTAACAGAACCGTTCTGGATTACCTCATCAAACCGCTGAATAAAGTCGGAGAAGCACTCAGGGAACGTTAAGATTACACCTCTGCACACGCCGGTGAAGTTTGAGTGAGCGATCCTGCCTGCGCAATGTGGACACAGTCCTCTGCGAGGCTCAGGTTTTCAAACTGTTCCGGCTGAGATTCATACAGACTAAGTTGACGGGCTGCGGCGACAACACTCATGCGCTTCGCGAGTTTCCTGACGAAACTCTGGCAGGTGCTGCTTTTAGGGGGACTTATTGGTTGATACGGGTTTGCCATGAGCCGCCTCTGATTGAGAGTTTACTCATTGAGTCCTGTGTCCACTATTGGCGGGTAAGATAAGATCATTTCATCATATTCAGTGCTGGAACAACGGGATGGAATACGATCATGGCAAGCTGAAACGGATAATCAATGCGTTGTATGGGCATTCAAGAGACTTGCTCACATCCTGAGATCAACATCCATCCACGGTGAATGACAGTGCGATGAATTGACCATCGATACCTAATGGTGAAATTAACATTGGCTGGACTGAATGATATGTTCCTGTTTTCGACTTATCCGAGAAACAGATGGTGTAATCAACAACACCGTCTCTGTTCTTGTCTTTTTTCTCTATAACGCTAAATGTATAGATCCAGTCATTATTCTCCAGCGAGAACCCATTACTAAAATACTCAGGAGCAGGGAGCCCTGCCTGACGTAAATAGACCATTTCTTTCGTTCTCTTTGGCATCAGAGAACTTCGAAAAGTCGAGATGTTTAATTTATCGTATAGAGTTTGCAGTTCTGGCAGTGTGAGTATTTGATCTTTAGCTATGGCAGGAAATGAAAGCAGCAAAAAAGCGACACTTATAATTTTCATAGCAATCCTTTAAAGTATTTTTCTCCACACGAGTCTGATCGTAAGTTAAAAAGAAAAATAGGGCAAGCAGGATAAACCAGTGCATGCCCTACCCGTATGTGAAACGTCGGATTGCCATGATGTATAGCGTACCGCCATAAAGACACTAACAACCGCCGTTTCTTAAAAAATCATGATTTTTTTACCCCGCCACACCATTGCAACTCACGGTATACCAGGCAGGAAATGCTGATCAGCGCTGCACAATAGTGACGTTATTTTGTGAACCACTTTGACTCACATATGCTGAAGCTGCTGTATTTTGAGTAATATTCACGGAACTGCCTGTCGCACCGATTTGTTGAACGTGAACTGTTCTTGCATCACGAGAATCAGTACCTAAATCCATAGACCCCTGATTAATGGTAATATCACTGTTTGAGGTTGCGATATCCTGTTGCACATCAGCCATATCATTTCCACCATTCTGGGAGATCGACAGGCTATTATTATTACCATTTTGCTTGATATCTGCCGTATTCCCTGCATTTACCTGAGTAATCGAGACACGGTTATTTACGCCCCCCTGCTCGACAGTTGCCGTATGGCGAGAAGCGCTTTGCATATGGGTAGCTGCTCCACTCTGATAAATTTTAGTCGTTTTAACTACCGCCGGAGTCACCGTAAAATCTGCTGCCAATACACTGCCAGAAATAACAAATAAAAAAGCTGCAACCAGTTTAATAAAATGCATTGCTAATACCTGTCTGTTGACTGTTAGTAAATAGAAAGTGATGTTACTTTTCAAATGATATTATTTATACCTGATAAACAATATAAATTAACATAATCAAATACGCTTGACCAATCCATAATTAAAAACAAACTCAGTATTGCCGGGCGTTATTTTATTTATCAGGAATATTTTTATATGAGGGTACAACAGTATGAGAACGTCTTGTTAACTCATGTCGTTATATATTGAATTAGGTGGCTGAAGGTCTTGACCAATCACTTTTCATGATGGGAATAATATCACACTTTTTATTTTTTGCTCAAAAATAACACAGCACATGATGCGAAAACACTCTGAAAGTAGTATTGCCTTAATTAAATTAACTGAAAAATTGAAATAATTTACGCCCCATCGCTCGGATATCAGTGACTCAATGAAAATCAGCGTATAACTTCAGTTAAATATATCGCCACTCAACACTAAATTCCGTAATTTCAAGGGGGATGCTATTCCGGGATTGGGAATGCCACATCAACATGCCCACCAGGAGGTCGTTTTTCGCGTGTTGAGATTGAAACCACCTTTATGAATCAGCGGCGGCAAACAACCACCGCTGATTTCTCTTAAAACGCGAAACTATGCCTTCACAACGATCAAGGGTTCTATATCGCTCTCTTTCTTAATCACCAGTGATTCGTCGCCACGCAGGCAGGTGCCGCCATAGTTGCCACCAACGGTGAACGTACAGACCTGAATGTACTTACCCGCTACGTTTGGCAGACACCAAAGCTGCTGGTAAATGTTCTTCTGCTCTGCAAATTTGCCGCTGGTTTTATCCAGTAGCTCTTCCTGATGACTGACCAAATCGATGTTGCTGCCACAGCGGCCTGCGATCGGCTTCACCGCATATCCTGTCTGTACCAGTTCATCGTTAACAGTGAAATCTGTATCAAGCAGATAGCGATGATGTGGGAACAGTTGCCACAGAATCGGCAGGATAGCTTTGTTGCCGGGAATCATTGTCCACAACGGCTCGAAGACTAAAACTTCCGGGCGCAGTAGCACATCAATCAGTCGAACTTCCTGATGGGTATGTCCGGTGCGGATCGGTACCGCAGCGTATTCGGTTTCACTGACCTCACGCACCTGTTCAATGGCCGTTTCCCACGCCCAGGTTTTCCAGACACAGTTCACCAACCGATTATCGCCATCAATCAACTGACCGGCATCATCCCAACGCAGTTCATCCAGACCACGCAGGATCTTGCTTTCAAACCCCGCCTGATGCAGCGCTTGCTGCATAAACTGCGCATGATAGTTCTCCTCAATATCCTTATCCTGCATGATATGCACAAAAGGACGCGCATGGCTGTGCTTCCAGGCTCCCGCCAGTTCGTTGATCAACCCCTCCGCCGGATTATGCCCCGTCCCTTTATAGCCCTGCTCTGCCCATCTTTCGAGGATCAAACCGGCCTCGGTATGACACGACGCGGAATCAGCGTTGTATTCGTATACCTTCAGCCCACGTTCATCCATGCAAAAATCCATACGACCGGTGATCATATGGTGGCGACGACGTTGCCAGGAGAGCCGCAAACGCGGCCAGAGGATTTTCGGGATATCAAACAGTGCCAGCAGGTTGTCATCTTTCAGCACTTTGTCAGTCGCATGCAGGTACATCAAATGTAACTCATTGGTCGCTTTGATCAGCTCCTGCTCTGCGCTCTCAGTAATGGTGAAATACTGGTGCGGATCCTGATTGATCACATGACCGTTCGCCTGCACATAGGCTTTCTGCAGCGGATCCAGTTCATTGAGCCATTTACCGTCAAACTGCCCTGTGTCTTCCAGACGCGCACCACGGATCTTCAACGCGTCGTTGGCGATCTCAGGTTGCGGCAGGCTATAGCTCGTATCATCCGTTTGGATCATCCAGCCCAGAATGGTGGTGTCATCAAAGGTGTCTCGAAGGGTATAGCACCCGTTCTCTATCACCAACTCCAGTTCACGGGTCCACTGCTGACCCGGGGGAAGCGGTGTGTGGATCACGTTCTGTTCAGCAATGCGAACTTTGGTGCCCAATAGCTGAGTAATGATCGCCACATGGCCAGTGTCTTTGAACTCACCGCCTTTTTGCCAGATCAGCAGTGCGCCCGCGACCGGCGCCCGGGGAGAACCATTAGGAAAAGCCTGTAACGGCAGGATGTTGTCATTCACCACTTCACGCAGGAAGCGCAGCGAGAAGATTTCCCACGCCATTCCAACATCAGTGAACACAACACCATAATTAAGAAAGAGAAAACGGCGGGCGAACTCAACGCACTGCCATTTGTGGCCCATATATTCGTCGTCAATGTAGCTGCGAAAAGCAGCATCATCATCGTAGTCCCGTGGGTCGAGGGAGCTGTAATCTGAAGAGTAGATCGCCACGCCACCGGGGGCGTAGCCCAATAATGTCCCGAAAGGGGCATCCTGACTGGTCGTTCCTTTGCTCATGCACCTTACCTCAAAACAATACAGCCTGAGCAGCCTGGCGTGAATTTTTCGCTCTGATTGCCTGCTCTGCGACACTAACCGGACAGAGGTCGACTTATCATACACCTCAACGAAGCGGATGGCGTTCAGTGGCGAAAAATTCACAATCGGTGGCTATCTTAATGTCCCAATCGGTTAAATGCGGACGTGCTGAACTGCTACACTGCTTCAACACAACTCCTCAGAAGGCAGGTCAACATGTCCGATAACACTTATCAGCCCGCGAAAGTCTGGACGTGGGAAAAATCCAACGGCGGCGCGTTCGCCAATATCAATCGCCCGGTCTCTGGCCCAACCCATGAAAAAACGCTGCCTGTTGGCCAACATCCGCTACAGCTCTACTCCCTGGGAACGCCTAACGGCCAGAAAGTGACAATCCTGCTGGAAGAGCTACTGGCGCAGGGCGTAACCGGAGCAGAATATGACGCATGGCTCATTCGCATTGGCGAAGGCGATCAATTCTCCAGCGGTTTTGTCGAGGTCAATCCAAATTCGAAGATCCCGGCGTTATGCGATTATTCGCTGACCCCGCCTTGCCGCGTGTTCGAATCGGGCTCTATCCTGCTTTATCTGGCGGAAAAGTTTGGCTATTTCCTACCGCAGGATCTGGCAAAACGCACTGAAACCCTGAACTGGCTGTTCTGGCTCCAGGGCGCGGCGCCGTTCCTCGGCGGTGGTTTCGGTCATTTTTATCACTATGCGCCAGTGAAAATTGAGTACGCCATCAATCGTTTCACCATGGAAGCTAAACGTCTGCTGGATGTACTGGATAAGCAGTTAGCGCATCACCAATATGTCGCGGGGGATGAATACACCATTGCCGATATGGCTATCTGGCCGTGGTTCGGCAACGTTGTGTTAGGTAACGTTTATGATGCAGCGGAGTTCCTGGATGCGGGCAGTTATCAACACGTACAGCGTTGGGCGAAAGAGATTGCTGAGCGCCCGGCAGTGAAACGCGGGCGGATTGTCAACCGCACCCACGGACCGCTGAACGAACAGCTTCATGAACGCCATGACGCCAGCGACTTTGACACACAGACCGAAGACAAGCGTCAGAGCTAAACCAGAATGCCGGATAAGGCGTTTACGTCGCCGTCCGGCATGAGATTGCCTGATGGCGCTTTGCTTATCAGGCCGACAAGTTTGTCCTTGCACATCTGGCATTTACCGAAATCCGTGTTGCATGAGGATTTCCCCGGCTTGTGGTGAAAGCAGAAAGTCTGAAAACGGCTTACCCCGTTCACTCAAACACGCAAAACCGTACTGTACAACTGGGTTATAAGGCTCCGGTATCGCCATGATTTTTAGCGTATCAATCTCACGCAATCTGGGCGCATAGCTGGCGTAGCCGATAAAGATATCGGTGTAGTCGTTGTTGATTAACCACTCTGCAGCCAGCCTGCCCGCCGGAAGAGCTAATGTGTCCCTGCCGCCGACTAACGCCACCGCGCGCTTCCGGGCTCGTTCTCCTGCCTCGCCCATGAGTGAAAAGAGTTGTTGGGTGTAATCGCCAGAGGGATCGCATCCCGCCGTCGAAGTACCCATCCGCAAATCCGGGCGCGTCAGCAGTGACTCCCAGTCATCCTCTTCCCGCACAACCGCCTTTCGCACAGTCAGGCACAGGCGATTGGTGGTGAATGGCGCGATAAACAGCGCGCGCCCGGCATTCAACAGCGTCTGTGGATGCACCAGATTTGCCGAGGCAAAAAAGTCGCACGGCTCCCCCTCTTCAATCCGCTCACGCAGCAACCCCGCAGGACCAAAATCGCAGGATATATCCCGCCTTTCTTGCGTCTGAAAACACGCCATCAGCGGTCCCCAGGCAGCGCGTAAACTCCCCGCAGCCAGGATGCGCATCAGTTAATCCCCTGATAATCAGTACGATAAAAACGCTGATACCAGTCATTGGCTTCTTTACGCATATCAATATCCTGAAACTTCTGTGGATAGAGCTTTTTCGCCATCCACAATTCACCGATGCCCATCGCTTCCGGCATCGGGTAGCCCCAGGCTTTGGCGTAGTCCGGCATCAGGTATACGCGGTGATGTTTCACCGCATCAATCACCTGCCACTGTGGGCTTTGCAGGATCTCATCGACCACTTTCGGATAGCGATCCTGTACGAAGATCACCTGCGGGTTCCAGGCAATCACCTGTTCCATAGCCACCGGTTTGAAGCCTTTAATCGTGGCAGCCGCCACATTCAGCGCCCCCGCATGCGCCATCATCAGACCGGTATATTTACCGGAACCGTAGGTGGTCAAATCCGGGTTCGCCATATAGGCGCGAACACGCTGATTTTCAGGAATAGCCTGCAGACGATCGCTGACCTTTTTACGCCCTTCATCCGTTGCCGCAATCAGCGCCTTCGCCTCTTCCGGCTTGTTAACGATATCGCCGATAAGCGTAATACCTTCACACAGACCCCGATCGTAAGCCCGCTCTTCATCTGCCATCGTCGGATTCATTTTGGTCTGTTCAGCAGCGGTATCATGACGCAGAGAAATCGCCACTACCGGAATGCCGAGGTGGCTTATCTTATCGATCATCTCCTGTGGTGCGTAGTTCGTGACAAACACGACCTGTGGCTGCAGAGCCACCAGCATTTCGGCGTCCACATGGGTTAAATCCCCCAGGGCAGCTTTCTTTATCAGTTCCGGAGCCAGCCGCGCGTAACCATCGCCAAGCTGTTGTTTCCAGTTCGCCATCACGCCCACAATTTTGTCGGTGGCATTCATCTGTACCAGCAGGTTTAGCGTCTGATGCTGAAGCACGACCACGCGATCCACGGACTCCGGGACAGTCACCTGGCGGCCAAGTTGATCGGTAAATGTGCGGTCTGCCTGAGCCATGAATGGCAGGGAAAAAAGTAACGCCAGCAAGGAAAGCTGGCGTAAGGATTTAAGCATGGGAATGTCCTCACTATCGATATATAACAAAGTATACAGCGATATAAGAACACTTAAAAGATCGTCACATCAGGGGTTATCAGGCGCTGGTAACGTCATACTCCATACGGCGTAGTGCGTCTAATGTGGCTTTGGCTTCCTCTTCGTCGATGATACTCATCGCAAATCCCACATGCACCAGCACCCACTGCCCGACCAGCTCAGCAGGATCACCTTCACATATCAGCGCAATGTTGACATCACGCTTGATGCCACACACTTCAACCTGCGCAAGCTGGTGAATATCTTCACCGACGGCCAACACCTGACCCGGAACTCCAATACACATAGTTAACCACCTGGAATGTACAACGGGTTATTCAACTTCAATACTTTTTACTTTCAACGTATCACCGGTTTCAACACGCAGACGGTCGCCATGACAAAGCGGACACTGCGCGTCATGTTGGGAGATTTCAACTACCTGGCTACAATCCCAACACCAGGCCTGAGCCGGTTTGTAGTCGATGTGAAGTTCACATCCCTGCGCAACCGTACCCTGACAGACGATATCGAAACTGAAACGTACAGCACTCTCTTCAACGCAAGAGAGTGCCCCGATCTCCAGCCACACGCCGGTGACCCGCTTTACGCCATGTTGCTCAGCCTGCTGCACGATGATCTCAACCGCGCTCTGACACAGGGACAACTCATGCATTTTCGCAGTTCCGACGGCCCAGCAGCAGCGCACGGCGATTTAGCTGTGGCGCGTCAGGATTGCTGACCGGCAACGACAGCAGCATCCGCGCACAGTCGTCCGCCAGACGGACCCCTTCTTCAGCCGACATGCTGTGATTGAGCGGCGACATCAGCGAACAAGAGAGATACTGCGAAATGCCTTCCAGTTCGCCGACGGTAAAGGTCATTGTACCGTAAGGCAGTCGCAGCCCCATTTTTTCACTGACTTTACGCTGCGGCCAGAGTTGATCCGGCCCTGGGAAAATCAGCGCACTCAACATCCACGGGGTGATAACACACCCCGTCCACTGACCTTCAAATAGCGTGAAATCAGAGACGTACACCGGCATGTTCGGATGCAGAAAAGAGAGATCGTGCATCGAACGCTGAGCAATCTCCTCAAACGCGGCCTGAACCTGCGCCTTCGGGGCAGTCTGGAACCCTAACAACTCCTCAGACATGCGTCGCCTCCCGTGGGATGGCTTCAACACCTGATTCGCGCAGCGCGGCAAGAACCTGCTCTAAAGCAGGTTCAATCATCGCTTCCACTGTCGGCGTTAAGCCAATATGCGGTTCCAGCGATTCCGGAATAACACCAACCAGCGTCAGTTTCTTCGGAAATTCGTCGGTGAAGCGAAGGGCCGACAAGACGTCGGCCAGGCCAAGCTGGTGCGGTGAGATTTTGTTAGTAAACAGCGCCGGAATCTCTTCATCCCGTAGGATCATCATGGTTCCCGGTGTGTTTTTTCTCGACACAATGGCGTCAGCAATGATCAGATGATCTCTGTTCGCCATATCGCCGAGAAGCTCCATTCCCGCCGTGCCGCCATCGAGGATATCAACGAAATCCGGCAGCACATATCGCTGTTCTAACGCTTCAACGATACGTACTCCGATGGCTTCATCGGTCAGCAAAATATTGCCGACCCCTAAGACTAATATCCGCATTACAGAACCTTAACTGAGACGACTTCGTTCCCGTCAACGTCCACCACATGCACCGCACATGACATACAAGGGTCGAAGGAGTGAATGGTACGCACCACTTCCAGCGGTTTGTTCGGATCGGCGATCGGCGTCCCAACCAGCGAGCGCTCATACGGACCCACTTCGTCATTAAAGTTACGTGGGCCAGAGTTCCAGGTTGACGGTACAACCGCCTGGTAGTTGCTGATAATGCCGTCTTTAATCACCATCCAGTGAGAAAGCATACCGCGTGGCGCTTCCAGGAAGCCAACACCTTTGAATTCGCCGGTTGCCGGAATATTCGGTTTCACGAAGGTCGTGTGGTCACCTTTACCGATGTTCACAATCAGCGCGTTATACTGATTCTGCAACACTTTCTGCAGTTCACAGCAGTGAACGGTACGACCAATGATACGGCCCAGCGTCGAATGCAACTGCGCCACTTCGATCGTTTTACCGGTCAGCTTGGTGTAAATCGCAATGATTTCATTCAGCTTGGCATGGGTAGACTCGCGTTTTGCCGCCAGTTTACACAGCAGGTTGGCCAGCGGCCCCACTTCGACGGTTTTGCCGTAGAAGGTTGGCGCTTTAACCCAGGAGTATTTGCCATCATCTGACCAGCCGTTGTAGTCCGGAACTGTTGTCCCTTCCCACGGTGCTTGCGGTGCTTCGTCTTTGTACCACGCGTGTTTCGCACTCTCCTGAATCCCTTTGATCAGGTATTCATCGGAATGAGAGGTGATCGGACGATAAGTCGACAGATCCGCATCCGTGATGTACCCACCAGGGAACAGGAAGCTACCGTTCTTACCATCCGTCGGGAATTCCGGCGCGCTCAGGTAGTTCACCGCACCCTGGCCGCGTTCCAGCCACTCAGGATAGAACGCCGCAATCACGGCGGTATCCACCTTGTAAACCTGCTCAACAAAGTCGCTCAGCTTATCGATGAAGGACTTAATGTACATCAGGCGTTCAAGGTTCAGCACGCCCAGACCGTCCAGATTGATCGGGTTCGCAACCCCACCAACTGCCAGGTTCTGAATGTGCGGTGTTTTACCGCCCAGCAGCGCCACGACGCGGTTTGCATCACGCTGGCATTCCAGCGCCTGCAGGTAGTGCGCCACTGCAATCAGGTTCACTTCCGGCGGCAGTTGCATCGCCGGGTGACCCCAGCAACCATTAGCAAAAATGCCTAACTGACCGCTGGCAACCAGATCTTTAATCTTGTTCTGAACCTTCGTGAACTCTTCCGCGCTGTTCAGGTGCCAGGTCGACACGCCGTTCAGCATCGCCGAGGCTTTCGCCGGATCGGCTTTCAGTGCGGAGGTGATGTCCACCCAGTCCAGCGCAGACAACTGATAGAAATGCACGATATGGTCATGCGTGGTGTGCGCTGCCAGAATGATGTTACGGATGTACTGTGCGTTCACGGGAACATCAATATTCAGCGCGCTTTCTGCTGCACGCACGGAAGAGATAGCGTGAGTCGTGGTGCACACACCACAAATACGCTGCACAATCATCCACGCATCACGCGGATCGCGGTTTTTCACGATCTCTTCCATGCCGCGCCACATGGTGCCGGACGCCCATGCTTTTGATACCACGCCATTTTCGATTTCGCAGTCGATGCGTAAATGCCCCTCAATACGGGTTACCGGATCAATAGTAATTCTCTGGCTCATGCTTTGCTCGCCTCATGACGATTTTGATCGTTTTGCTTTAAAGGAGGAAGTATCGGCAGTAGACGAATGAGTACGATATATGCGCAAATCTCAATAGCCACAAAACCAATAGAAATCAACAGTTCTTCCCAGGTCGGGAAGTAGTGGTAGCCGCCGCCTGGATTGAATGCCACCAGCGAGTAGGACAGACGCCATGTTGCACAACCTAACAACGCGCTCAGCGCGGACAGGTACAACATGCGAGAGTCGTTACGCAGTTTCGCGACACGCAGCACCACCAGCGGGAAGACCATCAGAACAACTTCAAGCCAGAACATGGCGGAGTAAAAATCGCCCGCAAAGGCATACGAAAGTTTGTCCCGATAGACCAGTTCGCCAAAGCGCAGGACGAGGAAAATCGCCAGCAACACACTAATCGTGTTCGTCAGTTTCACGAACAGGCTTTTCTCATCCGGGCCGTTCCCTTTCAGACCTGCTTGTACCAGAGAACCCTCAAAGATGACGATCGAGAAGCCCATGATAAAGGCGGTCAATACCGAGAACAGCGGCAGCATTTCATAGCTTTGCCACAGCGGATGCACTTTAATCCCTGCAGAAATCATCAATGAACCCATTGAGGACTGGTGCATGGTCGGCAGCAGCGCGCCGAGGGCAATGATAAAGAACATCACTTTGTTCAGACGTTTGAGGGACACTTTCCACCCCAGACGTTCAAACAAGGCGGGGGCAAACTCCAGCGCCATGATGCCGATATAAATGGTCATACAGACTGCCGTCTCGAACAGTACCGAGTTCACGTTAAAGTGACCCGGAATGTAGAAGTACGGCAGGTTCCAGTAGCGACCAACGTCAATGGTGATTGACAGACCACCCAGGGAATAACCGAACAAGCTCGCCAGCAGTGCAGGGCGTACCAGCGGGTGATACTGTCCTTTATTAAAGACATATACCGCCCACGCCAGCGCCCAGCCGCCACAGGCGAAACCGGTGCCGATCAACAGGTCAAACGCGATCCACACGCCCCACGGGAATCCGCCATTCAGATCGGAGACTGACCCCAATCCGAAGACCAGACGTTTCACGATGAGGATCATGCAGAGGATGATAAGCGGCCCAAAAATAATGACCGGTTTGCTGACTATTTTTCCGCCCAGCGGTTTAGGATCATGACTCATGATCGTCTCCTCCGTCGTGATGGTCGTTTTTGGTGTTACGACGAACCAGCACGGTTAAGCCCGCCAGCACGGCCAGTGGTAGCATCATGCCTTTATACAGGGTGTGTTGAACATGTTCGGAACGTGCGCCCGTTGAAAGATCGGCCAGTTGTGGAAGATCCAGATTCTCATAAGGAACCCCCGTCAACACCAGTACCTGTGTACCGCCGCCCTCTTTTTCACCATACAGATGCGGGTAGTACTTCGGCACCGTATGCAGATAGGTATCGTCCGATTTCAACGTTTGGCGCGGATAGTGGTAGTCGCTGCCTGGTTTCAGTGCCAGACGTTTTTGCGCTTCCGCCATCAGCTCTTCACGCGTACCAAAAATGACCGCCCCGGCAGGACAAACTTCGACGCAACCTGGCAAACCGCCTTTATCAAGATGTTCAACACCTTTCTGGTTACACAGTTCACATTTATGAAGCGCACCAAACGGGTTGTTGTAGTCGTATTTCGGCACGTTGTAAGGACAGGCAACCATGCAGTAACGACAACCGGTACACACATCTTTGTCATAATGGACGATGCCGGTTTTAGGATCTTTTTTGAGTGCAGAGACCGGACACACAGAGACGCAGTTGGGATCGACGCAGTGCATACATTGTTTTTTAATGTACGCGTAGCCGTTCTCTTCCTGGTCCTTGTTAACGCCATCGCCACTACGCCACACCTGGATGATGTTATTGGTGTACGGCGACAGTTTGTCGTTATTAGACCAGGTCTGCTCCCCTTGCGGGTTACGCGCCGGGAAGTTGATATCCTGACACTTAGTCACACAAGCCTGACAGCCTACGCACAGCGTCGAGTCATACAACATCCCCAGCGATCCTGGGATTGGCGGGCGATTTTCGGCAGCTGCATAGCTGACAGACGGCGCGGCGCCTAGCAGCAATGCCCCGCTGGAGGCTGCTTTAATAAAGTTACGTCTGTTCACGGTTATTCTCCCCGTGAGTCAGCGTCATCTTTCTTTTGCTGACGCCCCAGTTCACGTACCGCCATCACGCTGACACCGGCAACCAGCCCAGCAACACCACCGAGCAACCCAATAGCGCTAGCAGAAACGTTGCCGCCCTCTTTCATGTTCACGTCAGGTTTTTCTGAACGCGGAGTTTGATTTTCCACATGAGCGAGCTGGTGGATACCTTTATGGAAACCAATGCCTTCTTCGTTACAACCGTAGCAAGGATGTCCAATCGCAACCGGCCACACACCGCCGACATCGCAGAACTGCAGCGTGGAGCAGTTACCCCAGGTTTCTGGTCCTTTACAGCCCAGATGGTAGAGGCACCAGCCTTCACGGTGGCCTTCATCGCCAAACTCTTTCGCAAAACGACCAGCATCAAAGTGCGGGCGACGTTCGCAATGTTCGTGGATCAAGCGACCATAGGCGAAGGTAGGACGATTTTTCGCATCCAGTTTTGGGGGTTTGCCATACGTAATAATGTGCGCAACTGTCGCAAGGAAGTTGTGCGGGTTAGGCGGACAGCCTGGGATGTTGATAATGGTTTTGCCCGGCAGCACTTCCTGCAAACCGACGGCACCCGTTGGGTTCACGCCCGCAGCAGCCACGCCGCCCCATGCAGCACAGGAGCCGATAGCGATAATCGCCGCCGCGCCTTCAGCCGCTCTGCGGATATGATCCACAATAGGCTCACCGGCAACCATGCAGTAAATACCGTTATCTTTTAATGGGATAGAACCATCGACGACCAACACATACTGCCCTTTATATTTCTCCAGAGCATTATGTTTGTTCTCCTCGACCTGATGGCCGAAGGCGGCGGAAAGGACCTCATGATATTCAAGAGAGATGGTCTCCAGAACAAGGTTTTCTACCGTTGGGTGAGTTGCCCGCAGCAGGGATTCGGTGCAACCCGTACATTCCTGAGCGCCAATCCAGATAACCGGTGGACGCTGAGGACGGGTAACCGACTCGGCCATTTCTGCGGCGGCTTTGCTACTCAGCCCCATCGTAGCGGCTAGTGCTGCACAAAGCTTCATGAAATCACGACGGTTAACGCCGTGAGAATTGGTGAGAGTATTATCTCCAGTCATTATATTGTTATTCCGTTGCAAAGACCTGGCTCTATTTTGCACCTATCGCAAAAACCATACTGCGATCGGTGCTCCATTTACCACACTTTCTTTATGGTTATGTATATTATGATACTGCGAGGGGACAATAAAACGAAGGTGTAAGGCAATAGTGTAATTAATTAAAGCAAGATAATACCCCTTTTGGATCAATCTTCGAGTCGATAGCCCGCCATGAAAAATCGAATTGTTGTATTCGACTGATTCTCTTTAAAGAAGTCCATCACCCTCTCTTTATCCAGTCCATAACGACGGGTCAGAATTCCCGCTTCCCAGGCGCTAAGTTGGCGATCGCCTGTTTTTTCAAACATGCGATGCGAAAAACCTAATACAAAACCACGTTTATAGTCGGAACAAAAATTCGCCACATTGCGTGCGCTGTCGGCATGTGATGCGTTTAACCCAGCCATCAAACCTTTGCCAAAATGATTTTTCATACAGCCTCCTAATCGCTATATGATTTATTATATAGCGATTTTTTAAACAAAGGCCAGTGGTATTGCGTACTTTCTTACGCCTGATTAAAAGGTTACCCACTCATCGGTTAAATCGGGAGCAGAAGCTCCGGTTTGGGTAGGGCCAGAGGCATTTTTTCCCGGCGGAGTCTGCGGCTCGCTATGGGAGAGGCGGAACCGTTGTACTGAGCGCTGCAACGCCTCAGTCTGACGTTCCAGCGCTGACGCGGCCGCTGAAACCTGCTCCACAAGCGCGGCATTTTGTTGGGTCACACTGTCCATCTGGGTGATCGCTACCCCCACCTGAGAGATGCCTTTGCTTTGCTCCTCGGAGGCCGATGCTATTTGCTTCATGATGGTCGTGACTTCCGTGACGCCCAGCAGTATGGCCTCCATGGTTGAACCGGTATCTTTCACCAGTTGCGCACCCTGCTCAACACGATGTGCTGATTCGGCAATGAGCGTTTCAATCTCTTTCGCAGCCCCCGCACTGCGGCTGGCCAGATTGCGCACTTCACCTGCGACGACCGCAAATCCGCGGCCTTGTTCGCCCGCTCTGGCGGCTTCAACGGCGGCATTTAACGCCAGGATGTTTGTCTGAAAGGCGATACTATTGATAACGCTAGTGATTTCGGCAATCTGTTTTGAACTTGCGGAAATACCGTCCATGGTATCAACCACTTCCGACACCAGCGCGCCGCCTTTTTCGGCGGTTGCCGATGCAATATCCGCAAGCTGGCTGGCCTGGCGCGCGTTTTCTGCATTCAGTTTTACCGTTGCAGTAAGTTGTTCCATGCTGGCAGCCGTCTCCTCCAGCGCGGCAGCCTGTTCCTCGGTGCGGGAAGAGAGATCGTTGTTACCGCTTGAGATCTCCGTCGCGCCGCGCCAGATATTGTCGCTGCCCGAGCGAATCGTGCTCACTGCTTCACGCAAACTGTCCTGCATTGCGCGGAGCAAAGGCATCAGTTGTCCCACGCAGTTACGCCCCAATTCCTCAACCGGCTGGCTGAGGTCTCCCTGCGCAATCTGGCGAAACTGCTGACGGATTCGCGCCAGCGGTTTCATCAGCAGTACCACAAGATAACGGTCAGTAAAAAGAAGTATCCCGATACCCAGAATCACGGCGGTGATGATCATCGTACGGATAACCGATGTTTTACCATCCACCATCACACGGGTGTGATCCAGTCGGGTCTCAGCTTCACGATTAAAACGTTCTACACTGGCACCAAACGCACGGCTTAAAGCAGGCGTCACGGTCGTTGCCTGCGCGCTCCAAGCCGCCTGAGAACCCTGCTTAGCCAGTTGCATTTGCGGCGTGATTCCCTTGTCCAGCAAGGCCTGCCAATTCGCCAGTACCGCAGCAGACACCTCCTGATCCATTGGACCCGGCGACAGCGTTTTCATCTCCTGGAGTTTTTTTCGCATATTATCAAGCGATTGCTGCGCAGGGGCGAAATCGGATATGCCGCCACCGATTTTAACGTCCATTGCACGGCTCAGACGGGTAACAAAGCGAAAATACTGATCGTTGCCCTGGCTAAGTACCGTCATCTGACGCACCAGATGTCGGTCAACTTCGTTCCCTTCCGTGACTTTAGATAAGGCATGGATGCTAAATACACCGACGCCCGACCAGAGCAGACAAAAAATACCCAGTATTGTCAGCATGACAATACGAATAGAGAGGTTTCGCAGTAAGTACATAAGAATTTCCTTGCCGTAAATGAAGGATTCGCCATCAGGCGTGACTTATGTTCGTTATCGGCAAAATGTGAAGAAGATATACTTACTTTTCATTTTTTATACTTTAAGAACATCCTCAATCACAATATTGAATAATATGCCAATGGAATGGAAACTATTATTATTCAATGTCAGGTCTTAATACTGACAAACAGATTCATAGCTTTCATCGTAAATACTTTTCGAACCAGGCCAATGTACGTTGCCAGGCAAGATCGGCGGCGGATTTGTCATAGCGCGGCGTCGAATCATTGTGAAAACCGTGATTTACCCCAGGGTAAATATACGCTTCAAAGACTTTATTATTTGCTTTAAGTGCCGTTTCATAGGCGGGCCAGCCCTCATTTATCCGCGTATCCAGCGCGGCATAGTGTAATAACAAAGGCGCGTTGATTTTGGGAACATCTGACACCGGAACCTGGCGCCCATAAAAAGGAACCGCGCAGGCCAGTTCCGGATACGCGACCGCCGCCGCATTCGAAACCCCGCCACCATAGCAAAAGCCGGTGATACCGACCTTGCCCGTCGCTGCGGGATGACGCTGCATAAACTCAATAGCGGCAAAAAAATCATTCATTAATTTTGTGGGGTCGACCTGTTGTTGCAATTCGCGACCTTTATCATCGTTGCCAGGGTAACCGCCCACAGAACTCAAGCCATCTGGCGCCAGCGCAATGTAGCCTGCCTTCGCCACTCGCCGCGCCACATCTTCGATATAGGGATTCAGCCCACGATTCTCATGAACGACCACCACAGCGGGGGTTTTACCTTCGGCCTTTGCGGGCCTGACCAGATAACCGCGCACGTCGCCATGCCCGTTAGGTGACGGATAGGTAATGTATTCCGCGACAATATCCGGGTCGGTAAATTCCACCTGCGTTGCCAGTGCATAGTTCGGTTTCAGCAGGTTAAACAACGCAAGCGCCGTCATCCCCCCCACAGCGTACTTCGCAGCAAGGTTGAGAAACTCACGTTTGGAGATCTTTCCATGCGCATAGTAGTCGTAGTAATCGAGCAGTTCTTGCGGAAAATCTTTGGCTGTTAATCTTGGCATAACCTCACTCCGACGCGGATGTTTTGTTAAGCAAAGCATAGCAGCGTATTTTTGCCCAATATTTCATCTCAATGTGACCTGGCGTACGGGACATACCTGATGCAGCCGCTAGAATAGAAACGGTGTTTTGAAATCCAACAGCTCTAAGGAGATTGCATGACCTGGTTAGCTAACCCTGAACGTTATGAGCACATGCTGTATCGCTATTGTGGGAGAAGCGGTTTGCGTTTGCCTGCGCTGTCACTGGGCTTGTGGCACAGTTTCGGTCACGTTCACGCGCTGGAATCACAGCAAGCCCTGCTGCGCAAGGCATTTGATTTAGGTATCACCCATTTTGATTTGGCCAATAACTATGGACCGCCTCCGGGCAGCGCGGAGGAAAATTTTGGCCGCCTGTTGCGCCGCGATTTTGCGAACCATCGCGATGAGCTGATCATCTCCACCAAAGCCGGATACGACATGTGGCCGGGTCCTTATGGCGCTGGCAGTTCACGTAAATACTTGCTGGCGAGTCTCGATCAGAGTCTGCAACGAATGGGACTGGATTACGTTGATATCTTCTATTCGCACCGGGTCGATGAAAATACGCCGATGGAAGAGACGGCTTCTGCACTGGCTCAGGCGGTACAAAGCGGGAAAGCGCTTTATGTCGGTATCTCTTCTTACTCCCCCGAACGTACTCAACAGATGGCTGACCTGCTGCGCGAATGGAAGATTCCGCTGCTGATCCACCAGCCCTCCTACAACCTGTTAAACCGCTGGGTTGATAAAAGCGGTCTGTTGAATACGCTGGAAGCCAACGGAACAGGTTGCATTGCCTTTACACCGCTCGCCCAGGGCCTGCTCACAGGGAAATACCTGAACGGTATCCCGGAAGGTTCCCGCATGCAGCGCGAAGGGAAAAAAGCCCGCGGCCTGACGGAGAACATGCTCACCGAAGAGAATATTACCAGCCTGCGTTTGCTCAACGAGATGGCGCAACAACGCGGACAGTCGATGGCGCAAATGGCATTAAGTTGGCTGCTGAAGGATCCCCGCGTCACATCCGTGCTGATTGGCGCCAGTCGCCCTGTACAACTGGAAGAGAATGTTCAGGCACTGAATAACCTGACGTTCACCGCTGAAGAACTGACGCAGATTGATAAACATGTCGCAGATGGCAAACTGAATCTGTGGCAGGCATCATCAGATAAGTAAAGACATTGCGCCGGGCGGCCTATTTCGCCTTACCCGGCCAGTGAGTGAACCCCGTTTCCGGCCATTCCTCCCCCCTCAGATTCACAGGCGCTCAAACGTCATCCGGTTTTACGGGTACGCGCTGATACTCAGGCCACACCAGCGCGACCAGGGAGGGATATGCCTCCAGGCTGAACTCCTGGAAACATTGCCGCAAATTGAGGACATCAAGATCAGAATGCGAGACCTTTTCTCCATTCAAACAACGTTTTTTAATATTGTCATAGTATTTGTACACCGCCGAATTAAGATCGCTACAACGCCTTTGTGCGTCAAACAAGCCTGGCGTTCCATTCAATTCAGCCACCGTCATCCGTTTTATCGTGGCGTGAAGAAAATCGATATATTCATGGTTAACTCGCCAGTACCATACTGGTGTAATAGCATTCATGAGCGATGAAAAATGATCTTCACCTTCTTCTTTCGTCATCGGTTCTTGCGGGTGGGTTGCGCTTGCTCCCGATTCAGAATAATTTTTATTAAGTCCTCGCATCAGGACAAGTACGCCAAAGGTAAGCAATAGCAGGGTTATAACAGAATAAAAAATACTGTTCATTTATTGACTCCATTTTTTTTGATTTTAAAATTACGCCATGTTATTGTCAATGAAACCTGCCTTATAAACACACTCGTCATACTATTGTCAGGAAAGGATATTACAGCATGCTTCCCGAGCATCTTGTCCCGTCTCGTTTTCATCTATCGCCTTCCCCCGCAGGCCCCAGCACCGCTGCAAAGAGTGAAAATTTAGCTCAGGGAAAGAAAACACTCAGCGATTATGAATCAGAAATTTTAATTAGTGCCAGCGCTACTGGCCAGTCCAGGAATATGCTACTTGAAGAACGCGACCGTCATTTAAAAGATCGACTGTATCGTGTTGCTAAAATTGAAACGTTTGCCCGCCTCATAAATGCACTGCAGGCTGAAGGGGAGATTGATGCGCAAACCGTCAAAAATATAATGGCAGAAACAACCGCAAGGATAAATGACGATGGTAATAAAATTTGGCTTAATTTAATTACCGGGGAGAAAAACACTCCTATCTTTTATTCACTGGAAGATGAGTAAAATGAAAGACGTTGAGGATAATAATGTTTATTTAGCTTTAGATAGCGATAAAAGTGATGAATTTATCTTAAAGCAAAATCTTGCAGCGCTTATTGCTAATAAAAATGCCATCCTTGAAAAGGTGGCGCAAGAGATGGTGTCAATTCCCGCAGAGCTTGTGCGGTTAAAATGGCAAAACCGCCGTGAAATTTATGCCCTTCAGGTAAAGGAAGAGATCTACGGCGCGATCATCAACACCCTCACAGAACAACGCCCGGAGCTGCATGCCAAAATCATGGCTCGCCTGGAAAGCAGTTGGCAGCACTTGCTGGAGCGGGAAACCGCCACATTACGTCTGACCCGTAAACTTTCCGATGGCAATTACCGGACAGCCAATGTTACGACGGTAGCGCTGGATGAAAATCGACGATAAACGCGAAAAGAGAAGTGTACAGGGGACGTTTTCAAGGTCAAATGTTGTGCGTAGCGTTGTGCCGGGCGACAACACCAGACCAGCCAACGAGCCACAGATAGCAGGCCGGACAGGTCTAATCACCGTCCGGCAAAACGATTACTTCGCTTTTGCAACCTCTTCACCAACCAAACCAATTTTCAGGTAACCCGCCTGGTGAAGCGAGTCCATTACCTTCATCATGGTTTCGTAATCAACGGTCTTGTCTGCGCGGAAGAAGATAGTGGTGTCTTTCTTTCCTTCGGTCAGCGTATTAAGCGCGTTGATCATGGTTTCATCCGTGACCTGATCGTTGCCAATGAACATGGAGTTATCGGCCTTCACAGACAGGTAAATCGGTTTTTCCGGACGGGGTTGCGGCACACTGGAAGAGGCAGGCAAATTCACCTTCACATCCACTGTCGCCAGAGGCGCAGCCACCATAAAGATGATCAGCAGAACCAACATAACGTCGATAAACGGCGTCACGTTGATTTCATGCATTTCACCATTATCGTCCAGATTTTCGTTAAGACGCATTGCCATGAAACATTATCCTACGCGTAATTTCTGCGCGGTACGTACCGGCTGGGCCGGGGCGCTCGCGTTCAAATCCAGATCACGGCTTTGCAGCAACAACACCTGTGCCGCCACGTCACCCAGCATCGCTTTATAGCTACCAATCTGACGAGCAAACACGTTGTAGATAACCACGGCAGGAATGGCCGCTACCAGACCAATCGCCGTTGCCAGCAGTGCTTCTGCGATACCCGGAGCCACAACAGCAAGGTTAGTGGTTTGCGTTTGCGCGATACCGATGAAGCTGTTCATGATGCCCCATACCGTACCGAACAGCCCCACAAAAGGAGAGATCGCACCGATAGTCGCCAGATAGCCGTTACCCCGTCCCATATGACGACCCACGGCTGCGACGCGGTGTTCCAGACGGAACCCAGTACGCTCTTTAATCCCTTCGTTATCTTCACTGCCTTCTGACAGTTCCAGTTCATTTTGCGCTTCGTTTATCAACATCGCGCTGTAGCTTTTCGCGTCAAACTCAGCCGCAATATTACTTGCCTGATTCAAAGAACGCGCTTCAGCCAGTTGCTCCTGCTCGCGCTTGAGTCGACGCTTCTGCGTGAAATGCTCAACGCTTTTGCTGAAGAAAATAGCCCAGGTGACCACTGACGCCAGAATCAGACCAATCATCACACACTTAACCACAATGTCGGCGTGCTGATACATACCCCAGACGGAAAGATCCGTCTGCATCAAATTATTACCCACTCTGTATCTCCAGGACGCAAATCACAAAATCTGAGCGTAATAATATCAAAACGACGTCGAATTGATAGTCGTTCTCATTACTATTTACATACTGCAGCACCTTTGGTTTCTTTTCCTTGCGCTTACGCAGTAAAAAAGTCACGAGAGGATATTTTGATAAAATTTTCTACTTTATCGAGATTCCTCTGGGTGCGTGATGCCGCATTCATGCTAGTTTAGACATCCAGACGTATAAAAAAACAGGTCGTGCGACATGGCAAAAAAACACCTTGATACTCAATTTGTGAATGCAGGACGCAGTAAAAAGTACACCCTGGGATCGGTAAACAGCGTGATTCAACGCGCTTCTTCCCTGGTATTCGAGACAGTAGAAGCGAAAAAACACGCTACCCGTAACCGCGCCAATGGCGAGCTTTTCTATGGCCGTCGCGGAACGTTGACCCATTTCTCTCTCCAGGAAGCGATGTGCGAACTGGAGGGCGGCGTCGGATGCGCCCTGTTCCCCTGTGGTGCGGCAGCCGTCGCCAACACCATTTTGGCTTTCGTCGAGCAAGGTGATCACGTGCTGATGACCAACACAGCCTACGAGCCAAGCCAGGATTTCTGCACCAAAATTCTCGCTAAACTCGGTGTGACCACGGGCTGGTTCGACCCTATGGTCGGCGCAGACATCGTAAAACATATTCAGCCCAACACCCGAATCGTTTTCCTGGAGTCGCCGGGTTCCATCACAATGGAAGTCCATGACATCCCAGCGATTGTTGAAGCCGTCAGACGAGTTGCGCCTGATGCGATTATCATGATTGATAACACCTGGGCCGCCGGAGTGCTATTTAAAGCGCTGGATTTTGGAATCGATATCTCTCTTCAGGCGGGGACAAAATATCTGATTGGTCACTCTGATGCGATGGTCGGTACGGCAGTTTCCAACGCTCGCTGCTGGGATCAACTGCGTGAGAACGCCTATCTGATGGGACAAATGCTGGATGCCGACACGGCGTACATGACCAGTCGCGGTTTACGTACATTGGGCGTGCGCCTGCGTCAACATCATGAAAGCAGCCTGAAAGTGGCTGAATGGCTGGCAAACCACCCGCAAGTGGCGCGCGTCAACCATCCTGCGCTCCCCGGCAGCAAGGGTCATGAATTTTGGAAGCGCGATTTTACAGGCAGCAGCGGTTTGTTTTCATTTGTCCTGAACAAAAAACTCAATAATGATGAGTTGTCAGCCTATCTCGACAACTTCAGCCTGTTCAGCATGGCTTACTCGTGGGGAGGGTTTGAATCCTTGATTCTGGCGAATCAACCTGAGCACATTGCCGCCATTCGCCCGGAAGGTGTGGTGGATTTCAGTGGAACACTTATTCGCTTACATATTGGTTTAGAAAATGTTGACGATCTGATTGAGGATTTAGCCGCAGGATTTGCCCGGATCGTGTAAAGTTGCCGCCAATGGACATAATTGCAGACACTTGCAGCAGAAAAGTCTGTGTTTGTTGCGTCCGGGATCAAAGCGTCCCGGGCAATTCAGGAGTACAATAGGCACTTAAACGCGGTTCCACAGGAAAGTCCATGGCTGTCATTCAAGATATTATCGCTGCGCTCTGGCAACACGATTTTGCTGCGCTGGCGGATCCACATGTTGTTAGCGTTGTCTACTTTGTGATGTTTGCCACACTGTTTTTAGAAAACGGTCTGTTGCCAGCATCCTTTTTACCGGGAGACAGCCTGCTGATACTGGCAGGAGCGCTGATTGCACAAGGTGTGATGGACTTTGTACCCACCGTGGCGATATTAACCGCAGCGGCAAGTCTGGGATGTTGGCTCAGCTATATTCAGGGTCGATGGCTGGGAAATACGCAAACAGTGAAAGGCTGGCTGGCGCAGCTACCGTCCAAGTACCATCAACGCGCAACCTGCATGTTCGACCGGCACGGTCTTCTGGCTCTGCTCGTTGGGCGCTTTTTGGCATTTGTTCGCACTCTGTTACCCACGATGGCGGGAATTTCCGGACTCTCTAACCGCAGATTCCAGTTTTTTAACTGGCTGAGTGGTCTGCTGTGGGTTGGCGTGGTGACCAGTTTCGGCTATGCGCTCAGCATGATCCCCTTCGTCAAACGCCATGAAGATCAGGTGATGACGTTTTTGATGATCCTGCCGGTTGTCCTGCTGACGGCAGGTTTGCTCGGCACACTGATCGTCGTCATCAAGAAAAAATACAGCAACGCCTGAGCACTTTCTCTTTCCCGGCTTCATCAGCCGGGAATCCGCTAACTTCCCTGTATCATCCGAATTCTCGCCGCATCTTCACCCGGCGTAACGCCAAAATAACGTTTAAATTCTCGGCTAAACTGCGACGCACTCTCATAGCCAACCCGCATCGCAGCGGCGCTCGCTTTCATCCCGTCATGAATCATCATCATACGCGCCTTATGCAGCCGGTAGGATTTCAGGTATTGCAGCGGCGAGGTGCTGGTGACCGATTTAAAATTATGGTGGAACGCGGAGACGCTCATATTTGCCTCTGCCGCCAGTTGCTCAACATTAAGGTTTTCGGTGTACTTATTTTCAATACGCTTTAGCACGCGGCTAATCAGGCTAAAATGTGTCTGGCGGCTCACCAGCGCCAGCAACGCTCCACCACGCGGTCCGGTCAACACATGGTAAAGTATTTCACGGATGATCTGTTTGCCGAGGATACGGGCATCCAGTGGCCGTTCCATGACGTCTAACAGCCTCTCCGCAGCGCAAAGGATCTCATCTGATAGCGTGGCGGAGTTAATCCCGCTCGCCGCTATCGACGGCTGAAAGAGATCGTCTTCGCCGATGTCCATCAGCAACTCCTGCAATTGCAGGATATCCACATTCAGGCGAATACCGGCCAGGGGGCGTTCTGGCGTCGCATAAGTTTCACATTCAAAGGGTAAAGGTACTGTCAGCAGCAGATATTCATTGGCGTCGTAGCGAAATACGCGCTCATTGATATAACCGATTTTATGTCCGGAGAAGAGAAATATGATGCCAGGCTCATACATCACCGGCGTACGCAAGCCAGGCTCAGTGCCATACAGCAAGCGGATATCAGGAAGCAATGCGCTAAGGCTCTTCTCATTGTTTTTCAGCTGCTTAATTTTATCTGTCAGCAGGAGACAGGTCTCTTCTCGGTTCATAACGCGCCATTTTGTCATCGGTTTACCACCTCTACATAGTGCGCATTTTTATCCGTTTTCTCCAGCCCTCTGGAGAAATAGGCAAGACATTGGCAGAAATGAGCATTGAGAGGCGCGCTGCTGAAGACCACAATATTCACCATCAGGCAGACATTCACCTGCCCTCTTTTCTACCCACATAAGGGAACGAACAATGAACAATTTTAATCTGCATACCCCCACCCGCATCCTGTTCGGCAAAGGCGCTATCACCAATCTGCGCCAGCAAATTCCGCAGGGTGCCCGTGTGTTAGTCACCTACGGCGGTGGAAGCGTGAAAAAGACCGGTGTTCTGGCCCAGGTACATGACGCCCTCAGCGGTCTTGATGTGCTGGAATTTGGTGGAATTGAGCCAAACCCGTCGTATGAAACGCTGATGAATGCCGTCAAAATAGTGCGTGATGAGAAGGTGACGTTCCTGCTGGCTGTGGGGGGCGGTTCCGTCCTGGACGGTACCAAATTTATCGCCGCCGCCGCACACTACGCAGAGGGCGTTGATCCGTGGCAAATTCTGGAAACCCGTGGCAGCGACGTGAAAAGCGCGGTCCCGATGGGCTCCGTTCTGACATTGCCCGCGACCGGTTCCGAATCTAACTCTGGCGCGGTTATCTCGCGCAAAACCACCGGCGATAAGCTGGCGTTTATGACGCCGTTTGTGCAGCCCGTCTTCGCTGTACTGGATCCGGTTTACACCTATACGCTGCCACCGCGTCAGGTTGCCAACGGTGTCGTCGATGCGTTCGTGCACACGGTAGAACAGTATGTCACCTACCCGGTCGACGGAAAAATCCAGGATCGTTTCGCGGAAGGTATTCTGCTGACACTGGTTGAAGATGGCCCGAAAGCGCTGCAAGAACCTGAAAACTATGATGTCCGCGCCAACGTGATGTGGGCGGCGACGCAGGCGTTGAATGGTCTGATTGGCGCTGGTGTCCCCCAGGACTGGGCAACCCATATGCTGGGTCATGAACTCACCGCCATGCACGGCCTCGATCATGCTCAAACTCTGGCTATCGTTCTGCCAGCGCTGTGGAATGAAAAACGCGACACCAAACGCGCCAAACTGCTGCAATACGCCGAGCGCGTCTGGAACATTACGGAAGGTTCTGAGGAGCAGCGTATTGATGCCGCTATCGCCGCCACCCGCAATTTCTTTGAGCAATTAGGCGTCCCTACCCGCCTCTCGGATTATGGTCTGGACGGCAGCTCTATCCCGGCGTTGCTGGCAAAACTCGAAGCGCACGGCGGTACAAATCTCGGTGAACATCAGGATATTACGCTGGACGTCAGCCGCCGTATTTATGAGGCGGCGCGCTAAGGTTTTTTCGCTTCAGGCTTTCGTTTTTGGGCATTTCGTCCAGACTTAAGTCACACAACCTCACCGGGGCTATGCTCCGGTGAGCTCATATGAAGGAGGAACGCATGGCTACACCAACCATTATCAAGCTTCAGGATGGCAATGTAATGCCGCAACTGGGCCTGGGTGTCTGGAAGGCGAGCAATGAGGAAGTGATCTCCGCCATTCATAAAGCGCTGGAAGTGGGGTACCGCTCAATTGACACTGCTGCCGCGTATAAGAATGAAGAAGGGGTCGGCAAGGCGTTAAAAAATGCGGGCATAGCCCGGGAAGATCTGTTTATCACCACGAAATTGTGGAATGACGATCAGAAACGTCCTTATGAAGCACTGCAGGAAAGCCTGGACAAACTGCAACTCGACTACGTGGATCTCTACCTGATGCACTGGCCTGTTCCTGCTATCGATCATTATGTTGCAGCATGGAAAGGAATGATCGACTTGCAAAAGCAGGGGCTGGTGAAAAGCATCGGCGTATGTAACTTTCAGGTCAATCACCTCCAGCGGTTGATCGACGAAACGGGTCTGGCGCCGGTGATCAACCAGATCGAACTACACCCTTTGATGCAGCAACGCCAACTTCACGCCTGGAATGCCACCCACAAAATCCAGACAGAATCCTGGAGTCCATTGGCGCAGGGTGGCGAAGGGGTATTTGATCGACCCATTATTCGCGAGCTGGCGGACAAATATGGCAAATCTCCCGCGCAAATTGTGATTCGCTGGCATCTGGACTGCGGTCTGGTGGTGATCCCGAAATCCGTCACACCTTCACGTATTGCGGAAAACTTCAACGTCTGGGACTTCCGTCTCGATAAAGATGAATTGAGCGAAATTGCTAAACTCGATCAAGGAAAACGGCTGGGCCCGGACCCGGATCAATTCGGCGACTAACGCATCCACTTTCCTTCCTGAAGCCCGATTTTCTGTCGGGCTTTTTTCATTTTGAAATACACCGAAACATTATCCGCCTGATTCTATGTATATTTCCTGTCAGCTCAGGTGCAGCATTATATTGTTAACCATTTAGTTACCCATGGAAACTATACTCACCATAACTGATAACAATATTTTATAGGTGGCTCATTGTGAAGGAAAACAAATCCCAGGGCGTCAAATGGCTCCCGCTCATTATCATTATGTTGATCACTGTTGGACTGTGGCAACTCCCCCCACCCACCGGGCTAACGGTACCCGCATGGCACTCGGCCATTATCTTTGTCGCCACTATCGCGTCGATTGTTGCAAAAGTATTACCCATTGGCGCTGTAGGTCTCATTGGCATTACGGTGTTTGCTCTCGTCTATGCCGCCGGGGATAAAACCGCCAGCGGCGCAATTACCACAGCACTGAGTGAACTCAACAGTTCGCTGATCTGGCTGATTGTCGTGGCATTTATGATCGCCCGGGGATTTATCAAAACCGGGTTAGGTCGGCGTATCGCTTTGCAGATGATCCGGCTGCTAGGCAAACGTACGCTGGGGCTCGCCTACGGCCTGGCCTGTGCCGATCTGATCCTCTCCCCAGCGATGCCAAGTAACACCGCTCGCTGCGGCGGGGTGATTTACCCTATCGCCGACTCACTGGCGCGCAGCTTTAATTCACGACCAGAAGATGAGTCCCGCAGTAAAATCGGCACCTTTCTGATCACCTGTATCGGGAACGTGAATGACGTGACCGCCGCGCTCTTCATGACGGGCTACACCGGTAACCTGCTGGCGGTCAAATTGGCGGCAAACGCCGGCGTCACGTTAACCTGGGGAAGCTGGTTTCTGGCGGCGCTGCTGCCCTGCCTGGTCTCGCTGCTTCTCGTCCCTCTTCTCGTCTACTGGTTGACCCGCCCGGAAATCAAACATACTCCCGATGCCCCCAATATCGCACGCAAAGAGCTGGCGGAAATGGGAAGCATGACGCGGGGTGAATGGTTGATGCTGGCAACCGTCGGCGTCCTGCTGGTGCTGTGGATTTTTGGTGATGTGTTGGGCGTGGATGCGACAACGGCCTCGTTTGTCGGTCTCTCCATTCTGCTGCTGAGCGGCGTCCTCAGTTGGGAAGATGTCAAAAGCGAGAAAGGCGCATGGGATACGTTGATCTGGTTTGCGGCATTGTTAATGATGGCAAACCAGTTGAAGAAATTAGGTTTCACCAGCTGGTTTGGTAATCTGATTGGTGACAGTATCGGCAGCACAATGCAGGGCACCAGTTGGGTGATCGTTCTGCTCATCCTTAATGCCGCTTATTTCTATACCCATTACTTCTTCGCCAGCGGTAACGCTCAGATCGCCGCACTGTATGCTGTATTTCTGGGTGTTGGCCTGCACCTGAATATACCGGCTGCGCCGATGGCGCTCATGCTGGCGTTTACCAGCAGCCTGTATTGCTCTCTCACCCAGTACACCCACGCACGCGGGCCGATCCTGTTTGGTGCAGGATATGTCCCAACGGGGGTGTGGTGGCGAACGGGTTTTGTCATCAGCCTGTTTAACCAGGCGGTCTTTTTGACCGTGGGCCTGGCATGGTGGAAAGTGCTGGGTCTGTACTAAGCGTATGAAGCGGGCCGGATGGCGGTGCACGCCCCTTTTCCGGCCTACCTATCGTAGAGTGAAACGAAAGCCCGATTAGCGTTAGCGCTACCGGGCAGCAGGGCTTAGCGCGCAGGTTTAGCGCGTTTTTTCGCCCCTTCAGACGGTTTGCGCGACGGTGTTGACGGCGCTTTCTTCTTGCTCACCGGTGTCTGACGCTGATGCTCCACTGGCGTGTGCTTGGTCAGCGCCGGGCGAGTATTACGGTTTTGACGACGCGCTTCGCGCATCTCTTCCAGCGTAGGTGCCGGCACCAGACACTCACGGCGACCGCCGATCAGATGCTTTTTACCCATCTCTTCCAGCGCCTGACGGATTAATGGCCAGTTAGCCGGATCGTGGTAACGCAGCAGCGCTTTATGCAGGCGACGCTGTTTGTCCCCTTTCGGCACCACCACATCTTCACTCTTATAACCAATTTTACCCAGCGGGTTTTTCCCGGTGTAATACATGGTGGTTGAGTTCGCCAGCGGCGACGGATAGAAGTTCTGCACCTGATCAAGACGGAAACGACGCTGTTTCAGCCACAGTGCCAGATTCACCATATCCTCATCTCGCGTACCGGGGTGCGCAGAGATGAAGTAAGGGATCAGATACTGCTCTTTGCCCGCCTGTTTCGAATAGGTATCAAACAGTTCCTTGAAGCGGTCATAGCTGCCCATACCCGGCTTCATCATCTTCGACAATGGGCCTTCTTCGGTATGTTCCGGCGCAATTTTCAGGTAGCCGCCGACATGATGGGTCGCCAGCTCTTTGATGTAACGCGGGTCTTC
Organism: Citrobacter sp. NCU1; assembly: GCF_010231475.1. Taxonomy (GTDB): domain Bacteria; phylum Pseudomonadota; class Gammaproteobacteria; order Enterobacterales; family Enterobacteriaceae; genus Citrobacter_D. The sequence goes on along the minus strand of NZ_NRDO01000006.1, from coordinate 242,496 downwards.
TACGGCGATGTCATAACGGACCCCGGACGCGATCAGGATCTTTTTGATGCCCTTCAAATCGCGGGCGCGGCGATAAAGATTAATCGTCGGCTCATGATTGGTATCCATATGGGGGCAAATATCCGGATAAACGCACGACAGGCGGCGACAGGTTTGCTCCGCGCGCGGTGACTTACAGCGCAACATATACATGTTCGCCGTGGGGCCGCCGAGGTCAGAAATGATGCCCGTAAAACCAGGAACGGTGTCACGAATCGCTTCGATCTCGTTGATGATCGAATCTTCCGAGCGGCTCTGAATAATGCGCCCTTCGTGTTCTGTGATCGAACAGAAGGAACAGCCGCCAAAGCATCCACGCATGATGTTGATCGAAAAACGGATCATCTCATAAGCCGGGATACGGCTGTCGCCATACGCCGGGTGCGGCACACGCTTGTACGGCAGGTCAAAAACACTGTCCATCTCTTCAGTAGAGAGCGGAATCGCGGGCGGGTTGATCCAGATATAGCGATCGCCATGTTTTTGCATCAGCGCACGCGCACAGCCAGGGTTGGTTTCATGGTGCAAAATACGCGAAGCATGCGCATACAATACTTTGTCGCCCTTCACCTTCTCAAAGGATGGCAACAGTACGTAGGTTTTCTCCCACGGCTTCGGACGCGGCGGCTGCACAGTCACTGCTTTTGCTTCCTGCTTTTTCGGCGCAACCGGTTTGTTATCCGCGCACAGCAAGTCTTCGCCATACGGATGCGGGATAGGATCGATTTTACCCGGCGTGTCCAGACGCGTGGAATCCACGCCGCTCCAGCCCGGGAGCGCTTCTTTAACCATAATCGCAGTGTTACGTACATCGCGGATCTGATCGATGGTTTCCCCCATCGCCAGACGGTGCGCCACTTCCACCAGCGGGCGCTCGCCGTTGCCGAACATCAGCATGTCAGCTTTGGAGTCCACCAGTACCGAACGGCGTACGGTATCCGACCAGTAGTCGTAATGGGCGGTGCGACGCAAGCTGGCTTCGATACCGCCGAGGATCACAGGCACATCTTTCCACGCTTCCCGACAGCGCTGGGTGTAGACCAGCGTAGCGCGATCCGGGCGTTTGCCCGCCACGTTATCCGGGGTATAAGCATCATCATGGCGCAGTCGGCGATCGGCGGTATAGCGGTTGATCATCGAGTCCATATTGCCAGCGGTAACGCCGAAAAACAGATTCGGTTTGCCCAAACGCATAAAGTCGTCTTTGCTATTCCAGTCCGGCTGAGCAATGATACCGACGCGGAATCCTTGCGATTCCAGCATACGACCACAAATTGCCATACCAAAACTCGGATGATCGACATACGCATCACCGGTAACCAAAATAATGTCGCAGCTATCCCAGCCAAGTTGGTCCATTTCGTCGCGTGACATCGGCAAAAAAGGTGCGGGACCAAAACAGGCTGCCCAGTACTGAGGCCAGGAGAAAAGGTCTCTGTCTGGCTGGATCAGGGATATTGCGCTCATAACACTTCCAAAAATGGTAAAAAAATAATCAAAGGCCGGCGATTATAAGCCGGAACGAATGAGAAATCGAAAGGTATTCTTATCTCGCCCTCACGGGCGAGAAGAGGATTACGGCGCGGGGTTCACCAGTAACTGCCCGATAGAACCACGGTCCGCCATTTCCAGGGTCTGGCTGGAAAAATAGAACGGGAAATGCGCCCAGGACGGTTGTCCGTAATACACCAGCAGCTCTACCTGGCCATCCACCCACACGGTGTCTTTCCAGCCTCTGTCTTCCGGGAACGGAATTGCGCCGTTCACGTTACGAATCAGGAAGGTAACACCCTCAATGTGGAACGACTGCGGCAGATCGGCGCGCACCGTCCAGCGCTCCCAGGTGCCCTGTTGAGCGGTAATATCAGTACGGTTGACATCCCACAACTGCCCATTAATACCCGGATCGTCGCCCAGACTGATATCCCGACTGCGAATCGGCGCACCGCTCAGGATTTCCGTCGGCAACAGGCGCATCGGCAGATTGTCAGTCACCAGCGGCAGAAGTCCCGTCGGACGCAATGTCAGCACCAGCGTCGACACCAGAATACTGGAAGGCTCAAAGAACCCACGGATCCGGTCGACAATGCTTGCCGCTTCGCCACAGGTAATCGACACCTCATCACCGTTGGTCATATCGACCAGGATCTCACGACGCTCGCCTGGCGCCAGCGACAGTTGTTTCACCGACACGGGTGCAGGCAAAAAGCCCTGGTCGCCCGAAATCACATGCAGTGCACGACCGTCACTCATCTGTAAAAGATAGCGACGTGAGTTGGACGCATTTAGCAAACGCAATCGCACCCAGCCACGAGAGACTTCCACATACGGGCTTTGTACGCCGTTAACCAGCAAGGTGTCGCCGACAAAGCCGCCGCTTCCCGGTTCGCTGTACTCTGGCGCACCAAAATTATCCAGCCGTTTGTCCTGGATGATGATGGGGAAATCATCCACACCGTAATGGTTAGGGATCGGCAGAGACTTGCTCACTTCATCTTCTACCAGCCACATCCCGGCCAGGCCGTTGTACACCTGTTGCGCGGTGCGGTTCGGCGTATTTGCGTGATACCACAAGGTGGTGGCGCTCTGGCGAATCGGCAGCACCGGTGCCCAGTCAGCATTCGGCGACATCATACGCGCCGGACCGCCCATCAGCGGCCCTGGCACCTGAAGACCCGCGATGGTCATCGAGACGTTTTCAGCCAGCCGGTTACTGTAGATAAGTTTGACGTCATCCCCTTTCCAGACGCGGATCGTCGGTCCCAAATAGCGGCCATTGATGCCCCAGACCGGTGCGCGAGTGCCTTGTGTAAAGGACCAGTGCGCGCGCTGCAACGTCATAAATAATGGTTGTCCACGACGGGACTCTAACAGTGGCGGAACAGGCAACGGTTGCTGCTGTCCGGCAGCATGTGCTCGCAGCGGAACAGCACCAGCACAGAGTGCGATCCCTGATGCCTGAATGAACTGACGCCGACTGAGTGACATATATGCTCCATGTAAAACTGGCTAAAATAATGCGCAGGAAATCATATTCCGCAAATCTCTCACTAACCGGCTCACACCTTGCCGGTCGCTTCCCGTTCTGCGACTTCTTTATCGAGCTCTTCGATTTTTTGTTCCATCAGTGTACGGCAATGTGCCGCGAGCTCCCGAACCTGATCTTTACCAAAGGCGCTGATATCAATCGGCGGCAACATCTCAACGATCACCAGACCATTGTTCAGTCGGTTAAGTTTAATCTTATTTGAGGTATTGGATACGCACACGGGAATAATAGGTACGCCTGCTGCAATCGCGGCATGAAACGCCCCCGTCTTAAACGGTAACAGACCACGCCCACGGCTGCGCGTGCCTTCCGGGAACATCCAGACGGAAATACGGCGTTTCTTAATATGGCGTACCACCTGCGCAATGGTACTGTGCGCTTTGGCCCGGTTATCTCGGTCAATCAATAAGTTGCCGGTTAACCAATACAACTGACCGAAAAACGGTATCCATAACAGGCTTTTTTTACCAACGGTAACGGTAGGCGGTTGCACAATATTCGCTGCCGTAACCATGTCGTAATTATTCTGGTGGTTAGCGATATAAATGGCATTGCCGTGGTTTTTTACATCGGCAGGCAAACGACATTCCACCTTCAGGCCATACAGAGGGGCCAGGCGACCAAACATACGACCAAATGTCGCGACGTGCTTAGGATTTCGCGGACTGAAGAGACAGTAAATACACCCAAAAATACAGACCAGAACACAGTAAATAACAGTAATAAAGAGACGAAAAATATATAGCATAACAACCTCTGAAGCCCTAAGAGCCTACTTTTGTACGTCACCTGCTATCAGGTTAGGGCTTTGTTAAGAGCGGCTCTCTGGAAAAGCGTATTGTTAATCGCAACGCACGAATAAACAACGGTTTCACGGGAATTTTTAACGTTTATTCTCCCTCCTTTCATGGAGGGAGAATAAGACGAGACCATTACTCTTCGCTATCGCCAGTGCTTGCGCGGCGAGGAGAGTCGATCTCTATACGATCGATACGCTGCAGGCCGCGCATCAGCGTACCGCGGCGACCACGCTCGCCCGTCACTTTTTGCAGCTCTTCAGGACGCAGTTTAATTTTGCGCTTACCGACATGAATCGTCAGCGTACTTTGTGGCGGCAGAACGTAAAGCTGCGCCAGGCCATCTTCGCCTTTCGCTGCTTCCGCTGAAGGAATATTGATGATCTTATTCCCTTTGCCTTTCGACAATTGCGGCAGATCGCTGACCGGGAACATCAACATACGGCCCGCATGTGTTATTGCCAGCAGCATATCGGTGTCATCTTCAATCACCACCGGCGGCATCACATGCGCATTTTCCGGTAACGTAATCAATGCCTTGCCCGCACGATTGCGCGCGACCAGATCATTGAAGGTACACACAAAACCGTATCCTGCATCAGACGCCATCAACAGTTTCTGCTCATCGCCTTCCATCAGCATATGATCCACTGTCGCCCCCGGCGGCAGCGTAAGCTTACCGGTCAGCGGTTCGCCCTGACCACGTGCCGACGGCAGCGTAATGGGATCGATGGCATAACTGCGTCCGGTCGTGTCGATGAATACCACAGGCTGGTTACTCTTGCCTTTCACGGCGGCTTTAAAACTATCACCCGATTTATAGTTCAGCCCTTGCGCGTCAATATCGTGGCCTTTGGCGCTACGCACCCAACCCATTTGGGAAAGCACAATGGTCACTGGCTCAGACGGCTGCATGTCATGCTCGCTCATCGCCTTAGCTTCGTCACGCTCCTGCAAAGGAGAGCGGCGATCATCGCCATAAGCATCAGAGTCAGCCTGTAACTCTTTCTTCAGCAGGTTATTCATTTTGCGCTCGGAAGCCAGAATGCCCTGCAACTGGTCACGCTCTTTCGCCAGCTCATCCTGCTCACCGCGGATTTTCATCTCTTCCAGTTTGGCAAGATGACGCAGTTTCAGTTCGAGGATGGCTTCAGCCTGCGTTTCAGTGATGCCAAAGCGCGACATCAACGCAGGTTTGGGTTCATCCTCGTGACGGATGATCTCAATGACTTCGTCGATATTGAGAAATGCCACCAGCAAACCTTCGAGGATATGCAGACGCTTAAGGACTTTCTCCAGACGATAGTTCAGGCGGCGGCGTACGGTGTCACGACGAAACGCCAGCCATTCGGTCAGGATCTCCAGCAGATTTTTCACTGCCGGACGACCATCCAGGCCGATCATGTTCAGGTTGATGCGATAACTTTTTTCCAGGTCCGTGGTGGCGAACAGGTGGTTCATCACCTGATCCATATCCACACGGTTGGAGCGCGGAACAATCACCAGACGGGTCGGATTTTCGTGGTCCGATTCGTCACGCAGATCGTCCACCATCGGCAGTTTTTTGTTGCGCATCTGGGCTGCGATCTGTTCCAGCACTTTTGCACCGGAAACCTGATGCGGCAGCGCGGTAATCACTACTGCACCGTCTTCTTTATTCCATACCGCACGCATACGCACGGAACCGCGCCCGTTCTCGTAAATCTTACGAATTTCAGCACGGGAGGTAATGATCTCAGCTTCCGTCGGGTAGTCCGGCCCCTGCACGATATCCAGCAGTTGATCCAGCGTCGTTTTCGGCTGTTCAATCAGAGTGATGGCCGCTTTAGCCACTTCGCGCAGGTTATGCGGAGGAATGTCAGTTGCCATCCCGACCGCAATACCGGTAGTGCCGTTGAGCAGAATGTTGGGCAGACGCGCAGGCAGCATTTTCGGCTCCTGCATCGTGCCGTCAAAGTTCGGCACCCAGTCTGACGTACCCTGCCCCAGTTCGCCCAGCAAAACCTCCGCGTACTTCGACAGGCGAGATTCGGTATAACGCATCGCTGCGAAGGATTTCGGATCGTCCGGCGCCCCCCAGTTTCCCTGGCCGTCAACTAACGGATAACGGTAAGAGAAGGGTTGCGCCATCAGCACCATAGCTTCGTAGCAGGCGCTGTCGCCATGAGGATGATACTTACCCAGCACGTCACCGACGGTACGGGCGGATTTTTTAAATTTGGCGCTGGCGTTCAGCCCCAGTTCCGACATCGCATACACGATGCGACGCTGAACCGGCTTCAGCCCGTCACCAATAAATGGCAACGCCCTGTCCATGATGACGTACATGGAATAGTTCAGATAGGCGTTTTCCGTGAATTCATGCAGCGCAAGGCGCTCTGCCATATCGCTCATTAATCGTGGTTCCTCAACGGTTAGCCTGAACAATACCCACTCTCTGCCAGGCAATATTGCCGCAGATATTACCCTATCTGGCGCGTTGAGTCACAAAGTCTGCCAGCTTTCCCCCATCCCATTGACAAGGACAGGAGTAACGCAACGCGTATGCGGTGATGTACAGTTCCTGGCTGTGGGTATCATCCTGCGGATTGTGAACAGGGAAACCGCTCATATACGGTTTAAGCCGTTTAATCAGCAGGGGATTAATAGAGAGGAATCAACGGTGCTTATTGATGAATGATCAGTGCCGTTTGTCCGCAACTTCACGTCCGCATCCAGCACTTTCGCCATTCGGAACAGAGAAAGAAAAGGGCCGCAAGCGCGACCCTGATGAGGATTATTTAGCAACTTTGGTGACCTGTTTTACATCGATCTCGACAGAGTTCCAGTCTTTATCAACCTCCCCCTGAATTTCCACAACGTCCTGCGGCGTCACGGTCACTCCGTTCCAGCGTTTGTGGTCGATATCCACATTCACGGTGCCGGTGGCATCTTTAAACAGATACAAATCGTCGGAAATACGTTCAACGATATTCCCGCGCAGCGTTACCCAGGTATCATCGCGCAGCGATTTAGCGCTTTCGACTGTCGTGCTGCTACCGTTCGGGCCAACAAACCCGCCGCTTTGACTTTGCGTCGCCGTCGGACCAGAAAATCCGCCCTGCTGAGCTGCCAGGACCGGTGCAGAACTCAATGCCATCACGGCAATCATTGCAGCCAATTTCTTCATGATTCTTTCTCCCTTTCATGTTGTTTCACGTCCATTAAATACATTAATCCTTAACAACTTCTTAAGCCCCAAAAAGAGATTTTTTTTCTGTACATCGCCCGCGACGACAGGGTTTACTGACAGCAGACTGATTCAATGCAGGGACGAATATCATGCGAATTTTACTGGTAGAAGACGACGTGCTGATTGGCGATGGCATCAAAGCGGGTCTGGGTAAAATGGGATTTAACGTCGACTGGTTTACCGAAGGTCGCCTGGGTAAAGAAGCACTCTACAGCGCCCCTTATGACGCGGTGATCCTCGACCTTACGCTGCCGGGAATGGACGGGCGGGAGATTCTGCGCGAGTGGCGTGAAAACGGCAAACGTGAACCGGTCTTGATTTTGACGGCGCGTGATGCGCTCGCGGAACGTGTTGAAGGCTTGCGTCTCGGCGCAGACGACTACCTCTGCAAACCCTTTGCGCTCATCGAAGTCGCCGCCCGGCTGGAGGCGCTGGTACGTCGCGCCAACGGGCAGGCCAGCAGCGAACTGCGTCACGGACAGGTGTCACTCAATCCCGGTAGCCTGATTGCCACGCTGGCGGGTGAACCTTTACCGCTCAAACCGAAAGAATTTGCGCTGCTGGAACTGCTCATGCGCAACAGCGGGCGAGTACTGCCGCGCAAACTGATCGAAGAAAAACTGTATAGCTGGGACGATGATGTCTCCAGCAATGCCGTAGAAGTACATGTCCATCATCTACGCCGCAAACTCGGCAGCGACTTTATCCGTACCGTACATGGAATTGGTTACACCCTGGGTGACGCATGAAATTAACGCAACGTCTCAGCCTGCGGGTCAGGTTAACCCTGATCTTTCTGATCCTGGCATCCCTCACCTGGGCAGTTTCCAGCTTTGTCGCGTGGAAGAAAACAACCGACAACGTAGATGAGCTGTTTGACACGCAACTGATGCTGTTTGCCAAACGCCTGAGCGCGCTGGATATCAACGACATCAACGCGTCAGCGCTCATGGCGCGTACGCCGAAAAAATTTAAACACGGCCACGTCGATGACGATGTTCTGGCCTTTGCGGTGTACACCAGCGACGGCAGAATGGTGTTGCACGATGGCGATAACGGGCGGGATATTCCCTACAGCTACCGGCGGGAAGGCTTTGACGATGGTCAGTTGAAAGGCGATAACGACAAATGGCGTTTTATCTGGTTAACCTCCGCCGACGGTAAATACCGTATTGTGGCAGGGCAAGAGTGGGAATACCGCGAAGATATGGCGTTGGCGATCGTCACGGCGCAACTCACGCCCTGGCTTATCGCCCTTCCACTGATGCTGCTGATCCTGATTGTGTTGCTCAGTTGGGAACTCAAACCGTTGAAAAAACTGGCGCAAACGCTGCGTTTGCGCGCCCCGGAATCGGAGGAGCCGCTGGATCCTAAAGGCGTCCCCAGTGAAGTACGCCCGTTGGTTGAAGCCCTCAATCAGTTATTTATCCGCACACACTCAATGGTGGTGCGTGAACGCCGCTTCACCTCAGATGCCGCCCATGAACTGCGCAGCCCCTTAACGGCGCTGAAAGTCCAGGCCGAAGTGGCGCAACTCTCTGACGACGATCCGAAGGCCAGGGAAAAAGCGCTTGCGCAATTGCATGCAGGTATTGACCGCGCCACGCGACTGGTTGATCAACTCTTAACCCTTTCACGACTCGACTCGCTCGACAATCTACAGGATGTGACAGAACTCTCTCTCGAAGAGGTTCTGCAATCTGCCGTGATGGAGATTTACCATCAGGCGCAGCTTGCCCACATTGATGTGCGCCTGAACATTAATGCACACCATGTCATGCGAACCGCGCAGCCTCTGTTGCTGAGTTTGCTGGTACGAAACCTGCTGGATAACGCCATTCGCTATAGCCCGCAGGGAAGCATCGTGAACGTGACCTTACATGCGCACTGTTTTACCGTTACCGATAATGGCCCCGGCGTGTCGCCCGACATTCTGCCCCACATCGGCGAACGTTTTTATCGCCCACCGGGACAGAGTGTGACAGGCAGCGGGCTGGGTCTGTCAATCGTCCGCCGGATTGCCGCATTACATGGTATGGAGGTGACGTTTAGTCATGTCCCCCAGGGAGGATTTGAAGCCACTGTGAAGTGGTAAGGCAGGATTATTGCTAATTAAGCAAAAGACTTTGCACATTTTGCTAATTTTACCAGGCCGCTCATCAGCGTAAAATTGCCTTCAAACGGATTCCTGTGAGGACAAATAATGAGCAACATTCTGATTATCAACGGCGCGAAAAAATTCGCACATTCCAATGGTCAGTTAAATGACACCCTGACCGAAGTCGCGGATGGCCTCCTGCGCGACCTCGGGCATGATGTTAAAGTCGTCCGTGCCGAAAGTGATTACGACATCAACACGGAAGTACAGAACTTCGTCTGGGCCGATGCGGTAATCTGGCAGATGCCAGGCTGGTGGATGGGCGCACCGTGGACGGTTAAAAAATACATTGATGACGTCTTCACTGAAGGTCATGGCATCCTGTACGCCAGCGATGGACGCACCCGTTCAGACGCGTCGAAGAAGTACGGTTCAGGCGGTCTGATTCAGGGTAAAAAATATATGCTCTCCCTGACCTGGAACGCACCGATGGACGCGTTCACGGATAAAGATCAGTTCTTCCACGGTGTGGGCGTTGATGGCGTGTACTTGCCGTTTCACAAAGCAAATCAGTTCCTTGGAATGGAAGCGCTGCCGACTTTTATCGCCAATGACGTGATTAAAATGCCGGACGTCCCACGTTATATCGCAGAATATCGCAAGCATCTGAGCGAGATTTTTGGTTAACTGGTAGCCTGGAATTAGAAGGAGTTAACCACATGCTTACCGTTATTGCTGAAATCCGTACGCGTCCAGGTCAACATCACCGCCAGGCGGTACTGGAGCAGTTCGCTAAAATCATCCCCACCGTATTGAAAGAAGAGGGTTGCCACGGCTATGCGCCGATGGTTGATCACGCCGCAGGCGTGAGTTTCCAGACAACTGCTCCTGATTCAATCGTGATGATCGAACAGTGGGAAACCGTGGCGCATCTTGAAGCGCATCTGCAGACCCCCCACATGAAAGCATGGAGTGAAGCCGTCAAAGGCGAAGTGCTGGAAACGACTATTCGTATTCTGGAACAAGGGATTTAAGTTCTGTGGTATTGCCGGGTAGCACTGTGTTTACCCGGCCCTGAAAACCCTAAAACTTAACCTCCAGGCCCGGTAAGCGCCACCGGGCCTTTTTATTACCAGTACAGCTTCCAGCTCTGTGTAAACCGCATCAGCGCCTCAACGTAGAAATAATCTCCCCAGCTTGCACACTCATCCACGCCCTTGTTGCTCGCCAGATGGTAAACCGAGTGCTTCAGCAGACCATTACCCTTCTCGTCTTTGCCCATCAGGTAGTGTTTCGTCAGCGATGACATGATCCCTTTCGCCCACGCCAGATAACGTTCCCGATCAGGATCGGTGACCGGCAGGTGTTTCACCAACTCCAGCAGCCCGCATACCGCAATCGCCGCCGACGAGGAGTCACGCAATGCGTCGGTACCGACCAGCGCCAGATCCCAGTGACAGACATCATCTTCCGGCAGACGGTTCAGGAAATAGTTCGCCAGCCGTTTCGACAGGGCGATCATTGTCTTGTCGCCGGTGTAGATATAACTCAACAGGAAGCCGTAAATTCCCCACGCCTGTCCGCGCGACCAGCAGGAGTCGTCCGCGTAACCCTGCTGCGTATTGCCGTAGCGCGGCGCACCGGTTTTCACGTCCATATAATAGGTGTGGAACGTGGACGCATCCTCACGAATCAGGTACGTCGCCGCCTGCATTACATGCGCTTTAGCCGCTTCTGCAAAGCGTGGATCGCCGGTCTGCTCCGTCGCCCAGTAGAGCAGCGGCAGATTCATATTACAGTCTATAATCATCCGTCCGGCCTGTTCAGGATCAGCCAGATCGCCCCACGCCTGGATGATCTTCGCCTTCTCGTGGAAGCGCTCAAGCAGGGCCTCAGCGGCAAGCAAAGAGAAACCGCGCGCCTCACGATTGCCCGTCAGACGCCAGGCCGCCACGCATGAGAGGGTATACAGAAAACCTAAATCATGGGTATTCGTGTCGTTGCGCCCGGCGATGCGCAGGCCGAACGAGCGGACATGTTTTTCCGCCATCGTACGGAATCTCTCATCACCGCTCATCTCCCACGCCAGCCACAGTTGGCCGGTCCAGAAGCTGGTGGTCCATTCGACGTTTTCGGTTAACGGGTAATAGCCGTCCTGGCAGGTTTCCGCCGGGAATTTTTCACCGAATTCCGTTAAATGACGGCTAATCAGTTCGAGGACATGGCTACGCGCGGAACATAACGCATCATTAAATGCGTGGGCATCCACGGGCGCTGGAATATCGGCCAGGCGTTCCTCTACGATACGACTTAACATATTTCGGTTCCTTCTTTGACAACGTAAATTAGCGTGATGGATGGTGTTCTACGACGTTCACGGCCTGCGCCCCGCGCCATTTGCTCTGGCAGGCGGATAACGTAAAGGCAGAAATCAGGGTAAAGATCAGCGCCGTGGCACCCATGATGATATAGGTCTGTTCAAAGCCAATGCGGTCGTACATATATCCGGCAGGGGATGACACCACCACGTTTCCGACATACAGCATCGCCTGATAACCTAATAAATACATAGTGGCGTTAACGCGTTTATCGAAATGCTCGGCGATGTATTTAAATACCGACACCAGCAGCAGACAGATTTCCAGACCATATAGCGGTTTAAGAATCGAAATTAACAAGTGTGAATCACACATGCCGGAAATAATCAGACGAGCGCCGACCACGCATCCAACAATTAGTAATCCCCGCTTGGCACCAATAAAATTCACAAACAGCGGGATCACCATGTACATCAGGAATTCCATCCCCGACTGCACCGTTCCCAGATAGCCAAAGACCGCGTTGCCCTGATGCACGTCATCGAAGAAGGTGACGAAATAGCGAGAGAACTGCTGTTCAGCGATAAACATCATCCACGCCACGCCTGCCACATACAGGCAGAAGGCCCAGAATTTGCGGTTACGCAGCAACGCATAAACGTCCGACGGCGCGATTTTCTCTTTGGTTAGTACCTCCCCGGCGTGAACGGAGTTAGTGTTCACTTTCAAATTCAGCAGGACAATCAGCATGATGACCGACGCGACGCTGCCCATAATGAAGTTATACGCCGGAGAGAGGTTAAACAGCAGGCCAGAGAACGAGGATGCCACCGCCCAACCGAGCGATCCCCACATCCTAATCTGGCCAAACTCCATCCCGTTCAGGCGGCTAAAACGGTCAGAATAGGATTCGCACGCCGCCACACCCGCATACCAGGCAAAGCTTAGATAGAGCGCACCGAGAATAATCCCGAGCAGAGTGTTGGACATTAATAGCGGCTGATAAACGTAAATAAAGAACGGTGCCATCAGAGCCGACATCGCTACCACAAAATAGAGCAGGTATTTACTCATACCGATCTTATCGAGGATATAGCCATAAATCGGTTTCAGAATAACGGCGAACACACCATTAACCGCAAATACCGTACCAATCACCGAACCACTCAGATTCGCTTTTTGACCCAGCCAGATAGCCAGCAGACCAATGCTCGCCGACCAGGTAAAGAAATAGAGAAAGATAAAACTGCTGATTTTGTAATATTCAGTTCTGTTATTCGTTGATGTATTTTTCATACCATCCTCGCCGGGAGATCCGAAGTTATTAGATAAAGAACGCCAATTGACGTTCGCTTCCCGGTTCGTGAATCACGACCTGGTTACTGTTAATGTGCAACTGTGGAATCACCGCGTAGTGCTTCTGTTCTCCGGAGGCAGTGACAGCGCAACAGAGCCAGCTTTTACCGACCGGGATTTCCGTGGCGAGGACCGGAATAGAGGCGCATTGTGCAAACATGATGCTGCTGTTTGGCGGCGTCACGACGCCGTCCGGCACGCGGACAATCGCAGGAGACAAATCAACAATCACGCTGCTGCCGTTTTCCGCCTGCAGAAAACAGCCGTTCTCCTGCAACCGATGTTCGGTTTTCATCACGGCAAAACCGCCTTCCACCGTTTGCAGGGTGCGCGCACTATCAATGTGATGCAGGCGCAGATGCCACTCGCCGAACGGCACCAGCCAGGTGTCGATATGTACGTCATGCCACGGTGACCAGCGTGAGAAAATGAAGTTCTCATCGACGCGGACTTCTGCACAATCGCGGCGACCTCGAAAATAGTTATCGCCATCGGCGAGCAATAGCATGGAGTCGCAGGCGGCATGCTTGATGCCGTAGCGCCCGCGCTCAATGGTGAAACCAAAGCGGCTGGAGTAGGCAAATTTGGTGTATTTCGCGTCAGTGTTGACGAAATTATTCAACTCCAGTTGCCCTGCGGTGAGCATCGTGACGTGCTGCGAATGCTCGGCATGAATCAAAATCTGCTGCGCATGGGGAATGACATGTTTTTCTGCACGTTCTGGCAGCGGCTGTTCGTCGGCCTGCCAGAACGGATGTGACTCCGGCAGCGCCAGAATCAGGTACGTTTTCAGCGCCCAGTACGGCGATCCCGGCGAGTTGTAGTCTTCGCACATCACGAGGTTAGGGTAAGCAAAACCGAGCGTCAGAATGCCATCGCGGTCGAGAATCGGCTGCTGCTGCCACCAGCGCAGATGACGCAGGATCACGCCTTTCACAATCCCTGGCGTGAACACATCCAGCCCGGAAAACGCCACCGCGCTCCAGAATGCCACCATCGCGAAACGATAGGTCAGGCTGCGACCAAAGGGGATCGATGCGCCATCGGCGGCAGACATGTAGATAAAATCGTCGGCAAACAGGCGCGCGCGTTCACGTAGTACCGCCGCTCTTTCATCGTCACCGCTGAGCGTGGCGTAAATCAGACCGTAGAAGTGGAACGCCATTGAGATGTAATAATCTTTCGGGCGGCCAGGACCGTCGGAATACCATCCATCGCCCAGGTAATATTCATCCATCATGGCGAAACGGCGATCGATCGCGCTCTGGTCAAACGGCATTCCGGCGCGTTTAAAACCGAGCTGGACCATAATGGCAAAATAGTTCCAGTTGCTGTCCGGCATCTGCGCATCGGTGATTTGATTCAGCCACGTGTGCAGGTTCTGTAACTCGCGTTCGCTAAACCTGGCAGTGAGCTTATCTTGCAACAGCGAAAGCCCCAGGCCATACGCCGCCATCTCCACCAGACGCTGGTCGTAAGGCGCAGTTTCGCCCCAGTAGCCTGCGCTTTGCGGATCGGTTCCCAGCGTGATAGCCGTGATGTATTTGTCGCTAAACGGTGCGGCGTCACCGGACGCCATCAGCGGGAACAGCCCCCACAGTGCGCGGGAAAGCCCCTCCATCTGCGCAATATCCGTGGCGTAGTGCGCGCCGGTATCGCCCAGAGAAAAGCGCGAACTCTCCTGCGGGAATTGTTTGTCCAGCGCGCCCAGCATCGCGTTTAACGCTGCCACGACATCCCGACGGGAAGACAACGGATTTGATTTTTCTTTATTTGCCGCCAACATACGCTCGTCCTCATAATCAATTGCGGCAAAGAATAATGAATCAGGACGGCGCAGAAATGTTAGCCATGTCACAGCTACGGTAGATGAATAAACCCGCAGTTGAGAAAATTTAAAAAGGTGGTTTATAAATACGAAGTAAGAGGTAAAAGTTGAGTTTTATTGCACTATGCGCGACACGCTAAAATCCGATCGTCTGGAGCTGATTGCCTTAAACGACACCACCGTGTCGTTCAGTCGGCTATTCGCCAATACCGTGCGCTATCACCACTGGCATCAGTGCCTGGAAATTCTCTATGTTGAAGAGGGATTTGGCGTGGTGATTGTCGATAATCGCCACTACACCATGCGCCCCGGACGGCTGTTTTTCTTCCCGCCGTTTACCCTGCATAAAGTGATGGTGGATGAGCAGGCTGTGGCGATTTACCGCCGCACCATTATTCATCTCGACCACCACGCAATATTGAAGACCCTGCGCGATTTTCCGCAAGCCCAACAACGCTTGCAGAAACTTTCCCGACGCGGCGGTGAGGCGTGGGTCGTGGATGTAGCGCATTCCCATCCTCACGTTGTCCATCTCTTTAACTGCTATCAGCCGCCGCTGAACAGTGAAAACATCGCCAGCCTGCTCATCGGTCTGTTTGCCATGCTGCCAGGTGATGACGACGGGGCGCCCGGCAATCGCCACGGTATTGCAAGCCTCGTGATGTTCTGGCTGGATGAAAACTATCAGCACAAATTCACGCTTGATGCGCTGGCGCAGGAGTTAGGTAAATCACGCAGTTACGTTTCACGGAAATTCCACGCTGAAATGGGTGAGAAAATTCACGATTATCTGAACACACTGCGATTACGGAAAGCCTGTGAAAGACTGCTTCACAGTGAAGATAGCGTGCGGGAGATTGCCGCCAGGGTCGGATTTTCTGACGTGACGTATTTTATCAGTGCGTTTAAAAAAGGTATCGGCGAGACGCCATTACAATACCGTAAGGCGCAAAAATCATAGTGTTGGATGGCGACATAAACGCCTTATCCGGCCAGTGAGAACTGCACAAATGACAGGCCGGATAGCGCGCTTTCGCGCCGCCATCCGGCACTAAAGCGCGAGTGCGATTATCCTTCGAGATCGGCGAGGTCGCCTTTCTCCTGCAACCAGTTGCGGCGATCTTCAGAACGCTTCTTAGCCAGCAGCATATCCATCATCGCGTTAGTACGCTGATCATCTTCGTCATCAATGATGAGCTGCACCAGGCGACGGGTATTCGGATCAAGCGTGGTTTCGCGCAGTTGCATCGGGTTCATTTCACCCAGACCTTTAAAGCGCTGCACGTTCGGCTTGCCTTTCTTACGTTTTAGTTGTTCCAGAACACCGGCTTTTTCTTCTTCCGTCAGCGCGTAATAGACCTCTTTACCAAGATCGATACGGTATAACGGCGGCAGCGCAACGTAGACGTGTCCATGCTTCACCAGCGTACGGAAGTGTTTCACAAACAGCGCGCACAGCAAGGTGGCAATGTGTAAACCATCGGAGTCCGCATCCGCGAGGATACAGATCTTGCCGTAACGTAGTTGGCTTAAATCGTCGCTATCCGGATCAATACCGATCGCCACAGAAATATCATGAACCTCCTGCGACGCGAGAACCTCGTCGGAAGAGACTTCCCAGGTGTTCAGGATCTTACCTTTCAGCGGCATGATCGCCTGATACTCACGATCGCGCGCCTGTTTTGCAGAACCGCCAGCCGAGTCCCCTTCCACAAGAAACAGTTCGGTACGATTAAGATCCTGCGCAGTACAGTCCGCCAGTTTTCCTGGCAGCGCAGGACCACTGGTCAGTTTTTTACGCACCACTTTCTTCGACGCCCGCAAACGGCGCTGAGCGCTGGAAATCGCCATTTCCGCCAGCTGTTCCGCTGCCTGCACGTTCTGGTTCAGCCACAGACTAAAGGCATCTTTCACCACGCCAGAAACAAATGCCGAGCACTGACGCGAAGAGAGGCGCTCTTTGGTTTGCCCGGCAAATTGCGGGTCCTGCATCTTCACGGAGAGCACGTACGCGCAGCGATCCCAAATATCCTCGGCGGACAACTTCACGCCGCGCGGCAAAATATTGCGGTATTCGCAGAATTCGCGCATGGCATCCAGCAGCCCCTGGCGTAAACCGTTGACGTGGGTACCGCCCTGCATTGTCGGGATCAGGTTGACGTAGCTTTCGGTCAGCAGCTCACCGCCTTCCGGCAACCACAGTAGCGCCCAGTCGATGGCTTCCGTTTCGCCTTCGAAATTGCCGAGAAACGGTTTCTCAGGAAGCGTGGGCAAACCGTTAACCGCTTCAGCCAGATAGTCGTTCAGACCATCCTGATAACACCAACGTTGTTCGCTATTGTTAACTTCATCTTTAAAGGTGATTTCAACACCCGGGCATAAAACCGCTTTGGCTTTCAACACGTGCGTTAAACGAGACACCGAAAAACGGGGGCTGTCGAAGAAACTTTCGTCCGGCCAGAAGTGGACGCTGGTGCCGGTATTGCGTTTGCCGCAGGTCCCAATCACTTGCAGATCCTGCACTTTTTCACCGTTCTCAAACGCGATGTTATAGACCTGAGCATCACGACGAACCGTCACTTCAACGCGTTTCGATAGTGCGTTCACCACCGAAATACCCACCCCGTGCAGACCGCCGGAGAACTGGTAGTTTTTGTTGGAGAACTTGCCACCCGCGTGCAACCGGCAAAGGATCAGTTCGACTGCCGGGACGCCCTCTTCAGGGTGAATATCCACCGGCATGCCGCGTCCATCATCAATGACTTCCAGAGATTGATCGGCATGTAAAATCACATCCACACGTTTTGCGTGGCCCGCCAGTGCTTCATCCACACTGTTATCAATCACTTCCTGCCCAAGATGGTTGGGACGGGTCGTATCGGTGTACATCCCTGGTCGGCGGCGTACCGGCTCAAGCCCAGTGAGTACCTCAATGGCATCAGCGTTATAAGTTTGCGTCATGGTTTAAATTAGCAATTCGAATTGATTGTCAGAAACTGTGCAGTCCAAGAAAATCGACAATCTGGTTGAAATAATCTTCGAAGCCCGTGAATGCGTGATTCCCACCTTCGATCACTGTCTGACGGCAGGAGGCGTAATTCGCCACCGCCTGGCGGTAGTCCAACACTTCATCCCCCGTCTGTTGCAGCAGCCAAATCAAATCCGGCGCTTCCAGCGGGTCAATCTGCATGACTTTAAGATCGTAAATATGGCGTGACTCTAGCACATATTGCTGCCCCGTGTAGGGGTTCTCGTTCTGACCCAGGTAGTCGACCAGCAGTTCGAAGGGTTTTACTGCAGGGTTCACCACCACGGCCGGCAACATAAAACATTGTGATAGCCAGGTGGCGTAATAACCGCCAAGTGAGGAACCGACGATGCCCAGCGATTCTCCGCCATGTTCAAGCACGATAGATTCCAGCAGTTCTGCCGCGTCGGCAGGATACGGCGGTAATTGCGGCACCACCATTTCAACATGAGGATGGTGCTCCGCCAGCCAGCTTTTAAGCAGGCAAGCCTTTGCCGAGCGAGGTGAACTATTAAATCCGTGGAGATAAAGAAGCGTAGACATCAATAGCCTTCTGAAGCGGTATCAGGGCGGAACTGGGTCCCCTGTAGACGACAGACTTCTGTTTTCAGCGTACCGTCGGCAAACAGTTCCAGCGTACGCCAGCCCGGACCAATCGTGTCCAGCGTAAAATTAGCGCAATGTGGCTTAAACTGAACGCATGTCGATGGGGTTGCCATCAGGCGACGGCCGTTCCAGTCCAGATCCTGCTCCTGATGAATATGCCCGCACAACAAATACTTAACGCGAGGATAGTTCACCAGTATGTTGTCCAGTTCTGCGGCGTTGCGCAGACTGTGCTGGTCAAGCCAACTGCATCCCGCAGGCAGCGGGTGGTGATGCAGAAGCAACAGCGTGTGGCGTTCGGGAGCATCCGCGAGTTTACGCTCCAGCCATTCAAGCTGGAACTCACTTAACTCGCCGTGGGGAACGCCAAAAACCTGGCTGTCCAGCAACAAAATTTGCCACTGCTCGCCAATCCAGACGCGTTTGGCCGGGGAGATCCCCGCATCCTGTAATGCGCTGTACATCGCGGGTTGAAAATCATGGTTGCCAGGCAACCAAACGCAAGGCGCACGAAAGCTTGCGATGCCTTCAGCAAAATGCTGATAGGCCGCAGAACTTTGGTCCTGAGCCAAATCGCCCGTTGCCACGATCAAATCGAACTCAATCTGCTGCGCATGAATCGCATCCAGTACGGCCTGGTAGCTTTCCCAGGTGTTCACGCCCAGTAGTGTTTCGTGCTTTGCGGCAAACAGGTGAGTGTCTGTAATTTGTAAAATCCTGACTCTGGCCTCACCAGCCAAAGGAAGGGTTAACAGGCTTTCCAAATGGTGTCCTTAGGTTTCACGACGCTAGTAAACCGGAATCGCCATCGCTCCATGTGCTAAACAGTACCTTAACCAATCAGCTAAAAACTGATTAATTTGATGCTTTTCGTCGCGTTGATGCAACTTTTTATTTGGATAATCATACCGCGCTTTGAAGCGAAAGATCTGCTGACTTGAACACACTTCAGCCACCATCGCATCATGATACAGGCGCACCGTTAGCGACGGCAGGCTCCAGTAGGTGATGGCAGGCGCGGTCTGCTCAATCGCCACCAGCGTAGTGTATCGGGTCGATTCTACAATCGTTAACCGATATTGTGCGTTTGCCACCTGATAGCTCACTGTTTCGCCGGGTGCGTCATTACGTGGCAGCAGGCGGCGCAATTGCGAAAAGTTGGTTTCGCACAGGCGCATCATCTCAGGAAAGTCAGGTGTATAACGCTTCATTTTTTCCACTCGTTTTTTAACTCTTGATAGTGCAGTTGCAGCCATTGCAAAGCGATGACAGACGCCGCGTTGTCGATTTTCCCCTCTTCCACCCACTGGTATGCCTGCTCCCGACTTACCACATGAACACGAATATCTTCGTTTTCATCCGCCAGACCGTGAATCCCGCTTGCGGTCGTGGCATCCACTTCACCCACTAAAATTGACAGGCGCTCACTGGTGCCGCCGGGGCTTGCCAGATAACTCATCACCGGCTTCGTCCGTTTGACATCAAGGCCAGCTTCTTCCATCGCTTCACGGCGGGCGACATCGTCTGCGGTTTCGCCCTCTTCAATCATACCGGCGACCATCTCCAGCAACCACGGGCTCTCACTGGTGTCATATGCCGCGATACGGATCTGTTCTACCAGCACAACTTCGTCGCGCTCAGGGTCAAAGGGTAGCAAGACTGCGGCGTGCCCGCGCTCAAAAATTTCACGCTGAACCTCACCACTCATTTCCCCATTGAATAAACGATGGCGAAAACGATAAAGGTCCAATGAAAAAAAACCGCGATAAAGCGTTTCTCGTGCAATAATTTCTACATCGTTTTTAGAAAAAGTCATCGGCGAACTGTCTTGTTTATGCATTGTTCTGTCCTGGTTTCCAATAGTGGTTAGAATGTGAATTTCAAGGCCGTTTGAATACTGTTTCACCTGGCTTGTGATAAATTGGTGCAAATTAACGCCGTATGGCACATAACGCCAACTTTTCGCAGTGGCGGATTCTGCTAGAATCATCAATTATTTTACAATTTGATCAGCGCTAAATACTGCTTCACAACAAGGAATGCAAATGAAGAAATTGCTCCCCATCCTTATCGGCCTGAGCCTGTCGGGGTTCAGCACTTTGAGCCAGGCAGAAAACCTGATGCAAGTGTATCAGCAAGCACGCCTGAGCAACCCGGAATTGCGTAAATCCGCCGCCGATCGCGATGCTGCATTCGAAAAAATTAACGAAGCGCGTAGTCCTTTACTGCCGCAACTGGGTTTAGGTGCCGATTACACCTATAGCAACGGCTACCGTGACGCCAATGGTATCGACTCCAATGAGACCAGCGCCTCTTTGCAATTGACTCAGACTCTTTTCGATATGTCGAAATGGCGCGCGCTGACATTGCAAGAAAAATCCGCAGGTATTCAGGACGTTACCTTTCAGACAGACCAGCAAACGCTGATCCTCAATACCGCAACAGCCTACTTCAATGTGCTGAGCGCCATTGACGCGCTCTCCTTCACCGAAGCGCAGAAACAGGCGATTTACCGTCAGTTGGATCAAACCACTCAACGCTTTAACGTGGGTCTGGTTGCTATCACTGACGTTCAGAACGCCCGTTCACAATACGATACCGTGTTAGCGGACGAAGTTACCGCACGTAACAACCTCGACAATGCGGTTGAAACGCTGCGCCAGGTCACCGGCAATTACTACCCGGAACTGGCATCCCTGAATGTTGATGGTTTTAAAACCAACAAACCTCAGGCCGTGAATGCACTGCTAAAAGAAGCGGAAAACCGCAACCTGACGCTGTTGCAAGCCCGCCTGAGCCAGGATCTGGCGCGTGAGCAAATCCGTCTGGCGCAAGACGGTCACTTGCCAACGTTGGATTTAAACGCCTCGACGGGGATCTCAGATACCTCGTATAGCGGTTCGAAAACCAATTCTACTCAGTATGACGACAGCAACCTGGGTCAGAACAAAATTGGTTTGAGCTTCTCCTTACCGTTGTACCAGGGTGGACAAGTCAATTCTCAGGTGAAACAAGCGCAATACAACTTTGTTGGCGCGAGTGAGCAACTGGAAAGCGCACACCGTAGCGTCGTACAGACCGTGCGTTCCTCCTTCAACAACATCAATGCATCTATCAGCAGCATTAACGCGTATAAACAAGCCGTTATCTCTGCACAAAGTTCATTAGATGCCATGGAAGCCGGTTATTCCGTCGGTACGCGTACCATCGTGGATGTGTTGGATGCGACCACCACGCTGTACAACGCCAAGCAACAGCTTTCCAGCGCACGCTACAACTACCTGATTAATCAGCTGAACATCAAATCTGCACTTGGTACGCTGAACGAACAGGACCTGGTTGCGCTGAACAACACGCTGGGTAAACCGATTTCCACTACGCCAGACATCGTGGCACCGGAAAACGTACAGCAGGACGCCAGCGCTGACGGCTATACTGCCGATAACGCCGCCCCGGAAACGCAACCTGCGTCAGTACAAACAACCAGCAGCAACGGCAACAATCCATTCCGTAACTGATGAAATTGCCGATGGCGCTTTGCTTACCGGACCTACAAACGCGTAGGTCCGGTAAGCGCAGTACCCGCTGGCGCTAAATTGCTGGCCGAACGTAAGGCAACGTAAAGATCCCGCGATTTCCCCGCATTCTCGCCTCTTCTCGCTTCATTTTCGACCAGCCATCCTCTATCCTGAGCATTATTTGCCATATACACCACTGGGTCCTGGAAGACGAAAATGAAACGGACAAAATCCATACATCACGCTTCGTTCCGCAAAAGCTGGAGCGCTCGCCATTTAACGCCAGTCGCACTGGCGGTCACCGCTGTCTTTATGCTGGCGGGCTGTGAACAAACCGATGAAACGGTTTCGCTTTATCAAAATGCTGACGACTGTTCTGCGGCAAACCCAGGTAAAAGCGCGGAATGTACGACTGCATTCAACAATGCAGTGAAAGAAGCAGAACGTACCGCGCCCAAATACGCCACGCGAGAAGATTGCATCGCCGAATTCGGTGAAGGTCAGTGCCAGCAAACGCCTGCCCAGGCAGGTATGGCACCCGAGAATCAGGCGCAAGCACAACAATCCAGCGGCAGCTTCTGGATGCCGTTGATGGCAGGTTACATGATGGGTCGCATGATGGGCGGCGGCGCAGGTTTTGCGCAACAACCCCTGTTTAGCTCGAAAAACCCGGCCAGCCCTGCTTACGGTAAATACACTGATGCCAGCGGCAAGAACTACGGCGCCGCACAGCCAGGTCGCACCATGACCGTACCGAAAACAGCGATGGCGCCTAAACCGGCAACCACATCAACCGTTACACGCGGTGGTTTTGGTGAATCTGTGGCGAAACAAAGCACGATGCAGCGTAGCACCAGCGGCACCACAACGCGTTCGATGGGTGGTTGATTCACATGGAAAGAGTCAGTATTACTGAGCGCCCGGACTGGCGCGAAAAAGCCACAGAATACGGTTTTAATTTTCACACCATGTACGGCGAGCCCTACTGGTGTGAGGATGCCTACTACAAGCTGACGCTCGCCCAGGTTGAGAAGCTGGAAGAGGTCACTGCTGAACTGCACCAGATGTGCCTCAAGGTCGTTGAGAAGGTCATCGCCAGCGACGAACTCATGACGAAGTTTCGTATTCCGAAGCACACCTGGGGATTTGTTCGCCAGTCATGGCAAACGCGGCAACCTTCGCTCTATTCCCGCCTTGACCTGGCGTGGGACGGCACCGGTGAACCCAAACTGCTGGAGAACAACGCTGATACCCCGACCTCGCTGTATGAAGCGGCCTTTTTCCAGTGGATCTGGCTGGAAGATCAGCTCAATGCAGGCAACTTGCCGGAAGGCAGCGATCAGTTTAACAGCCTGCAAGAAAAGCTGATTGAGCGTTTTGCGGAACTTCGTGAACAGTACGGTTTTCAACTTCTGCATTTAACCTGCTGTCGCGACACGGTTGAAGATCGCGGAACGATTCAATATCTGCAGGATTGTGCGGCCGAAGCCGAAATCGCCACTGAATTCCTCCACATTGAAGATATCGGTCTCGGTGAAAAAGGTCAGTTCACGGACTTACAGGATCAGGTTATCGCCAACCTGTTCAAGCTGTATCCGTGGGAGTTTATGCTGCGCGAAATGTTCTCCACCAAGCTGGAAGATGCTGGCGTACGCTGGCTGGAACCGGCATGGAAAAGCATCATCTCCAACAAAGCACTGTTACCGCTGCTGTGGGAAATGTTCCCGAACCATCCAAACCTGCTGCCTGCGTATTTTGCCGAAGATGACTATCCGCAGATGGATAAATTCGTCGTGAAGCCTATCTTCTCTCGTGAAGGTGCCAACGTCTCGATCATTGAGAACGGCAAAACGATCGAAGCGGTGGAAGGTCCGTACGGTGAAGAAGGCATGATCGTGCAACAGTTTCATCCGTTGCCGAAATTTGGCGACAGCTACATGTTGATCGGCAGTTGGTTGATTAACGATCAACCCGCCGGGATCGGCATTCGCGAAGACAGAGCGCTGATCACACAGGATCTTTCCCGTTTCTACCCACATATTTTTGTTGAGTAATTCGTTGTGCCGGGTGGCGGCTTCGCCTTACCCGGCCAACGGCGCAGACGGTAGGCCCGATAAGCATAGCGCCATCGGGCATTAATCACCCCACCTGTACCGACAGCATACTCAGACTACCCATCTCAATGCCGTCCACCGGTATCGACATTGGCTCCTTGCCATCCCACGCGCCTAGCACATACAGCAATGGCAAATAGTGATCCGGCGTTGGATTCGACAATGAACCCCCTTCATGCTCGAGATAGTTGACCAGC
Organism: Citrobacter sp. NCU1; assembly: GCF_010231475.1. Classification (GTDB taxonomy): domain Bacteria; phylum Pseudomonadota; class Gammaproteobacteria; order Enterobacterales; family Enterobacteriaceae; genus Citrobacter_D. The sequence continues at coordinate 218,316 of NZ_NRDO01000006.1, read as the reverse complement.
GGGTGCTGCTCAACAGGTCCCTGCCACGTCAAATTCGCCTTCACATAATCATTGAACGATATCGCCCACGGATACGGCGTATTTTCGCCGTGCCAGCGCGCCGTACGCAGGTTATGCACCACGTTACCACTGGCGACCAGCATAATGCCTTCATCGCGCAGCGCGGCCAGTTTACGTCCCATTTCAAGGTGCCATGCGGCGGGTTTTGTGCTGTCGATGCTTAACTGTACCATCGGGATATCGGCATTGGGATACATCTTGATCAGCACCCCCCAGGAGCCGTGGTCAAATCCCCAGGCCTCTTTATCAAGCGTAACAGGAACAGGAGACAGCAGTTCCACCAGACGTTGCGCCAGCTCAGGCGAACCGGGTGCCGGATAGTGGGTGTCGTAAAGCGCCTGCGGAAAACCGCCAAAATCATGAATGGTTTTCGGGGCTTCCATTGCTGTCACGCCAGTCCCGCGGGTGAACCAGTGAGCCGACACCACCACAATCGCTTTGGGACGCGGTAATGCCTCCCCCAGATGCTGCCAGGCACGGGTATAGACGTTATCTTCCAGAACATTCATAGGGCTGCCGTGTCCCAAAAACAATGCTGGCATACGCGTTGAAGACATGATGATATCCTTACAGAGGGAGGTCATTTTGATATCCTCACAATACGCTTTTTCGGTAGATGAAGAACTCAGATAACCATGATGAAGATCATCAGTTATTTTGAAGGTCAGGCCCGGACAGCAGAATCATAAGGAGTTGTCGATGTCAGTACCTTTAATTCTGACCTTATTGGCGGGTGCCGCCACTTTTATTGGTGCCTTTCTTGGCGTGCTGGGACAGAAACCCTCAAATCGCGTACTGGCGTTTTCGCTGGGATTTGCGGCAGGCATCATGCTACTTATCTCGCTAATGGAAATGCTGCCGGCGGCGCTGGCTGCGGAAGGGATGTCCCCTGTCTTAGGCTACGGCATGTTTATTACTGGACTGCTGGGCTATTTCGGGCTGGATCGCCTGCTTCCTCATGCCCACCCGCAAGATTTAGTCCAGAAAACAACGCGGCCGCTGCCCGGCTCCATTAAACGCACCGCCATGTTATTGACGCTGGGCATCAGCCTGCACAACTTTCCGGAAGGGATCGCGACGTTTGTTACCGCCAGCAGCAATCTTGAGCTGGGCTTCGGTATTGCTTTGGCGGTTGCCTTACACAATATTCCCGAAGGTTTAGCGGTGGCCGGACCGGTTTATGCCGCAACAGGTTCGAAACGCACGGCCATTTTCTGGGCTGGCATTTCTGGTATGGCGGAAATTTTCGGCGGCATATTAGCCTGGTTAATTCTGGGTAGTTTGATTTCGCCTGTCGTAATGGCGTCGATTATGGCGGCGGTAGCGGGAATAATGGTGGCGTTATCCGTAGATGAATTAATGCCTCTGGCAAAAGAGATCGACCCTAATAATAACCCCAGCTACGGCGTACTGTGTGGAATGTCGGTGATGGGACTCAGTCTGGTGATTCTTCAATCGATGGGAATCGGATAAAGCAACCGCAGATGTTGTCCTCATCATTCAGGACAACATCATGCTTTCCCATCAAGAAAATATGAGAATAGAAGTTATTCCCGATCCCTGGCAACACGGCTGTCTTCATCTGTGCGGCGAAATAGCGTATTGCGGGCCTCGAGCAGCGCGTCCCTGTCTTGCCTGAACGCTCTGCAATAACGTTTCATATGGCAAAAATAACCTACAACGACAAGAACAATTAATACAATCCAATACCACGCGATAAACATCCTTTTACCCTTAAAATTTAACATTGCCAAACATTTAACGTTAAAATTTTACATACCTATCTCTAGGTATATTCATATACTGGCACAGTACGAAATTGAGAATATGATTTTGATCATAGAGAAAAAGATTGAGCTTTTATTAAAGGTCAGACCGCCTGCAAAATTAAAATATATGGGATAAACAGGATATTTTTTCGAACCGATAAAAACAAAAAACCGAAGTCAGTAAACTGGCTTCGGTTTCTTTCATTGCGTTATACCACCCGACGGGCGGCACGCCAGTCAGCTGGCCATACGCGCGTGCGCCTGGCGGTAAGCCACCAAATCTTCGATGGTGACGACGGCCATATTGTGTTCACCCGCAAACTTGATGCACTCCGGCGCGCGAGCCATTGTGCCGTCATCGTTGGTCAGTTCACACAGAACACCTGCAGGTTTAAAACCCGCCAGCGTCACCAGATCGATGGTCGCTTCCGTATGACCGCCGCGAGTCAACACCCCACCAGCCTGAGCACGCAGCGGGAAAACGTGTCCTGGGCGGTTAAGGTCAGAAGGTTTAGCGCCATCGGCAATGGCAGCACGCACGGTGGTAATGCGGTCAGCCGCGGAAACACCGGTAGTCACACCCTTAGCAGCCTCAATCGTCACGGTAAAGCCCGTGCCATAAGCGCTGGTGTTATTTTCCACCATCATAGGCAATTCGAGCTGCTTGCGGCGATCTTCAGTGATGCACAGGCAAACAATGCCGCTACCGTGACGGATAGTCAGCGCCATCTGCTCAACGGTCATTGTTTCGGCAGGGAAAATCATATCGCCTTCGTTTTCACGGTCTTCGTCGTCAAGCACCATCACACCGCGTCCTTCACGCAGCGCAGACAGAGCGTGTTCGACACGATCAAAAGGCGTACCAAAAGAGGAAAGTAGCGTCTGATTCATGGTAAAAAAACCTCACTAAATTTATGGTTACCAGAATCAGGGCAGTCTTAGGAGTGCCGCCATGCGGCAAAAAAATAACGTGAGCGGGTCCATGCCCGACTGGATCGTTACTCTCTCCCATCCGGACTCTAACCGTCGGCTCCGGAATTACACCGGATCTGCTGACCTTTGAGTTTGCACCCAAAGCGCTCGCGGGCTTTCAACATAGGTTGATTTACCGCCGGTGGGGAATTTCGCCCCGCCCTGAGAATAAGCGATATAACTATAACGCTATTGATTACCTTCATCAATGCCTTTACTCCGCTACGCATCACACAATTCTGGTTTATGCCTTACGCATATCGCACTACAATGTGCCTCAACACTTACCAGTTCAGGGAAACCACAATGATTGACCCGAAAAAAATTGAGCAAATCGCTCGCCAGGTTCACGAGTCGATGCCGAAAGGGATCCGGGAGTTCGGGGAAGATGTCGAGAAGAAAATCCGTCAAACGCTGCAATCACAGCTGACGCGTCTCGATCTGGTGAGCCGCGAAGAGTTCGATGTACAAACTCAGGTGTTACTGCGTACCCGTGAAAAGCTGGCACTGCTTGAGCAGCGCCTCAGTGAACTGGAAGCGCGCCAGTCGCCTGTCGACGTCAAACCTGCGCCCGCCATCCCGCCAGTGGATACTCAAGAGTAAAAAAAGAGACGGGCCTTTTGGCCCGTCTCTTTTTTCAGTGTTCGAGTTCTAATTTTTTTGCTCGTGTTGCCTGTTGGCAGTAAAGCGCATAGCGCTTGCAGAACCAGCTACGGTGCTCTTCATCCATGTTTCCGGTGACAGCACGGATATCGACAGGACGACCTTCAGCCTGCATTCTGGCAAAACTACGGGCCAGAAAATCGAAATTGTTCAACGAATACACATTGTTGTGGTTCATGAGCATACCCTCCAGTTAGCGAGTTTCTGATAAGGCCATATGCTTTTTCTGATTCCAGTATTCGCTTCTGGGCGCAACTTATTTGTACATTATGTGCGCAAATCACCAGCCGGAAGTCACACTTTTCCAGGAAATGTAAAGGGGTACACGGAAATGATAATGGAACGCTTATCAGGCCAGCATCGCGTGGAGGCTCACTGGCCTGATAAGGTGTCTGAACTTACTGGTAGATCAATTACTTGTCGCTGTCTTTCTGGATCTTTTTGATGATATTGGTCGTTGAGCAACCGTCTTCGAAGTTCAGCACCAACACTTCGCCACCGTTGGCCCAAACCTCTTCACTACCCGCAATCTGTTCCGGTTTGTAGTCGCCGCCTTTCACCAGCAGATCAGGCAGCACACCTGCAATCAGACGCTGCGGGGTATCTTCTTCAAAAGAGACCACCCAGTCGACGGACTCCAGCGCGCCCAATACGATCATGCGTTGTTCAAGCGGATTGACCGGGCGCGTTTCGCCTTTCAGACGTTTAGTGGAGGCATCGCTGTTCACCGCTACGATCAGGCGGTCGCCCAGTTTGCGCGCATTTGCCAGATAAGAGACGTGTCCGGCATGCAGGATATCGAAGACGCCGTTGGTCATCACCACTTTCTCACCGCGTTTACGCGCGCTGGCAACAGCCTGTTTCAGCTCGTTTTCCGTCATCACGCCAAAGCCCGTGTCGGCACGACCGCGTACCGCATTTTCCAGCTCAATTGGCGAAACGGTAGATGTCCCCAGCTTACCGACAACCACACCAGCCGCCGCGTTAGCGAAATAGCAGGCTTCTTCCAGCGATTTTCCTGCCGCCAGCGTCGCTGCCAGCACACCGATGACCGTATCGCCCGCACCGGTGACGTCATACACTTCCTGTGCCTGAGTCGGCATATGCAGCGGCGCTTTGCCCGGTTGCAACAACGTCATACCTTGTTCGGAACGCGTCACCAGTAGCGCAGAGAGATCGAAATCTGCAATCACTTTCATGCCGCGAGTGACAATCTCTTCTTCGCTTTTACACTTACCGGCCACCGCTTCAAATTCCGACAAATTCGGGGTCAGCAGCGTGGCGCCACGGTAACGTTCAAAATCGGTGCCTTTCGGGTCGATCAATACCGGTACGCCCGCTTTACGCGCCAGCGCGATCATCTGCTGAACGCTGGCCAGTGCGCCTTTCGCATAGTCAGAGAGTACCAGCGCGCCAATCGAACCCAGCGCCTGATTAATGCGCTCATGCAGCGGTTGCGGATCAACCCCCTCAAAGCCTTCTTCAAAATCCAGGCGGATCAGTTGCTGGTTTCGCGAAAGTACGCGCAGTTTGGTGATGGTCGGATGCGTCGGGACAGAAACAAAGTCGCATTTCACATTTACATCGGCCAGTGTTTTGCTGAGTGCGCGCGCGGCATCATCAATTCCGGTCAATCCGACCAGACGTGAATTGGCCCCCAGGGACGCAATGTTCATCGCCACGTTAGCCGCGCCGCCCGGACGTTCCTCAATGGTGTCCACTTTGACAACGGGTACTGGCGCTTCCGGTGAAATACGGCTGGTCGGCCCGTACCAGTAGCGATCCAGCATCACGTCACCAACAACCATGACTCCTGCACGTTCAAACTCTGGCAGCGTTACTTTCATTCCTGTCTCCTGAGAGATTCAAAATTTGCGCGCGATAATAGCACACTTCACTCGGCAACCAGCCACTTCTGCCAGCTGGCCCGTACCCGTTCACGCTCTTTGCTAAACGACGCCTGCGCCACGTGTCCCGGTAACTCCTGCAACGCCAGGTGATGAAGTTCATCACGCAACGTGGTGTAGGCGAGCGTCAACGCCTGCGCTTCCTGTTCTTCCATAATGTCGTTTTGCGCCAACAGTTCCAGAATACGCACATTATCCGACCAACGCGTCAGCTTCGGTTTTTCATGCGCGTAGCGCAGCACCAGATATTGCGTAATAAACTCAATGTCAGTGATCCCGCCCTCGTCAGCTTTGATATCAAAGCGATCGCGATGCTTATTCCCCAAATGCGCACGCATCTTTTCACGCATTTCACGCACCTCGGTTTGCAGCGTTTTGCCGTCGCGAACGAGGGTCATGATTGTACGCCGCACGGCGTCAAATTGCGCAGTCAGTTGCGGGTCACCATAGACCACACGCGCTCGCACCAGTGCCTGATGTTCCCACGTCCAGGCTTCGTTTTTCTGATAATCGGCGAAGGCTTCGGCTGAGGTCACTAACATTCCAGCCGCGCCGGACGGGCGTAATCGCGCATCCACCTCATACAAAATACCCGAGGAAGTACGGGTGCTGAACAGGTGCATAATCCGCTGCGATAAGCGCAGATAGAACTGCCTGCCGTCAATTTCACGCTCGCCATCGGTCATCACGTCCATCGGGCAGTCGTGAAGGAAAATCAAATCCAGGTCGGAGCTGTAACCCAGTTCCCAGCCGCCCAGCTTACCGTAACCGACCACGGCAAACCCTCGCCCCTGGCGCTCGCCAAGATGCGTCGGCTGACCGTAACGCGCCACCATTTGCGTCCATGCCTGTTGCACGACAGCGTCGATGATGGCTTCCGCCAGCCAGGTCAAATGGTCGCTGACTTTCATCACCGGTAACGTGCCTGCAATATCCGCCGCCGCGATACGCAGCAGTTGAGTTTGCTTAAACTGTCGCAACGCTTCCAGTTGCTGTTCTTCGTCATCTTCCGGCACACGCAACAAATACTGACGCAACTCATCGCGGTAAGCGTCTGTCGCGGTCGGCTGATACAGCGTGTTCGGGTCGAGCAATTCGTCGAGCAGCAGTGGGTAGCGCGCCAGTTGGCTGGCGACCATCGGAGAGGCGGCACACAGCGAGATCAGATGTTTTAGCGCCCCCGGAAATTCACTCAGCAATTCGAGGTACGTCGTGCGGGTCACGATGCTCACCAGCAACGGCGTAATACGCGACAGCGGCACGGAGGCATCTTCACGGGAACAGACGTCACTGAGCAGATGCGGCATCAGATGATCGAGGACCTGACGGCCGCGCGGGCCAATGGTACGTTTATCCAGCTCTTTGCGAAAATCAGCAATTAGCGCCAGCACGCGCCCCCGCCCCTCATCGGTGAGATGGGCCAGGACTGGCGTGGAGTCATCTTCCTGTAGCGCATCCTGCCACAGTTCGCGCCACTGTTCCGACAATGACTCTTCCTGCGTCTCGGTTTCGTCATCACCAATCAATTCATTAAACACCCGGCGCACATTTGCCATATGGCCGTCCAGCTCGTCAGTAAGCTGCGACCAGTCATCCGCATCCATTCCCCACGCCAGACGCGCCCGATTCAGCTCATCCCCTGGCAGTGTCTGCGTCTGCTCATCATTGATGCTTTGCAGCAGGTTTTCCAGGCGGCGCAGAAAGAGATAAGCGATGCGCAACTGTTCCGCGTCGTTCTCAGATAGCAGATGCAGCGCGGCTATCGCATTCAATGTGGGTAAAAGTGAGCGTGACTGTAGTGAAGGTTCGCGGCCCCCGCGAATGAGCTGGAACACCTGGACAATAAATTCGATTTCGCGAATGCCACCCGCGCCGAGTTTAATATTGTCTTTCAACCCCCGGCGGCGAACTTCACGGGCAATCATGCCTTTCATGTTTCGCAGTGACTGGATCACGCTGAAGTCGATGTAGCGGCGGAAGACGAAAGGCCGCAGCATGGCACGCAATTCGTCAACATAAACGCCATCGGTATCGCCCATGATCCGCGCTTTAACCATCGCATAGCGTTCCCAGTCGCGCCCCTGCTCCTGGTAATAATCTTCCAGCGCGGCAAAACTCAACACCAGCGGGCCGCTGTCGCCAAACGGGCGCAAACGCATGTCCACACGGTAAACGAAACCATCCTGCGTAGGTTGATCCAGCACCTTGATGAGTCGTTGCCCCATCCGTGTGAAGAACTGCGCGTTATCCAGCTCACGTCGTCCACCTTGCGTGGAACCGTGCTCCGGCCAGGCAAAGATCAGGTCGATATCGGAGGAGAAATTCAGCTCGCCGCCACCCAGTTTCCCCATCCCTAAAATCAGCAGCGGCTGCGGGACGCCACTCTGGCTGCACGGTGTTCCCCACTCACGGCAACAGGCGGCGTACAGCCAGTCCCGCGCGGCGATGATCAACGTTTCAGCCAGATGGCTTAATTGCTGCAAAATACTCTCTTCTTCCACAAGCCGCAGCGCCTGCGCCCAGGCGATGCGTACCATAATGCGACGGCGAAACACCCGAAGTTCCCGCATCAACGCCGCTTCGTCAGCGACTTGTGCCAGTGCCTCCTGCAACCAGGTCGCATAATGTTGCCACTCGTCGGCCTGCGGCGACGCGCTTTCCAGCTCAGCGAGCCACTCAGGATGCGCAATAACGCTGTCCCGAACAAAATCGCTGAAGGTAAGTACTGACTTCGCCTGAACACCCGGCGTTGCCTCTAAGATTGCTGCTGGCAGGTGCTCAACAACGGTCTGCCAGTACTGCTGTAAGGGTGAAGAGAGCGGCTTCATAAAAGAAGTATCCTTGCCAGATTATCGTTTTCCGCTGTGTAGCCAGAACGGTTCCTGAGAAATCGCTTCGTTGCGGAAATGTTCAATTTCAACATATTGGCGGATCGCAATCGCATAGCGCAATCCCTGCCAGTTCGCCAGCCAGCCCTGCACCACATGGGTGTCGTAATAACCGGCCAGTAATAAGATGCAATCAATGTTACGGTTCAGGCGCGGAAGCTGATCGTTATACTGATCACCTAAAGGCTGGCCGAAAACCGATTTCAGATCAGCGGCATGCCGTGAGAGGTGTGTATCCGCAAAACGTTTAAACGAATCTGAAATTTTGTCCTGCGCTTTGGCATCAAGAAACGGCTGCCAGGCTTTGGTTACCAGCCATTCCGTCAACGCCAGTTTGGCCGTTGCCGTTTGTGTACTGTAAACCGCCGTCACCGCTGAAACCGCTGAGGTGATCGTCGCTTCTGACTGGGTGAACAAATCACGTAAGTGAGCGCTTGCTTTGCGAGGAACAATCCCGCCGAACAGCATGATTGCGTGGCGAACCAGTCCCATCGCCGCCAGGACATCGGCTTTGGCCTTTTTCTCACCGCGAACCCATAACTCTTCATGGTATTGCCACTGTGACAATGCTAACTCCAGCGCGGCCTCAAGCCCCTGCTCAACGCTGGCTTTCGCCGGCACTTTCAGAACTTCTGTCGCTTTGATTTCACGCGGAGGGTTTCCCTGCGCCAGATGGTAACCACGGGCCGCTTTGCTCAGGCTGCCCTGCCGTAATCCGGACTGGGAAACCAGTTGGTTTGCCAGTTTCAGCACACTGTGCATATCGCCTTTTAACAGCTCAAGCTCCAGTTCACAGATCGGCTCAGCAAACTCTCCCGCCTTCACATCACCCAGATCGAGTGCGATTTCAATTTGGCTACCTTCAACCTCAACCACCCATTTTTCACGATAAAAATCAGTGCGAAACAGCGGTTGTACTTGTGAGGCGAGATCGGCCGGCAGTTCGCCGTTAGGCCAGATTTCCGGGGGAAGTTTGGCGAGATCCAGCGTCGGTTCGGTCAGCGGTACATTATATTCCGGACGCTGATGCAGTCCCCCTGTCACCCGACCGGCGATTTTCAGGGTCATTTCATAATGACCGTTCTCGCCCCGAATACGCAGCCCCATATCGTGACTACGCAGCCAATTATCTGCTGTTTCGTAGTAAATATTCAGCAATTGACTGGGGGCATGATGCTCCCCGCCTAACGTGTGCAGATGGTCACGCAGTGCGTCTACCGCTTCGCGATTGACGATAAACTTTAATTCGATTTCCTGAGCCATGGCCTTGTACTTATGGGTTATGTCACATATGGGAAGAATGACGGCGAACTTAATGCGTTCTTGTTTGTCAGTACATAGTATTTTGCGCCAAATAGCCATACAACGAGCAATTTGACGGGCGTAAAAGTTTGAAACAGTGGCATAGATGACACAGAAGATTCCGATAGATGTCGAATGTTTTGCGTAGAGACACTGATGCCACTACTATCGTTCCACTTTCCATGACAATAACGACAGCCTGATGCCAAAATTACGCCTGATTGGATTAACTTTACTTGCACTTAGCGCCACTGCCGTCTCCCATGCCGAAGAAAAGCGCTATGTTTCTGATGAACTGAACACCTGGGTCCGTAGCGGTCCGGGGGACAACTATCGCCTCCTGGGTACGATAAACGCCGGTGAGGAAGTGACTCTGTTACAAACCGACGCCAATACTAATTACGCTCAGGTAAAAGACAGTACCGGTCGTACTGCCTGGATCCCGATGAAAGAGTTGAACAGTACCCCCAGCCTGCGTATTCGCGTACCGGATCTGGAAAATCAGGTCAAAACGCTGACCGATAAGCTCAACAATATTGATACGACCTGGAATCAGCGCACGGCTGACATGCAACAAAAAGTGTCGCAGAGCGACAGCGTGATTAACGGGTTAAAAGCAGAGAACCAGAAGCTGAAAAATGAGCTGATCGTCGCGCAGAAGAAAGTCGATGCCGCCAGCGTTCAGCTTGATGACAAACAGCGCACCATTATCATGCAGTGGTTTATGTATGGCGGTGGTGTGCTGGGGCTCGGTCTGCTGCTCGGCCTCGTCCTGCCGCACATGATCCCAAGCCGTAAACGCAAAGACCGCTGGATGAACTAAATCGCCTTCTCCTCCGCACTGACATATCATTGAGAGATGATGTTTTTCAGGAGAGGAAGTGGCGTGAAGATTTATCTGGTCGGTGGTGCTGTTCGGGACGCGTTGTTAGGGCTACCGGTTAAAGATAAAGATTGGGTGGTGGTTGGCGCCACGCCTCAGGAGATGCTTAACGCGGGCTACCAGCAGGTAGGCCGCGATTTTCCCGTCTTTCTTCACCCGCAAACACGTGAAGAATATGCGCTGGCGCGCACCGAGCGTAAATCGGGTTCAGGTTATACCGGCTTTACCTGTTATGCCGCCGCCGACGTGACGCTGGAAGACGATTTGCAACGTCGTGACCTGACGATCAACGCCCTTGCGCGTGACGACGACGGCCAGATCATCGACCCGTATCACGGGTGTCGCGATCTGGACAACCGCTTGTTACGCCATGTCTCTCCCGCTTTCAGCGAAGATCCGCTGCGCGTCCTGCGCGTGGCGCGTTTTGCCGCCCGCTATGCCCACCTCAGCTTCCGTATTGCTGATGAAACTATGACGCTGATGCGTGAGATGACGACCGCCGGTGAACTAGAACACCTCACGCCGGAAAGGGTGTGGAAAGAAACCGAAAATGCCCTGACCACCCGCAATCCGCAGGTCTTCTTCCAGGTTCTCCGCGACTGTGGTGCGTTGCGCGTACTGTTCCCCGAAATTGACGCCCTGTTTGGTGTCCCCGCCCCGGTAAAGTGGCACCCAGAAATCGATACCGGGATCCACACGCTGATGACGCTGTCGATGGCCGCCATGCTCAGTCCGCAAGTCGATGTGCGCTTCGCCACGCTGTGTCACGACCTGGGCAAAGGATTAACGCCAAAAGAGTTCTGGCCGAGTCATCATGGTCATGGCCCGGCGGGCGTTAAACTGGTGGAGCAGTTATGCCAGCGTTTACGCGTCCCCAATGACATTCGCGATTTGGCCAAACTGGTGGCGGAGTTCCACGATCTCATTCACACCTTCCCCATTTTGCAGCCAAAAACGATCGTTAAACTGTTCGATTCGATTGATGCGTGGCGAAAACCGCAACGGGTGGAACAAATTGCACTAACCAGCGAAGCGGATGTTCGCGGGCGTACGGGCTTTGAAGCGTCGGACTATCCGCAAGGCCGCTGGTTACGAGAAGCCTGGCAGGTGGCGCAGGCCGTACCGACCAAAGAGGTGGTTGAAGCAGGATTCAAAGGCCAGGCGATTCGTGAAGAGCTGACCCGACGCCGGATTGAAGCCGTGACGGAGTGGAAAGCATTGCGCTGTCCTAAGCCAGAATAATGGCCGGAGAGTCGCGTAAACGGCTTCTCCGGCAATCTGAAATCAGAAGAACACCACGTAAACGGCCGCTGCAACGATAAAACGGTAAATCGCAAACGGAATGAACGAGATGCGTTTGATCAGTTGCAGGAAGGTCTTGATCGCCACCAGCGCAACGACAAAAGCGGTGACAAAGCCGACGGCAAACATCGGGATGTCGGCAACCGTCAGAAACGACCAGCTTTTATAGAGATCCAGCGCAGTGGCCCCCATCATCATCGGCACGGCCAGCAAGAAGGAGAATTCAGAGGCAGCATAACGGCTCACGCCCATCAGCATACCGCCGGAAATCGTGGCCCCTGAGCGAGAAAAGCCAGGCCACAGCGCCAGGCACTGGAAACAGCCGATCATAAATGCCTGACGATAAGTCATGTCGTCGAGACCCGGTGCGCGCGGCTCTTTCGGCTTCAGACATTCCGCCGCAATCAGCAACAAACCACCGACCACCAGCGCATACATCACGTTAACCGGGTTAAATAGCGATTTAATGGTGTCGTGGAATACCAGTCCCAGCACCACGGCAGGGATCATCCCCAACAGAATATGCCCCAGCGTCAGACGCCCTTTTCCGGTGCCTTCATGCGGTCGCTGGCCAAAATGAATGCCGATCAGTCCGAATAAACGTCGCCAGAACACCACAACGACAGCGAGGATAGATCCCAGTTGAATCACCACTTCAAACGTCTTCGCGGTATCGCCTTCAAACCCCAAAAGATGACCAACGATAATCATGTGCCCGGTACTGGATACGGGCAAAAACTCCGTTAATCCTTCGACCACACCCAAAATTGCCGCTACCAGCAGCGAGTGCATATCGCTCATCAATAAACCCCTAAATGTAAAAAATTATGCAGCAAAAAATGGATCCTGCGTTAAGACCCATTTATACCCAGTTGGTTTAAAAATTATAAAGTTAATTATTTTCTTTCAGATTATTGCCACGCTCAATGATGACGCCCACATTTGCCGCGCGCGCCACAGCGCCAGGTTTACTGAGTTTGATGCGTACCCACGGAGAATTAAAGCGTGCCAGCAGCAGTTCGGCAACCTCTTCCGCCACCCGCTCAACCAGTGCAAAACGAGCGCCTTCCACGTGATTGACAACCGTTTCGGCAATGTCTGCATAGCTTAGACAATCCGCCACATCATCGCTTTTGGCTGATTTTCGGTTGTCCCACGCCATTTCGATATCGAACACCAGTTTCTGTTCAATGGTCTGTTCCCAGTCATAAACACCGATTGTGGTGATGACCGAAAGTTGCTCTATAAATACAATATCCATCACGACCTGCTCGCTTTTTGGCTAACCCGGATACCACTTCCGGCGAATTATGCGTATTATCCACAGAAGTAACGTTTAACACGACATTTTCAAAACGGAACAGCTTATGAGTGCAATCGCGCCTGGAATGATCCTCTTCGCGTACCTCTGCGGCTCAATTTCCAGCGCCATTCTGGTCTGCCGCATCGCTGGACTGCCCGACCCGCGTGAGAGCGGTTCCGGTAATCCGGGCGCGACCAATGTGTTACGAATCGGTGGCAAGGGAGCGGCCGTAGCGGTATTGGTTTTCGACGTCCTGAAGGGCATGTTACCCGTCTGGGGCGCATACGCGTTAGGCGTCAGCCCTCTCTGGTTGGGGTTGATTGCGATCGCAGCCTGTCTGGGGCATATCTGGCCGGTCTTCTTTGGCTTTAAAGGTGGCAAAGGTGTCGCTACCGCCTTTGGCGCGATAGCGCCGATTGGTTGGGACTTAACGGGTGTCATGGCGGGCACCTGGTTGCTCACCGTGTTGTTGAGTGGCTATTCGTCGCTTGGCGCTATTGTCAGCGCCCTGATCGCGCCGTTCTATGTCTGGTGGTTTAAACCGCAGTTCACCCTTCCGGTCTCCTTACTGTCGTGCCTGATCTTGCTGCGTCACCATGACAACATCCAGCGGCTGTGGCGTCGCCAGGAAACGAAGATCTGGACAAAACTGAAGAAGAAAAGCGAAAAAGATCCCGAGTGATCTGATTCTCTGCCCGTCGTCAGCGCAGGCTGGTAACCTTCATCGGACCTGCCTGGCCGCTGGCACCATACCCGTCCCTCTTTCCATAAGCTTCTCATATGACCGTTTTGCCGGAGCGCTGAGGCATACTTTTTGCCATGCACACACCCTCATGCAGATAAGGGAAACGCTCTGGACACGGTTGCGCAAGAGACTCTCACTCGGGGCTGGCAGGCCAAACTGGATCTGCGGTTTACCCGTGCCGCGCACAAGACAGTGCTTCTTTCGGCTCGCCATCTGGGCCCGCTGACGGTGCAACGTCCGTTTTATCCGGAAGATGACGTCTGCCACCTTTATTTGCTCCACCCTCCAGGCGGGGTTGTCGGCGGTGACGAGTTACACCTCTCCGTCGCTCTCGAAACGAACAGCCATGTCTTAATCACCATGCCTGGCGCGGGAAAATTTTATCGCAGTTGCGGTCCCCAGGCCCGCTTGCGCCAGGATTTTAGACTGGCTCCCAACGCCACGCTGGAGTGGCTACCGCAGGATACGATCCTCTTCCCCGGCGCAAATGCCACTATTCATTCGGTGTTTCATCTTACGTCAGAGAGCCGCCTGCTGGCCTGGGATCTACTTTGTCTCGGGCGGCCAGTCATGCAGGAAAGATTCAGCCACGGTGAACTGCATAACCGACTTGAAGTGTGGTGTGACGGTGTTCCGCTGCTGATTGAACGACTGCATCTGGGTCATGGCGAGTTGTCAGTCATCGCGAATCACCCGTGGTGCGGCACCCTGCTGTGCTACCCGGCAACGGAAACTATGTTGGACGGCACGCGCGAACGACTGACGCCTCTCGGCGATTATGCGGGAGCGACGCTGGTCGACTCGCTGCTGACAGTCCGTTTTCTCGCCGATGACAACCTGGTCGTACAGCGCGTGATGCGTGACATCTGGCACTTTCTGCGCCCGCTGTTGACGGAAAAACCCCCCCACCCACCCCGTATCTGGCAAACCTAAGAGACTCACTATGGAACTGACCCCGAGAGAGAAAGACAAGCTGTTGCTCTTTACCGCCGCACTGGTGGCGGAGCGTCGCCTGGCCCGTGGCCTTCAACTGAATTACCCGGAATCGGTGGCATTGATTAGCGCATTCATTATGGAAGGCGCGCGTGATGGAAAAAGCGTGGCCTCACTGATGGATGAGGGTCGCCATATCCTGACGCGCGATCAGGTGATGGAGGGCGTGCCGGAAATGATCCCGGATATTCAGGTTGAAGCCACCTTTCCGGACGGCTCAAAGCTGGTCACCGTCCACAATCCGATCGTGTAAGGAGCAACGATGATTCCTGGCGAATACAAGATCTCCGCAGGGAAGATAGCGATCAACGAAGGACGGGAAACCTGCACCGTCGTGGTGGAAAATCATGGCGATCGCCCGATCCAGATCGGATCGCACTACCACTTTTACGAGGTGAATCCGGCGCTGCGCTTTACCCGCGAGGCTGCGCGCGGTTTTCGCCTGAATATTCCCGCAGGCACCGCGGTGCGATTTGAGCCGGGGCAAAAGCGGGAGGTCGAACTGGTGCGCGTGGCCGGCGCGCAACGTATTTTTGGCTTTCGCGGTGAAGTCATGGGGCCACTGGAGGTGGGCGATGAGTGAGATTTCCCGACAGGCATATGCCGATATGTTCGGCCCAACAACCGGCGATAAAGTGCGTCTGGCTGATACCGAATTGTGGATCGAAGTGGAAAACGATCTCACCACCTATGGTGAAGAAGTAAAGTTCGGCGGTGGCAAAGTGATCCGCGACGGTATGGGGCAGGGCCAGATGACCGCTGACGCATGTGTGGATCTGGTGATCACTAATGCGCTGATCGTCGATCACTGGGGGATCGTTAAAGCCGATATCGGCATTAAAGACGGCAGGATCTTCGCCATTGGCAAAGCCGGTAACCCGGATATTCAACCTGATGTCACGATCCCTGTCGGCGTCGGAACTGAGGCGATCGCCGGTGAAGGCAAGATCGTCACCGCCGGCGGGGTGGATACGCACATCCACTGGATCTGCCCCCAGCAAGCGGAAGAGGCGCTGGTGTCTGGCGTGACGACAATGATCGGCGGCGGCACCGGCCCCGCAGCGGGCACCAATGCCACCACCTGTACGCCAGGTCCGTGGTATATCGCCCGAATGCTACAGGCGGCAGATACGCTACCGGTGAATATCGGTTTGCTCGGCAAAGGCAATGGATCGCATCCCGACACGCTTCGCGAGCAGATCGCCGCTGGAGCTATCGGCCTTAAGATCCATGAAGATTGGGGCGCTACGCCCGCAGCGATCAACTGCGCACTGACCGTGGCCGAAGAGATGGACATTCAGGTGGCGCTGCACAGCGACACGCTGAACGAGTCCGGTTTTGTCGAAGATACGCTGGCCGCGATTGGCGATCGCACGATTCATACTTTTCACACTGAAGGGGCGGGCGGCGGTCATGCGCCGGATATCATCACCGCCTGCGCGCACGCCCATATTCTCCCCTCCTCCACCAATCCGACGTTGCCGTATACCGTCAACACCATCGACGAGCATCTCGACATGCTGATGGTCTGCCACCATCTCGACCCGGATATCGCCGAGGATGTGGCATTTGCTGAATCGCGCATTCGTCGGGAGACCATCGCCGCCGAAGATGTACTGCATGATATCGGCGCGTTTTCTCTGACCTCGTCCGATTCTCAGGCGATGGGGCGCGTCGGCGAAGTGATCTTGCGCACCTGGCAGGTGGCGCACCGAATGAAGGTGCAACGCGGCCCCCTTGCTGAAGAATCGGGAGACAACGATAACCTGCGCGTTAAACGCTATATCGCCAAGTACACCATTAACCCGGCGCTGACCCACGGCATCGCGCATGAAGTGGGTTCTATCGAACCCGGCAAGCTGGCGGATTTGGTGCTCTGGTCGCCGGCCTTTTTCGGCGTTAAGCCCGCAGCGATCGTGAAAGGCGGGATGATTGTCTGCGCGCCGATGGGCGACATCAACGCCTCGATTCCGACACCGCAGCCCGTGCATTACCGCATGATGTTTGGGGCGCTCGGCGCCGCACGTCATCACACCCGCCTGACATTCCTTTCGCAGGCCGCCGCAGAAAATGGCGTGGCGCAACGGCTCAATTTGCGCAGCGCAACCGCCGTAGTGAAGGGCTGTCGGACAGTGAAAAAAGCCGACATGATCCACAACAACCTGCAACCTAACATCACCGTTGATGCCCAGACCTACGAGGTACGCATTGACGGTGAACTTATTACCAGCGAACCGGCTGACGTACTGCCGATGGCACAACGCTATTTTTTATTTTGAGGAGACGAGATGCTGTTTCTGACGCAACGTATTGAAACACCTGCTGCGGTGACTGCCACGCTGACGCTACCCATTGATATGCGTGTGAAAAGCCGGGCGAAAGTACAGCTAAACGACGGGCGAGAAGCGGGATTATGCTTGCCGCGTGGCCTGCTACTGCGCGGCGGCGATCGCCTGAGCACGGATGACGGCACCGACGTCGTGGAGATCATCGCCGCAAACGAAGCCGTTTCGGTGGTGCGCTGCCTCGATCCGTTCCTGCTCGCCAAAGCCTGTTACCACCTCGGTAATCGCCATGTCCCGTTGCAGATCCTGCCGGACGAGTTGCGTTATCACCACGATCACGTGCTGGACGATATGCTGCGCCAGTTCCAACTGGAGGTCACCTTCGCCCATCTGCCGTTTGAACCCGAGGCAGGCGCGTATGCCAGCGGCACCCACAGCCATCACTCGGGCCATGCGCACTGATGCGTGAAACTCAACAGCTCCGCCTGATGCAGCTCGCCAGCAGCAGTTTACCGGTGGGCTCATTTACCTGGTCCCAGGGACTGGAGTGGGCCGTGGAAACCGGCTGGGTAACAAACGTGGACGAATTTACCCGCTGGCAGACGCAGCAAATGGAGCACAATTTTTTTACTGTCGATCTACCGCTGTTCGCCCGGATATTCCGTGCCTGCGAACAGGACGATATCGCCGCCGCCCGCCGCTGGACGGCGTATCTGCTGGCCTGTCGGGAAACCCGGGAACTGCGTGCAGAAGAGCGCAGCAGAGGTGCTGCGTTCACAAAACTGGTGGTGGACTGGATTCCAGACTGCCCGCCACCGTGGCGCGCGCTCATGGCTGACAGCCAACTTTGCGGTATGGCCTGGCTCGGCGTGCAGTGGCGGATTCCGCTCCCGGATCAGGCGTTAAGTCTCGGATACAGCTGGATAGAGAGCGCCGTGATGGCCGGGGTTAAACTGGTGCCGTTTGGTCAACAGGCGGCGCAGCGTTTGATTCTTGCGCTTTGCGAACACTTCGCGCAGGGCATGGCCCAGGCGTTGTTGTGCCCTGATGAAAATCTGGGTTCAACAACACCGCTGGCCGCTATCGCGTCTGCCCGTCACGAAACCCAATATTGCCGTTTATTTCGCTCCTGAGGAGAGACAATGACTGAATATAAACATCCCCTGCGTGTGGGCGTGGGCGGCCCGGTCGGTTCCGGTAAAACTGCCCTGCTGGAAGCGCTATGCAAAGCCATGCGCGAGACGTATCAGTTGGCCGTGGTGACGAACGACATTTATACCAAAGAGGATCAGCGCATCCTCACCGAAGCGGGCGCGCTGGCGCCGGAGAGGATTGTCGGGGTCGAAACCGGCGGCTGTCCGCATACCGCTATCCGTGAAGACGCTTCGATGAACCTCGCGGCGGTAGAAGCGTTAAGCGAAAAATTCGGCAATCTGGATTTGATTTTTGTCGAGAGCGGCGGCGACAACCTGAGCGCCACCTTCAGCCCGGAATTAGCGGATCTGACGATCTACGTGATTGATGTTGCCGAAGGTGAAAAGATCCCGCGCAAAGGCGGTCCGGGGATCACTAAATCCGATTTTCTGGTGATCAACAAAACCGATCTGGCCCCTTACGTGGGCGCGTCGCTGGAGGTCATGGAGCGAGACACCAACCGCATGCGCGGCGAGCGTCCGTGGACGTTTACCAACCTGAAAGCAGGTGACGGTTTAGCGACGATTATTGAATTTTTAGAAGAAAAAGGGATGCTGCGCGTGTAATTGCCCCGTGGAGACGCTGGTCGGGGCTGCCGTTTTTGTTAGCCGGATAAGGCGCTTGCGCCACTATCCGGCTAACAAACATTACGCCGCAGGTAACTCCGCCAGAGGCCAGCGTGGACGCACGGTCACGCCGAGATCTGCCGTAGCTCCGGCTTTAAAACGCACCATCCCGGCATAAGCGATCATCGCGCCGTTATCCGTACAAAACTCCGGACGCGCATAAAAGACTTCGCCACGACGCTTTTGCATCATCTCGGCAAGCTTAGCGCGCAGTGTGCGGTTGGCGCTCACGCCACCCGCCATCACCAGACGTTTGAAGCCTGTCTGATCCAGTGCGCGTTTGCACTTGATCATCAACGTATCCACTACCGCATCTTCAAACGCACGGGCGATATCAGCACGGGTCTGATCGTCATCGCCATTGCTGCGAATCGTGTTAGCCGCAAAGGTCTTCAGGCCGGAAAAGCTGAAATCCAGCCCCGGACGATCGGTCATCGGGCGTGGGAACACAAAACGCCCCACAGTCCCCTGGGCCGCCATTTTCGACAACATCGGGCCGCCAGGATAATCGAGCCCCAGCAGTTTGGCAGTTTTATCAAAGGCTTCACCCGCCGCATCATCAATGGATTCGCCCAGCAGTTCGTACTGGCCGACCCCAGTCACGCTAATGAGCTGAGTGTGACCGCCAGAAACCAGCAGCGCGACAAACGGAAATTCCGGCGGATTCTCTTCCAGCATGGGTGCCAGCAGATGACCTTCCATATGATGCACAGGGATGGCAGGAACATTCCACGCAAAGGCCAGTGAACGCCCAACGGTTGCGCCGACCAGCAGCGCGCCGACCAGACCCGGTCCTGCGGTATACGCCACCGCATCAATTTCTTTCGCCGTTAAACCCGCTTCTTTCAACGCCGCCTGGATCAGCGGTACGGTTTTGCGCACGTGATCGCGCGAGGCCAGTTCAGGCACCACGCCGCCGTAGTCAGCGTGCAATTTCACCTGACTATACAATTGGTTGGCCAACAGACCCGTTTCATCGTCGTAAATGGCGATGCCGGTTTCATCGCAGGATGTCTCAATACCCAATACACGCATGACTTATTCTACCTCGCTCTATTACCGCGCAGTGTAGGACCAATGCGGGTTGATGTAAAACTTTGTTCGCCCCTGGAAGAAGCCTCGTGTATACTCCTCACCCTTATAAAAGTCCCTTTCAAAAAAGGCCGCGGTGCTTTACAAAGCAGCAGCAATTGCAGTAAAATTCCGCACCATTTTGAAATAAGCTGGCGTTGATGCCAGCGGCAAACCGAATTTATTAAAGGTGAGAGTTACATGCCGGTAATTAAAGTACGTGAAAACGAGCCGTTCGACGTAGCACTGCGTCGCTTCAAGCGTTCCTGCGAAAAAGCAGGTGTTCTGGCGGAAGTTCGTCGTCGTGAATTCTATGAAAAACCGACTACCGAACGTAAGCGCGCTAAAGCTTCCGCTGTGAAACGTCACGCGAAGAAACTGGCTCGCGAAAACGCACGCCGTACTCGTCTGTACTAAGTCTTCTGAGGGTCGCGGCCCTCAATTCAGACCGAGTTGTAGTTGTAAGGCCGTGCTTCCGAAAGGAATGCGCGGCTTATTTTCGTTTATGAGTTTTAAAAAATAAACGGGGCCTATGGCTGGACGAATCCCACGCGTATTTATCAATGACCTGCTGGCGCGCACCGACATCGTCGATCTCATCGATGCACGGGTGAAGCTAAAAAAACAGGGCAAAAATTACCATGCGTGCTGTCCGTTCCATAACGAAAAAACCCCCTCTTTCACCGTAAACGGTGAAAAACAGTTTTATCACTGCTTTGGATGTGGCGCGCACGGCAACGCCGTCGATTTTCTCATGAACTACGACAAGCTCGAGTTTGTGGAAACGGTCGAAGAGCTGGCCGCGATGCACAATCTTGAAGTGCCCTATGAAGCAGGCAACGGACCCAGTCAGATAGAGCGCCATCAACGGCAAAGCCTTTATCAATTGATGGACGGTCTGAACACATTTTATCAACAGTCTCTGATGCAACCCGCCGCTACCCCCGCGCGCCAGTATCTGGAAAAGCGAGGATTAAGTCGCGATGTGATCGCCCGGTTTGCCATTGGTTTTGCGCCCCCCGGCTGGGACAACGTCCTGAAACGGTTTGGCGACAATACTGATAATCGCAAATCGCTGGTTGATGCGGGTATGTTGGTTACCAACGATCAGGGACGCAGTTACGACCGCTTCCGCGAACGGGTGATGTTCCCCATCCGCGATAAGCGTGGACGGGTGATTGGTTTTGGTGGTCGTGTATTGGGCGATGCCCTGCCGAAATACCTGAACTCCCCGGAAACCGATATTTTTCATAAAGGTCGTCAGTTGTATGGCCTTTATGAAGCCCAGCAGGATAACGCTGACCCACAGCGCCTGTTAGTGGTGGAAGGTTATATGGATGTGGTAGCGCTGGCGCAATACGGCATTAACTACGCCGTGGCGTCTCTGGGGACATCGACCACTGCCGATCACATCCAACTGTTATTCCGTGCGACGAACAACGTCATTTGCTGTTACGACGGTGACCGTGCCGGACGCGATGCCGCATGGCGAGCGCTGGAAACCGCGCTGCCTTATATGACGGATGGTCGCCAGTTACGCTTTATGTTCTTACCTGACGGTGAAGATCCTGACACGCTGGTGCGTAAAGAAGGTAAAGAAGCGTTCGAAGCCCGGATGGAGCAGGCATTACCGCTCTCCGCGTTTTTGTTTAACAGCCTGTTGCCGCAAGTGGATTTGAGTACTCCGGACGGACGCGCCCAGCTCAGTACGCTGGCGCTGCCGTTAATCACGCAAGTGCCGGGTGAAACGCTGCGTATTTATTTGCGACAGGAACTGGGCAACAAGCTCGGCATTCTGGATGACAGCCAGCTTGAACGTTTAATGCCAAAACTGGCAGAAAATGGTGCTTCCCGGCCAGCTCCGCAGCTAAAACGCACGACCATGCGTATACTGATAGGATTACTGGTACAAAACCCAGATTTAGCACCGTTAGTGCCACCGCTGGGTGGGCTGGATCCAAAAAAATTGCCAGGACTTGGCTTATTTGTAGAACTGGTCAACACTTGTCTGTCTCAGCCAGGTCTGACCACCGGACAACTTTTAGAACATTATCGCGGCACAAATGATGCGGCGACCCTTGAAAAATTGTCGATGTGGGACGATATAGCAGATAAGGATATCGCAGAAAAAACCTTCACCGACTCACTCAACCATATGTTTGATTCGATGCTTGAGCTGCGCCAGGAAGAGTTGATAGCTCGTGAGCGCACACACGGTTTAAGCAGCGAAGAACGCCGGGAACTCTGGACGCTAAACCAGGAACTGGCCAGGAAATAAACAAAAGACAAAATCATTCACGTTGTATCAAGGTAGCTAGAGAACGAATTCCTGGGAGCGTACATCAGTACATGACCAGGATGAGAGAATGTCGCTAACACAGAGACCACGTGAAGGATGAAGTATTTAACGGCTTAAGTGCCGAATATCGTTCGGGAAGCCCCCGACAGCCGCACTGAGAGGCAGCGGCACAAATATAAGTATGCCCTCGTTTTGCCGTTGGCGGTTTAACCGCCCAACACCAATCAAACGAATTAAGTGTGGATACCGTCTTATGGAGCAAAACCCGCAGTCACAGCTGAAGCTTCTTGTCCAACGTGGTAAGGAGCAAGGCTATCTGACCTATGCCGAGGTCAATGACCATCTGCCGGAAGATATCGTCGATTCAGATCAAATCGAAGATATCATCCAAATGATCAATGACATGGGTATTCAGGTGATGGAAGAAGCACCGGATGCCGATGATCTGCTGCTTGCTGAAAACACCAACAGCACCGATGAAGACGCGGAAGAAGCTGCGGCACAGGTTCTCTCCAGCGTGGAATCTGAAATCGGTCGTACAACAGACCCGGTTCGCATGTATATGCGTGAAATGGGCACGGTTGAACTGTTAACCCGTGAAGGCGAAATCGACATCGCCAAACGTATCGAAGACGGGATAAACCAGGTTCAATGCTCCGTTGCCGAGTATCCGGAAGCCATTACCTATCTGCTTGAACAGTACGATCGCGTTGAAGCTGAAGAAGCGCGTCTGTCCGATCTGATCACCGGTTTTGTTGATCCGAACGCGGAAGAAGACCTGGCGCCTACCGCCACTCACGTCGGTTCTGAACTCTCTCAGGAAGAGCTGGATGACGACGAAGACGAAGACGAAGAAGACGGCGACGACGACAACAGCGACGACGACAACAGCATCGACCCTGAACTGGCGCGCGAAAAATTCGCGGAATTGCGTACACAATACGAAGTCACCCGCGACACCATCAAAGCGAAAGGCCGCAGCCATGCAGCTGCACAGGCTGAGATTCAGAAGCTTTCTGAAGTGTTCAAACAGTTCCGCCTGGTGCCAAAACAGTTCGACTACCTGGTAAACAGCATGCGCGTCATGATGGATCGCGTCCGTACCCAGGAACGTCTGATCATGAAGCTCTGCGTCGAGCAGTGCAAAATGCCGAAGAAAAACTTCATCACCCTGTTCACCGGCAATGAAACCAGCGAAACCTGGTTCAACGCCGCAATCGCGATGAACAAACCGTGGTCTGAAAAACTGCACGACGTGGCAGATGACGTTCACCGCGGCCTGCAGAAACTGCAGCAGATTGAAGAAGAAACTGGCCTGACTATCGAACAGGTAAAAGACATCAACCGTCGTATGTCCATCGGTGAAGCAAAAGCCCGCCGTGCGAAAAAAGAGATGGTTGAAGCGAACTTGCGTCTGGTTATCTCCATCGCCAAGAAGTACACCAACCGTGGTCTGCAGTTCCTCGATCTGATTCAGGAAGGCAACATCGGTCTGATGAAAGCGGTCGATAAGTTTGAATACCGTCGCGGTTACAAGTTCTCCACCTATGCAACCTGGTGGATCCGTCAGGCGATCACCCGTTCTATCGCGGATCAGGCGCGTACCATCCGTATCCCGGTGCATATGATTGAGACCATCAACAAGCTCAACCGTATCTCCCGCCAGATGCTGCAAGAGATGGGTCGCGAACCGACGCCGGAAGAACTGGCTGAACGCATGCTGATGCCGGAAGACAAGATCCGTAAAGTGCTGAAGATCGCGAAAGAACCTATCTCCATGGAAACGCCGATCGGCGACGATGAAGATTCGCATCTGGGTGATTTCATCGAGGATACCACCCTCGAGCTGCCGCTGGACTCTGCCACCACCGAGAGCCTGCGTGCCGCAACGCACGACGTGCTGGCTGGCCTTACCGCGCGTGAAGCGAAAGTGCTGCGTATGCGTTTCGGTATCGACATGAACACCGACCACACGCTGGAAGAAGTGGGTAAACAATTCGACGTAACCCGCGAACGTATCCGTCAGATCGAAGCGAAGGCGCTGCGTAAACTGCGTCACCCGAGCCGTTCTGAAGTGCTGCGTAGCTTCCTCGACGATTAATCGTTTTTCATTGTTCTTAAGCCCTCCTCGTGAGGGCTTTTTTACAGGAGTAACCCCCATGCAACAAGGATGCTATTCACTCCCTGCACTGGTCCGCGCGCTCGATAACAATCAGCATGTTGAATACCTGTGGTTCTGGGGACATCAACCCTCCGCCGACGGAACGATTACCGCCTCTTGTTTCAGTCAGTGGTGGCAGAATTCGCCTTTCAGTCATAACGGTGTGGTGTATGCCACGGCAGAGCACTGGATGATGGCCGGCAAAGCGCGTCTGTTTGGCGATGAGGCCATGCTGACAAAGATCCTCGCAGCGCAAACGCCCGCAGAAGCCAAAAAGCTG
Organism: Citrobacter sp. NCU1; assembly: GCF_010231475.1. Classification (GTDB taxonomy): domain Bacteria; phylum Pseudomonadota; class Gammaproteobacteria; order Enterobacterales; family Enterobacteriaceae; genus Citrobacter_D. Next base: position 193,613 of record NZ_NRDO01000006.1, on the reverse strand, counting down.
GGCCGCAAAGTCGCAGGATTTGACGAACGCCGCTGGCAGGAGAGCTGTTTCGAACTGGTTTGCGAGGGCAATTACCATAAGTTTAGCCAGCACCCGCCACTCAAATCATTTCTTCTCAGTACCGCCCCTCGTGTTCTGGTGGAAGCCAGTCCGGTCGATAAAATCTGGGGGATTGGTTTAGCAAAAGATCATCCGGATGCCGCAACCCCGTCGCGCTGGCAGGGTGACAATCTGTTGGGATTCGCCCTCATGGAAGTCAGGGATCGCCTGGCGAAAGAGTCATGATTCAACTTAACCCCGGCTTGCGTCGGGGTTTTCACGTCATACTTAACGTCCGTGCCCCCTCAGCGCCTCATCCAGCTCCCGATAGGCTTCGACCAGCTTATCAAGTGTGATCCGACTTAGCCCGCTGGTATTCGGTAACACCCATATCTGGGTCGTGCCAATACTCATCGCCTGTTTGCCCCACTGTACGCCACGCTGGCTAAATCCCTGTTCAAAAGCCTGCTTACCAAGAATTGCCAGCGCCTGTGGCTGATAACGCTCGATCTTCTCAATCAGGTTGCGACCGCCGCTGTGCAACTCCTCTCGCGAGACTTCATTCGCTTGTACCGTCGGTCTGTCGACTAGTTTGGTCACGCCGCAACGGAAATCCAGCAGGTGTTGCGCCTCCTCCGGTTTGAGTTGGCGATCGGTAAACCCGGCCTGGTGAATCACCTTCCAGAAACGGTTAGCAGGATGCGCAAAGGGAAACCCCGTCCCCGAAGAAGACAGTCCTGGGTTGATGCCGCAAAACACGACACGAAGCCCCAACGCCATTATGTCCTTAACCATGATATCTCTCCAGGCAATACAATAGAGGGGAAGTATAACGAATTGAAAATACGTTGTTTATAAAAACAGCATATGTACGGTTATGGCTGGATTGCCGCACAGAGTTACTTTATAATCCCTCGCCACGGCCCCTTAGCTCAGTGGTTAGAGCAGGCGACTCATAATCGCTTGGTCGCTGGTTCAAGTCCAGCAGGGGCCACCAAATTTCAAAGAGTTACGTGAAAAACCAAGTTTCGTACTTTTCTAGGATACTCATAGGATACCTTGGAAAAGTATTAGTAAGTAAGAATTGGCGTATGCCTACAGTACAGTTGGGTCGTAGCAGCCGTTCATCTGCGAACAAGAAAGTGCTACGGGTCTGAACTTTTGCCCCCAACTCTTCATGAGACCGGCAAAGACCCCGACGGAGGTGTCAATGGATACTTTTGAAAAGGGCTCAGACCTGCTGTCAGCACGTGTGATTGCCGTTACCGGTTTAATTACGGTACTCGCCAACATCGGTCTAGGCCCATTTGTCGCAGTACTAGTGTGCGTTGCTTTGATTTTTTTATTGAAGTAACGGCAGCGTAACAAGCCCGGCCCGGCGAAAGCCGGGCCTCCCATACTCAGACTATTTCATCCTCACTTAACATTTGTGGCGGCAGATCCAAAAGCTCTGATACTTCGTTCAGTCTCTTCTTAGAAAACATCCACGCTTTCCCCCCCCAACGAACAGAGATCCATTTCCCACCCAAGCCTTTTAGCTCTTGTGCATGGTCACTTGTATCTCCTATCACTACAAATGCTTTGTCGGTGTAATCAATTAAGCGAATATCACTACTGATGATAGGATTTTTTACTTCAGCTTTTACATTTGGATTTGCCAAAGCTGGTTGATTTCCATAAATTTGTTCATCTTCGTGGCTTTTGGCCGCCTTGACAGCTCTAACGTCCACAACTGTGTTAACTGAAACTTCTCGCAAAACGATTGTTAACTGACGCGATAGCTTCACTTTAAGCTCATCAACATTCGTATATTGTTCTTGTATCCCTTTGTCTCTGATGCTTTTTTTAAATTCTTTTAATTTTTCAAGTTGTTGAGTATCAATAAGATCGAGATCCACTTGTTTTTTTGAATAGTAAAGCATCACTGGTTTTTGTTGTTTCAAAAACCACTTAATCTCCTCAACGGTACCACTTTCTTCAACACCTGTTGGAGACCCTAAACGAGTCCAAAAAGCACCAATTAACATGTCGCAGTTTCTAACCACCTGATTGTTAATAATGCCCTGCGGCCTATCTCCCATTACTGGAGCACTGTGGGACTCCCACCTTACCGGTAACAATACAAAACCAGTCGTTTGTGAATTTAAGGCATTCCATTCATAAAGGCTCTCTGTAATAGCTTCTCTTTCTTCAGGTACATCCGATGGTGATGCAATTAGCACATTCAACACAGTTGCTGAAAATGACATTTTAATTTCCTCATCGATCTAAATATGCAGTAACGAGTAACGTTTTTACATTCATGCTTTCCGTTTAAATTAACATCAAATGCATTCTATATACCATTGAACTTCAACAATCTTTCTTTGTGAGACATACTCATATCATAAGCAAAATCCTCATGCTCAGCCTGGAAGGTACCGAATGCCATAAGTACAGAAACAGCCGGGTCTATCTTGTTTGAGGATTTCTTTTTGTTGGGCTTGATGTTGGCATTGGCGTCAAATCCCATCACTACGTTACCAATAGCCTAGGCCAGAACCGGATCGCCACGATGGCGCACCACCTTGCGGTTAACGAATACTTCAAAGGATTTCGCTACCGGGCTGAATTTCAGGTAGGTTTGCGGGAACGGCTCCACATCAAGGCCCGCTCCCTGCAACTGGGTACGTAAGTGCGTGGCGTTCCACGTATCGAAGCCCACCAGCCGGATATTGAATATTTCAGCATCCCGCAGAATATCGTCACGGATACGGTCATAGTCGATACAGTCGCCGGGAGTGGTATGGTCTTACCCAGCCATAGTGGACACGCTGAACGCATATAAATCGTCAATCTCCTGGCTGATGTCCTGGGAGTTCATATCCAGCGCGAACAGGTAAATGATCTTGCATTCGATCTCATCAGGCAGCGTGGTCTGATGCTTTTTCACTCACTGGGGTTCAACAGTGCCATTACGATCGCGCGGCGTCACCAGTTGGAAGCTGCCGGTTAGCGCTTTAATGGTCTTTTTACGGTTGGCTTTCACATTCTGAGACAGATGGGGGTCACGTTCAGCAACCTGAGCCCTCTGGAATAAAGTCGTTGAATACCGTCTTTGCCGGTTAATGCCTGCCGGACTGGAGTGCCTTGAGCACTTTGTCAAAATCGAAGGGTTGGGACATGTGTCATTCCTTTTTTATATGTTACTGGAATAACACAGAATTTCTAAAACGCCCGAATCTTACAACATATACCAGGCAGCACTCACTGCACTGCCTGGCATCCTGCTTAGCTTATTGACCCATGGTGTCTTTTTTGCCCATCTCGTCCTTTTTCATGTTGTCCATTTTGCCCATCTCATCCTTTTTCATATTGTCCATTTTGCCCATTTGGTCTTTCCCCATGTGATCCTTGCTCATGGCATCTTTGCACTTGCTGTCTTTGCACATACTGTCATGCGGTTTGGACATGGTGTCTTTCGCCATACTGTCTTTGCTCATGGAGTCTGCTGCCTGCACGTTGGCCATAAACAGAGCAGAAAGCACAGTAGCCGCGATAATCATCTTTTTCATGGTGTTGCCTCGTTGTTTACGTTGTTGTATTAACTGCCACCAAACCAGTTGTAACCCTGATCTTCCCAGTAACCGCCCGGGAAACGATTGGTGATTTCAATAACCTGAATATGCTTGGGATTTTTGTATCCCAGCTTGGTTGGGATGCGTAACTTCATGGGATAGCCATATTCCGGGGGAAGGATCTGGTTGTCCCACGTCAGCGCCAGCAGCGTCTGCGGATGCAGCGCGGTGGCCATATCAATGCTGGTGTAGTACTCGTCCGCACAGCGGAAGCTGACGTATTTAGCGCGCATATCGGCACCAATCAGCGTCAAAAAATGGCGAAACGGTACACCACCCCATTTGCCGATAGCGCTCCATCCTTCAACGCAAATATGACGGGTAATCTGATTCACCTGCTGCATACGATACAGTTCAGACAGGCTCCAGCGGCGGGTGTCGCGCACCAGCCCACGGATCTCCAGTTGGTAATCGCGGCCATCAATCTGCGGGATATCTTCCCGCCCGTAGAAGGCGTTAAACGGGAAGGCGCGGGAAATATCAGCGGATGTGTATTCCTGTGCCAGATTGCGGTCGCTAAACAGAAAACCCTGTACCCGGTCGTTAAAGCGAGACATCCGTGACAATACGTTTTCCACATCCGCATTATCGGAGATGTCACAACCGGTCAGCATCATAATGCCGCCGAGCGTCAGTCCCTGGCGTAGCAAACGACGGCGCTCCGGGCTCAGTAATTTTTCGGCATCCCTGACCAGATCCCGGGCATCGCTGTCGGAGAGAAAACGTGTCTTTTTCATGAATAGTTCCTTAGCGTCCACGCAGCATAGCCAGCAGTGTGCGCGGTACCAGCAGTACCATCAGCAGATGAATGACAGCAAACAGCGCCATTGCGCTCATACAGAAAAAGTGGATATAGCGTGCTGCTTCGTAGCCGCCGAGCAGCGTACTGAGCAACGGAAACTGCACGGGTTTCCACAGCACCAGGCCAGAAAACAGCAGGCCAATACCGTCAATGAGGATCAGCAAATAGGCGATTTTTTGCACCATGTTGTACTGGCGCAGGTCTGCGTGCTGTAGCTTGCCGCGCAGCGCCTGGGAAAGCGTCTCTTTCAACGAACACCATGACAGCGGGAAAAATTTGCGCCTAAAGCGCCCACTCACCCCCCCAGCGAGAAATAGACGGCGCCGTTGATAATCAGTACCCACATCAGGGCGAAATGCCATTGCAATGCGCCGCCGAGCCAGCCGCCCAGGGTGAACTGCGCCGGAAAGGTAAAAGGAAATAAGGGAGAGGCGTTATAGATGCGCCAGCCGCTAAACAGCATGCCCGCAATGGCCACGGCATTAACCCAGTGACAACAGCGCAGCCACAGCGGGTGTACCGGTTCTGAAGATGATGATTGCATGGTGCGCTCTCCGTGAAAAACATGAGCGCATCATGGCGGTTTTATGATCACCACATCCTCACGGAAGTTTAAATAAAATGTGATAACTTGCCGCGCCCACCTGCGGTAAGCTTTTATTAAAGACATCGTGGGTGAATAGCTATGAGTGACGCAAAGAAAATACTGCTGGTGGAAGATGATCGCGATATCGCCACGTTGCTGCAATTGAATCTGCGGGATGAGGGGTATCACATTACCCATGAAGCCGACGGTGCGCAGGCCCTGACGTTACTCGAGAAACAGGTTTGGGATGCGGTGATCCTCGACCTGATGCTGCCCAATGTCGATGGTCTGGAGATTTGCCGTCGCATCCGTCAGATGGCTCGCTACCTGCCTGTTATCATCATCAGCGCCCGTACCAGTGAAACTCACCGCGTGCTGGGGCTGGAAATGGGCGCGGATGATTACCTGCCGAAACCCTTTTCAGTGCTCGAGCTTGTTGCCCGCGTTAAAGCGCTGTTTCGCCGCCAGGAAGCGATGGGGAAAAATATCCGCCTGGAAAGCGGTATGCTCGCATGTCATGGCCTGGCGCTTGACCCACTGGCGCGCGAGGTGCGTCTACGCGGTGAGCTGGTCGATCTCACCCCACGTGAGTTTGACCTGCTGTACTGGTTCGCCCGTCACCCCGGCGAAGTCTTTTCCCGCCTGTCGCTGCTGGACAATGTCTGGGGCTATCAACATGAGGGGTACGAGCATACGGTGAATACACACATTAACCGCCTGCGTATCAAAATTGAGCGTGACGCCGCCGAGCCAGAGATAATCCTTACGGTCTGGGGCAAGGGGTATAAATTCGCCGTCGACAAAGCGGGGCCGCAGCCATGATTCGCCGCCTGACGTTGAGCCAGCGACTAACGCTGGTGTTTACCGCTATTTTGCTGCTCTGCGCCGTCGCAGCGTGCGGTGTTCAGCTTTACAGCAGCAACCAGTATGGCAATGCGATGGTACAGCGTTTATCGGCCGGGCTGGCGCAGCAAATCGTCATCAGCGAACCGCTGCTGGACAACGATGGGCAGGTTAACCGCGACACGTTGAAAACCCTGTTTGACCGGTTGATGACACTGAATCCCAGCGTGGAACTCTATCTGATTTCGCCGGAGGGAGAGTTACTGGCTGATGCTGCGCCGCCAGGGCACCTGAAACGCCAGCAGGTCGATGTCGCGCCGCTGCAAAAGTTTCTCGCCAGTAACGCCTGGCCTATTTACGGTGATGATCCACGAAGCGCTGATAAGCAAAAAGTGTTCAGCGTGGCGCCAATTCGTCTGGACGGCGAGTTGCGCGGGTATCTGTATATCATTTTGCAGGGCGAAGAGCTAAATGCTCTCGCCGATACGGCGTGGCAAAAGACACTGTGGAATGCCTTATTCTGGTCGCTACTCCTCGTGACCCTGTTTGGTCTGTTGGCGGGAATGCTGGTCTGGTATTGGGTTACGCGCCCGGTAAAACAGCTGACGGCGGATGTCAGCAGGATAGAGCAAGACAGCATGAGCGCCATCAAACAACTGGCACTGCAGGAGCCGGATCCGCAGCCGGGTAATGAGGTGGCAGTGTTGCGTAATACCTTTATTGAGCTGGCGCGTAAAATTGCCTGTCAGTGGGATCAACTGTCCGATAGCGATCGGCAGCGCCGTGAGTTTATCGCCAATATCTCCCACGATCTGCGTACGCCATTGACCTCGCTCCTCGGGTATCTGGAAACGCTGTCAATGAAAGCGGATGCGCTGTCGCCGGAGGACAACCGTCAGTATCTGGCAATAGCCCTGCGCCAGGGGCATAAGGTGAGACATTTATCCCAGCAACTTTTTGAACTGGCGCGCCTTGAGCATGGCGGTATCAAACCCCAACTGGAGCGTTTTGCCATTGGCGAACTGATTCAGGATGTGGCGCAAAAGTTCGACCTGTCGATAGAAACCCGGCAACTGCACCTACAGGTCGATATGCCCCTCTCCCTGCCACTGATCAACGCTGACGTCTCAATGATCGAACGCGTCGTCACGAATTTACTGGATAACGCCGTACGCCACACACCGCAAGGAGGCACTATCCGGCTGAAAGTATGGCAAGAAAATGCGCAGTTGCAGGTCGAGGTGGCCGACAGCGGGCCGGGGGTGGAAGAGGAAATGCGCGAGCAACTGTTCCAGCGACCCTCGGCGCTCAGCCAAAAAGCGTCGCGCGAGGCGCGGGGCGGATTGGGCCTGCTTATCGTGCGCCGGATGCTGGAGCTACATGGCGGCGGCATCCGCCTGATGGACGCTGCACCCGGTGCCTGTTTTCGTTTTTTTGTGCCTTTATGACGTCGGAAAGAGTGCCGTGCGCTGGATTTTCGCGAGGTGTTTCTGCACCAGACTTTCGCGACCTCACGAAAGCGCATGACCATCGTTTCCTTTCTGATGGGTCATACAGACATTGAAATCGGAGAACTGCGCGAAGAACTGGATGCTCCCACATCGGAGGCGAGAGCATCGGGAAAAGTTGATTTTTGGAGTGGGTTCAGCCTATACCAGCGCCTGCAGTTGCTCACGCATATAGGAAGAAAAATATTCAGGGTTTTTGATCAGTACACGCTCTCCTGACGCAATTTTTTCAGCCCATCCAGCCACTTTCTTAGTGAATTCGGCGTTCCACCCCTCCTGTTCGCCTCGTGCAGTAATCTCGGCCGCGCTGGCTGGCACACCTAACTCATTCAAATATTTTAAAATTCCCTTAGTGGTACTTTCATCCATTGAGTCTGGAGCGGCGACGGATGTATTCATACCGTTAATAAAATCCAGTGCTTTCTCAATTGCTGTTGGCATGCTCTTATCCTTAAAATTAACCACGTGAAATTCACATCTACACTATGACCTTAAACCGATCGTAATATCAAAGAAATCATTAAAATTATGTCGGTTTACGCCGTTCATTCCTTGGTTTCTGTTTTATTGGTGCGAAACGGTACTCGTGCTCTGGTGATGCCGTTTCTAAGCCGATAGCACCAACGTAACACACGTGCGAATTGTCAATCTGTCCGTGGCCTGCACATCAACAGCCCCTTATTGCGATCACGCCTGGCTAGGGGAACAGTGGTGTTATGACTGATGAGTTAATCGAGCGATGGCTTGTTGTGCCAGTAGGCCACCGCTCGCACCCGACGAGGATCAAACGCCCTGCCCTCGAACCGTTGACTGAGGTCTTTGACAACCGCCCCTTCCCCGGTGATCCAGATGAAATAATCATCTACAGGAATCGAAAGCTGGGATAATCGCGCATCCACCACCTGCTCGTCCTGCCCTACAAACCACTCGATCGCAAATCCATCAAGATGGGAGAGGTAATCCTGATACGCCGCGTTCTGCACGCTGACCAACGCCGTGATATTTGGGCGCACCGTCAGACGACTGATCGCCTCCAGGCGGCGGCGCAATGCCGGCATTCCCGATTCATCACAGACATACACCTGGTACGCGTAATCTTCTGGCACCACCAGCGAACCGCGCGGCCCGCCAATCGTGAGCGCGTCCCCCTCGCGGGCCTGCTTCGCCCAGGTGCTCGCCACCCCGCCATCATGGAGATAAAAATCCAGCGCCAGTTCATGGCGCGCCTCGTCGTACAACGGTGTGTAATCACGCGTTGTCGGACGAACGCCATCTGCCCAGACGATACCTTCGTCAGTCACCGTCGGCGGCACAAAGCGGCTGCCCGGCGCCGGGAAAAAGACCTTGGTATGATCGTCAAAGCCCTGCGAGCTAAAGCCTTCCAGAGCATCACCACCCAGCACAATACGCTGAAAACCCGCGCTTATCCGTTCAACACGCAGGACGGTCAGTTCGCGAAAGCGCAGTTCATTACGAACGCGTTGCGGGTAGGGGGAGGTTTTATTTGTCATTCTTTTCGCCTTCGTGAGTGTATTACGATATATCTAAATCAACTATCGCAAATGATAATGATTGTTAACTGGAGATATTGCAAGATTTTTTTGATATACCTCCCGCACTCCACTCCAGCATTACAATAAACATAAATATCAATAAATTCATTAAATTAGAAGCGATTCATTTGACAGGCTTGCATAACATGAAAATTTAGATATAAATTAGATATATCTAAACAACATCAGGAGATGATCATGCGACACCCACATGAGGGTTGCTGTAAAGGCGAAGGACACCAGCACGAAGGCTGCCATCACGAACATCAACAAGAGGGCTGCTGTAAAGGCGAAGGACACCAGCACGAAGGCTGCCATCACGAACATCCTCAAGAAGGCTGTTGTAAGGGTGAAGGACATCACGGCCATGAACATGGCTGCGGGCATCGCCACGGTCGGGGTGGAGGCGGACGCCGCCAGCGATTTTTCGGCCACGGTGAGTTACGTCTGGTGATTATGGATATCCTGACCCGCGACGCGAGCCACGGCTATGAACTCATCAAAGCCATTGAAACGCTGACACAGGGTAACTACACCCCCAGTCCGGGTGTGATTTATCCGACGCTGGATTTCCTGCAAGATCAGGAATTTATCAGCATCAGCGAAGAAGAAGGCAGCAGAAAGAAGATAACCATCACCCAGACCGGACAACAGTGGCTGGATGAAAACAATGAACAACTCGCGCGCATTCAGGAACGCGTAAAAGCACGCTGTGTGGGTTTCGAATTACGTAAAAATCCGCAGATGAAGCGGGCGCTGGATAACTTCAAAGCCGTGCTGGACCTGCGGGTGAATCAGGGCGATATCAGTGAAGCACAGATCAAAAAAATCATTGGCGTAATTGACCGCGCAGCGCTGGATATCACCCAACTCGATTAAGCGGGTTACGTCTCCATTCCGCTGACTGCGTCCCTGCCCCCGCCTCCCAATGGAGGTGAGAGAAACCACTTCAGGGACGCGGACTCAGTGCAGAACCGTGACGGCATCTTCCAGTCGGCTGGCGCGATGTTTTACCATTGCTGAAACTCTGGCGCTTTCTTCCACCAGTTCGGCATTCTTATGCGTGATGTTGTTCAACTCATCCACCGCCAGCGTCAGGCTGGAAAGCCCGTCTGACTGCTCCAGCGTCGAATGACTGATTTGGGCGATAAGTTGGGTCACATTTTGTACCTGCGCTACAATGTCATCCATCGTTCTCCCCGCCGCATGAACCTGCTCTGAACCCGACTGCACCCGGGAAGCACTGGCATCAATTAGCTTACGAATATCATTCGCCGCACTGGCGCTTCGGCTGGCAAGGTGGCGAACCTCCCCCGCGACGACGGCAAACCCTTTACCTTGTTCACCCGCTCGCGCGGCCTCGACGGCGGCATTCAGCGCCAGAATATTGGTCTGAAACGCGATATCGTTAATGAGTGCGGTGATCGTGCCGATCCGTTGCGTGCTGTCGGCAATGTCATCCATCGTTTTGATGACAGTCTCCATCGCTTCCCCACCCTGAGTTGCCGCACCGCTGGCCGCGATGGAAAGTTTGTCGGCAGCCGATGCCGTGGCGGTATTTTTCTTCACCGACTCCGCCATCTGGTTCATGGTCGTTACGGTTTGCTGCACATTTTCCACCGTCTGGCGGGTATGTTTGTTCAGATCGTCGTTCCCTTTCGCCAGGGTTTCGCTGCCATTTCTGACGCTGGAGACCTGACTTGAGACATCATTGATAAGCCAGCGGCACATCAACCCGAGCTGACCCACGGCCCGCAGCGTCAACCCCAACTCGTCGCTGCGATTCAGATGCGTCACACTGTTACGATCCCCTGTTGCCACCTTCAATGCCTGGCGGGCCACATTTTCAATCGGACGTACAATTTGCCACTCAAACATCGCCGTCCCCAACAGCATGGCCAGCGCGCTGATCATGAGCGATGTTACAGAGGCATTCTGCTGCATCAGACTCGTTGCCAGTACAGCGAAGATGAATGCCATTACACAACGCACCCGCCAGCGAATGGGAAGTGCCGGAAGTTTACCTAACCACCCCTTGCGCACCACCAGCCCTTTGTAGAGGCGTTTACGACAACGTCCTTCATTCAGGGCCTGATACAACGGCTCAACCGCCGCAATTTCATCTTCCGTCGCGCGGATACGAATGGACATATACCCGGTTACTTTTCCCTCACGAACCATCGGCACCGCATTGGCGCGGATCCAGTAGTGATCGCCATTCTTGCAGCGATTTTTCACGATGCCGCTCCACGGTTCCCCTTGCTGCAGGGTGTACCACATATCCGCAAATGCCGCTTTCGGCATATCAGGGTGACGCACAAGATTATGCGGCTGCGCCTGGAGTTCGCTCAACGAATAGCCGCTCACCTGCACGAAGGTGTCATTCGCATGCGTGATATAGCTGTGTAAGTCAGTCGTGGACATGAGGGTCGTATCGTCGTCCAGCACAATGCTTTTCTGGCTGACGTAGAGATGAGAAGACATGATCGCGTCCTATGCAGGTTATTTTGGTGTTAACTTTTCTGTCAGATGTTATTTCGGCGCTAATCGATTTATCTTTAGTTGTTAAAATTGATTTGGATCGCAATTTGCGATTAAACCTCAATATTTGTACGCAATCTAATCCATTGATTTAAAATACTTTCATTGTGTAACTATCAAGACACACTGAATCCTCTGCCCTGGTTCTGGGCATTTTTTGCACTTTTTTGGGGCGCCTGGCGGGTAAAAAGAGACGCGTCAACGTACGTTAAGTCGGTTATGCCGTCTCGATTGTTAACAAATAAGATTAAATGTTGCACAAATGCGATTATTCCTGGTGTTTATCCCGATTTTCGTGAACGCCTTCGGGATGGCGCAATCCCTGCAATACTTAAATCGGTATCATGTGATACGCGATCCCCGGGAGCACATTTTGAACAGGTTACCTTCCAGCGCCTCAGCGTTAGCCTGCAGCGCGCACGCACTGAATCTCATCGAGAAGCAAACGCTTGATCATGAGGAAATGAAAGCACTGAACCGAGAGGTGATTGAGTATTTCAAAGAGCACGTCAATCCGGGATTTTTAGAGTACCGAAAATCAGTGACTGCTGGCGGGGATTACGGAGCCGTAGAGTGGCAAGCAGGAGGTTTGAATACGCTTGTCGACACTCAGGGACAAGAGTTTGTTGATTGCCTGGGTGGTTTTGGAATTTTCAACGTGGGGCACCGTAATCCAGTTGTGGTTTCCGCCGTACAGAATCAGCTCGCGAAACAACCTTTACATAGTCAGGAATTACTTGACCCGCTTCGTGCCATGCTGGCGAAAACACTCGCCGCTCTGGCGCCCGGTAAACTGAAATACAGCTTCTTCTGTAACAGTGGGACAGAGTCTGTGGAGGCCGCGCTGAAACTGGCGAAGGCATATCAGTCACCGCGGGGCAAATATACCTTCATCGCCACCAGCGGCGCGTTCCACGGGAAATCGCTGGGTGCGCTTTCCGCCACGGCAAAATCCACCTTCCGTAAACCGTTTATGCCGCTGCTTCCGGGGTTCCGTCATGTGCCTTTTGGTAATGTTGAGGCCATGCGTACCGCGCTGAGCGAGTGTAAAAAAACCGGTGACGATGTGGCCGCCGTCATTCTGGAACCTATCCAGGGCGAAGGCGGGGTGATCCTGCCGCCGCCGGGGTATCTGACCGCCGTGCGTAAACTCTGCGATGAGTTTGGCGCGCTGATGATTCTGGATGAAGTGCAGACCGGTATGGGACGCACGGGCAAAATGTTCGCCTGCGAGCATGAGAATGTGCAGCCCGACATTCTGTGCCTGGCAAAAGCGCTGGGAGGCGGCGTGATGCCGATTGGCGCCACGATCGCAACCGAAGAAGTGTTCTCGGTGTTGTTCGACAACCCCTTCCTGCATACCACGACGTTTGGCGGTAACCCGCTGGCCTGTGCGGCAGCGTTGGCCACCATTAACGTGCTGTTAGAGCAGAACTTACCGGCTCAGGCGGAACAGAAAGGCGACATTCTGCTGGACGGTTTCCGCCAGTTGGGTCGGGAATATCCGGACCTGATCCAGGAAGCGCGCGGGAAAGGGATGCTGATGGCGATTGAGTTTGTCGATAACGAGATCGGCTACAACTTTGCCAGCGAGATGTTCCGCCAGCGCGTGCTGGTTGCCGGCACGCTCAACAACGCGAAAACGATTCGTATCGAACCTCCGCTCACGCTGACCATTGAACAGTGTGAACTGGTACTAAAAGCGACTCGCAAGGCGTTGGCTTCAATGCGAGTCAGCGTGGAGCAAGTGTGACAGATGCCGGATGGCGGCGACGTTCTGATTCGGCTTACGAATGCACCACACCGTAAGCTGGATAAGATACGTTAGTCTCGCCATCCGGCCTGGTCACGCCACTTACACAATCCGAACACCGGCGGGCATCACACGTTCCGGTGTTAACAGGACGCTTTCGCTACCATCGTCGGTTTCGGCGCACAGCAACATACACTCCGAAGTTTCGCCGCGCATTTTCGCTTTGGCGAGATTACACAGCACCACGACCGTTTTTCCTGCCAGCTCTTCCTCACTGTAGTAAGGCACCAGGCTGGTGACGGTTTGCAATATTCGCCCGCCGACATCGACCTGAACGATATACAGCTTATCGGCGTTTTCATGGCGCTTAACCTGAGCAATTTTTCCGACACGCATTTCCAGCCGGGCGAACTCTTCAAATGCAACAGTCTCCATTTTCCCTCCATTAGTAAAAGTTTACTAAATCATAGCAAAATATTTTCCTTTCGCGGCACGTCAAAAAGGGAAAATGACGCGCTTATCACACTCTGAAAGCGAGGATTTACCCTGAGACAGTCAAATAAACACGCTTTATTTACTGAAAAAAGATGAATAGATAAGCGCTTCCTTTACAATGAAAACGCTACTCAGGGAAAAGTCGAAAAAGGTAATTATGGCAACACTTAAAGATATCGCACTCGAAGCTGGCGTATCCCTGGCGACCGTGTCGCGGGTTTTAAACGATGACCCCACGCTGAATGTCAAAGAAGAGACCAAGCATCGCATTCTGGAGGCTGCGGAGAAGCTGGAGTATAAAACCAGCAGCGCCCGTAAGAGCCAGTCCGCCTCGGTGAGTCTGCAACATATTCTGGCGATCTACAGCTATCAGCAGGAGCTGGAGATTAACGATCCTTACTATCTCGCGATCCGTCACGGGATTGAAACACAATGCGAAAAACTCGGGATCGAGCTGACCAACTGTTATGAGCACAGCGGGTTGCCGGAAATCAGGAACATCACGGGCATTTTGATCGTCGGTAAACCGTCAGGCGAACTGCGCGACGCGGCGATCGCACTGACTGACAATATCTGCTTTATCGACTTTCATGAATCCGGCAGCGAGTATGACGCCATTGATATCGATTTGGCGCGAATCAGTAAAGAAATCATCGACTTTTTCATCGCCCAGGGCATGAACCGTATCGGCTTTATTGGCGGGGAAGATGAGCCTGGCAAAGCAGATATCCGCGAAGTCGCATTTGTGGAATATGGCCGTCTGAAGAAGGTTGTCCGTGAAGAGGATATCTGGCGCGGGGGTTTCTCCAGTTCATCGGGGTATAAGCTGGCAAAACAGATGCTCACCACAGACGATTTCCCCAGTGCGCTGTTTGTTGCATCCGACTCTATCGCCATTGGCGTTTTGCGTGCCATCCATGAGCGCGGGCTGGAGATCCCCCGCGACATTTCACTGATTAGCGTCAATGACATCCCGACCGCGCGATTTACCTTTCCTCCACTTTCCACCGTGCGGATCCACTCTGAAATGATGGGTAGCCAGGGCGTCAACCTGTTGTATGAAAAAGCCCGCGACGGGCGCGCGCTCCCGCTTTTAGTCTTCGTTCCCAGCAAGTTAAAGCTGCGCGGCACCACCCGCTAATTCCCCTTTTCTCCCGTCCGGCGACTCAGCACGCCGGGCGCGCATTTTCATTCATCCGCAGTCCGCTTACACACTGGTTTTGTGATCAAGTTAAAGTTAATCATCTTTACCGCTATATTTTAGTAAAACTTTTACTAAAATCACCTCCAATAACACTTACTCACCATCGACATGCATGGTTCCGATTTTTCTCCACCGGGAGGCCCTATGAATCGCTGGGAAAACATTCAGCTCACCCACGAAAATCGACTGGCGCCACGTGCGTACTTTTTTTCTTATGATTCCGTAGCCCAGGCTCGCTCTTTTGTACGCGAAACCAGCAGTTACTTTCTGCCGTTAAGCGGTCAGTGGAATTTTCAGTTCTTTGACCATCCGCTGCAGGTGCCGGACGCGTTTACCACTGAGTATATGAATGATTGGGGATCCATTACGGTTCCCGGCATGTGGCAGATGGAAGGCCACGGAAAGCTCCAGTACACCGACGAAGGGTTCCCGTTCCCGATCGATGTGCCTTATGTTCCCAGCGATAACCCTACTGGCGCTTACCAGCGTATTTTTACCCTTAGCGAAGGCTGGAAAGACAAGCAGACGATTATCAAGTTTGACGGTGTCGAAACCTATTTCGAGGTCTACGTTAACGGCCATTATGTTGGGTTCAGCAAAGGCAGTCGTCTGACCGCCGAGTTCGATATTAGCGCAGTCGCCACGACGGGCGACAACCTGCTGTGCGTACGGGTTATGCAGTGGGCGGACTCCACCTATATTGAAGATCAGGATATGTGGTGGTCTGCGGGGATCTTCCGCGACGTTTATCTGGTCGGCAAGCATGCGACCCACATTCAGGATTTTACCGTCCGTACCGATTTTCACGACAACTACCGCGATGCCCGCCTGAGCTGCCAGATTACGCTGGAAAACCTCGCCTGCGCCCCTGCGCTCACCTCGCTGGAATATACGCTGTTTGACGGTGAGAGTGTCGTTCACACCGGCGTTATCGAAACGCTAAAGGTAGACAAGCTCACCCACGCTGATTTTGCGATTGAAGTGAACGCGCCGCAACAGTGGTCCGCTGAGTCGCCGTATCTCTACCATCTGGTGATGGTGCTGAAAGACGCCAACGGTAATATTCTGGAAGTGGTGCCGCAGCGCGTCGGGTTCCGCGATATTAAAGTCCGCGACGGGCTGTTTTACATCAACAACCGCTATGTGATGCTGCACGGCGTCAACCGTCACGATAATGATCATCTCAAAGGCCGCGCGGTCGGGATGGATCGCGTCGAAAAAGATCTGCTGTTGATGAAGCAGCACAACATCAACTCGGTACGTACCGCGCACTACCCTAACGATCCCCGTTTTTACGAGCTGTGCGATATCTACGGCCTATTTGTGATGGCGGAAACCGATGTCGAATCACACGGATTTGCCAACGTCGGCAATATCAGCCAGATAACCGACGATCCGGCCTGGGAACATGTGTATGTCGAGCGCATTGTGCGCCACGTCCACGCGCAGAAAAACCATCCTTCGATCATCATCTGGTCGCTCGGTAACGAGTCCGGATACGGCTGTAATATCCGCGCCATGTACCACGCCGCCAAAGCGCTGGACGACACGCGACTGATTCACTACGAAGAAGATCGCGATGCGGAAGTGGTGGACATCATCTCCACCATGTATACCCGTGTGCCGCTGATGAACGAATTTGGTGAGTATCCTCATCCCAAGCCGCGCATTATCTGCGAATACGCCCACGCAATGGGTAATGGCCCAGGCGGTCTGACGGAGTATCAGAACGTTTTTTACCAGCATGACTGCATCCAGGGACACTATGTCTGGGAATGGTGCGATCACGGTATTCAGGCAAAAGATGACAACGGTAACGTCTGGTACAAATTCGGCGGCGATTACGGTGATTACCCGAACAACTACAACTTCTGTCTCGATGGTCTGATTTATTCCGATCAAACACCGGGGCCGGGTCTGAAAGAGTACAAACAGGTCATCGCACCGGTAAAAGTTCACGCCGTGGATCTGGCGCGTGGCGAGCTGCGGGTGGAAAACAAGCTGTGGTTTACCACCCTCGACGATTACACCCTGCACATTGACGTTCGCGCAGAAGGCGAAACGCTCTCCACACAGAGCATCAAACTGCACGGTGTCGCACCAAACAGTGACGCGACCGTGACATGCGCACTGCCGGAACTGGACGCACGCGAAGCGTTCCTCAATATCACCGTGACAAAAGATTCCCGTACGCTTTACAGCGACGCCGGGCATCACATCGCCACTTACCAGTTCCCGCTGAAGGCTCGCACCAGCGCACCGGTACCGTTCAGCCAGAATAATGCGCGCCCTCTGACCCTGGAGGAAGATCGCCAGCACTGTACCGTGCGTGGTGTTAACTTCTCGCTGAACTTCTCAAAACTGAGCGGGAAACCCACCTCCTGGCAGGTTAACGGTGAGGAGCTGATCACCCGCGAGCCGAAGATCAACTTCTTCAAACCGATGATTGATAACCACAAGCAGGAGTTTGAAGGTCTCTGGCAGCCGAACCATTTGCAGATCATGCAAGAGCATTTGCGCGATTTCACTATTGAGCAGGCTGACGACGCAATTCTTATCACCAGCCGCACCCTCATCGCGCCGCCGGTGTTTGATTTCGGGATGCGCTGCACCTATCGCTGGCGCATTGCGGCAGACGGTCAGGTGAATGTCGAGCTTTCGGGCGAGCGTTACGGCGAGTATCCGCACATCATTCCGTGCATCGGTTTCACGTTAGGCATCAACGGCGCACTCGACCAGGTCGCCTGGTATGGCCGTGGTCCGGGTGAAAACTACGCCGACAGTCAGCAGGCCAATATCATCGACATCTGGCGTTCCACCGTGGATGAGATGTTCGAGAACTATCCCTTCCCGCAAAATAACGGCAACCGTCAGCATGTGCGCTGGGCTGCGCTCACTAACCGTCACGGCAATGGTTTGCTGGTTGTCCCGCAACAGCCGATAAACTTTAGCGCCTGGCACTACACGCCAGAGGATATTCATTACGCACAGCATTGTAATGAACTACAGCGTCGCGATGACATCACGCTGAATCTGGACCACCAGGTGCTCGGTCTTGGCTCTAACTCCTGGGGAAGCGAAGTGCTTGATAGCTGGCGCGTCTGGTTCAGCCCCTTCCGTTACGGTTTTACACTGCTGCCGGTATCTGGCGGAGAAACCACCGCTCAGACCTACGCTTGTCACGCCTTCGGCACGGGTTTCTTTTCCACGAATTTGCACAGCGAGAATGAAAAATGAGAATCCTCGATAACTTAGAACAGTTCCGACAGATCTACGCCTCCGGTCGGAAATGGCAACGCTGCGTCGAAGCGATCGAAAATATTGATAACATTCGTCCTGGTGTCGCCCATTCCATCGGCGATTCACTCAGTTATCGCGTGGAAACAGATTCAGCGACCGATGCGCTATTTACCGGACATCGCCGTTATTTCGACGTGCATTATTATTTACAGGGACAGCAAAAAATTGAATTTGCGCCCAAGGATGAATTACAAATTGTTGAATATTACCGTGATGAAACCGATCGCGAATATCTGAAAGGGTGCGGAAAAACCGTTGAAGTGCATGAAGGTCAAATCGTTATTTGTGATAACCATGAGGCTTACCGCTTTATTTGCAATAACGCTGTCAAGAAAGTCGTACTCAGAGTAACCATTGAAGACGGTTACTTCCATAACAAATAAAAAAACGGGCGATGTCAGAATGGCATCGCCCAACCCTACAAATGTTCGGAGATGTGTTATGTCTGATACCAAACGTAATACAATCGGTAAATTCGGTTTACTGTCACTCACGTTTGCTGCCGTTTACAGTTTCAATAACGTCATCAATAATAATATTGAGCTAGGGCTGGCATCCGCGCCGATGTTTTTCCTGGCGACGATTTTTTATTTTATTCCCTTCTGCTTAATCATCGCGGAATTTGTCTCGCTGAATAAAAACTCAGAGGCAGGGGTCTATGCGTGGGTAAAAAGTTCACTGGGCGGTCGCTGGGCGTTTATTACCGCCTACACCTACTGGTTCGTTAACCTGTTCTTTTTCACTTCGCTGCTGCCGCGTGTTATTGCTTATGCCTCTTATGCGTTTCTCGGCTACGAATATATTCTGACGCCGGTAGCGACCACCGTTCTGAGTATGGTGCTGTTCGCCTTCTCGACCTGGGTCTCCACCAACGGGGCAAAAATGCTGGGTCCCATCACGTCAGTCACTTCTACGCTGATGCTGCTGCTCACCTTGTCCTACATTTTGCTGGCAGGCACCGCGCTGGTTGGCGGCGTCCAGCCTGCCGATCCGATTACCGTTGATGCGATGATCCCGAATTTCAACTGGGCATTCCTCGGTATTACCACCTGGATCTTCATGGCGGCAGGTGGTGCAGAATCCGTTGCCGTTTACGTTAACGACGTTAAAGGCGGTTCGAAATCATTTGTCAAAGTGATCATCATTGCCGGGATCTTTATCGGTGTGCTGTATTCCATTTCATCGGTACTGATCAACGTCTTTGTCAGCAGCAAAGAGCTGAAGTTTACCGGCGGTTCTGTGCAGGTATTCCACGGTCTGGCCGCGTATTTCGGTCTGCCGGAACTGATCGTCAATCGTTTTGTCGGTCTGGTGTCCTTTACCGCCATGTTCGGCTCTTTGCTGATGTGGACTGCAACGCCGGTGAAAATTTTCTTCTCTGAAATCCCGGAAGGGATTTTCGGCAAGAAAACCGTCGAGCTTAACGAAAATGGCGTACCGGCGCGCGCCGCCTGGATCCAGTATCTGATCGTTATTCCGCTGATGATTATTCCGATGCTCGGCTCCAATACCGTGCAGGATCTGATGAACACCATCATCAATATGACTGCTGCAGCCTCCATGCTCCCGCCACTGTTTATTATGCTGGCGTATCTGAATCTGCGGGCAAAACTGGATCATTTACCGCGCGACTTCCGCATGGGATCACAACGCACCGGTATTATTGTGGTTTCCATGCTGATTGCGCTTTTTACCGTCGGATTTATCGCCTCTACCTTCCCGACCGGCGGAAACATCATGACCATTATTTTTTATAACGTCGGTGGCATTGTTATCTTCCTCGGCTTTGCCTGGTGGAAATACAGCAGATACATAAAAGGGTTAACCAAAGAAGAGCAAGAAATCGAAGCCGCCCCCGCGTCAAACATTCAGTAACGACCATAACACTAAAAAAAGCACTATCTCCGGTTTGCTCCCCCTTCAGGGGGAGCCTCTTTTTTGAATCCCATCACAATCATTACATTCCTCTTTTCCCTTTTGCACGCCGACAGCTAAATTAGAACTCATCCGACCACATAACAATAATTTTACATACTGGACACCCTTATGAGCTATCCGTCGCTGTTCGCCCCACTGGACCTGGGTTTCACCCAGCTTAAAAACCGCGTGCTAATGGGTTCAATGCATACCGGCCTCGAGGAGTATCCCGATGGCGCTGAACGTCTGGCGGCTTTCTACGCCGAGCGCGCGAAGCATGGCGTCGCGCTGATCGTCAGCGGCGGTATCGCCCCTGCGCTCTCCGGTGTGGGAATGGAAGGCGGTGCAACGCTGAATGACGCCAGACAATTACCGCACCATCGCGTAATCACCGATGCCGTGCATGATGAAGGCGGTAAAATCGCCCTTCAGATCCTGCACACTGGGCGCTACAGCTACCAACCGCATCTGGTGGCGCCCTCCGCGCTACAGGCACCCATTAACCGTTTTACGCCTCATGAGCTGACGCATGACGAGATCCTGCAACTGATTGACGACTTCGCGCGTTGCGCGCAACTGGCGCGCGAAGCAGGATACGATGGCGTGGAGGTGATGGGCTCTGAAGGGTATCTGATTAACGAGTTTCTCACCGTACGCACCAACCAACGCCAGGACCAATGGGGCGGCGACTATGCCAACCGTATGCGTTTTGCCGTAGAGGTTGTGCGGGCAGTACGCCAACGCGTCGGCAACGATTTCATCATTATCTATCGCCTGTCGATGCTGGATTTGGTGGAAAACGGCGGCACCTTTGAGGAAACCGTACAGTTGGCGCAGGCCATAGAAGCCGCAGGCGCAACGATCATTAACACGGGTATCGGCTGGCATGAAGCCCGCATTCCCACCATCGCCACGCCGGTCCCGCGCGGCGCGTTTAGCTGGGTAACCCGTAAGCTGAAAGGCCATGTGACAATCCCGCTGGTCACCACCAACCGCATCAACGATCCACAGGTAGCCGATGATATTCTGGCCCGCGGCGACGCCGATATGGTGTCGATGGCGCGTCCGTTCCTCGCTGACGCCGAACTGCTTTCCAAGGCGCAGTCCGGACGTGCCGATGAGATCAACACCTGCATCGGTTGTAACCAGGCTTGTCTGGATCAGATCTTTGTCGGCAAAGTCACGTCATGCCTGGTGAACCCACGCGCCTGCCACGAAACGAAGATGCCCATCTTCCCGGTAGTGGTGAAGAAAAATCTGGCCGTGGTCGGCGCCGGACCCGCCGGTCTTGCTTTTGCGATCAACGCCGCCGCACGCGGTCATCATGTCACCCTGTTTGATGCCAACGCCGAGATCGGCGGACAATTTAACATCGCCAAACAGATCCCCGGCAAAGAAGAATTTTATGAAACGCTGCGCTATTACCGCCGGATGCTCGACGTCACGGGCGTTACGCTGAAACTGAATCAGTTCGTAAGCGCCGACTGTCTTCAGTCCTTTGATGAAGTGATCCTCGCCAGTGGGATCGAGCCGCGCATGCCACCGATCGCCGGTATCGATCATCCGAAAGTACTGACCTATCTTGACGTCTTGCGTGACAAAGCCCCGGTCGGGAAGCGCGTCGCCATTATTGGTTGCGGCGGGATCGGTTTTGATACCGCCATGTACCTCAGCCAACCCGGCGACCCCACCAGCCAGAACATTGCCGAGTTTTGCGTGGAGTGGGGTATCGACACCAGCCTGCAACAAGCGGGCGGCCTGCGCCCGGAAGGCCCTCATTTATCACGCAGCCCACGGCATATCGTGATGCTGCAACGCAAAGCCAGTAAGCCTGGTCAGGGGCTGGGGAAAACAACGGGTTGGATCCACCGCGCGACCCTGCTCTCGCGCGGGGTAAAAATGATCCCGGCGGTCAGCTACCAGAAGATTGACGATGACGGGTTACACGTGTTGATCAACGGCGAGCCGCAACTCCTTGCCGTGGACAACGTGGTCATTTGCGCCGGGCAGGAGCCGAAACGCGATCTGGCCGATCCGTTGCACGCAGCAGGTAAAGTGGTGCATCTGATTGGCGGATGTGATGTGGCGATGGAACTGGATGCCCGCAGAGCCATTGCGCAAGGGACGAGGCTGGCGCTAGAAATTTAACTGGGTGTATTTCGTAGGCCGGATAAGGCGTTTCGTTGCCATCCGGCAATGTGTGCCGATAGGCCTGATGGCGCTTCGCTTATCAGGCCTACGAGATCGTGCAGATGATTTAATTAGCGGCGACGCCCCAGCTTCACCGCTTTGAGCACCACAAATTTATTGTTGGTAGCGATGGTGGTGCAGTTGCCAAAAATCTTCTTCAGCTTGTGGAAGTAGTCCAGGTGACGGTTTGCCACAATATACAGTTCACCGTTGATTTTCAGACAACGACGCGCATGATGGAACATCTCCCAGGCGATGTTATCGGTCAGCGCATGCTTCTGATGGAACGGCGGGTTGCACAGCACGGCGTTAAAGCGGAATGGCTCCACGCCAGAGAGCGCGTTATTAATCATAAATTCACAGCGATCCAACGCGTCCGGCATGTTGGTTTCCACGTTCAGACGGCTGGACGCCACGGCCATCGGCGATTCATCGACAAACACCACGCTCGCCTGCGGATTCTTCTCCAGCAACGTCAGACCAATCACCCCGTTGCCACATCCGAGATCCACGATCTCCCCTTCCAGATTTTCAGGCAGATGCTCAATAAAGAAACGGGCGCCAATATCCAGACCGGTGCGTGAAAAGACGTTGGCATGGTTGTGAATCGTCCAGTCCGTGCCTTCAAGCTTCCAGCTCAGCGTCTGCGGCGTCTCGGCCAGCGCAGGTTCACTGAAGGTACAGTTGATCAACCGCGCTTTTTTCCACGCCAGGGTGGTGGTGGTTGGACCGAGCACCTTCTCAAACAGATCCAGCGTGGAGGTGTGGATATCACGCGCTTTTGCCCCGGCGATAATGCGGGTTTGCGGCGTCACTACCTGACGCAGCGCGCGCAGTTGCTGCTCCAGCAGGGCCAGCGTTTTAGGCACTTTGATCAGCACCACGCCCGGTGCTGGCGGATAGTCCGCCGTGCTGTCGAGAAACTTGACGCTGGATTCTGCGATGTCGTTATGGCGCAGGTTTTCACGCGTGGCGAGTTCGCTTAGGTAAGAATCACCGATGCTGTAAGGCGTATGTTCGGCCAGCGCGCAACCCAAGGCACCGAAGGTATCATTCAGGATCAGAACCGGGCCGCTAATCACCGTATCGTCCAACTGCTGCAGCAGATATTCATCCGCCGCTTCCCACGCCAGCAGCGGGTTAACGTCGTCCGTCTCCGGGAAACGTTTAAGATTGAGTGAACGGAAACCGTTGTCTAAGTGGCTCATCGGCCCTCCTGAGTGGTAAAATTTCGGCGTTATCCCTGAAAAGGGTGCGTGAGTATACCTTTTTTACACACAAAATCATTCAAGTTGCATGAAGTTGGCAAGAGAGAGAATCCCCAGGAGCTTACATAAGTAAGTGACTGGGGTGAACGAACGCAGCCAACGCGCAGGCAGTTTGAAGGATGACGTGTATGGAGTGTTGATGAGCAATCTTACCTATCTGCAGGGCTATCCGGAGCATTTACTTTCCCAGGTGCAGACCCTCATTACTGAACAACGGCTGGGTACCGTACTGGGAAAACGGTATCCGGGAACGCATGATTTCGCGACCGACAAGGCGCTCTGGCAGTACACCCAGGATCTGAAAAATCAGTTTCTGCGTAATGCGCCGCCGATCAATAAAGTGATGTATGACAATAAGATCCACGTCCTCAATAACGCGCTCGGTTTGCATACCGCCGTTTCACGTGTTCAGGGCGGGAAACTGAAAGCAAAGGCAGAGATCCGCGTCGCCACGGTGTTTCGCAACGCGCCGGAGCCGTTTCTGCGGATGATCGTCGTCCATGAACTGGCGCATCTTAAAGAGAAAGAACACAACAAAGCCTTTTATCAGTTGTGTTGTCATATGGAGCCACAGTATCACCAGCTTGAGTTTGATACCCGCCTGTGGCTGACGCAGCTTTCGCTAAAGGAAACTGCGTAGTCGCGCACTGGCTTTGCCATAAAGGCGTGATACATTGGCGCAAGAATCCCTTTATGGAGCCTGAAGGCGTTTATGATACGTTTCGCTGTTATTGGCACAAACTGGATCACCCGCCAGTTTGTCGATGCCGCTCATGAAACCGGCAAATATAAGTTAACCGCAGTCTATTCCCGCAGCCTCGAGCAGGCGCAAACTTTCGCTAACGACTATCCCGTTGAACATCTGTTTACGTCGCTGGACGCCATGGCGCAAAGCGATGCAATTGATGCGGTCTATATTGCCAGCCCGAATTCCCTGCACTTTCCCCAGACCCGACTCTTTCTCAACCACCAAAAACATGTGATCTGCGAGAAGCCGCTGGCGTCGAATCTGGCTGAGGTTGAAGCGGCTATCGCCTGTGCCCGCGAAAATCAGGTCGTACTCTTTGAAGCCTTCAAAACCGCCAGCCTGCCCAATTTCCTGCTGCTGCAACAAGCTTTGCCGAAGGTGGGGAAAGTACGTAAAGCCTTTATCAATTACTGCCAGTACTCCTCGCGTTACCAGCGCTATCTGGACGGTGAAAACCCCAACACCTTTAATCCGGCGTTTTCAAATGGCTCGATCATGGATATCGGCTTTTATTGCCTGGCGTCAGCCATCGCACTGTGGGGCGAACCCAGCAGCGTACAGGCCTCTGCCAGCCTGCTGGAAAGCGGGGTGGATGCCCATGGCGTCGTGGTGCTGAATTACGGTGATTTCAGCGTGACCCTGCAGCACTCCAAAGTCAGCGATTCTGTACTGGCCAGCGAGATTCAGGGGGAAGCCGGTTCTCTGGTGATTGAGAAAATCGCCGAGTGTCAGAAAGTTTGTTTTATCCCGCGCGGCGGCAAGACGCAGGATCTCACTGTACCTCAGCATATTAATACTATGCTTTATGAGGCAGAAACCTTTGCGCATTTGGTTGAAACGCTTGAGGTGAACCATCCCGCTCTGGAAGTCAGCCGTATTACCGCGAAACTGCAAACGGAAATTCGTCGCCAGACGGGAGTGGTCTTCCCGGCAGATGATCAAAACCCGCCAGCCACTGCGTAAATCAATGTAAAACAGATGTAACAGGCCATTGACTGGCAGCATGGCCTGTCATATTTTGTAACCTGCAAAGGGGAGTAACTTCATTGTCGGTGGATCGTCATTACGATGTGTGAAAAACCACATCCGGTCACCGGGCAACAAAACAGGAATGCGTCGTCGTATTCCTGTTTTGTTGTAAGTGAGACCTTGCCGGAAGGCGAGGTCTATGCATATAAAAAGCAACGGCTGGCGTCTTCTGACGTCAGCCGTTTTTTTATGTGTAAGGAAATTTTATGAATACTGTCGGCACACCGTTGTTATGGGGCGGATTCGCTGTCGTTGTGGTGGTTATGCTGGCTATTGATCTTCTGCTGCAGGGGCGTCGTGGCGCACATACGATGTCAATGAAGCAGGCGACAGTCTGGTCCCTGGTCTGGGTAACGCTCTCATTATTGTTTAACGCCGTATTCTGGTGGTATCTGGTTCAAACGCAAGGACGTGAGGTCGCCGATCCGCAAGCGCTGGCGTTTCTGACCGGTTATTTGATCGAAAAATCACTGGCGGTGGATAACGTCTTTGTCTGGTTGATGCTGTTCAGCTACTTCTCTGTCCCACCCGCGCTGCAACGTCGGGTATTGGTCTATGGCGTACTGGGCGCGATCGTGCTGCGTACCATCATGATCTTTGCCGGAAGCTGGCTAATCACGCAGTTCGAGTGGTTGCTGTATGTGTTCGGCGCCTTCCTGCTGTTTACCGGTGTAAAAATGGCGCTGGCGAAAGAAGATGCGTCCGGCATCGGCGACAGACCGGTGGTTCGCTGGCTGCGTGGGCATCTGCGCATGACCGATACTATCGAGAATGAACATTTCTTCGTGCGTAAGAACGGCCTGCTGTTCGTCACGCCGCTGATGCTGGTCCTGATTCTGGTTGAACTGAGCGATGTCATTTTCGCCGTCGACAGTATTCCGGCTATCTTTGCCGTCACGACCGATCCGTTCATTGTACTGACCTCTAACCTGTTCGCGATTCTGGGTCTGCGTGCAATGTACTTCCTGCTGGCAGGGGTCGCGGAGCGCTTCTCAATGCTCAAATATGGTTTGTCGGTCATCCTGGTGTTCATTGGCATTAAGATGCTGATTGTCGACTTCTATCATATTCCTATCGCCATCTCGTTAGGTGTGGTGTTTGGGATCCTGACCGTAACGCTGCTCGTTAACGCATGGGTAAACCATCAAAACGATAAGAAACAGCAAGCGCAGTAACCTCCCCCTGGCCCGACAGCATGCCTGTCGGGCCAACAAATACAGGTTCCGCAGACCGGTAAACGTAGCGTCCCCTGGCAATACATGAACAAATAGTTAAAAAATATGATGCGATACGTAAATTTCAGTATTTTACGCTTCCCCAGAGCGCATCTTTCCTTATACTCACACAGGCAAACATTTATTACATCCGGGCATAAACGTAACAAAGAGTACGTTCCAGGGTGGACGCAATATCACTTAAGGAAATCTCCATGAAGTCATCAACTTCTGGCCTACTCGCGCGCCTGGCGCAGGGTAGCCTCGTAAAACAAATCCTCTTAGGTTTGGTGCTCGGCATTTTGCTGGCGCTGGTGTCTAAACCTGCGGCAGAAGCTTCGGGCCTGCTGGGAACGCTGTTTGTTGGCGCCCTGAAAGCCGTGGCTCCAGTCCTGGTACTAACGCTGGTCATGGCGTCTATCGCCAATCACCAGCAGGGTCAGAAAACCAATATCCGTCCGATTCTGTTCCTGTACTTGCTGGGAACATTTTCTGCTGCCCTGGCGGCGGTAGTGTTCAGTTTTGTATTTCCGTCAACGCTGCATCTGTCCACTGCCGCAGGGGATATCGTACCGCCTTCTGGAATTGTAGAAGTGTTACGTGGACTGCTGATGAGCATGGTCACCAACCCCATTAATGCCCTGCTCAACGCTAACTACATTGGTATTCTGGTCTGGGCTGTGGGTTTAGGCTTCGCGTTTCGCCACGGTAGTGAGACGACAAAAAATCTCGTTAATGACATGGCAAATGCCGTGACCTTCATGGTGAAGCTGGTTATCCGTTTTGCCCCTATTGGTATTTTTGGACTGGTTTCCTCCACGCTCGCCACGACCGGTTTTGCGACGCTCTGGGGCTACGCTCAACTGCTGGTCGTGCTGATTGGCTGTATGCTGCTGGTCGCGCTGGTCATTAACCCGCTGCTGGTATTCTGGAAGATTCGCCGTAACCCATATCCGCTGGTCATGACCTGTCTGCGCGAAAGCGGTATCTATGCTTTCTTTACCCGCAGTTCTGCCGCGAATATCCCGGTAAACATGGCGTTGTGCGAAAAACTGAACCTGGACAGAGATACCTATTCCGTCTCTATCCCGCTGGGTGCGACCATCAATATGGCTGGGGCAGCAATCACCATTACCGTCCTGACATTGGCTGCGGTTCACACACTGGGCGTTCCGGTGGATCTCCCGACGGCGCTGTTACTGAGCGTGGTTGCTTCGCTGTGTGCGTGTGGTGCATCTGGTGTGGCGGGTGGCTCTCTGCTGCTGATCCCGCTGGCGTGTAATATGTTCGGTATCCCTAACGATATTGCCATGCAAGTGGTAGCGGTCGGCTTCATCATCGGCGTACTGCAGGACTCCTGCGAAACGGCGCTGAACTCGTCGACTGACGTCCTGTTCACCGCAGCAGCCTGCCAGGCTGAAGACGAACGTCTGGCTAATAACGCACTGCGCGGTTAATCTCTTCCCCCTCCGTCAACGTGCGGAGGGGGCTTTCTGCGACGCCGCAGTCTCCATTCTGAAAGGATCAATACCGCGTTTTTGCATGCGTCTGAAGCGGATAATATTGAGACCATTGATCACCAAAAAGCTGCCCTCAATAAGCGTACCGCCAATCGATCCCAACCAAAAGTTATGAATGACCCAACAGGCCGTGGCGCACCACATCACGCAACGCACAGTTAATCCTTTACAGCGAAACAGCGCCCAGGTACTGGCAAGCGTGCCCATAATAGGCAACAGTTCCATAGCATGTTGTAGTTTCGCCAGACCAAGAACCAGCGTGAGCACGATGAAAACGGCCATCACCCAAAGTCGCCGGGTATACATCGAAATTAGCGTACGTACGGTGTTAAGTTCAGCGCTCATCCCGGCAGGGGTGGCGCCCATTAAAAAGAAATGCACGCCAATGATGGCGCTATAGACGGTAAGCTGCAGTTTGAAACGACGCTCGTCGCGGTTGAAAAAGGTGGTAATACCAATCAGAAAGGCGATGACTCCAACGCCCTGAGCCAACCAATACGCGGTCATGATAGTCCTTGTAGACAGGCAAAAAGAAACGGCGCCTCATTATATGAAACGCCGTTTCAATTTTAAAGCAATCGTTTTATAACGTCACGCCGCTTTTGAAAATCGCCAGTTCCCGGAAGTCATTACGCTCATTACAGGTCTGCTTACCATTGGCAAAATCAACGATCGTATCGACGAACTCATCGAGTAGCTGCGGCATCGCTTTGCCGTGGATCAGTTGCCCGGCATCAAAATCGATCCAGTGCTTTTTCTTCGCCGCCAGTTCGCTGTTTGTGGCGATTTTCACTGTCGGAACAAATCCGCCGTATGGCGTACCACGACCGGTACTGAACAACACCATGTGGCAACCCGCCCCCGCCAGCGCACTGGTAGCAACAGCATCGTTACCCGGAGCACTCAGCAGATTAAGGCCCGGCGTTTTCAGACGCTCACCGTAGCGCAGAACGTCCACCACCTGGCTGGAACCGGCTTTCTGAGTGCAGCCCAGCGATTTGTCCTCCAGCGTAGTGATCCCCCCCGCTTTGTTGCCCGGCGAAGGGTTCTCGTAGATCGGCTGATCATGCGCAATGAAGTACTGTTTAAAGTCATTGACCATGGTGACCAGTTTTTCAAACGTCTCTTCGTCACGGCAATGCGTCATCAGCAATTGCTCCGCGCCAAACATTTCCGGTACTTCCGTCAACACGGTCGTGCCGCCATTGGCAATCACGTAATCGGAGAAGCGTCCCAGCATCGGGTTGGCCGTGATACCCGACAGACCATCTGAACCACCACACTCCAGACCGAACTTCAGCTCGCTCAGTTTGCCCGGTTCGCGCTGGTCGTGACGCATCACGTTATACAACTGATGAAGATGCTCAATGCCCGCTTCCACTTCATCGTCCTGCTGCTGGCAGATCATAAAGTGAACGCGATCGGCATCAAACTCGCCCAGCGTTTCACGGAAGGCATCCACCTGGTTGTTTTCACACCCCAGTCCAATCACCAGCACCGCTCCGGCATTCGGATGGCGGACCATATTTTGCAGCATGGTGCGGGTATTGATGTGATCGTCACCCAACTGAGAACAGCCATAGGTATGACTAAAGAGGAACACACCGTCAGTACCTTCGGCGTCGTGAGTTTCCTTCAGAAAGCGTGTCTGCATCTGGCGTGCAATACCGTTCACACAGCCGACCGTCGGCAAAATCCACAATTCGTTGCGCACACCCACTTCGCCGTTGGCGCGGCGATAGACCTGCACATCGCGATCGGCAGGCTGCGCTTCTTCGGCCTGAAAATCGGGTTGATAGCGATACTCGTCCAGATCGCTCAGATTCGTACGAGTATTGTGGGCGTGAATATGCTCCCCCACCGCAATATCCGCCAGCGCATGACCGATCGGCAGACCATATTTAATGACGTTTTCGCCTTTTGCGATCTGGCTTAACGCAAATTTATGTCCGCGGGCAATGTCCTGGCAAAGCGTTACGATGTGGTTATCAATGCTGACTTCTGTACCCTGCGCCAAATCGGCCAGGGCAACGGCAACGTTATCCAGCGAATGGATCCTGATGTATTGCATATCAACCCCAGACCTTAGTTCAGTTCAATAGCGAAGTAATCGCGCGCATTGGTAAAGCAAATATTGCGCACCATCTCACCCAGCAACTGGATATCCGCCGGCGCTTCACCAGCCGCCACCCAGCGGCCCATCATCTGGCAGAGGATGCGACGGAAATATTCGTGACGGGTGTAAGACAGGAAGCTGCGGCTGTCTGTCAGCATGCCGACAAAGCGGCTCAGCAGGCCAAGCTGCGCCAGTTGAGTCATCTGACGTTCCATACCGTCTTTCTGGTCGTTAAACCACCAGCCGGAACCGAACTGCATTTTGCCCGGCATTCCTTCGCCCTGGAAGTTACCGATCATCGTGCCCAACACTTCGTTATCGCGCGGGTTCAGGCAGTAGAGGATGGTTTTCGGCAGCAGATTCTGTTCATTCTGTTTGCTCAGAAGCTTAGAGAGCTCTTCCGCCATCGGGCGGTCATTGATGGAGTCAAAACCAACGTCTGCGCCCAACAATTTGAACTGACGCAGGTTGTTATTACGCAGCGCGCCAATGTGGTACTGCTGTACCCACTCGCGACGCGCGTATTCAGCGCCGAGGAACACCAGTACGGCAGTTTTAAACTGCGCCACTTCGTGCTCGCTCAGGGTTTCACCTGCCAGGCGACGAGACAGGATATTGTCCAGCTCTGCATCGCTCGCGTCAGCGAACATCACGACGTCCAGCGCGTGGTCGGAGACTTTACAACCGTGTGCCGCGAAGTGATCCAGACGTTTGGTCAGCGCGGTTTGCAGGTCAGTGAAACGACGAATATCGGTATCGGAGACTTCACCCAGCTTCGCCATGTAATCGTTAAAGGTGGCCTGCTCAATGTTGAAGGCTTTATCCGGGCGCCAGCTCGGCAGCACTTTGATGGCGAAAGTGCTGTCTTTCGCAACCGTTGCGTGATGCTCCAGAGTATCGATCGGATCATCGGTGGTGCCGACCATTTTCACGTTCATCTGCTGCATGATGCCGCGCGCGGAGAATGTGTCCTGCGCCAACAATTCGTTGCACTGGTTCCAGATTTCGTCGGCCGTCGCCGGAGAAAGCAGTTTGCCGGTAATGCCAAACGGACGACGCAGCTCGAGGTGCGTCCAGTGGTATAACGGGTTGCCGATAGTGTGCGGAACGGTCGCCGCCCAGGCATCAAACTTCTCACGATCGGAGGCATCGCCGGTACACAGGCGTTCAGCGACGCCATTGGTACGCATGGCGCGCCACTTGTAGTGATCGCCTTTCAGCCAGATGTCATACAGGTTGTTGAAACGGTAGTTTTCGGCGATTTGCTGCGGCGGCAGATGGCAATGGTAGTCGAAGATAGGCTGGTCTTTCGCGTAATCATGGTACAGACGTCGGGCAAATTCAGTATCCAGCAGAAAATCTTCAGTCATAAACGGAGTCATTTATCGTTTTCCTCTCAACGAGTACGTCAGATTGCTTATGTTTAGATGCTGCAAAGTTATCACACCAATTTACAGACTCTGAAGATATTTTCGTGAGATAGATCAATAAACCTAAACAATTAGATTCCCCTTAGCGAAGCAAATCGTGCTCCAGACCGCGCCAAGACTGGTCTGGTGGAATCAAAATAATGTCCCTACGAAGATTCATACTTTTGTGATGTCACTCACCTTTTGAAGTTGTATGACAAGTTATCTTTTTTTCGTCGCAATTTGTAAGCCGACTTAATATAACAATTTTGATGGTTCGCCATCGAATTAACCGGTACGGAAACCGAATTAGCACGATGACTTAAATGGCAAAGTTCGGGGAGTATCTCATCTTACGGTTACCCCCCTTCGTTAAAGAACATCTTCCGCCCCGAGCAGGAAGATAGCCGCATGACTTGCGGAAATAACAAAACGATGAGGTTTTACATGCGTAAAATTAAAGGATTACGTTGGTACATGATCGCACTGGTGACATTAGGCACCGTGCTGGGTTACCTGACACGTAACACAGTCGCGGCCGCGGCGCCAACGCTGATGGAAGAGTTGCATATCTCCACCCAACAGTACTCCTATATCATCGCAGCCTATTCTGCTGCTTATACCGTAATGCAACCTGTCGCGGGCTATGTACTGGATATACTCGGTACGAAAGTGGGTTACGCGATGTTCGCCGTACTGTGGGCCATTTTCTGCGGTGCGACAGCGCTGGCAGGAAGTTGGGGCGGCCTGGCCCTGGCGCGTGGTGCCGTCGGCGCCGCAGAAGCGGCCATGATCCCGGCAGGCCTGAAAGCCAGTTCTGAATGGTTCCCGGCAAAAGAGCGCTCCATTGCCGTGGGATATTTCAACGTCGGTTCCTCAATTGGCGCGATGATCGCACCACCGCTGGTGGTCTGGGCGATCGTCATGCACAGTTGGCAAATGGCGTTTATCATTTCCGGCGCGCTGAGCTTTATTTGGGCGATGTCATGGCTGATTTTCTACAAACATCCTCGCGATCAGAAAAAACTGTCTGACGAAGAACGTGACTACATCATTAATGGTCAGGAAGCACAGCACCAGGTCGGGGCGGCGAAGAAAATGTCCGTTGGCCAGATCCTACGTAACCGTCAGTTCTGGGGTATTGCACTGCCGCGTTTTCTCGCAGAACCGGCATGGGGTACCTTCAACGCATGGATCCCGCTGTTCATGTTTAAAGTTTACGGCTTTAACCTGAAAGAGATCGCCATGTTCGCCTGGATGCCAATGCTGTTTGCCGACCTGGGTTGTATCGTTGGGGGCTACCTGCCGCCACTGTTCCAACGCTGGTTTGGTGTGAATCTGATCGTTTCCCGTAAAATGGTCGTCACCATGGGGGCATTTCTGATGATTGGTCCCGGCATGATCGGCCTGTTTACCAGCCCCTATGTCGCTATCGCGCTGCTTTGCGTTGGCGGCTTTGCTCACCAGGCACTTTCCGGCGCCCTGATTACGCTCTCTTCCGACGTCTTCGGTCGTAACGAAGTGGCGACAGCAAATGGCCTGACCGGGATGTCTGCCTGGATGGCGAGTACGCTGTTTGCGCTGGTGGTTGGCGCACTGGCCGACACGATTGGCTTTAGCCCGCTGTTTGCCGTGCTGGCCGTATTCGACCTGCTGGGCGCTCTGGTCATCTGGACCGTACTGCAAAACAAACCGGCGAATGATTCACCTTCAGGCAAATCGCTCAACGAACCTGCTCCGCAAAATTGACCTGACGCAGTTAGTCATGAATTACCGTCAAAGCCGCCTGGAAACAGGCGGCTTTTTCATCAGTACAAGTAGAGCCAGGCTCGTAAAAGTGGTATAACAAATGTTGTCTGCCGTATCATGCCTGGAGTGCATATGGAAATCACCGAACCACGACGTTTATATCAACAATTGGCTGCTGACCTTAAAGAGCGTATCGAAAACGGCGTTTATCTCGTGGGCGATAAATTGCCTGCAGAGCGTTTTATTGCCGATGAAAAGAATGTCAGCCGCACTGTGGTTCGCGAAGCCATCATCATGCTGGAAGTTGAAGGCTATGTAGAAGTGCGTAAAGGTTCCGGCATTCACGTCATTTCGAACCAGCCAAGGCACTATGTCGCGCCAGACGAAAACCTTGAGTTCGCCAGCTATGGTCCGTTTGAGCTGCTCCAGGCTCGACAACTCATCGAAAGTAATATTGCTGAATTTGCTGCCACCCAGGTGACCAAACAAGACATCATGAAGTTGATGCAAATTCAGGAGAATGCGCGTAACGAAAAATGTTTCCGCGACTCCGAATGGGATCTCCAGTTTCATGTACAGGTCGCGCTGGCCACACAAAATACCGCACTGGCCGCTATCGTTGAGAAAATGTGGACTCAGCGCGTACATAACCCGTACTGGAAGAAACTTCACGATCACATCGATCTCCGCACTGTGGATAACTGGTGCGATGACCATGATCAGATCCTGAAAGCGCTGATTCGCAAAGATCCCCATGCAGCCAAACTGGCGATGTGGCAGCATCTTGAGAATACAAAACAGATGCTATTCAATGAAACCAGCGACGATTTTGAGTTCAACGCCGACCGTTATCTTTTTGCGGAAAATCCCGTCGTTCATCTTGATACTGCGGCCAACGCCGTAAAATAAATACTCTGACGTTGACAGGCGCAGCCATGCTCCTGTCGGCGATATTCAGTAAGCGTAAGGTATAAAGTGTCAGCCTGTGTAAATCCTCTCGCCACCCTCCGTTGCGATAAGCAAAATCAGCGTGTATCGACGGCAATTTCTATAACGGACTACGTTGACCTTTGTTACACTTAGATGTTTTTTAAATTATGTGTGTTAGTGCTTGCTCGCTTCATAACTTAACAAGGAATTGTGCAAGCCGTGACGTTGCACCCTACAGCGACCCATACGAAAAAACGAAGAATGTCGCAATGTTGCAAACTCCAGAAAACCGGCATGACGATTACCGATTCTCCAGGAATACTGAATGGAACTTTTGACCCAATTGCTGCATGCCCTCTGGGC
Organism: Citrobacter sp. NCU1; assembly: GCF_010231475.1. GTDB lineage: Bacteria > Pseudomonadota > Gammaproteobacteria > Enterobacterales > Enterobacteriaceae > Citrobacter_D. The sequence goes on along the minus strand of NZ_NRDO01000006.1, from coordinate 158,919 downwards.
TCAGGACTTTGAAACACTGGCCAACCCTTCCATGATTGGCATGCTTTATTTAGTCTTATTTATGATTTTGTTCCTGGAAAACGGGTTGCTTCCTGCTGCCTTTTTACCTGGCGACAGCCTGTTGGTTTTGGTCGGCGTACTCATTGCAAAAGGCGCCATGGGATTCCCACAAACGATTCTGTTACTCACAACCGCCGCCAGCTTAGGCTGCTGGGTCAGTTATATACAGGGTCGATGGTTAGGCAACACCCGAATCGTACAAAACTGGTTGTCTCATTTACCCGCGCATTATCACCAACGCGCGCACCACCTTTTCCACAAGCATGGCTTATCGGCATTATTGATCGGCCGCTTTATCGCCTTTGTGCGCACTTTACTGCCCACTATCGCCGGTTTATCTGGCCTCAATAATGCGCGTTTTCAGTTCTTCAACTGGATGAGCGGTTTATTGTGGGTGGTTATACTGACCACCCTGGGCTACATGCTGGGCAAGACGCCTGTCTTCCTGAAGTACGAAGATCAGCTGATGTCGTGCCTGATGCTACTTCCCGTGGTCCTGCTGGTGTTTGGGCTAGGAGGTTCGCTGGTGGTGCTATGGAAAAAGAAATACGGTAATCGAGGTTAAATGATGCTGAAACCACGCCTGACGCTTCGACAACTGGGCTGGACAACGTCATTTTTGGTGCTGCTGACCATACTGATTCTGGTGTGGTCGGCGATTCGTCAACAAGAGTCGACGCTGGCTATCCGTGCGATTAATCAAGGCACCAGCATGCCGGATGGTTTTTCAATTTGGCATCATCTGGATGCCAATGGCATTCGTTTCAAAAGCATCACCCCGCATAACGACACCTTACTGATCACATTCGACTCCCACGCCCAAAGTGCAGCCGCCAGGGCGGTGTTAGTCAGAACGTTGCCCCGTGGTTACATCATTGCCCAACAAGATGGCCAAAACCCAGCGGTGCAGTGGATTTCCCGCTTACGAGATACCCCGCTTCGCTTCGGATAATTTCAAACAATCCGAATCATATCACTCACTTTGGTGATTTCGCTGTTTACTGGCTATGATTAAGTGAGCGGGTACATCACCCGCCGCTTTATTATTTGGATCATCGTGCCCGAAAAAGGGATACGAGTCACAATGGAAGGTTCAAGAATGAAATACCGCATTGCTTTAGCTATTACCCTTTTCACGCTCAGTGCAGGCAGCTACGCCAACACCCTCTGTCAGGAAAAAGAGCAGGATATTCAGCGGGAAATCAGCTATGCCGAAAAGCACAACAACCAGAACCGCATCAACGGTCTGAATAAAGCACTCAGTGAAGTCAAAGCCAACTGTAGCGACAGTCAATTACGTGCTGACCATCAGAAAAAAATCGCAGAACAGAAAAATGAGATTTCTGAGCGTCAACGTGACTTAGCAGAGGCGAAGCAAAAAGGCGATGCTGATAAGATTGCAAAACGCGAACATAAGCTTGCCGAAGCTCAGGAAGAGCTGAAAAAGCTTGAAGCTCGCGACTACTGATTTATCCGTAACAATCACTACTCACTCACCTGGAGAAAACTATGTCGAATGATAACACTACGGAACATCTGCGCGCTGAGTTGAAATCCCTGGCCGACACGCTTGAAGAGGTGCTCAGCTCCTCTGGCGATAAGTCAAAAGAAGAGCTGAGTAAGATTCGTAGTAAAGCCGAGCGCGCGCTGAAAGAAAGCCGCCACCGTCTGGGGGAAACCGGAGACGCGATTGCGAAACAGACCCGCGAAGCTGCGGCCCGCGCTGATGACTATGTGCGGGAAAATCCGTGGACGGGCGTTGGCATCGGCGCGGCAGTCGGTGTCGTGCTGGGCGTTCTGCTGACGCGTCGTTAATGATGGCGGATTCTCATCAAACACAAGGACCGGGTAAAAGCGTTCTGAGTATTGGCCAGCGAATTGTCACTATTCTCGTTGAGATGGTGGAGACCCGTTTGCGACTGGCGGTTGTTGAGCTGGAGGAAGAAAAAGCAAATCTCATCCAGCTTTTGCTGATGCTGGGTCTCACCATGCTTTTCGCTGCTTTCGGTCTGATGAGCCTGATGATTCTCATCATCTGGGCCGTGGATCCTCAGTATCGACTTAATGTCATGATCGCGACGACAGTGGTGCTACTGGTGATGGCGCTGATTGGCGGAATCTGGACGTTACGCAAGGCGCGTCGCTCTACCCTGTTGCGCCACACACGACGCGAACTGGCGAACGACAGACAAATCCTTGAGGATGATGCCCGATGAGCAACAAAGTCGAACGCCAAAAGCGTAAGGCCTTGCTGCTTAGTCAGATCCAGCAGCAAAGGCTGGATCTGTCTGCCAGTCGTCGGGAGTGGCTTGAAACGACCAGCGCGTACGATCGCGGCTGGAACACGCTACTCAATCTGCGTTCATGGGCGCTGGTTGGCAGTAGCGTGATGGCTATCTGGACGCTTCGCCACCCCAACAGACTGGTACGTTGGACGAAACGAGGATTCGGTCTCTGGAGCGCCTGGCGTTTGATTAAGTCGACGCTGCGGCAGCAACATTTACGCGGTTAACGTCGCCACACCGCAAGCCTGATAATGCTTTGCTTATCAGGCTCTCTTCTTTCTTCTGCACATCACTCAAATTTTTTGAAAAATACTGACAGTTTTCCTTGCTAACAATTGTCATTAGCCATGTTTATGATTCTCTCCATCGACAGCAAAGACGCGCGATAACGCGTAATAGCATAAACAACATAATCAGCAGCCTGAGTGGTTTCCTGGAGAGTAAAATGAAAAAATTAGAAGATGTTGGTGTACTGGTAGCGCGCATTCTGATGCCAATCCTGTTTATTACCGCAGGGTGGGGAAAAATCAGCGGATATGCGGGTACCCAACAGTATATGGAAGCGATGGGTGTCCCCGGCTTTATGCTGCCGTTGGTGATTCTGCTTGAGTTTGGTGGCGGTCTGGCGATCCTGTTTGGTTTCCTGACCCGTACAACTGCACTGTTTACTGCGGGCTTTACACTGTTAACGGCATTCTTGTTCCACAGTAACTTTGCCGAAGGCGTAAACTCGCTGATGTTCATGAAAAACCTGACCATCTCAGGCGGCTTCCTGCTGCTGGCCATCACAGGGCCAGGCGCATTCAGCATCGACCGTGTGCTGAATAAAAAGTGGTAAGCGCACTATAATTAAGAATCAAAAAACGAGGAGCTTTACTCCTCGTTTTTGCTATCCGGAGGAGAGAGAAAATGGGACAACTGATTGACGGCGTCTGGCATGATGTCTGGTATGACACCAAATCTACCGGAGGGAAATTTCAACGTTCTGTATCGGCTTTCCGCCACTGGCTCACCGCGGATGGCGCGCCAGGCCCGTCTGGTAACGGGGGTTTTGCCGCGGAAAAAGACCGCTATCATCTGTACGTCTCTCTTGCCTGCCCCTGGGCGCACCGCACGCTGATTTTACGTAAGCTCAAAGGTCTGGAACCGTTTATATCGGTCTCTGTTGTCAATCCGTTGATGCTGGAAAACGGCTGGACGTTCGACGATAACTTTCCCGCAGCGACCGGCGATACTCTCTATCAACATGAATTTCTCTACCAACTCTATCTGCACGCCGATCCGCATTACAGCGGCCGCGTGACCGTGCCGGTACTGTGGGATAAAAAGAATCACACCATCGTCAGTAACGAATCGGCGGAAATTATCCGCATGTTCAACACGGCGTTTGACACGCTGGGTGCGAAAGCGGGCGATTACTACCCTCCGGAACTGAGCCCTGAAATTGACGAGCTGAACAGTTGGATTTATGACAATGTGAACAACGGTGTCTATAAAGCCGGTTTCGCCACCAGTCAGCAGGCGTATGATGACGCCGTAACCCACGTCTTTGACTCGCTGGCGCGCCTGGAACAGATTCTTGGACAGCATCGCTATTTGACCGGTGCCAGGTTAACGGAAGCTGACATCCGGCTGTGGACGACGTTAGTGCGCTTCGATCCGGTGTACGTAACACACTTCAAGTGTGACAAACACCGAATCAGCGACTACCCGAATTTGTACGGTTTTTTGCGCGATATTTACCAGATACCGGGCATCGCGGAAACGGTCAATTTCGACCATATTCGTCACCACTATTTCCGCAGCCACAAAACCATCAACCCAACCGGCATTATTTCTATCGGCCCGTGGCAGGATCTTAACGAACCTCACGGGCGCGACCTCCGTTTTCGTTAGTTTACAAGGCACCCTTCAGGGTGCCTTATTTATTCATACTTCAAATATTTACCACCTTTCCATTCGCGGCTATTCTTTGTTTGAGTACTTTAAAAGCAAGTGATTGACCACGATTGAGGAAAAAATGGACTGGTATTTAAAAGTATTAAAGAACTACATCGGTTTTGGCGGGCGTGCGCGCCGCAAAGAGTACTGGATGTTTGTTCTGGTCAACGGCATCTTCACAGTAGTACTGGCGGTACTGGACAAGATGTTTGGCTGGGAGGGCACTGCGGGAGAAGGCACACTGACCACCATTTATGGCGTTCTGATATTTTTACCCGGCTTAGCGGTACTGTTTCGCCGTCTGCATGATACTGACCGCACAGCATGGTGGTTATTGATATTACTCATCCCCATTATCGGCTGGCTGGTCATTTTCGTCTTCACCTGCCAGAGCGGCGTGTCGGGCGAAAACCGTTTCGGACCGGATCCGAAGCTTATCGCCTGATGTCATCTTCGCACCTCTTCTCAGAGGTGCGTTTCACCTTTACTTTCCGGCAAACAGTTTGGGGATCTCCCGCAGACACCAGGACTTCGCTTCTCCCATGCTGTCACGTCGCCACGCCATAATGATATCGATCTCGCTGGTCGATTCCGGGCTGACAACCCGTAGCCGTCCTTCGGCAATATCCTGCTCCACCAGCGGATACGGCATCGTTGCAACGCCAAGTCCGGCCAATAACGCCTGACGTTTATCTTCAATAGCGCTCACCGTCAGACGAGGCTGTTTATCCAAAAGCTGAACGGTTAACACCGGACGCTCACGGGCAGTATCCGCCACCGCAATCCCACGATATTTGACGCGCGTGACTTCCGATAAAGGTTCAGGCTCCTGATGGATCGGGTGGTCAGGCGCCGCCACATACACATTCATCAGGGTGTACAGTTTGCGGGAATTAATTTCTGACGATGAACGAAAATGCATATCCGGCGCGATGACAATATCGGCACGCCCCTGCTCCAGACGTTCCCATGCGCCCGCCAGCACTTCGGTGATAACTGAAAGTTGGGTATTCGCCTTACCGGCCAACCGCTCGATAAGCGGGAAGAAAGCCGACGTCGGCACCAGGGCTTCGGTCACCAACGTCAGATGCGTTTCCCAGCCACGCGCCAGCGCTTCTGCATCCGTCGTGAGTTTGTCAGCCGCTTCCAGCAGTACCCGCCCGCGTTCCAGCAACATACGCCCGACATTGGTGAACTTCGTCCGGTGTCCCGAGCGGTCAAACAGCACCACATCCAGCTCTTCTTCCAGTTTTTGCATGGTGTAGCTGAGCGCGGAAGGCACGCGTCCCAGTTCATCCGCCGCAGCGGCAAAACTGCCACGCCTGTCGATCGCATCCATTACACGTAACGCTTCAAGCGTTAACGCCCTTTCTTTGGCCATATCGTTCTCATTCAGGAAATTTGAACATACCGGGCAGAATATCTGGCTAACAATGCAGCGTCCAGCCCCTTAACATAAAAGGAGGTAAAGAGAGGTCAAGAATTATGATTACTACCCGTACAGCCAAACAATGCGGCCAGGCAGATTATGGATGGTTGCAGGCCCGTTATACCTTTTCTTTTGGACACTACTTTGACCCCACACTGTTGGGATACGCCTCGCTGCGCGTCCTGAACCAGGAAGTCCTTGCGCCGGGCGCCTCTTTCCAGCCGCGCGCCTACCCGAAAGTAGATATTTTAAATCTGATTCTGGAAGGCGAAGCAGAGTATCGCGACAGCGAAGGCAACCACGTCCAGGCGAAAGCGGGAGACGCATTACTGCTCGCCACCCAGCCGGGCATCAGCTACAGCGAGCACAATCTCAGTAAAGAGAAGCCGCTGACCAGAATGCAGTTGTGGCTGGATGCCTGCCCTGAAAGGGAAAATGCGCTGGTACAAAAAACCGCGCTCACACTGGGTAAACAGCAACTGATCGCGTCCCCGGACGGCTCGCAGGAAAGTCTGCAACTGCGTCAACAGGTATGGGTACACCACATCATGCTCGATAAAGGTGAATCCGTGAGTTTTCAACTGCATGGCCCGCGCGCCTATCTGCAATCGATTCATGGTACGTTCCATGCGCTGACGCATAACGAAGAAAAAGAAGCGCTAACCTGCGGTGATGGCGCATTTATTCGTGATGAAGCTAACATAACGTTAGTGGCCGATACGCCATTGCGCGCATTGCTGATAGATTTGCCTATATAGTCTGGAAAAACAAGGGAGTATGACTATGAGCAAAAAGTCGGCTAAAAAGCGTCAAGCCGTATCAAAAAATAGCGTGCAGGAAACCGTGAGCAAACCTGCCCCGTTTGGTTATGAAGAGATGTTGACCGAGCTGGAAGCGATTGTCGCTGACGCCGAAATCCGGCTGGCGGAAGAAGACGCCGCCTGACAACCCGATAAGTAAAACCCCATCGGGGAGTCAGTCGGCAAATGGCCGGATGGTGACGCAGTAGCGTCTTCTCCGGCCTGACGATTAATGTGCCTTGCTGGCCATGATCTCAATGATCTGCTTGTCCGTTTGCTGCATGGAGCGACACGCCAGCGCACACAGGTTCGAGATAGACTGTTCGACGTTATGCGCCACAATCCCCTCATTACCGGTCACTGCCGTATCATCCAATGCCATTAGGACCGCCTTCCATGCCGACGATGCGCTGGTGGACACTTTCATTGCGCAGCTGTTCGACGCTCCGTCGCAAATCATCCCGCTGACGTCGCCGATCATACTGCCGATCGCCATCGCAATGGTGTTGTAGCGCCCGTCAATCAGCCACGCCATTCCCGCAGCAGCCCCCATCGCCGCCGTGGTCGCCGCACACAGAGCGGACAAACGCGGCAACTGGTAATGGATGTAAATCGCACTCAGATGTGACAGCATCAACGCGCGCGCGAGACGCTCCTCATCGGCGCCAAAATGCTCTGCAACCACCATCACCGGCACCGTCGCGGTAATCCCTTGATTACCCGAGCCAGAGTTACTCATCGCAGGCAACGTTGCTCCCCCCATTCGCGCATCCGACGCCGCACTGGTACGGATCAAAATGGCGGTGGACAGATCATTTGCCAGCAGTCCCCGCGCACACTGTTTCTCCATTGTCGACCCGATATGCAACCCCCAGGAACCGCGCAGGCCTTCCAGAGACAGCGCGCCGTTGAGCTTCGCGGCATCGAGAATAAAACGGATCGATTCAAACGGAACGGCGTTCACAAAGGCTAAAATCTCCTCCAGTGACGTCTCAGAAAGCACGTCCAGCGGCGACCCCTGCTCTTCATGCTGACGGCATTCATCCTGCGTAAACACCACCCCCTTGTTCGTTTCAACACGCACAATGTTGGTATGGCCGCCCACGATCGTCACACATGCCCATCCAGAGGCGCTATAGACTTTAGCCCGTGAAAACAGGATATCCTCGCAAGGCTCCTGCAACATCACCGAGACCTTTCCGGCTGCCAGCAAGTTTTTCGCCCCGGCAATCGCCTCAGCAGAAGCGTCTTTCAGCACTTCAAGACCGGCTAGAGCGTCTCCCCCCAGCGCCCCCAGCGCTGCCGCGACGGGCAGCCCAACCATCCCTGTGCCCGGTACGGTAACCCCCATGCCGTTTTTCATCAGGTTTGGTGAGACCCATGCATCAATGCGTTCGACCTGGCCTTCAAGCTCAGAGACCGCAACCGCCGCCGCCAGGGCCAGTGAAATGGGTTCAGTACATCCCAGCGCCGGTTTGACTTCTTCCTGCACCGCCAGGATAAAACGCTGCCATAATGGATTTACTGTAGTCTCAAACATAACAATGACCTTAAAATTTCATCAATATCAAGAAAATGCCAGGAACGGAGAAACGCACAGCAACAGGCCGGTGAAGATAATCAGATATAACGACGCGCCTTTGTATTTGTGCAATGCAGGAACTTTGTAGACCAGCCACGCCGGGATCAAACATCCCACCATGCCAAAGATTGGGCTACAGATTGAGGTAAAGCTGAGGACGGGCGCATTCAGGACAATTGCGCTCCAGGCCAGTAAGATGGCAAACAGCATAATGCCGCGCTGAACGAGTGTTTCGTTGATCTTCTCGGCCGGCATTTTGCGGCGCAACAGGTTCATCACAATCCCTTGCGTGGCTTCACGAAAGCCCAGATACACCCCGAAGAAAGCCGTCATCACCGCAAAAATGTTCAGAATGACGCTGACCACTTTGACCCAGCCAGCTCCAGCGCCGCTAATAAATTGCGCGGCAATCGCAAGGGCGGAAATATTCTGCTCGTACGCTTTCACCGCTTCATCGTGACCCATCGCCAGAGTGAAAGAGACGGCATAGAAAAAGACCGTGACAAACAGAACCCCGAACGCAATGTTCATGGCGCGCAGCGCCTTATGACGCGCCACCTCGATGGATTTTGAACGTGAACGGTAAGAGATCACCATCGGGCTTAAGGTTTGGATAAACAGAATTGACGTCAGCGTAAAAGGTAACGTGATGATGGCGTTTTTTACCAGTAGGGCCATCGGCGGCAGCGCACCAATGTTATACAGATGCCACATCCCGACCATTGACACCCCCAACGCCGCCACCACTAACAGCTTGGTCAGCACCATGCCGGTAGAGATTTTAAACAAGAGCTTTTCACCGCGCGATGAAATGGCCACCAAAGCACAAATCAGTACCAGGCCATAAAACGGGCTGTCAGAGAGTAAGCCTTCGGTGACGCCGAACGTGTGGAGGTATGACGCGCTGTCATTGGTGATGGCGGTGGAGTACACAAACATCCAGATAACCAACATCACAAAGTAAAGCGCACCTAACAAAATCCCCCAGTTTTTACCCAGATAGCCGCTAATAACGCTGGGGTAGTCTTTGCATTCAGGGGATTCCGCCAGGGTGTTAATAAACAAACGCTGAAACAGATACATGGCCGGGTAGCCAATAATGGAGGAGAGCAAAAAGACCCACAGCCCCATTAATCCCACCTGGACGGGGAGAAAAACGATCCCCGCGCCAATCGCCATGCCAATACTCATAATGACCCAGCCAGTGTCCATGCTGTCGAATTTAATCGCTTCACGCCATTCACTTTCGCTCATTCCAGCCCGGCGCGCTGGAGCCGATACGTCGAGGATGACGCTGTTATTCGTTGCCGTTTCCATAAGGTTCTCGCTTAATGTTCAGGTAGAGGTTTTTTATTTTTTTTCGTTCCGCATCAAGGCGATACGCGGCACGTTTTCTGCAGGCGAGCTTTTGTAATGAAGAAATCATACGCCCAGGGCCAGAGAAAAACTTCACAATAAAACACCTACAATTTCTAAAAGTTAAGAAATATTTTCTATATTAGAAACAAAAAATAATCATACTTTCTCTATTTGAAGGAGATCACAACATAAAATTCTGATGAAATCACAACATAAAAAAAGGCGCACCAGAGTGCGCCTAAAGGGGGAAGAGAAAAAGGGATTCGGTCAGGTACAAACAACTTTAATTGCCAGCCCACCACGTGAGGTTTCACGGTATTTATCGTTCATATCTTTACCGGTCTCATACATCGTCTCGATGACTTTATCGAGAGAAACCCGCGGTTCAGATGTCCGGCGCAACGCCATGCGTGCCGCGTTCACCGCTTTTACCGCATTAATCGCGTTACGTTCAATACACGGAATTTGTACCTGTCCCGCCACCGGATCGCAGGTTAGCCCCAGGTTGTGCTCCATCGCGATTTCCGCCGCAATACAGACCTGCGTCGGACTACCGCCCAGCAATTCCGTGAGCCCTGCCGCCGCCATCGAACAGGCTACGCCAATCTCGCCCTGACAGCCGACTTCCGCCCCGGAGATGGAGGCATTCATCTTATACAACGCGCCGATGGCTCCGGCCGCCAGTAAATAACGGGCAATGGAGTTCGCATTCACCGGTCGACGGAACTTGTCATAATAAGCCAGTACGGCAGGGATAATGCCACATGCCCCGTTCGTTGGCGCAGTCACGACCCGTCCTCCCGCCGCGTTCTCTTCACTGACGGCTAAGGCGAACATGTTGATCCAGTCGATAACATTCATCGGATCGCTCGACAGGCTGTCACTGGAGACCAGTAACCGACGCAGCGCAACCGCACGACGCGGCACATTAAGCGGCCCTGGCAGCACGCCCTCGGTATTCATGCCCCGTACTATCCCGGCATGCATGACCTCCCAGATACGCGCAAATCCCGCATCCACGTCATCTTTACTGCGCATTGCCAGCTCATTTTGCATCATCAAGCCGGAGATGGAGAGGCCATTTCTTTCACACAGTTTCAGAAGTTCGCTGGCTGAGCGAAAGCCATAAGGCACTGACGTTTCAACATCATGCGCCTGACCAAAACGCTCCTCGTCGACGATAAAGCCACCGCCAATAGAGTAATAGGTTTTACTTAACAGTTTTTCCTGCCCGTTCCACGCCGTAATGCGCATCCCATTCTCATGGCGTGGGAGCGTTTCTTCGTGAAAGAGAATACTGTTAGCGACGGGAAAATCGACCACATGAGCGCCTTGTGCCACCGGCAGGCGTCCGGTACGGGTGACTTCCTGAATAAATGCAGGAATACCATCAATATCAACATCCTGTGGACTATTTCCAGCCAGCCCCATCATAATGGCGACATCGGTCGCATGCCCTTTTCCGGTCAGCGATAACGATCCATACAGATCGACCACCATACGCGTTGTCTGTAGCAGTGCCCCAGAACGGGTCAGTTGATCAATAAAACATTTTCCAGCATTCATTGGCCCTACGGTATGCGAGCTGGAAGGTCCAATGCCAATCTTAAAAATTTCGAATGCGCTAATCATATCCACACCCTCGGATTGCCGTTCAGTGAAGACCAGGTTTCACACTCATTATTGGGATCGGGGCGATCCTAACGATCGCCCCGCAGGGGATGACTTACGCGCTGCGCACCGCGATGGCTTCAATCTCCAGTTTCACGTCCTTCGGCAGACGGGCCACCTGAACGCAACTGCGTGCGGGGTAGATAGCCTGATGTTCGTCAAAGAACTGCTGGTAAACCTGATTGATAGTGGCAAAGTCATTCATATCAGTAATGAAGACAGTTGTTTTCACGATACTGCCGACCTCTAACCCGGCGGCAACCACGATTGCCTTCACGTTCTCAAGGCTCTGACGCGCCTGATCGGCGACGTTTTCCGCGACTGCACCCGTTTGTGGGCAAACCGGGATCTGACCCGACGTCAGCACCATACTGCCTAAATCAACGCCCTGTACGTAAGGACCGATGGCCCCCGGTGCACGTTGGGTCTCAATACTCTTTCTCATATCGCCTCCGGCGTTAAATCGCCTGGGTGAAAGTACGCGAAATGACATCCTGTTGCTGCTCTCGGGTCAGCGCGTTGAAGCGCACAGCATAACCAGAGACACGGATTGTCAGGTTTGGATAGTTTTCCGGATTCTCAATAGCATCCAGCAGCATTTCACGGTTCATCACGTTCACGTTCAGGTGCTGCCCACCTTCGACATGCGCTTCATGATGGAAGTAACCGTCCAACAGACCCACCAGATTGGTTTTGCGCACACCGTCATCTTTACCCAGCGCCGCTGGCACAATGGAGAAGGTGTACGAAATACCGTCTTTGGCGTAGGTGAACGGCAGTTTTGCCACCGATGTCAGCGACGCGACTGCCCCTTTACGGTCACGGCCATGCATCGGGTTAGCCCCTGGCGCGAACGGCGTACCGGCGCGGCGACCATCCGGGGTGTTCCCGGTTTTCTGGCCATACACCACGTTAGAGGTAATGGTCAGAATCGACTGCGTCGGCACGGCATTACGGTAGGTTGGCAACACTTTAATTTTCTTCATAAAGCGTTCAACCAGATCGCAGGCAATGCTGTCTACGCGTTCGTCGTTATTCCCGTACTGCGGGTAGTCGCCTTCAATTTCAAAGTCGACAGCCAGCCCGTTTTCATCACGAATCGGTTTCACTCGTGCATACTTGATGGCAGAGAGGGAATCCGCCGCGACGGACAAGCCCGCCATCCCGCACGCCATCGTCCGATAAACATCACGATCGTGCAGCGCCATCAGCGAAGCTTCGTAGCTGTATTTGTCATGCATGTAGTGGATGATATTCAGGGCGCTGATGTACTGTACCGCCAGCCAGTCCATAAAGTGGTCCAGGCTCTCCATCACCGTGTCGTAATCCAGCACGTCATCCATCAATGGCGCCGTTTTCGGCCCAACCTGGATTTTCAGCTTCTCATCCACACCACCGTTGATTGCGTACAGCAGCGTTTTCGCGAGGTTGGCGCGTGCGCCAAAGAACTGCATCTGCTTGCCGATCACCATCGGGCTCACGCAGCAGGCAATGGCATAATCGTCGCTGTCGAAGTCAGCACGCATCAGATCGTCGTTTTCATACTGCAACGATGAGGTGACGATTGAGACTTGCGCAGCATACTTTTTAAACGCAATCGGCAGCGCTTCCGACCACAACACGGTCAGGTTTGGTTCTGGCGCTGGCCCCATAGTGTGCAGCGTATGTAGGTAACGGTAGGAGTTTTTGGTCACCAGCGTACGACCGTCCAGCCCCATCCCGCCGATCACTTCGGTCGCCCAGATAGGGTCGCCGGAGAACAGCGTGTCGAATTCCGGCGTACGCAGGAAGCGCACCATACGGATCTTCATGATGAAGTGGTCGATCAGTTCCTGCGCCTGCTGCTCTGTTAAGACCCCGGCCTTAAAGTCGCGTTCGATGTAGATATCAAGGAACGACGCGGTACGGCCCAGAGACATGGCACCGCCGTTCTGCGATTTCACCGCAGCCAGATAGGCGAAGTAAACCCACTGTACGGCTTCCTGCGCATTACGCGCCGGACGGGAGATATCGCAACCGTATTTCGCGGCCATTTCCTGCATTTGCAGCAGCGCACGACGGTGTTCCGAGAGTTCCTCACGCAGGCGAATAGTCGCCTCAAGATTCTGCCCCCACTCCAGATTTGACTGGAGATCGGCAAATTGTTGTTCACGCTCACGCACCAGATAGCGAATACCGTACAGCGCGACGCGGCGGTAATCGCCAATGATGCGACCACGGCCATAGCCGTCTGGCAGACCGGTCAATACGCCAGACTTACGGCAGCGCAGCATATCCGGGGAATAGGCGTCAAACACGCCCTGGTTATGTGTCTTTCGCAGTTCCGTAAATTGATATTCGAAGTCGGCATCCATCTCGCGACCATAAGCGTCGAACGAGCTTTTGATCATATTGATGCCGCCAAACGGGTGCAGGGCGCGCTTCAGCGGTTTATCCGTTTGCAGACCGACGATCTTTTCCAGCTCTTGTTCAATATATCCCGCATCATGCGCGGTGATCGTTGTCGCGATATTGGTATCGAAATCAACCGGGGCATGGGTTGCGTTTTCAATACGAATTCCCGCCATGACTTTTTCCCACAATGCTGTGGTTGCCGGGGTTGCTTCTGCAAGGAAAGATTCATCCCCTTCATATGGCGTATAGTTGTGCTGAATAAAATCACGGACATTAATTTCTTCTTTCCAGTCCGTACCTTTAAAGCCTTGCCAGGCGTCGGCATACAGCATATCGCTGGTATCGATATTTACCTTCATGAAAAATAATCTCTCTACAGAACAACAAAATAAGTTATGCAAATTCCACAGTGGCGTTAACTTTGCCTAAATGAATCGCATCGAGTGCAATCATTTTTTCTTCATTCGTGGGAATGACGGCGCAAATAACACGAGCCTCTTTGCCTGAGATAATTCTTTCGCCATGGGAATTAGGCAGACTGTTCATATCGCTGTCTACACTCACGCCCAGTACGGCCAGATGTTCAATCACCAGGCGGCGAATTAATACGGAGTTCTCACCGATGCCGCCAGTGAAAATAATGCCGTCCAGACGATGCAACGACGCCGCGTGACCAGCAATATGTCGTGCAATGCGATGCACAAACGTTTTGATCGCCAGTTGTGCGCGTTCATGACCTTCGTGCCAGGCTTTTTCCAGCACGCGTAAATCAGAAGACAGACCTGAAATTCCCAGTAAGCCAGACTCTTTGTTAACCACGCGCTCAAGGTCACCCAGCGTCTGGTTGGTTTCGCTGGCTACCCACGCCATGGCACCAAAGTCTACGTCGCCACTGCGCGTGCCCATCATCAGCCCTTCCAGCGGCGTCATCCCCATTGAGGTATCGACGCTCTGTCCGTTGCGAACCGCACAGATTGACGCGCCATTGCCGAGATGAGCGACGACCAGACCGGAATCTTGTTCCTGAAGTTCGAGGAGATCGTGCGCACGTTGTGAAACGTAGCGATGCGATGTGCCATGAAATCCATAGCGGCGCACACCCAGCTCTTCAAAATATTTCCACGGTAAACCGTACAGGTAAGCTTCAGGTGCCAGCGTTTGATGGAAGCTGGTATCAAAAACGGCCACCTGTTGAACACCAGGGAAAAGCTGCTTTGCCGATTCAATTCCGCTTAAATTCGCGTAATTGTGTAATGGCGCTAAAGGAGAAACCCGGCGAATATTTTCAATAACGTCATCAGTAATAATGGCCGATTCAGTAAAGATATTTCCGCCGTGGGCGATACGGTGGCCAATTAAGGCCACGCTATCGATTAAATTACGTTTTTCCAGTTCAACGGCTATCGCCTGAAATGCACCTTCGTAGCTGTGGTGAGCCAGCTTCGCTGGCTCTCCTCCATTCACAACCAAAAAAGCATTTTCAGAATTAATACCGTCCGCAATACCCGACATCAAAACATCACAATGGGTTGCATCCAGCACTGAAAACTTAATTGAAGATGATCCACAGTTAATAACCAGAACTACCGGGAATTCATTCATTTCACTACTCATCCTGCGTTTAAGGATTAAAACAGTTTGTACACGATGTTCAGAATGGTCAGCAGACCAATAGCGGTAACAAACACGTTATCCAGACGACCACGGTACTTCGCCAGCGACGGCGCTTTACGGATGGCGTACATCGGCAGCAAGCAGAGCAGCGATGCAATGATCGGCGCACCCATGGCTTCAATCAGGTCCAGAATGTTCGGGTTGGCGTATGCCACAACCCAGGTGGAGCCCATGATGAAGATCATGCTGATGGTGTTAAGTTTGCCGGAGGAAACTTTAGTTTTATCGCCTTTATAACCGAACTTCAGCACCAGACCGTTCAGACCTTCCAGCGTTCCCAGATAGTGACCGAAGAACGATTTGAAGATGGCGACCAGTGCGATAATAGAAGCACCGTATTCCAGAACCGTCGCAAAAGTCGATTTAGTACCAGACAGTGAAGCAAAGTGGTTTGCCAGGTAAGAAAGCACTGGAATGTTCTGTGCTTTAGCATCTGCCATGTTTGCCGGAGAGAGCGTGAACAGGCAGCTGAAGGCGAAGAACATCACGACTGCCACCATCAACACGCTGGCGCGAGAGATGATCTGTGAACATTTACGCTCAGTGAACTCGCGACCAAAGTCTTTCTCATACTCTTCACGTTTGGACACCACGAAAGAAGAGACGATAGGTGAGAAGTTGAAAGAGAACACCATGATGGAGATACCCAGCCATACGGTAACCAGAATACCGTCATGCCCGGTCAACGCGATATTACTGAGATCCACCTGCTCAACGACTGCGGAGTTCCAGTAAGGGATTAGCGACAGGGAGATCAGCACCAGGCTGGCAATGAACGGCCATACCAGGTAGCTCATCACTTTAACCATCAGATCCTTACCGAACCAGATGACAAATGCCATCAGCAGCAACAGGAACAGTGCCACGAAGCCACGGTTAAGCGCAGGCATCTGCAACTGGTTTTCCCAGAAGGTCATAAAGGTGTTGGTTATGGTGACACCATAAATCCACAGCAGTGGACAAATCGCAAAGAAGTAGAGGAACGTGATAACCACGCCACCTGTTTTACCAAAATGCTCTTCAACCGTTTCTGTGATGTTACCGGAAGGATTAGAACCGGAAAGACACAGGCGTGCCAGTGCACGGTGGCAATAGAACGCGATGGGGTACGCTAACACCAGCATCAACAGAATGGGGATCAGTCCGCCAAAACCTGCGCGGATGGGGAAGAACAACACCCCAGCGCCGATGGCAGTACCAAATAAACCCAGTGTCCAGGTGGTGTCTGATTTGCGCCAGGACGACTCTTTTGTCTGGCTGGATACAATGCTGCTATCAGTAGTACTCATATCCTATCCTCAACGAAATAATGAATAGCTGGGATTAAGCGTCAACTAAACCCGTAATTTGTGAAACGCGGGAGAGATCGATATTTCCGCCAGAAATAATGCTGACTGTTTTTCTGTTCTGGATATAACCATCTAATTTCCCACTTAATAATGCAGCACATGCCAGCGCGCCAGCCCCTTCGGTGACAACTTTATTACGCTGAATTAATGCAATCATGCTGTTTCGAATTTCGTCTTCGCTCACCAGGACAATGTCGTCTACTAATTCACGAACGATTTCGTAAGTTAAATTACCCGGGCGGGAGACATCACAACCATCCGCCAGGGTGCCGGTCGTTCGGTGCATGGTTATTTCACCGGCATGATAAGATGCCGCCATACCGTGTACATTTTCAGACTGTACACCAATAATTTTAATGGTCGGGTTGATAGATTTAATCGCAATAGCAATACCTGCGATTAAGCCGCCGCCGCCAATGGGCACAATCACGTTATCGACATCATATAAATCTTCCATGATTTCCAGGCCAATTGTACCCTGACCGGCAATCACTTTCGGATCATCATAAGGAGGAATAAAAATACGCCCTTCGGTTTCAACAATTTCACTGACTTTGGCAATCGTGTCATTGAAGTTGTCACCGTGCAGGATCACTTCTGCAGAATAATCACAGGTGGCTGCTACTTTAGACTTCGGCGCGCCCTTAGGCATGACAACCTTCCCGTCAATACCGAGCATAGCGCAGGAGAGCGAAACCCCTTGCGCGTGATTACCCGCAGAACAGGCCACAACACCTTTGCGTCTTTCAGCTTCCGTTAAAGAGCTGAGCTTATTAAATGCGCCACGGATTTTAAATGATCCGGTACGTTGCATATTTTCAAATTTCAGGAATATTTCACCTTTGCAACGCTCACTAAAATAGTTGGAGCGAGGCATTCCCGTTTTATAAATTTTGCCCGCAAGTCTTTTTTTCGCTTCGATGACATCTTCAATAGCAACCGGGAGATCGTATGTAATGTGCATGAAAACCTCTTACCTGGGTATTAAAGTAATATGAATAGCTGTTACCATTGTCTGATATTCAGACAAATGGTATCGATTGTGTATTAAAACTAAGTTCAGTGAATTTCAATTAATTGCTTTCGTCTGCAACCATTATATGATGAGTATTCTTTGGCTAATTCAACCAAAACCGATGCTGCCTTTTTAATTCGATAATTCTTAGACCATACCGCAGCATAACGCGCAACCGGCAAAGTCTCCTCTACTGGAATAGTAGTAAACTGATTTGAACCAAAAGGTGTGGTCATGTCGCAGGGAATGACGGTCAGGAAATCAGCATTGAGAACAAGATTGTAAATGGTAACAACAGAATCTGTTTTAACGATGTTTTCACTGTTAATACCATTTCTTTGTAATGTGGTGAGGAGTTCGCTGTAGTAACCCATATTCGTTTGCGGCAACACCCACTGTTCGTTCTTCAACGATTCCAGCGTAGTGGTGCCGGTGCATGTTCGGGACTTGCTGGCGACCAACACAAACTCGGACTCAAAGAGCGGTTCCACATGCAGATCTTGCAGTTTCATCTCATCACTCAACGTACCGATAGCGAAGTCCAGTCGGCCATCACGAATCGCAGGTAGAAAAGAGGAAAGCTGCGCTTCGTACATAGAAACCTGCGCTTTCGGAAACACCTCTTTAAACTTGTGAATCATGTCTGACATGAAAGTAAAACCAATCAGTGAAGGGAAACCAAACGAAACGTCGACGACCGTATTGCAGGTCATACTGTTCATCTCATTCACCATGTTTTTCATTTCACGGGTAATAGTTTCAGACCAGGACAACAAAACCTGACCCGCACTCGTTAATGTGACACCCGTATTTTTACGAACAACTAATTCAACACCAAAATAGGCTTCAACATCACTGACAATTTTGCTGACGGCGGGTTGAGTTAATCCTAATTCTTTTGCAGCCGAACCGATAGAACCGCTTCTAATGACTTCCTGGAAGACCACTAAATGCTGTGTTTTTGGGAGAAGAATATTATTCATTTCGGCCTGCACTAATTACTTTATTGACGGCAGGAAGTGTACCAAATAAAAGTTATGTGGTTATGTGCGACCACTCACAAATTACCTTACCTTACCTTTAACAGGCCTGTATTTTTAAAAATAAACACTTATAAATCATATGCTTATAAATAACTTCAGTGACTTAACCAGGACATTCATCAAGAAAAACCGCAGGGGATAACAATATTTTATGGCTATAACATCGGTGTTTTATCAGTTATTTTCAAAAGACCGTATAGACGATAATTCAAGCAATTACAGTGTAATTAACACACAAACTTACATTTAAATTTATAAAGTAACTTATCAAATATCTGTATAAACATGACAAAATTGCCATTAAAAACTGTTGCACATCACATTTTTTTGCCTTATTTGTTTGTAAATAAATATGATAATTATCATTTACTAAACTATTTAGCTATTTCTATTATCATTTCAAACAATATTTTAACACTATGTTTGTCAGTTTTTTTAGCGAGTAATTTTGTGATTTTGATCATCAGCATTTCTTTTGTCTGGCATAAATACTCACAGACAGGGTTTTGTGTTAGTCATCACAAAACAAGAAATCTCTCCGGATGAAAGCTGCCCGAGTTATTTCAAATATGCCGATTTATTACTCAGTCTTCCCCCGTTTATTACGCCCGGAGAGTGCGATATTTACACCATCAACTAGTACATTATCTGCTTAAAATGCCCTGTCGGACACAATGCAGCCTTCCAGCGATAAGCCCATCCCGCCCTCCGACTCTTTCTTGCGCCTCAGGGAGACTCAAAAAGAGTAGCCAGCGAAATACTATTCAATATGATCACGCACTCTCAGTCTCGCGACACCCCGCCACAGATGCTTTAAGCGCTCCCCCTTTTCGTCTAAAAGAAATTTTCATTTCGTTCTTTTTTGACTGCTGTCTCATTTTTTACTCTGAACTATGGTTGACAATCGAACTTGTCCGGACATCCGGACAAATAACCACCCAACGGTCTGGAGAATGAACCATGGTGAATATCGTGCACACCCGCTTAGATGACCGCTACATTCACGGTCAGGTTGCGACAGGATGGATTCCGCATACACAGTCAAATCTGGTTGTTATCTGCAATGACGCTGTAGCCGAAGATGAAATGAGAAAACAGTTGATATCCATTGCCGCGCCAGAGGGGGTTGGGGTTCGCTATTTTTCAGTCCAGAAAACGATTGATGTCATTCACCAGGCATCGCAAAAACAACACATTCTGCTGCTGGCTGATAACCCACTGGATGCGTTAAAACTGGTTGAAAACGGGGTGCCGATCAAAGAGATCAACCTGGGAAATCGCGCTTATTCCACTGAACACAACATTAAAGTTTACAAGTCCTATCACGTAAACCCTGAAGAAAAAGCGGCTCTGGACACATTAGCCAGCAAGGGAATTAATGTGTATTACGCTTTGACGCCTAATGACAGCAAACAAGCCTATAAAGGGTAAATTTCATGGAATTAACAACAGTTTTGCTCATTGCGCTTGTTGCCGCATTTACCGGTGCGGATTCGTTTGCAGAGCAGTTTCAAACCTATCGTCCGGTCGTTGTTGGTTTTTTGGTTGGTCTTGTGCTGGGTGACGTCAAAACAGGTTTGATGGTCGGTGCGATTCTGGAGCTGGTCTTTCTGGGTCAGACCGCAGCATTTGGCGGCGCTCAGCCACCTAACATGGTGATAGGTACCGTTATTGGCGTAACGTTCACTATTGTGAGTGGACTTGATCCAAAGGTCTCTGTCGCTTTGGCGGTGCCATTTGCCATCCTGATGCAGGCGATCATGACCGCTTTTTGTACTTTCCTTGCGGTGTACATGCATAAAAACGATCGCTATATCGAAACCATGAATTTCTCTGGTTTTGCCCGAACTCAATGGACGGGTCTTAGCCTCGCCTTCATCTTGTACTTTGTTGTCGCTTTTATTCCGATTTACTTTGGCGCCGAACAAGCCTCCGGTTTCATCAAATCGTTACCAGAATTTGTCATCCACGGTCTGGCCGTCGCTGGCGGGATCTTACCTGCCGTTGGTTTCGCCATGCTGCTTAAAATGATGTGGCAACGCCAGCATATCCTGTTTCTTATTGCCGGTTTCGCCGCAGTGAGTTACCTAAAGATGCCTATCCTCGCGCTGGCTATCTTTGGGGGTTGTTTCGCCGCTTACGATTTCTTTTCTAATCAATATCGTCAGCAGACTATGCCTAAAACGACACCAGAAACTGAAGAAGAAGGGATCTAAGATGAGCGATTTTATCGACCAAACTGAAGCGCCTGAGTTAACCAAAGCAGACTTAAATAAGGTGTGCTGGCGCTCAATGTTATTGAATACCAGTTTCAACTATGAACGTATGCAGGCCGGCGGTGTGATTTACTCAATGCTGCCTGCACTGAAGAAGATCCATTCCAATCCTGACGATCTTACAAAGTCGTTGAATTTGCACAGTGAGTTTTTCAACACCAACACCTTTGTACCCACCTTTGCGTTTGGCCTGGCGTTGGCCGCCGAACGTAAGAAAGCAGCACCTGATGTTATCCGCAGCATTAAAATCAGCGCGATGGCGCCAATGGCGGGTTTAGGCGACTCCTTGTTGTGGGCGACGGCGATTCCCATCATTGCCGGTATTGCCGCGAGCCTGGCAAGTCACGGTAACGTGTTCGCTCCGTTCTTTTATCTGATCAGCTTCTTCGTGATTCAGTTTTCGATCCGTTTTGGCCTGATGCATTTTGCCTATAGAAATGGCACGAAGGCCTTTGCCAATATCAAAACAGTTTCCGCACAGCTTTCACGTACCGCCACCATTCTTGGGATGACAGTGATAGGCGGTCTGATGGCCTCCTATATTTCGATATCGACACCGCTAACACTCGATGCCGGGGACATGGTGGTTAAACTGCAAAGCGATCTGCTGGACGCCGTGATGCCTAACTTACTGCCTGCACTGGTCGCCATCACAGTCTTCTATGCGGTTAAGGTCAAAAAAGTCAAACCACTGGTCATGATCGGCGCCATCACGGCACTTTCAATCGCTGGCGCAGCGATGGGGATTGTGTAATGAACGTTGTCGTGATCATAAGCGGCCACGGAGAATTCTCTCAAGGCTTACAGAGTCTGATTAAGGGCGTATTAGGCGATGTCGACAATCTTTATGCCGTTCCCTACGCCTACGATATGTCTTCAGCCGTGTTCAGGGAACAACTGGAATGTCTGGTGACATCTCAGGAACCAAACTCTGCATTTTTAGTACTCACAGACATGAAAGGTGGAACCCCATTTAATAAGTCAGTAGAGTTAAAACTAAAAGGTTATGACATTGAGGTTCTGACCGGTACAAATTTCAATATGGTGGTGGCCGCTATCGAGGTCAGAAATGACATCGATACCATGTCCGAGCTTGTTGAAATAGTGTTAGAGCAGGGGAAAGAATCAATATCTGCGTTTGTTATAGAAGATACGCCGATATCCTTTGAGGAAGAAGACGATGGAATCTAAGCATTTATTACCGAAGTATCTGCAAATTTCCGAACTGATTTTAGAAGAAATTCGCGGTTTACAGGAAGGTGATAAATTAACTTCAGAATTGACGTTAAAAGAGAAATATCAATGCAGCCGCTCAACCATACGTAGTGCTATCGCCTACCTGATTGAGCGTGGCTACCTCGTATCGAAACAGGGTATTGGTAATATTGTGACCATTCCGATGCTCCGCGAGGAAGTTGAGCCTGAATTAAGTTTTACTCAGGATGTCGATAAAAAAGGCCTGAAGCATAAAACCATTATTGAGAAAGTTGATTTTCTAAAGTCTGCATTTGTCGCAAATATTTTTGGCGTTGCCGCAGATGAATGTTTTGCAGTCATATCCCGTCGTCGCTATGTCAACGACTCTCTGGCTGTTCTTGAAGATACTTATCTTCTGCAATCAACATTTAACTTACTTAATATTGAACATGTTGAACAGGTTGGCCTGTATCGGGCTCTGGACGATATTGGTAAGAGTGGCGAAATGAGCATTAAAGAAAAGCTTACGCCCATTATTCTCAATGAAGAACAATGCAAAATTTTTGAGGTGACTGAACCCACTCCCATGATGAGCGTTATTCGCATCGGTTCAAATGAGAATGGCGTATTTGAATACACCGTCTCAATCACTGATTCAGGTATTCTTGAATTTACCAGAAATATGAAAAGAGGTTAACTGATGCAATTAGTTAAATTAACGACCCAGGAAGATGTTGCAGCCCATGTAGCACAACAAATTGCCGACACTATCGCGAAAAAAGAAGATGCTTCATTTATTCTTGCTTCAGGTGGAACACCGACTAAAGCATTTGATATGGTACCATCAATGCTGTCCAGCCCAGCCAGTCACGCAAAGATCATTAAGTTAGATGAATGGGTAGGTCTGAGTAAAACGGATAAAGACTCGTGTGAGCACTATTTAATTGAACATGTTGTTAAGCCATGGGGTGTTCAACCAGAAAACTACATCGCGTTCGATGGTGGTGAATTGCCAGAATCCGAAGTAGAACGTATTCAGGATGTGATGAACACCATAAAGAATCCTGATTTGTGTATTATTGGTCTGGGTATGAATGGGCATATCGGTTTTATCGAGCCAAACGACGGTTTGCCCGTCAACGTCAGTAAAGTGACGCTGCATTCGGCGTCAAAAGCACATCCGATGGTATCAGGGAAGAATGATATTGAATTCGGTATCTCATTAGGATTGCAGGAAATTATGTCCGCCAAAAAAGTCATTTTGATGGTAACTGGCGAGCATAAAAAAGAGATCTTTGGTCAGCTTCTCAAAAGTAGCATAACGACATCTCTACCCGCTTCTCTGGTGAAAATACATCCTAATGCTGAAATAGTGTATTCCGAAGATGTGATTTGATTTCAGCTTCGCTGGTTTATAGCGTTGTGGACAGTCATTCATCTTACCTGCCTTGTAAAAGCAAAAACCCCGCCGAAGCGGGGTTCTTTAAGAGGTGAAGCTGACCGATAAGCCGGGTTCTGTCGTGGACAGTCATTCATCTAGGCCAGCAATCGCTCACTGGCTCAAGCAGCCTACCCGGGTTCAGTACGGGCCGTACCTTATGAACCCCTATTTGGCCTTGCTCCGGGTGGAGTTTACCGTGCCACGGACTGTTACCAGCCGCGCGGTGCGCTCTTACCGCACCCTTTCACCCTTACCTGATCCCACTTGCGTAGGCCATCGGCGGTTTGCTCTCTGTTGCACTGGTCGTGGGCTGTTACACCCCCCAGGCGTTACCTGGCACCTTGCCCTATGGAGCCCGGACTTTCCTCCCCTCCGCCCGTCTCCCCCGAAAGGGACGACGACGAAGCGGCGACTGTCTGGTCAGCTTCGGCGCGAAGTATAGAGGGTTTGTACGCCCTTGTCACCCCGCACTGTGCATCCCGACGGCCAGTGTGGCCGCAATATTGCGCGAGGAACGATAAATATTGTCAAATGCGCCCCGAAAAGCCTCTTCCAGCGTCTCAATCCGGGTCAAGACACTGAAGACCGCGTCAATGCCATACTGATGCACAACAGCGACATCGCTGGTCAGGCTACCCGCAATGCCAATCACCGGTTTATGGTATTTTTTCGCCACACTTGCCACGCCTACCGGTACTTTGCCGTGAATACTCTGGCTGTCGATACGCCCTTCGCCAGTCACCACCAGCGTACAATCGTGGATATGTTCTTCGAGATTAAGCGCTGTTGTGACGATCTCAATGCCGCTTTTCAACTCCGCGCCAAGAAACGCCATCAGTGCCGCCCCCATCCCCCCTGCCGCACCCGCGCCAGGTACGTCTTTCACATCAATACGCAATGATTTTTTTATCACCTCTGCATAGTGTGCAAGATTGCGATCCAGTTCAGTAATACGCTCTTCGGTTGCCCCTTTCTGGGGGCCAAAAATACGTGAAGCACCGTTCTCGCCAAGAAGCGGGTTGGTCACATCACAGGCGACACGGATAGCGCACCCTTTTAAGCGTGGATCCAAACCGGAGATATCAATGGAATTCAGGCTGTTCAAACTCCCACCGCCGTAACCAATCTCGGTGCCATTGGCATCACAGAGCCGGGCCCCCAGCGCCTGTACCATACCTGCCCCGCCATCATTGGTCGCGCTGCCGCCAATACCGATAATGATGCTTCTGGCGCCACTTTCCAGGGCATGCAAAATGAGTTCCCCGGTGCCACGCGAGGTCGTGATTAAGGGGTTACGCTTTTCCAGGGGAACCAGAGCCAGCCCGCTGGCCGCCGCCATCTCAATAAACGCGGTTTTACCGTCGCCGGACATCCCCCAACTGGCATTCACTTTTTCGCCCAGCGGCCCGGTCACCCGCGCGAAATGTTCAGAACCTTGCGTGGCGGCAATCATGGCTTCAACAGTCCCTTCACCACCATCGGCAACAGGAACAGAAACATATTGCGCATCGGGGAAAATTTCCCGAAATCCTTTTTCTATCGCCTGTGCTACCTCAGTGGCAGAAAGGCTCTCTTTATAAGAGTCTGGGGCAATTACGATTTTCATAGTTATGTCGCCTGACAGTGCCGCGCAAGGCAAGAATTACAGGGCGCACACGGCGCCCATCTTGTTAGCGAGTGACTTCCACTTTCGCCAGTTTTTCGTAGTAGCACGCAAGCGCGCTGTGATCGGCCGTCCCCAGCCCATCCGCACGTAACGCCTGCATCATCTCCATCACTGCGGCGGTCAGCGGCAACTGCGCCCCAACGCCATGCGAGGTATCCAGCGCATTGGCCAGATCTTTGATGTGCAGATCGATACGGAATCCCGGCTTGAAGTTACGATCCATCACCATCGGCGCTTTCGCATCCAGCACGGTGCTGCCCGCCAGCCCGCCACGAATCGCCTGATAGACCAGATCCGGATTCACGCCCGCTTTGGTTGCCAGAGTCAGTGCTTCCGACATTGCGGCAATATTCAGCGCGACAATGACCTGGTTTGCCAGTTTAGTAACGTTACCCGCACCGATTTCTCCGGTATGCACCACAGAACCCGCCATCGCTTTCAGCAGAGAGTAATACTTGTCGAAAATCGCTTTATCACCGCCCACCATCACCGACAATGTGCCATCAATCGCCTTCGGTTCACCGCCGCTTACTGGCGCATCCAGCATATCGATACCTTTCGCTTTCAGCGCGTCGCTGATTTCACGGCTCGCCAGCGGCGCAATGGAGCTCATATCGATCAGTACGGTCCCCGGTTTCGCCCCTTCGATGATGCCGTTTTCGCCCAGCGCCACCTCTTTTACATGCGGGGAATTTGGCAGCATGGTGATAATCACATCACACTGCTCCGCAATTGCTTTTGGCGTTGTCGCGGTTTCTGCACCTGCGGCAATGACTTCAGCGATCGCGTCACGGTTGCGATCGGCCACCACCAATGAGTAGCCCGCTTTGAGGAGGTTTTTGCTCATGGGTTTGCCCATAATGCCCAGGCCAATAAAACCTACTTTCATCGTCATAATTGCGTCTCTCTCTTCTTTTGGTGATATTTATTTCTTAAAGGAATCAGCCAGTTTCTGTGTAGCAGAACGGAAGACACCGAGGTCGCTGCCGACGGCAACGAAGGTTGCGCCCCATTCGAGGTAGCGACGAGCATCCGCTTCAACCGGTGCCAGAATGCCGCTCGGTTTGCCATGTGCTTTTGCACGGGCAAAAATATGCTGGATGGCTTTCTGTACTTCCGGGTGAGCAGCGTTGCCGAGATGGCCGAGCGCCGCCGCCAGGTCGCTTGGACCAACGAAGATCCCGTCCACACCGTCGGTCGCCGCGATCGCATCAACGTTATCCACACCCTGTTGGCTTTCAATTTGCACCAGAATGGTGATGTTCTTGTTTGACTGCGCAAAGTAGTCCGGCACGGTGCCAAACATGTTGGCGCGGTGAGAAACGGAGACGCCACGAATGCCTTCCGGCGGATAGCGGGTGGACGCCACGGCCTGCACCGCTTGCTCTTCCGTTTCCACAAACGGGATCAGGAAGTTATAGAAACCGATATCCAGCAGGCGTTTGATAATGACCGGCTCGTTAGTCGGCACACGCACCACCGGTGTGCTGGCACTGCCTTTCAGCGCCATCAGTTGGGGAATAAAAGTCGAGATATCGTTTGGCGCATGTTCGCCATCCAGCACCAGCCAGTCGAACCCGGCCAGCCCTAGCACTTCCGTACTGATCGGATTTGCCAGCGCAGACCAGCAGCCTATCTGTACCTGTTTAGCTGCCAGCGCAGCCTTAAACTTATTCGGGAAGATATCGTTATTCATCGCTTATACCTTGTCTCTTAACCGTTAATTACTTTTGTAATTCCATACGTTTAATGTCGCCGACAATAAACAGGTAGCAAACCATCGCCATCAACGCTGAACATCCGACGAACACCAGCGCGGCATTAAATGAGTGCAATTCACTGACCAGGTAGCCAATCACCAGCGGGGTAACAATGGAGGCCACATTACCAAATACGTTGAATACCCCACCGCACAGACCGACAATTTCTTTCGGCGCGGTGTCGGAAATCACCGGCCAGCCCAGCGCACCAAACCCTTTGCCAAAGAACGCTAACGCCATCAGCATCACCACTAACGCGGTATTGTCGGTGTAGTTACACAGAATAATGGTCGAGGCCAGCAGCATTCCGAGAACAATCGGTAATTTACGCGCCAGCGTAATGGTGGCACCGCGTTTAATCAGGTAATCGGAGAACACGCCGCCGAGTACGCCGCCCGCAAACCCACAGAGCGCTGGAATGGAAGCCACCAGACCGACTTTCAGAATCGACATTCCCTTTTCCTGCACCAGATAGATCGGGAACCAGGTCAGGAAAAACCAGGTAATGGTGTTGATGAAATACTGTCCGAAGAAGACCCCCAGCATCATACGGTTGGTCAACAACTGCTTGATGTAATGCAGTTTTGGCCCGCTTGCTACCGCGTTGCCAGGTTTTTTGTGGTCCATATCCACCACCGCGCCGTTTTCAGAGATGAACTTCAACTCTTCCGGCGACATGCGCGGATGGTCCGTCGGGTTATGGATCAGTTTTACCCACAGCGCCGTCAGCACGAAGCCGATAACCCCCATCACGGTAAAAACGTGCTCCCAGCCCCAGGCAAAGGTCAACCAGCCCAGTAGCGGCGAAAACAATGCCAGAGAAAAATACTGTGCTGAGTTAAAGATGGCGGAGGCGGTACCACGCTCTTTGGTCGGGAACCATGCCGCAACAATACGGGCATTTGCCGGGAAGGAGGGCGCTTCTGAAAAGCCCAGCATAAAACGCATAAAGAACATTGAGATACCCGCCCAGGCCAACGGGAACATATCCACAAAGCCCTGCAGGAAGGTAAACAGCGACCAGAAGAACAGGCTGTATGTATAGACTTTCTTCGAGCCAAATTTGTCGAGCAGCCAGCCGCCAGGGATTTGCATCAGCAAATAGGCCCAGCCGAAGGCGGAAAAGATGTACCCCATTGACACCGCACTCAACTGTAGCTCTTTCGCCACTTCGGTACCGGCAATGGAAAGTGTCGCACGGTCAGCGTAGTTAACTGCCGTCACAATAAAAATTATTAACAAGATTAAATAACGGGTATGCGTACCTTTCTTTTTCTCTTCAACCGTATCCAGTATCATTTTATTTACCTCAGGCACTTAAGAAGACATTCTTATTATTATTTGAGTGTGATTTCATGTGACAAATTACTAAACAAAGAGAATATAAAATAATTTATCAGACACCTTAAACCGTGATTCAGTATAATCAGCGAGGCGATATCAGGCATTGTGCAAAAGAACATTTAATCCGTAATATTTAAATATAATCTTGAGCAAATGCACATAATGCTGGGCGCTGATGCACAGATTTACGCTTTCCTGCCCCTTGTGGCGCGGCGCTCACAACAATGAGTGACATTGATCACATTCTTGATTATGAACTCCTGACATTCTTATTTCACAACATTGAATCTTTAATTCTTATCATCAGATTCGACTCTTATATTTTTATTATCACCACCTGGCTGGAGAATACTGGACAATGGCCGACATCGAAATTAGGCAAGAATCGCCAACGGCGTTTTATATTAAGGTGCATGACACTGACAATGTAGCGATTATTGTCAATGACAATGGTCTGAAATCCGGGACGCGTTTCCCTGACGGACTGGAGTTGATTGAACATATTCCTCAGGGCCATAAAGTGGCGCTGGAGGCCATTCCTGTTCACGGTGAAATCATACGCTACGGCGAAGTCATTGGTTACGCGGTTCGCGACATTGCCCGCGGTAGCTGGATTGATGAATCCCTGGTTGAGCTGCCGAAAGCACCGCCGCTGAATACCCTGCCACTGGCCACTAAAGTACCGGAACCTCTACCGCCGCTCGAAGGCTATACCTTTGAAGGCTATCGCAACGCCGACGGAAGCGTGGGGACCAAGAACCTGCTCGGTATCTCTACCAGCGTCCATTGTGTTGCCGGGGTTGTGGATTACGTGGTGAAAATCATTGAGCGCGATCTGTTGCCCCATTATCCAAACGTAGACGGCGTAGTGGGGCTCAATCACCTCTATGGCTGCGGTGTTGCCATCAATGCCCCCGCCGCAATCGTACCGATTCGCACTATCCATAACATCGCACTGAACCCCAACTTTGGCGGCGAAGTGATGGTTATCGGGCTGGGTTGCGAAAAGCTGCAGCCGGAACGTCTGCTGGAAGGGACCGACGATGTGCAAAGTATCCCGGTGGATAGCGCCAGTATCGTGACGCTCCAGGATGAGAAGCACGTAGGATTTAAATCGATGGTCGATGACATTTTGCAGGTGGCAAAACGGCATCTGCAAAAATTGAATCAACGCCAGCGCGAAACCTGCCCGGCCTCTGAACTGGTGGTCGGTATGCAGTGCGGCGGTAGCGATGCGTTTTCCGGCGTAACGGCCAACCCGGCGGTAGGTTATGCTTCTGACCTGTTAGTACGCTGCGGCGCAACGGTCATGTTCTCAGAAGTCACCGAAGTGCGCGATGCGATCCATTTACTGACACCGCGCGCCGTGAATGAAGAAGTGGGTAAACGCCTGCTGGAAGAGATGGCCTGGTACGATAACTATCTTGATATGGGGAAAACCGACCGCAGCGCTAACCCTTCACCAGGCAACAAAAAAGGCGGCCTGGCCAATGTGGTGGAAAAAGCGCTCGGATCTATCGCCAAGTCAGGCAAAAGCGCCATTGTGGAAGTTCTCTCGCCGGGTCAGCGCCCCAGCAAACGCGGTCTGATTTATGCCGCCACGCCCGCCAGCGATTTTGTTTGCGGCACGCAGCAAGTGGCTTCGGGGATTACCGTTCAGGTCTTTACCACCGGGCGTGGAACACCGTACGGCTTGATGGCGGTGCCAGTGATTAAGATGGCGACCCGTACAGAGCTGGCGAACCGCTGGTACGACTTAATGGACATTAATGCGGGAACGATCGCAACGGGTGAAGAGACCATCGAAGAGGTGGGGCAGAAGCTGTTCGAGTTCATCCTTGAGGTCGCCAGTGGTCGCAAGAAAACGTTCTCGGATCAATGGGGGCTACATAACCAACTGGCCGTATTTAACCCAGCGCCAGTGACCTGATAGTGATACTGAGGCCGGGTGCTGCGTACCCGGCCTTCCCTTCTCCTCGAATGAGAGGGAGGGAATTAATTCTCAACCAGAATCACATCAATGCCCATTTTCCGTAATGCTTCCAGACACTCAACGGGAATGCCTTCATCCACAATAATCATATCAATACGTTGCATATCAATAATTTTGTGCAGGCTGGAGCGGTTAAATTTACTGGAGTCAGTGACCACGATAATCCGATCCGCCACCTCACACATTCGGCGATTAAGTCTGGCCTCATCTTCGTTATGCGTGCTGACGCCGCGATCTAAATCAATGGCATCAACGCCAAGGAACAAGATATCAAAGTGGTAATTTTGCAGTGACTGTTCCGCCTGATCGCCGTAAAACGACTGCGACTGGCGGCGCAGATGCCCGCCCGTCATCAGCAGTTCAACCCCTTCCGCTTCGAGTAACGCATTGGCGACGTTCATACCGTTGGTCATCGCAATCACATCAGTATGCTGACGCAGCATGCGGGCTATTTCGCAGGTCGTGGTACCCGAGTCAAGGATCACGCGATGCCCGGGTTTGATCAGTTCAGCGGCTGCTCTGGCAATACTGCGTTTCACCGCCGTATTAAGAGAGCTTTTATCTTCAACAGAAGGTTCCGCGGCCGGCATATTGCTATCGCAAATCAACGCGCCGCCATAAGCACGAACGGCAATTCCCTGTTTTTCCAGAAACGCCAGATCGTTACGGATGGTGACCGTGGAAACCCCGAATAGTGCTGAAAGATCATTTACCTGCACACTTCCCTGCTGTCGCAACCGCTGAATAATCTGCTCACGCCTTTCGCTGGTACCCGTTACCCGCTTATCTGCAGAAGCATCGGTATTATTCATAAAAAATCCTTTAGTAAATCTTTCGTTTCATTTCGTTTTTCTTATTAACGCCTTTCTTTTAGTGGAATGCAAGTCCCATAAGCCTGTCATTCCCCCGTCAACGCACCGCTTTAACCTTTCATTATGTTTCTTTTGTGAAACAGATCGAAAAACCAGCACCTTTCGTTTTATTTTTACAACACCATAAAGCAGTATAAAACAAAACAAAACAAAACAAAACAAAACAAAACGAAAGATTAATGTCGTAGATATCTGACCGGGAGAGGGAAGTGAAACATCTGACAGAAAGGGTGGAACAGCATAAACGGGGAAAAACAAACGGGATTTATGCCGTTTGTTCCGCACATCCACTGGTACTTGAAGCCGCATTACGCTACGCCCATAAACACCAGTCTCCATTGCTGGTAGAGGCAACGTCGAACCAGGTTGATCAGTTTGGTGGCTACACCGGTATGACGCCCGCCGATTTTCGCGGTTTTATTGGCAGTCTTGCCGACTCACTTGGCTTTCCACAGTCGCAGCTCATTCTGGGAGGCGATCATCTCGGTCCAAATCGCTGGCAAAATCTTCCCGCCGATCAGGCCATGAATAATGCAGATGTGCTGATCAAAAGCTATGTTGCTGCAGGATTCAAAAAGATCCACCTGGATTGCAGCATGTCATGCGCCAACGATCCTGTTCCGCTAACTGATGAGATTGTCGCGGAGCGTGCCGCACGTCTCGCCAGGATCGCAGAAGAAACCTGCTGCGAACATTTTGGCGAAGCCGATCTGGTTTATGTCATCGGCACCGAAGTCCCCGTTCCTGGCGGCGCTCATGAGACCCTCACTGAACTTGAAGTCACAACACCAGATGCGGCACGAAAAACTCTGGAAGCCCATCGTCACGCATTTGAAAAGCAGGGGTTAAATTCCATCTGGCCTCGTATTATTGGGCTGGTGGTACAACCCGGCGTCGAGTTCGATCACACGCATGTTATTGACTACCAGCCACAAAAAGCAGAAGCACTCAGCGCAATGGTAGAAGCGTATGACAGGCTGATCTTTGAAGCGCATTCAACGGACTATCAAACACCTCAGTCGCTGCGCCAGTTGGTGAAGGATCATTTCGCGATCCTGAAAGTAGGACCGGCTCTCACCTTCGCCTTGCGCGAGGCGCTCTTCTCGCTGGCGGCCATTGAAGAAGAATTACTCCCCGCAAAAGCAGGATCCGGACTACGTCAGATTCTTGAGAGCGTGATGATTGACCGCCCTGAGTACTGGCAAAGCCACTACCACGGCGATGGCAATGCGCGTCGGTTTGCTCGCGGTTACAGCTATTCAGACCGCATCCGCTATTACTGGCCGGATCAACACATTGATGACGCATTTGCTCGTCTGGTGCGTAACCTGGCTGACGAACCGATTCCACTGCCGCTCATTAGCCAATATTTACCGCTGCAATACGTCAAGGTCCGCGAGGGAGTTCTCAAGGCTGCGCCACGAGACCTCATCATCGACCATATCCAGGACATCCTGCGACAGTACCATACAGCCTGTCAGGAAGAGTCTCCTGCCACATAAAGAGGTTAAGGAAAAAGAGATGGCTATGCTACTTCGTGCAAGGCGCCTGCTCACTGAAGAGGGCTGGCAAGATGATTATCAGCTAAGAGTCGATAACGGCGTCATCACCGCCATTGAACCTATTCCTATGGGAGTCAGTCAGCGCGATGCGGAATTACTCTGCCCTTCGTACATTGATATTCATGTTCATGGTGGCAACGGCATAGATGTTATGGATGACGACCCGGATGCGCTGCACAAGTTGTCGATTTATAAAGCGCGAGAAGGTGTTGGAGCCTGGTTGCCTACGACCGTAACCGCGCCGCTCGATGTTATCCACCAGTCTCTACAACGCATTGCGCTTCACTGCGAAACCGGTGGGCCTGGAGCAGAAGTTCTGGGCAGCTATCTCGAAGGTCCGTATTTCACGCCTCAGAATAAAGGCGCACATCCGGCAGAACTTTTTCGCGAGCTTGACCTGGGCGAACTGGATGAGTTAGTCGCAATATCGCGTCAAACACTACGAATTGTGGCACTGGCTCCCGAAAAACCCGGGGCACAGGACGCTATCCGATACCTGAAAGCGCGAGGAATACGGGTCATGCTAGGTCACAGCGCAGCGAGTTATGCACAGACAATCGATGCTTTTGACGAAGGGGCTGACGGCCTGGTGCATTGTTTCAATGGCATGACGGGTTTGCACCACAGAGAACCAGGAATGGTAGGTGCGGGGCTACTTGATAAACGCCCCTGGCTGGAGCTGATTACTGACGGACACCATGTCCACCCGGCAATGATGCAACTGTGCTGCAATACCGCGGCAGACAGAATATTACTGATTACCGATGCCATGCGCGCGGCAGGCATGCCTGACGGTAAATATGAAATCTGCGGACACAATGTCGAAATGCATAACGGTGTCGTGCGCACGGCATCCGGTGGGTTGGCAGGCAGTACTCTGTCGCTGGATGCTGCAGTGCGCAACATGGTGAAAATTGCGCAAATCACCGATGCACAAGCGATTCATATGGCTTCGCTGCACCCTGCAAAAATGCTGGGTCTGGAAAATCAACGGGGTTCTCTGGCTGTTGGCAAACGCGCCAGTATGAATGAGCTGAATAGTCAGTTGCAGTTGCAACAAATCTGGGTGAATGGCCAGCCAGTTACTCTGTAGATCTTTTACCTGATTAATGTGAAAACGCATAAGGACAACGGTATGAATGACGACTTTTCTGAGTGTATAAATGGAGCGCAAACCTGGACCGCCCGGGAGATTAGCCAGCAACCTGAGTGTTGGCTGAAATCATTAAAAAACATTGCTCGACAGCGCGATGATCTTGATAAATTCCTGTCGTCGGTTTTTTCCAACCCAGGACTGAAGATCATACTGACTGGAGCCGGAACCTCCGCATTTATCGGCGATATTATCAGTCCCTGGCTTTCGTACCAGACAGGTAAAAACTTTGTTTCTGTTCCTACAACCGATCTGGTGACGAATCCGGCCGATTATCTGTATGAAGAACAGCCCACGCTTCTGGTCTCATTCGCGCGTTCCGGTAACAGTCCGGAGAGCGTTGCAGCAGTCAACCTCGCCAGCCAACAAGTGAAAAATTGCCATCATCTGGTGATCACTTGCAATGAAGCGGGCGCGTTATACCTAAACGCGACTGCAAGCGACAAAGCATACGCACTGTTAATGCCTGCTGAAACGCATGATCGTGGCTTTGCTATGACCAGCAGCATCACAACCATGATGGCTAGCTGTCTGGCGGTATTTTCTCCGGATGCCATCAACAGCACATCCTTTCAGGATGTCGCAGAGCGTTGCGAGAAAATTCTCACAACATACAGCGATTTCACCGACACTATTTTCGGGGATATGTCCTTTAAACGTATCGTATACCTTGGCTGTGGTGGCTTGCAGGGCGTTGCTCGCGAGTCAGCCCTAAAAGTACTGGAATTAACCGCAGGAAAACTCGCGGCATTTTACGACTCGCCAACGGGCTTCCGACATGGACCTAAGTCACTGGTAGACAACAATACTTTGGTCGTGATGTTCATCTCCAGTGATCCCTATACACGTTTGTACGATCTCGACTTACTCACCGAATTACGTCGTGACAAACAGGCACTACGTGTAATTGCCATCTCTGCATCGCCGGAACCTGAAGTCATTGCCGGTCCGCATATTTTATTGCCGCCATCCCGTGACTTCCTCGATATAGAACAGGCTTTCTGTTTTCTGATCTATGCACAGATATTTGCGCTTAGTGAATCACTTAAAGCGGGAATTACACCTGATACACCATCTGCAAGTGGTACGGTAAACCGAGTCGTAAAAGGTGTCATCATCCATCCCTGGATTAAGGCAGAAGCATAATATGGGCATTATATCGACTAAATATTTGCTGCAAGACGCACAATTGAATGAATATGCCGTCCCCGCATTTAACATTCATAACGCTGAAACTATTCAGGCGATCCTTGAAGTGTGTAAAGAAATGCATTCTCCGGTCATTCTCGCCGGCACTCCAGGTACATATAAACACATTGCTTTTGAGGAAATTTACGCGCTGTGTGAGGCTTATTCAGAACGTTATCAAATGCCTCTTGCGTTACATCTGGATCATCATGAATCTCTGGATGATATTCGCAACAAGACGAATGCTGGCGTACGCAGCGCAATGATCGATGGAAGCCATTTGCCTTTTGAAGAAAATGTGCAACTCGTAAGGTCAGTTGTTGATTTCTGTCATCGCCACGACTGTAGCGTGGAAGCAGAACTCGGACGTTTGGGCGGGGTAGAAGATGACATAAATGTAGATGCGGAGAGTACATTTATGACAGATCCCCTGGAAGCTCGCCGTTTTGTTCAGTTGACTGGCATCGACAGTTTGGCTGTCGCTATTGGCACTGCCCATGGCCTCTATACGCACCGACCGAATATTGATTTTGAGAGACTGGCGGAGATCCGTAAAGTTGTGGATATTCCCCTGGTGTTGCATGGAGCCAGTGATGTGCCTGACGAGTATATTCAACGAGCTATCAAATCTGGGATTTGTAAAGTTAACGTTGCTACAGAGCTGAAAATTGCTTTCTCCGGGGCACTCAAAAAATGGTTTAACGATAATCCTGATGGAAACGATCCTCGTAATTATATGCGTATCGGCATGGACGCAATGAAAGACGTTGTACGCAAAAAAATTTACGTTTGTGGCTCTTCTGGCAAAATTACAATTTAATATACATGCAGTATCAATATAGTAAGAAAACATTCCTGACATTATTGAATAATGAGAAAGTGATCAATATAAATACTTTCCTACTAATATAGAATTAGATGGATGAGGTAATCTTTAAAATACAACAATACATTAGCAATACAAAATAATAAACTTTATATTAATAATAAGGGGTTTCACTATGTTAGGCATTGTTATAACAGGACATGGGAAGTTTGCCACAGGATTATTATGTGCAGTTGAGCAAGTTATTGGTTCACAGACACAATGTAAAGCCATTGACTTTCCGGAAGGAATATCTACCGAGGAGTTGGCCAGCCAACTGGAAGATGCCTGTAATGCCTGTGACAATGGTGATGGTATCGTCTTACTTTGTGATTTGCTTGGAGGTTCACCATTCCGTCAAGCATCACAAATTGCACTAACTAAAAATAACTATGAAGTCATTTCTGGAACAAATATGCAGATCGCCGCAGAAATGCTGCTTGAAAGGGAAGAATTAACAGCTGCTGAGTTTCGCAATGCTGCTGTTATTTGTGGTAAAGATGGAATAACGAGCCTGTGGCACGAATTGAGCACTGATACAAATAACACAGATTTTTAGTGTATTACTGCATTATTAATAATAACCATATAAGCAACGCTACACCAAAAAGGTAAAATTATGCCAATAATCCATTTTCGGGTGGACTCACGTCTTATCCATGGCCAGGTTGCTTTAGCCTGGTCAAAAATGACCAACCCTAATCATATTATCGTTGCAAATGATACAGTAGCAAAAGATGTAACTCAGCAAGCGGTTCTAAAACTGGCGGCACCAAAACAAGTACGCCTGTCAATGGTTGAAATTGACAGAGTGAAATCTTACATAAAAAGAGGACTTCAGGAAAATGAAAATGTTTTTTTGTTAGTTCAGAATGTTATTGATGCGAGTAAGTTTTTCGATGATGATTTTATGTATCGCGAATTAAACATTGGTAATATGGTACATAAGACAAATTCGCAAAAATTAAATGATCGGTTATTTGTGTCAGACAATGAACTATCTGCATTAAAATCAATTATCAGTAAAGATGTTAACTGTTATTTTCAAGTTCTGCCAAATGACAGCAAGCAGGATATGAAACTGCTGCTACAAAAAAACGGCTTATTATGAATAATTAGAGGAATGAATAAATGGAAAGTTTACAGCTATGGCAAGTTATATTGCTCTCGCTATGGGCATTTCTCTGTATTAATGAGTTACTTTTTACTTATCTTGGATTGTGGCAACGTCCATTAATTGCAGGCGTCGGTGCTGGTATTATCCTCGGCGATCTTACTACAGGTATCGTCATTGGAGCCACCCTTGAGATGGTTTCATTGGGCGTGCATTCTTATGGTGGCGCTGTAGTACCCGATTATACTACAGGTTCGATTCTTGGCGTTGTGTTTGGGTACCTTACAAACGACATATCCCTGGGAACAACTATTGGTATTCCTATCGCTTTATTAGGTGCTTATCTTGATGTTATGGCAAGGATGTCAACAGCGATATGTGCCCATAAAGGAGACAAGCATGCAGCATCTGGAAATATAGCTGGCATGTGGCGATGGCATCTCTTTGGTTCTGTCCCATGGGGATTATCGAGAGCTATTCCTGTCTTTATCGGTGGGTATTTTGGTGACGCAGTGGCAAGACAATTTATCGAACATGTTCCTCAGTGGCTTATGAACGGTTTAACTGCTGTTGGTCACGCCATGCCAGCACTGGGTATTGCAATATTATTAAATTATCTACCATTCAACAAAAAAGCCTACTTTGCAGTTTTAGGGTTCGTTCTAGTTGCTTATTTAAAACTACCTATGATTGCAGTGGGTATCTTAGCTGCAATAGTTGCTATTGTATACACTCAGCTATACATGAGGGAAAATACCAATAGTAAAGAAAGTGAAGAACAAATTGGGGGAGAATTTTAATATGAGCATATCAGAGACAGATTACATTTCAAATGATGACAAATCATTAATGAGCAATGAAGAAAAGGATTCTGACCAGGAAACCTGCATTACTAAAAAGGATCTATTTAAGGTCTATCTCCGTAATTTTACGGTGCAAGCATCGTGGTCTTACGAGCGAATGCAGGGGCTTGGGTTTGCAATATGCATGTCTCCCATTCTAAAGAAAATCTATAAAAATGAGCCTGAAAAGCTAAACGAAAGCCTGGTCAGACACATGGATTTTTTCAATACATGTCCTAACTATGGCACCCCTCCTATTTTGGGTATCGTCACAGCACTGGAAGAAAAGAGAGCAGACCCCGACCTTATTCGCGGGGTGAAAACAGGAATGATGGGGCCATTAGCGGGTGTTGGCGACACGATGATGTTTGCTATTCTTGGCCCACTTCTCTTTTCTATACCAGCATCAATGGCGTTAGCAAAAAATATTCATGGGGCTTATATTGCGCTGGCAATAACGCAGATATTATTTATTGTATTTAATTTATTTTTAAAATGGCGACTCCTTAATCTTGGATATTCTCAGGGGAGTAGTCTTGCCACCCAATCATCCGGCGTCCTGGAGCGTTTCACATTTGGCGCGGGGATTCTTGGGTTAATCGTGGTTGGTTCTCTAATAGGCTCAATAATTAACTTATCGACACCATTGACATGGCAGTTCGGTGATTATAAGTTCGAACTACAGGTTGTACTTGATACACTATTGCCAAAACTATTCCCTGTTCTCACCGTGGCATTTGTCTATTATTTATTAAAGGTCTGGAAATTAAGCCCAGTAAAAATAATAGGTTTCCTTTTCCTGATATTCACCACTCTCGGGGCATTAGGAATTGTAAAATAATTTTTAAGGAAAACACAAATGAATCTCAATAAAACCAAAGAATATTTAAACATCGTTAACCAACAGTTAAGTAAAATAGAAGAGAGTGAAAGCAAAAATATTGAAGATGCAGCCAACGTGATCAGCGATACATTAGAGAAAGATGGGTTAATCTATATTTTTGGCACAGGTCACTCTCAAATGTTTAGCCTGGAAATGTTTTACCGGGCCGGAGGGCTGGTCCCGGTACATCCAATGTTGGAAGCATCTGTTGCGATGTACACAGGGACAAAAACATCTGAATACGAAAGAGTACCTGATATAGGAAAAGTAATTTTTAAAAAGTCCGGCATGACGTCAAAAGATACTTTAATTATAGTTTCTCATTCCGGTAGAAACCCTATGCCTGTGGACCTGGCTGAGTCAGCCAAAGCTGCTGGTGTAAGTATTATTACAATTGCATCAGGTGCATTTATGGCTGGAGTATCCTCACGCCATCCATCAGGAAAATTCGTCAAAGATTTTGCTGATGTTATCATTGATAACCATTGCGATCTAGGTGATGCAGTCATTGATATCGAAGGAATGAGTACCAAAGTAGCAGGAACCTCTTCCATCCTTTCAATTGCCATCATTGAATCTATCGTCGCAACGACAATTAATATCTGCGTGAACAGAGGATTCACTCCTCCCGTCTGGATGAGCGGCAATCTTGATAATGGAGATGCACACAACGAGCAGCATTATCTTCAGTATCGAAACCGTATTCCTTACTTATAAAATACATCTGATTTTCTTCGGGAATATTTCATCACAGATGAAATATTCCCGACATAAACATCATCCACATCTAATCAGACTCATTACCAGGATCTTGTATGTTAGAAGTGATTGCTACATCGCTGAATGATGCTTTAATTGCACAAAAATGTGGTGCAGACCGTCTTGAAATTGTATCCCATCCAGAGCATGGGGGATTAACACCAGACCTGGAAGTAGTTCGTGAAATCAGCCAGGCTGTTAATTTGCCGTTAGCCATAATGATACGACCACATCCTCATCATTTTTTCTATGACGATGATGACATCCAAACCATGGCCAGGGATATTTATCAATTTTCGATGTTGGGTGTTGAGTCCATCGTTTCCGGTGTATTAGATAAAAGTGGTGATATTGCGCAACAAAAACTCGAAGAATTATTAAAAGCAAGCTCTCCTTGTAACTTCGTTTTTCATCG
This sequence comes from Citrobacter sp. NCU1, assembly GCF_010231475.1. GTDB lineage: Bacteria > Pseudomonadota > Gammaproteobacteria > Enterobacterales > Enterobacteriaceae > Citrobacter_D. The sequence continues at coordinate 118,987 of NZ_NRDO01000006.1, read as the reverse complement.
CGCAATTGAACAGACACCTGAAATATTAACATCAATAGAAATACTTAGTTCACACCCTATAATTAGACGCGTATTGACCAATTATAAACTCAAGGATTTTCATGGTGAACTTGATAAACTTAACTCACTGATAAACAGCACTGAGAAACTGGGTATCACAACAGTTCTCGGAGGCGGTATAAATGAAGAAACATTAGATTTCTTACACCAAAACTCTGCAGTTAAAGCATTTCATGTGGGTTCAGCGGTTAGAGTAAATGGCCACTGGGATGAAAATATTGATCCAGAGAAACTAACTCGACTGGTTAGTATATTAAATAAAAATAAAGCACATGATATCGTCTAAAAACTGTCGTTTTAGGCACGACTACCGATATGACTGGTGATATTAAATAGTGCCTGACCGTGCTAGCGCAAGATATGAATAACGTAAATCTGCCGGGCAGTGCGATGCCTGCCCAGTCAGTACCAAGGATATTAACATCCAGGACTTTTATTCACCCTGCTGCTCCAGCGCATACTTATACAGCGCATTCTTTTTCACGCCGTGGATTTCGGCGGCCAACGCGGCGGCCTTTTTCAGCGGAAGTTCCGCCTGTAATAATGCCAGCGTGCGTAGCGCATCGGCGGGAAGATCATCGTCCTGCGCTTTATGCCCTTCGACAATCAGTACCATCTCACCTTTGCGACGGTTTTCGTCCTCTTTCACCCACGCCAGCAGTTCACCCACCGGCGCGCCATGAATCGTTTCCCAGGTTTTAGTCAGTTCACGGGCCAGTACTACATAGCGGGACTCCCCCCACACAGCGACCATATCTTCCAGACTGTCCAATAAACGGTGGGTGGATTCATAGAAAATCAGCGTACGCGGTTCTGCTTCGATAGCCTTCATCGCATCGCGCCGCCCTTTGGATTTTGCAGGCAGGAATCCTTCGTAGCAAAAACGGTCCGACGGCAGTCCGGCAGCACTTAAGGCCGCAATCGCGGCGCACGGTCCTGGCAATGGCACCACGCGAATCCCCGCTTCACGGCAGGTTCGCACCAGGTGATAGCCAGGATCATTGATTAACGGCGTTCCCGCATCGGAAACCAGTGCAATGTTCTGCCCTTCTTTGAGTTTCGCCACCAGCGTTTCGGCCTTTTGCTGCTCGTTATGGTCATGCAGCGCAAACAGGCGAGCGTTAATCGCAAAGTGTTGTAACAATAATCCTGTGTGGCGAGTATCTTCAGCAGCAATTAAATCAACGGCTTGTAAAACTTCGAGTGCTCGTTGGGTAATATCAGCCAAATTCCCGATAGGAGTAGGTACAATATAGAGCTGGCCTTGAGAATTATCCGCCGATTCGTGTTGTTTCATTGTGTCGTCCGTATTGCCGATTTAATATTGAGCATTGCGTAAAAAATATCACTGGATACAGTATGGTACCCTCAACATTTTCTCGTTTGAAAGCCGCGCGCTGTCTGCCCGTCGTCCTGGCAGCATTGATGTTCGCCGGTTGTGGCACCCAGGCGCCCGATCAGAGTGCAGCCCATATGCAGGGCGCTGCACAGGCTGATTCCGGCTTTTATCTGCAACAGATGCAGCAAAGTTCAGATGATAGCAAGACCAACTGGCAATTACTCGCCATTCGTGCACTGCTGAAGGAAGGTAAAAGTCAGCAGGCGGTCGAATTGTTTAACCAGTTGCCGCAAAATCTGAACGATACCCAACGCCGCGAGCAGTCTCTGCTGGCAGTGGAAATCAAACTGGCGCAAAAAGATGTGGCTGGCGCGCAGGAGTTGCTGGATAAGCTGACGCCTGCTGATTTCGATCAAAACCAACAGGCGCGTTACTGGCAGGCGCAAATTGATGCCAGCGAGGGACATCCTTCCCTCTCCTTACTGCGTGCGTTAATCGCGCAGGAGCCGTTGCTGGCCGTTAAAGACAAGCAGAAGAATATTGATGCGACCTGGCAGGCGCTTTCGTCCATGACGCAGGAACAGGCTCAGGCGCTGGTCATTAATGCGGATGAAAATGTCCTGCAAGGATGGCTGGATCTGCAGCGTGTCTGGTTTGATAACCGTAACGACCCGGACATGATGAAGGCAGGCATTGCTGACTGGCAAAAACGCTACCCGCAAAACCCGGGTGCGACACTGTTGCCCACGCAGTTGACTAACGTCCAGAGCTTCAAACCCGCCTCCACCAGTAAAATAGCCCTTCTGTTGCCGTTGAACGGCCAGGCGGCGGTCTTTGGTCGCACAATCCAGAAGGGTTTTGAAGCGGCAAAAAATATGGGGACTCAACCCGTCGCCGCGCAACCGACAACAACACCTGCGTCTGCGGCGGAACCTGTCATAGCGGAGAGTCAACCGCAAGCAAGTGACGATGTCGCCAGCCCTTCTCAGGCTTCCGTCAGCGACCTGACGAACGATCAACAAACGCAACCCGATGCGCCAGCTAGCGCAGTGCAAGCCGCACCGGCGCAACCGGTAACGGCAAGTGCCCCAGCGAACCCTTCTGCGGAACTGAAAGTCTATGACACCAGTTCCCAGCCGCTGAGCCAAATCCTGGCTCAGGTTCAGCAAGATGGCGCCAGCATTGTTGTCGGTCCGCTGTTGAAAAATAACGTAGAAGAGCTGATGAAGAGCAACACCCCGCTGAACGTGCTGGCGCTGAATCAGCCGGAAGCGGTACAGAATCACGCCAATATTTGTTACTTTGCCCTTTCTCCGGAAGATGAAGCACGTGATGCGGCACGCCATATCCGTGAGCAGGGGAAACAAGCCCCCCTGTTGCTGGTTCCGCGTAGCGGGCTGGGCGATCGTGTGACAAACGCTTTTGCAAAGGAATGGCAGAAATTGGGCGGCAGTACCGTGTTGCAGCAGAAGTTTGGCTCAACCGCTGAGCTGCGAATGGGCGTCAACGGCGGTGCCGGCATTGCTCTGAGTGGAAGCCCTGTCACCACCAGCACCACGTCACAACCAGGCGTCACGATTGGCGATCTGACGATTCCAGCCCCGCCGACTGACGCGCAAATCACAGGCAGCGCTGGTCACGTGGATGCGGTCTATATTCTGGCAACGCCAGAAGAAATCGCCTTTATTAAGCCGATGATCGCTATGCGTAACGGTAGCCAGAGCGGTGCGACACTGTACGCCAGCTCACGCAGCGCACAAGGGACCGCAGGCCCAGACTTCCGTCTGGAAATGGAAGGTTTGCAATACAGCGAAATTCCAATGCTGGCGGGCAATAATGCCCCACTGATGCAGCAGGCGCTCAGCGCTGTGGGTAATGATTACTCTCTCGCCCGTATGTATGCCATGGGCGTTGACGCCTGGTCTCTGGCGAACAATTTCTCGCAGATGCGCCAGATGCAAGGTTTTGAGCTTAACGGGAATACCGGCGCACTCACTGCCACGCCGGATTGTGTGATTAACAGGAAGTTATCATGGCTCAAATACCAGCAAGGACAGGTTGTTCCCGCCAGTTAACGCATAAACAGACTGGGGACGCGTGGGAAGCCGCTGCGCGTCAATGGCTGGAATGCAAAGGACTGCGTTTTATTGCCGCCAACGTGCACGAACGCGGTGGCGAAATAGATCTGATCATGCGTGAAGGCAATACCACCGTTTTTGTCGAAGTCCGTTACCGCCGCTCCGCCTTATTTGGGGGAGCGGCGGCCAGTGTGACCCGGAGCAAACAACACAAATTATTACAGACCGCCCGTTTGTGGCTCGCGCGTCATAACGGAAGTTTTGATACTGTGGATTGCCGGTTCGATGTGTTAGCCTTCACCGGAAATGATGTTGAGTGGATTCAGAATGCGTTTAACGATCGCTCGTAATTGAAGATTTAAGGATTAGCGTGCTAGAAAGAATCAAAGTTTGCTTTACAGAAAGCATTCAAACTCAAATTGCTGCGGCAGAAGCACTCCCGGATGCTATCTCCCGCGCCGCCATGACGCTGGTTCACTCCCTGCTCAATGGCAACAAAATTCTCTGTTGTGGTAATGGTACTTCCGCTGCTAACGCACAGCATTTTGCTGCCAGCATGATCAACCGTTTTGAAACAGAACGGCCCAGTTTACCTGCCATTGCACTTAATACCGATAATGTGGTCTTAACGGCGATTGCTAACGATCGTCTGCATGATGAAATCTATGCCAAACAGGTCCGCGCGCTGGGACACGCGGGAGATGTCCTGTTGGCAATTTCAACGCGCGGCAATAGCCGCGATATTGTAAAAGCCGTAGAAGCCGCCGTCACACGTGACATGACCATTGTGGCGCTAACCGGTTATGACGGAGGCGAACTGGCCGGATTGTTGGGGCCACAGGATGTTGAGATTCGTATCCCTTCACACCATAGCGCGCGCATTCAGGAAATGCATATGCTGACGGTAAACTGCTTGTGCGATCTGATCGATAACACGCTTTTCCCTCACCAGGATGATTAAGGAGTACACATGAAGGCACTTTCGCCGCTCGCAGTCCTTATTTCTGCGTTGCTGTTGCAAGGTTGCGTCGCTGCTGCCGTTGTCGGTACTGCAGCCGTTGGAACAAAAGCCGTAACTGACCCGCGTAGCGTAGGGACCCAGGTCGACGACAGTACCCTGGAGTTACGCGTGAGCAGTGCGCTGTCTAAAGACGCACAAATCAAGAAAGAAGCACGCATCAACGTAACAGCGTATCAGGGTAAAGTTCTGCTCGTTGGCCAGACGCCAAATACTGAGTTGTCCTCAAGAGCAAAACAAATTGCCATGGGCGTGGAAGGAACGACTGAGGTGTTTAACGAGGTCCGTCAGGGCCAGCCAATCAGTTTGAGCGAGGCTTCAAACGACACCTGGATTACGACGAAAGTACGCTCCCAGTTGCTCACCAGCGACCAGGTAAAATCGTCAAACGTGAAAGTGACCACTGAAAATGGAGAAGTCTTCCTGATGGGTCTGGTGACTGACCGTGAAGCGAAAGCGGCGGCGGATATGGCCAGTCGCGTCAGCGGTGTGAAACGCGTCACGACCGCCTTTACTTTTATTAAGTAAGCGTCATCCACTGCCCGGTGACACGTCACCGGGTATGTTCACGACACCTTCACGCCGCTCTTTCGCGAAGCTGTGAAGAGTTCAAAATGGTCACACCTTCATGGTCCGGTGACAGAGCTTGTGCCAGCATCACGCTTGCCACATCACGCGCCTCAATCGATTTCCAGTTTCCTGGCAAGAGCCGAAATAACGGTGCAAAGATCGTTTCATTCATTCGTTGCTTCGATCTCTCGCCGAGCAGCATGGAAGGACGCACAATGGTCAATCTTGGCCAGTTTTGCGCCATCAGCGCCTCTTCCATCTCGCCTTTTACCCGATTGTAGAAAAAAGGCGAATGGGCATTTGCCCCTATCGCACTAACCACCAGCATATGCTGCGCCCCCAGACGTTTTCCTGTCAGAGCGGTGTCCACTACCAGCGTATAGTCCGCATGGATAAACGCTTCTTTACTTCCCGCCTCACGCCGGGTTGTTCCCAAACAGCAAAAGACAATATCAATCGGATCGGTGACCTGCGCCAGCGCATCGGTGAGTTGTGGATCGTGCGGGTTATAGATACCCACCGTATCCGGGAGAGGACGACGGGTAGGCGCGGCGATTGCATGAATCTTCGGTTCGTTCAGCAACATTCGCAGTAGATGGCCGCCCACCAGCCCTGTCGCTCCCGTGATTAACACCTGGCTCATCGCGTCTCCTGGTTTCTGGCATCAGTGTGCCCTCTAACTATAGAACACCGGTTTGCTCACGTAACCAGTGCATTTTTTTGCCAAATCCCAGCGTATTGTCTGTGAACTTGATTTCATCCAGACGGATTTCCCATACGGGCGCAGGCAGCACTCTGGCAACGGGAAAACGACGGTCATACAACCTGCGGGCGGCAACACTTTCTTCCCCCTCCAGGCGCCGGATTTCCCCTTTAAATTGTACACCGCGGATCAGAGCAACGGTTTTTGGCTGACCATTCACCGTCCCGGCAACGGGCGCTCGCGGTCCGGACATCCTTGCATGGCGGGTTTTCTCTTCCGTCAGCACATAAAATGCCATCTTCCCGGCATCAAACAGGTAAAAGGCATTGGCGCACCACAGTTCGCCTTCATGGTGTACACACCAGGTCACAACGTGCTGTTTCGTTAGCCAGCGAGTTATCGCAGCAAGTGTTTCCATCTCTGTTCTCTCTTATACTGAGCGCCTGAACGTTAACATATGATCATTCAATGACACCCTGGTATCTTTATCTCATCCGCACCGCAGACAACGCGCTCTACACAGGGATAACCACCGATGTGGATCGCCGTTACAGACAACATCAAAGTGGGAAAGGGGCAAAAGCGTTACGCGGGAAAGGGGAATTGACGCTGGTATTTTCAGCACAAGTCGGCGATCGCTCTCTCGCCCTGCGCATGGAATATCGGGTCAAGCAACTGACAAAACCCCAGAAAGAGCGTCTGGTGGCGAAGGGAGAAGGGTTTGAGGCGTTGTTAGCCAGCCTGCAAACCCTTTCGCTTAAAAACGATTGAAATGGTCGTGATATTCCACCAGACCCGTGACACCGTTTAGCGCGTCTTCTGCCAGTCGGTGAACCAGGAAGGCGCTTTCTGTTCCCGGCCAGCGGCAATGCAGATCGTAATGCGCAGCCAGTTCGAAACCAAAGCGACTGTATAATGCCGCATCACCTAACGTCACTACGGCGGCATAGCCGAACTCATTAAGCGAATCCAGTCCTTCGTAGACCAGTTGACGAGCCAGCCCCTGCCCACGGTAGTTTTCATCCACCGCCAACGGCGCCATCCCAACCCATTGCAGATCCTCGCCCTGCACATCAACAGGGCTGAACGCAACGTAACCAATCACCTGACCTTCATCGTCAGTGGCAACCAGACCCAGCGTCAGAAAACCGTCTTCACGCAGGTCATGGACCAGTTTCGCTTCCGCATCGCTTTCGAACGAACGGCGTAACAGGGCATCAATACCAGGGGCATCAATGGGAATTTCTACTCGAATCAGCATGGTTCACCTACCGATGTCTGTTTAGTTTCTGGCGAGTGTTTCATGCCCGCCTCAACAAAATCTGCCAGCTGCATCAGCATAACGCGTAACGCTTTTGGCATCTGCTCCAGTTCGATCGCATCCATCAGGTTTTTCACATACAGCCCTAACTCGGTATCACCTTCGATCACCAGGCGGCGCTGAAAGAAAAGCGTATCCGGATCCTGTTTACGTGCCGCGATCATCAGCAAATCACTGGCGTCGGCACTAAAACTCACGTCGGCTTCAGCATTCTGGCTGACGATAAGTTTGCCATTCTCAACAGAGGTATACCATCTGAGGCCAATATCACGAACATGAATACTTAACCAACGACCTTCGAGGAACTCCAGCTCCCCATCTGCCAGCGCCTGGCGAAATTGCCAGCTCAGGACCTGTTCCAGAACCTGGCGCTTTAACGCAAAGGGCGTCAGTTTAACCGGTACACTCATCAGAGAAGGACCAACATGTACTAAGCGTGAACGCAGTTTTTCCAACACGAGCTTTACTCCCTGTTTCATTAGTCCTGCTATTTTGCCATATCAGATAAACAACATGGCGGCGTAAATCAACAATTACGTGTGAAATTGCGACCCCGCTATTGGTGTTACCAATACGACTTTAACTGCCTTAAATCAAAAATTGTCGCAGCAAGGTTAACTAAAATCCCTGTTCGTTAACAATTATGCGTCCCAGGCGGCGCAATCTTCAGGATAAATTATGGAGCTGCTCTGCCCTGCCGGAAATCTCCCGGCGCTTAAGGCGGCCATTGAGAACGGCGCTGATGCCGTTTATATCGGGCTGAAAGACGATACCAACGCCCGCCACTTCGCCGGCCTTAACTTTACCGAGAAAAAATTGCAGGAAGCGGTGAGTTTTGTTCATCAACATCGCCGTAAGCTGCACATCGCGATTAACACATTTGCGCACCCGGACGGTTACGCCCGCTGGCAGCGCGCTGTGGATATGGCGGCACAACTCGGTGCAGATGCGCTGATTCTCGCCGACCTTGCGATGCTTGAGTATGCAGCAGTTCGTTACCCCCATATTGAGCGCCATGTCTCTGTTCAGGCATCTGCCACCAATGAGGAGGCGGTGAACTTTTATCATCGCAATTTCGACGTTGCGCGTGTTGTCCTCCCACGCGTACTGTCGATTCATCAGGTTAAACAGCTTGCGCGCGCAACGCCTGTACCACTGGAAGTATTTGCTTTCGGAAGCCTGTGCATCATGGCAGAAGGCCGTTGCTATCTCTCTTCTTATCTGACAGGCGAATCGCCCAATACCGTTGGCGCGTGTTCTCCAGCCCGATTTGTACGCTGGCAGCAAACGCCACAGGGTCTGGAATCCCGTCTGAATGAAGTGCTGATTGACCGCTATCAGGACGGTGAGAATGCAGGTTACCCAACCCTGTGTAAAGGCCGCTATCTGGTGGATGGTGAACGCTATCATGCGCTGGAGGAACCGACCAGCCTCAATACGTTAGAGCTATTGCCGGAACTGCTGGCCGCCAATATCGCCTCAGTGAAAATCGAAGGCCGCCAGCGTAGCCCGGCCTACGTTAGTCAGGTGGCGAAAGTGTGGCGTCAGGCGATCGATCGCTGTAAAGCTGACCCACAAAACTTTGTCCCGCAAAGCGCATGGATGGAAACACTCGGTTCGATGTCCGAAGGCACGCAAACAACGCTTGGTGCATATCACCGTAAATGGCAGTGAGAAAAGCAATGAAATATTCCTTAGGGCCGGTGTTGTATTACTGGCCGAAAGAGACGCTGGAAGCGTTTTATCAGCACGCTGCCACCAGCAAAGCCGACGTGATTTATCTCGGCGAGGCGGTTTGTAGTAAGCGTCGCGCAACCAAAGTCGGCGACTGGTTGGATATGGCAAAATCGCTCGCCGGAAGCGGCAAGCAGATTGTGCTTTCAACGCTGGCGCTGGTTCAGGCCTCGTCTGAACTGGGCGAACTGAAGCGTTATGTCGAAAATGGCGACTTCCTGCTGGAAGCCAGCGATCTCGGCGTCGTAAACATGTGCGCTGAACGCAAACTGCCGTTTGTCGCCGGACATGCGCTCAACTGCTACAACGCCGTGACGCTGCGTCTGCTGCTCAAACAGGGGATGGTGCGTTGGTGTATGCCGGTAGAGCTTTCACGCGACTGGCTGGTGAATCTGCTCAACCAATGCGATGAACTGGGCATTCGCCAGCAGTTTGAAGTGGAAGTGTTAAGCTACGGTCATTTGCCGCTGGCCTATTCAGCCCGCTGCTTTACCGCCCGTTCGGAAGACCGCCCGAAGGATGAGTGTGAAACTTGCTGTATCCACTATCCGAATGGCCGCAATGTGTTGTCTCAGGAGAATCAGCAGGTATTCGTGCTCAACGGGATTCAGACGATGAGTGGGTACGTCTACAACCTCGGAAATGAACTGAACTCCATGCAAGGGTTGGTCGATATCGTACGTTTGTCGCCGCTTGGCACAGAGACGTTCGCCATGCTCGACGCCTTCCGCGCCAACGAAAATGGCCTTTCGCCGCTGCCTCTGACGGCGCACAGCGACTGTAACGGTTACTGGAAGCGTCTCGCTGGTCTGGAGTTACAGGCGTAAAAAAGCTCACTTTGTTAACAACGGTAATCAAATTTTAATGCAGTATTAAATGATTCACCGTCGACAAAGTGAGCTGTTATGACAGACAAAACTATTCCCTTTTCGGTGCTGGACCTGGCGCCGATCCCCGAAGGTTCCTGTGCCAAAGAAGCGTTCTCGCACTCTCTGGATCTCGCCCGGCTGGCAGAAAAACGTGGCTATCGTCGCTTCTGGCTGGCAGAGCATCACAACATGACCGGTATTGCCAGTGCGGCAACCTCGGTACTGATTGGCTATCTGGCAGCGAACACGACCACCCTCCACCTGGGGTCCGGCGGCGTCATGTTGCCAAACCATTCCCCGCTGGTGATTGCGGAGCAGTTCGGTACGCTCAACACACTTTATCCGGGGCGTATCGACTTAGGATTAGGTCGCGCACCGGGCAGCGATCAACCGACAATGCGCGCGCTGCGTCGCCATATGAGCAGCGATATCGATAACTTCCCGCGCGACGTGGCCGAACTGGTGGACTGGTTCGACGCCCGCGATCCGAATCCGCTGGTACGCCCGATCCCCGGCTACGGCGAGAAAATCCCTGTATGGCTGCTCGGCTCCAGCCTGTATGGTGCTCAGTTGGCCGCGCAACTCGGTCTGCCGTTTGCTTTTGCCTCTCACTTCGCGCCAGATATGCTGTTCCAGGCGCTGCATTTGTACCGCACGCAGTTTAAGCCGTCTGAGCGTCTTGAGAAGCCCTATGCCATGGTGTGTATCAATATTATCGCCGCCGACAGCAACCGTGATGCCGAATTCTTGTTTACCTCGATGCAGCAGGCATTCGTCAAATTACGTCGTGGCGAGACAGGGCAACTGCCGCCGCCAGTAGAAAATATGCATCCGTTGTGGTCCGCCTCCGAACAGTATGGCGTCCAGCAGGCGCTGAGTATGTCGTTGGTGGGAGATAAAGCAAAAGTACGTCACGGTCTGGAATCCATCCTGCGTGAAACCCTGGCGGATGAGATCATGGTCAACGGACAAATTTTCGATCACCAGGCGCGGCTACACTCATTTGGGTTGGCGATGGATGTGAAAGAAGAGTTGGTGGGGTAGCGCGTTGTTTTGCCCGGTGGCGCTTCGCTTTCCAGGCCTACAGAATCAAGTAGGCCGGATAAGGCGCAGCCGCCATCCGGCACAACAACGTTACTGATACACTGGCAACAGATTAAAGCTCGACAAGATATGCACCAGCGCATTGCCAACACCAAATACCAGAATCAACGCAATCATCGGCTTGCCACCCCAAACGCGGAACTTCGGGCTGCCAAAGCGCTTACGTGACGCTCGCGCCAGCAGTGCCGGAACAATAGCCGCCCAGATGGTCGCCGCCAGTCCTGCATAGCCGATAGCGTACAGGAAACCGTTCGGCCACAGCAGGCCGCCAATGATAGGCGGAACGAAGGTCAGCAATGCCGTTTTAAAGCGGCCCAATGCGGAGTCGTCAAAACCAAATAGATCCGCCAGATAGTCAAACAGGCCCAGCGTAACACCGAGGAAAGAGCTCGCTACCGCAAAGTTAGAGAACACCACCAGCAGCAGATCCAGGCTTCGGCTGTTCAGTACGCCACTCAGCGCCTGTACCAACACATCAATATTACCCCCCTTCTGTGCGATGCCGATAAATTCCGGGCGTGGAATATTGCCCATCGTCCCCAGCAACCAGACGGTGTACAACACCAGCGCCAGTAGCGTTCCGTAGACCAGGCACTTCACGATAGTGCGCGGATCTTTGCCGTAATACTTCATCAAGCTCGGTACGTTGCCGTGATAACCAAACGAGGCCAGACAGAATGGCAGGGTCATCAACAGATAAGGCGTGTACGATGCGTCGCTTTCCGTCACGTTAAACAGCGTTGTTGGCGTCACGTGCCCCAATAAACTGCCGAAAGTCAGGAAGAACGTAATGACCTTCGCGCCCAGCACGATCGCCGTCATCCGGCTAACGGCTTTGGTGCTCAGCCACACCACAAACGCCACCAACAGCGCAAATGCTAAACCTGCCGCCCGCGCCGGAACGTTCAAGGACATTTCGGCAAAGGTGTGATGCAGAATCGAACCACTCGCAGAGATGTAGGCATAGGTCAGGATGTACAGGACAAAGGCGATGGATATGCCGTTGACCACGTTCCAGCTTTTACCCAGCAGGTCTTTGGTGATGGTGTCAAAGCTCGAACCAATCCGGTAGTTGAGGTTAGCTTCCAGGATCATCATCCCCGAATGCAGCATACAAAACCAGGTAAAGATCAGCGCCGCCATTGACCAAAAGAACCAGCTACCCGCCATCACCACCGGCAGGGAAAACATCCCTGCGCCGATAATGGTACCGCCAATAATCACTACGCCGCCAAGCAGCGAAGGGGACGTTTGGGTGGTGGTTAGTGTTGCCATTCAGCCATCTCTCCAGTGAATAATATTGCAACTGCATTTTATTGTGTCGCACAGTACCAGTACACGAGTACAAAAGAAATAAAAAAAGCCCCGATGATAAATATCGGGGCTGTCTATTTTACTTTACAGTACGGATGCGTTGATCAGCGTAAATTACGCGTCACCACCGAAACGACGACGACCGGTGGAATCATCGCGACGCGGCGCACGCCCTTCACGACGCTCACCGCTGAAACGACGACCGTCGCCACGGCCACCTTCACGGCGATCACCGGCAAAACCGCGACCTTCGCCACGACCGCCTTCACGACGCTCGCCACCAAAGCTACGACCACCACCACGACGCTCACCACCAGTGTGCGGTTGCGCATCGCCAACCAGCTGCATATTCATCGGCTTGTTCAGGATACGGGTGCGCGTAAAGTGCTGCAGCACGTCGCCCGGCATACCTTTCGGCAGTTCGATGGTGGAGTGGGAAGCAAACAGCTTGATGTTACCGATGTAACGGCTGCTGATATCACCTTCGTTAGCGATCGCACCAACGATATGACGTACTTCAACACCGTCATCACGACCCACTTCAATGCGGTACAGCTGCATATCGCCAACGTCACGACGTTCACGACGCGGACGGTCTTCACCACCACGTTCTGGACGATCGCCACGCGGACCACGATCGTTACGATCGCGCGGACCACGGTCATCACGGTCACGGAATTCACGCTTAGGACGCATTGGCGCATCTGGCGGAACGATCAGAGTACGTTCGCCCTGTGCCATTTTCAGCAGTGCCGCAGCCAGAGTTTCGAGATCCAGCTCTTCACCTTCTACCGTCGGCTGGATTTTTGCCAGCAGCGCGCGGTATTGATCCAGATCGCTGCTTTCCAGCTGCTGCTGAACTTTAGCGGCGAATTTCTCCAGACGGCGTTTGCCCAGCAGTTCTGCGTTCGGCAGTTCTACTTCCGGAATGGTCAATTTCATGGTGCGTTCGATGTTACGCAGCAGACGACGCTCACGGTTCTCAACGAACAGCAAAGCACGACCCGCACGACCCGCACGACCGGTACGACCGATACGGTGAACGTAAGACTCAGAGTCCATCGGGATGTCGTAGTTCACAACAAGGCTGATACGCTCAACGTCCAGACCACGTGCGGCAACGTCAGTTGCAATCAGGATATCCAGACGGCCGTCTTTCAGACGTTCCAGAGTCTGCTCACGCAGCGCCTGGTTCATGTCGCCGTTCAGCGCGGCGCTGTTATAACCGCTACGCTCCAGCGCTTCAGCCACTTCCAGGGTCGCATTTTTGGTACGAACGAAGATAATCGCCGCGTCAAAATCTTCCGCTTCCAGGAAACGCACCAGCGCTTCATTTTTACGCATACCCCAGACAGTCCAGTAGCTCTGGCTGATGTCCGGGCGAGTCGTCACGCTGGACTGAATACGCACTTCCTGCGGCTCTTTCATAAAGCGGCGGGTAATACGACGAATTGCTTCCGGCATGGTGGCAGAGAACAAGGCAGTCTGATGACCTTCCGGGATCTGCGCCATAATGGTTTCAACGTCTTCGATGAAGCCCATACGCAGCATTTCGTCAGCTTCATCCAGTACTAGACCGCTCAGCTTAGAGAGATCCAGCGTACCGCGCTTCAGGTGATCCAGCAGACGGCCCGGCGTACCGACAACGATCTGCGGCCCCTGACGCAGGGCACGTAATTGCACGTCATAACGCTGGCCGCCGTACAGAGCAACCACGTTCACGCCGCGCATGTGTTTAGAGAAATCCGTCATGGCTTCAGCAACCTGAACCGCCAGTTCGCGGGTCGGTGCCAGCACCAGGATTTGAGGTGCTTTCAGCTCAGGATCAAGATTGTTGAGCAGCGGTAAAGAGAACGCTGCCGTTTTGCCGCTACCCGTCTGGGCCATGCCCAGAACATCGCGGCCGCCCAGCAGATGCGGAATGCACTCTGCCTGGATTGGAGATGGTTTTTCGTAACCCAGATCGTTAAGGGCTTCAAGGATAGGAGCCTTCAGGCCCAGATCTGCAAAAGTGGTTTCGAATTCAGCCATGTAGTACGTGTGCCTCAAAATTAATGGCGGCCAGTCTACATAACTCATCATGAAATTGATCTGCAATTTTCATTGAAAAGTGTGAACCGGCTCAAAGTAGGTGTATTAACGAACAACAACGCCCTCACCCGTGAAGGTGATGGCAATCAAAAAGATTACGGGCTGATGTGTACGTCAGCTATTGCTGGTCCGATTCTGCCAGGTCATCTTGGTCCTGGCCCAGGAGCGATAATTCCAACAATGCGTATCGGTGCTCAACAAAGTTATGAACGTTGTTAGCCACCGCCAGTTTGAACAATGCCGTAGCGTTGTCCAAATCCCCCAGACTTAGGTAGTACTTACCTAAATAGAAGTTGGTTTCACTGAGATGCTCAGCGAGCGAGGTGTTATCCGTTGCGTCTGCCTTGAGCCTTTCCATCAACGTTGCTTCGCTAATGTTGCCCAGGTAGAACTCGACAATGTTCCATCCCCATTGCTCTTTATCCGATTTCTCGAAACGTTGCTTTAACGTTTCTTTAGCCTGCTTCTCATCGAGCTTCTGCTCAGCGAGATAAAGCCACAGACTGCGGAAAGGATCATTGGGATCGTCTTGATAAAACGCCAGCAGATCATCTTGCGCTAACTTATCGCGACCGCCGTAATACAATGCGATACCACGATTTAAGTGCGCGTAGTTGTAAGTTGGATCAAGCTCAAGTACAGAATCAAACGCTTCATAGGCAGCATCAAAATTGCCTGCCTGCGTTAAATAAATGCCTAAGTAATTGAATACTTCAGGCATATCTGGTCGGATTGCCAGCGCTTGTGAAAAATCATTTCGCGCTAATGCCCTCAGACCGAGACTATCATACAACACTCCGCGCTCATATAAAAGCTGTGCGCGTTCGTCATCGGTTAAAGCCCGACTGGCAAGAATTTGTTCCATGCGTGCCAGAATCACTTCCTGCTGCAAAGTCGGTTGCAATGGCACTGCGAGGACTTCACTCTTACGCCAGGAAGAGTTGCTGCATCCTGCCAGCGTGAGAGCTGTCGCAACGAAACACCAGCGCAAAAAAGGCTTCATTTCCCACTCCCGAAGACAACGATTGAATGAACGTCCTGTTCCCCGGTTGCTAACAAGGCATCCTGCCGGGTCAGAGGCCCTCCGCAATGGCGGAGGGCAAATGGCAACCTTACTCGCCTTGTTCTGCTACCGGTGCTTCCGGCGCAGCAGCTGGCTGAGACTGCTCAGTTGCTTCTTTAATGCTCAAACGTACACGGCCCTGGCGATCAACTTCCAGAACTTTCACCGGTACTTCCTGACCCATCTGCAGGTAATCAGTCACTTTCTCAACACGCTTGTCAGCGATCTGAGAGATGTGAACCAGACCTTCTTTACCGCCGCCGATGGCAACGAATGCGCCAAAGTCAACGATACGGGTTACTTTACCAGTGTAGATGCGACCCACTTCAATTTCTGCCGTAATTTCTTCGATGCGACGGATAGCATATTTTGCTTTCTCACCGTCGGTCGCCGCGATCTTAACAGTACCGTCATCTTCGATTTCGATAGTGGTGCCGGTTTCTTCGGTCAGCGCACGGATGACAGAACCGCCTTTACCGATAACGTCTTTGATCTTGTCCGGGCTGATCTTAATGGTATGAATACGCGGAGCGAACTGAGAAATATCGCCGCGTGGCGCGTTGATCGCCTGTTCCATCACACCCAGGATGTGCAGACGCGCACCTTTAGCCTGGTTCAGAGCAACCTGCATGATCTCTTTGGTGATACCTTCGATTTTGATATCCATCTGAAGTGCAGAGATCCCATCGCGGGAACCCGCCACTTTGAAGTCCATGTCGCCCAGGTGATCTTCGTCACCCAGAATGTCAGACAGAACAACATAGTTATCGCCTTCTTTCACCAGACCCATTGCGATACCCGCAACGGCGGCTTTGATCGGCACGCCTGCGTCCATCAGTGCCAGAGAAGCACCACACACGGAAGCCATGGATGAAGATCCATTGGATTCAGTGATTTCAGACACTACGCGAACGGTGTACGGGAATTTCTCAATATCCGGCATAACCGCCAGCACGCCGCGCTTCGCCAGACGACCGTGACCGATTTCACGACGCTTCGGAGAACCGACCATACCCGTTTCACCCACGCAGTACGGAGGGAAGTTGTAATGGAACAGGAAAGTGTCAGTACGCTCGCCCATCAGTTCATCAAGATTCTGAGCATCACGTGTTGTTCCCAGCGTTGCAGTAACCAGCGCCTGAGTTTCACCACGGGTAAACAGTGCAGAACCGTGGGTACGTGGCAGAACGCCAGTGCGCACATCCAGGCCACGGATCATGTCTTTTTCACGACCATCGATACGCGGTTCACCTGCCAGTACGCGGCTACGAACGACGTTTTTCTCGATTGCGTGCAGGATTTCACCCAGCTCGTTAGCGTCCAGGGTTTCATCTTCTGCAACCAGCGTCGCGATCACTTCAGATTTGATCACATCAACCTGAGCATAACGTTCCTGCTTGTCGGTGATGCGGTAAGCATCGCTCAGGCGGGATTCTGCCAGAGCTGCAACGCGCGCATTCAGTGCGTCGTTTGCCGCTTCCGGCTGCCAGTCCCAACGCGGTTTGCCAGCTTCTTTAACCAGTTCGTTGATGTTCTGGATAACAACCTGCTGTTGATCATGACCAAACACAACCGCACCCAGCATCTGGTCTTCGCTCAGCAATTCTGCTTCGGATTCAACCATCAGCACGGCCGCTTCGGTACCCGCAACCACCAGGTCCAGTTTGCTTTCTTTCAGTTCGTCCTGAGTCGGGTTCAGAACATACTGGTCATTGATGTAACCAACACGTGCAGCACCGATTGGGCCGTTGAACGGGATCCCAGACAGAGACAGCGCAGCAGAAGCACCAATCATCGCCACGATATCCGGGTTAACCTGCGGGTTAACGGAAACCACGGTCGCGATAACCTGAACTTCGTTGACGAAACCTTCCGGGAACAGCGGACGAACCGGGCGGTCAATCAGACGCGCAATCAGGGTTTCGCCTTCACTTGGACGGCCTTCACGACGGAAGAAGCTGCCTGGGATACGACCAGCAGCGTAGGTACGCTCCTGATAGTTAACGGTCAGCGGGAAAAAGTCCTGGCCTGGCTTCGCTTTCTTCTGACCTACAACGGTAACGAATACCGCAGTGTCATCCATGCTAACCATCACAGCGGCAGTTGCCTGACGCGCCATCATGCCGGTTTCCAGCGTTACGGTGTGTTGGCCGTACTGGAATTTACGAACGATCGGATTAAGCAAAATTCTATCCTTTCTCTAATTTTTGATAGCGCCACCGGCGCCATCGTTAATACCCGATCTTCAGTGCATCCTCGCGACTAATGACAATCCTAACCCGTCATCGGGTCAAGCCTCTCATTAGCCGCGCGAACCTCTGCAACAAAAGATCATACTTAGCAACAATACATTAGTTTCCAGTGAATTGCTGCCATCAGCTTGAAAAAAGGGGCCATGAAGGCCCCCTCTTTCTGAAACTCGCAAGAATTAGCGACGCAGACCCAGACGCTCGATCAGCGCGGTGTAGCGTGCAACATCTTTACGTTTCAGGTAGTCGAGCAGTTTACGACGCTGAGAAACCATACGCAGCAGACCACGACGGCTGTGGTGATCTTTTTTGTGCTCTGCAAAGTGACCCTGCAGGTGGTTGATCTGTGCAGTCAGCAGAGCAACCTGAACTTCGGTAGAACCGCTGTCGTTAGTACCACGACCAAACTCAGAAACGATTTTAGCTTTAGCTTCAACGCTTAGAGACATGATGAACTCCAAAAATAATAAAAAATGAAAGGGTGCCAATCTCTAATTCAGCAACCCCATGTAAACGCCGCATGAACTGTTAAAAAATTTACACGGCGTTAAGCGGCAGTATTCTACTCGCAGCGTCCTGTTATCGCAAGACTGAGCAGGGTTACGCCGGATACTCCACGACCAGACGACGAGGCGCTACGCGGCCTTCATCATCAATCTCGCCCATCCCAATAAACTTACCATCATCGCCTTCCGTCACGCGAACCAGCCCTTCCGGTGGCGCGCCTGTCGTACGAACCGGATTACCATTTTTAAAGTAAACCGACGAGGTTAAAGGAAGATTAACGATAGGGTAGTCCGAAGCCGGACTGTCCATTGGCATCAGTAGCGGATCAAGCAATTGGGCGGCAGGAATCCCCTGCTGTTCGGCCTGCTCGATAAGATCGCGTAAATGCTCCAGGGTGACCATCCGATCAACCGGATATTTACTGACAGCCAGACGGCGCAGGAAAGTCACGTGCGCACCGCATCCCAGCTTCTCACCCAGATCATCAATAATGGTCCGAATATAGGTGCCTTTAGAACAGTGAACTTCCAGCTCCAGTTCGTTACCTTCGTGACGAATAAAGAGCAGTTCATAGACAGTAATGGGTCGAGCTTCTCGCGGAACCTCAATACCCTGGCGCGCATATTCGTACAGCTTTTTACCCTGGTATTTCAGCGCCGAGTACATCGATGGTATCTGCTCGATATCACCTCTGAACGTTTCCAGCGCAGCCGCCAGTTGTTCCGGGGTAAACGTCACGGGACGTTCCTGCACGATTTGACCGTCGGCATCAGAGGTGTCGGTCCGCTGTCCCAGTCGGGCTATGACACGATAACGCTTATCCGAGTCAAGCAGATACTGGGAAAACTTCGTCGCTTCACCGAGACAAATCGGCAGCATACCCGTCGCCAACGGATCCAATGCTCCGGTATGGCCGGCGCGATTAGCGTTGTAAAGACGTTTTACTTTTTGCAGCACGTCATTGCTGGACATGCCCTGCGGCTTGTCCAGCAACAGGACACCGTGAATGTCGCGACCACGACGACGAGGACGACTCATTAGTCCTCCTTGCTGTCGTCCGGGTTCACACGACGTTCTTCGTCATGTTTCACCACGTTGGTCACCAGGTTTGACATACGCATCCCTTCTACCAATGAGTTATCGTAGAAGAAAGTCAGTTCCGGCACGATACGTAAACGCATCGCTTTCCCTAACAGGCTGCGAATAAAGCCAGAGGCTTCCTGCAACGCTTTGATGCCTGCTTTTATTGCGGCTTCATCTTTGTCGTTCAGGAAGGTGACAAACACTTTGGCATAGGCCAGATCACGTGACATTTCAACACCGGAAACCGTGGTCATCATGCCCAGACGAGGATCTTTAATTTCGCGCTGCAGGATGATAGCAATCTCTTTTTGCATCTCCTGAGCGACACGCTGCGGGCGACCAAATTCTTTCGCCATAACAAATTCTCCAGAATAAAGACAAAAAAGGGGCCAAAAGCCCCTTTTTAAAACGAGTTCCAGGTGGTTCGGGCTGTTCACCGTAGGCCTGATAAGCGTAGCGCCATCAGGCATCACATTGCCGGATGCGGCGTAAACGCCTTATCCGGCCTACAACCCAGAAAACCTTAAGCAATAGTACGTTGGATCTCGATGATCTCGAACACTTCGATCATATCGCCAACGCGAACGTCGTTGTAGTTCTTAACGCCGATACCACATTCCATGCCGTTACGGACTTCGTTAACGTCATCTTTGAAGCGGCGCAGGGATTCCAGTTCGCCTTCATAGATAACCACGTTGTCACGCAGTACGCGGATTGGGTTGTGACGTTTAATCGTACCTTCGGTAACCATACAGCCCGCGATCGCGCCAAATTTCGGTGATTTAAACACATCACGAACTTCAGCCAGACCAATGATCTGCTGTTTCAGTTCCGGAGACAGCATACCGCTCATCGCCGCTTTCACTTCGTCGATCAGGTTATAGATGACGGAGTAGTAACGCAGATCCAGGTTTTCGGATTCAATCACTTTACGCGCAGAGGCATCAGCACGGACGTTGAAGCCAACCAGAATCGCGTTGGATGCCGCAGCCAGGGTTGCGTCGGTTTCGGTGATACCACCTACGCCAGAACCGATGATCTTCACTTTAACTTCATCAGTAGACAGTTTCAGCAAGGAGTCGGAGATTGCTTCCACAGAACCCTGAACATCAGCCTTCAGAACGACGTTCACTTCGTGAACTTCGCCTTCAGTCATGTTAGCGAACATGTTCTCGAGTTTAGATTTCTGCTGGCGAGCCAGTTTAACTTCACGGAATTTGCCCTGACGATACAGCGCAACTTCACGGGCTTTCTTCTCGTCACGAACCACGGTAACTTCGTCACCCGCAGCCGGAACACCGGAAAGGCCCAGGATTTCGACTGGAATAGACGGACCCGCTTCCAGCACTTCCTGACCCAGTTCGTTACGCATTGCACGAACACGGCCATATTCGAAGCCACACAGCACGATATCACCCTTGTTCAGGGTACCTTCACGCACCAGGACAGTAGCCACTGGGCCACGACCTTTGTCCAGGAAGGATTCAATGACCGCACCGCTCGCCATACCTTTACGAATCGCTTTCAGCTCCAGAACTTCAGCCTGCAGCAGGATAGCGTTCAGCAGGTCATCAATACCGGTACCCGCTTTCGCAGAAACTGGGATGAACTGAGATTCGCCGCCCCACTCTTCCGGCATAACACCGTACTGGGACAGTTCGTTCTTAACGCGATCCATATCGGCTTCTGGCTTATCGATCTTGTTCACTGCAACAACCATCGGTACCTGCGCTGCTTTCGCATGCTGGATAGCTTCGATAGTCTGCGGCATCACGCCGTCATCTGCAGCAACAACCAGAACAACAATATCCGTTGCCTGAGCACCACGAGCACGCATAGAGGTAAACGCGGCGTGACCCGGGGTATCCAGGAAGGTGATCATACCGTTGTCGGTTTCAACGTGGTACGCACCGATGTGCTGGGTAATGCCACCCGCTTCGCCAGAGGCCACTTTCGTTGAGCGAATGTAGTCCAGCAGAGAGGTTTTACCATGGTCAACGTGACCCATGATGGTCACCACCGGTGCACGCGGTTCAGCCGCAGCACCCGTGTCACGGTCACTCATTACCGCTTCTTCCAGCTCGTTTTCACGACGCAGGATAACTTTGTGGCCCATCTCTTCGGCAACCAACTGTGCGGTTTCCTGGTCGATGACCTGGTTGATGGTGGCCATTGCGCCCAGTTTCATCATCGCTTTGATAACCTGAGAGCCTTTAACCGCCATCTTGTTAGCCAAATCGCCAACGGTAATGGTTTCGCCAATCACAACGTCACGGTTAACCGCCTGAGCCGGCTTCTGGAAGCCCTGCTGCAGAGAAGAACCTTTACGCTGCTTGCCACCTTTACCACCACGAACCGCTGCACGCGCTTCTTCACGGTCAGCTTTCGATTCAGCGTGTTTGTTGCCTTTTTTAGCCGGACGGGCCGCTTTCGTGGTACGAGTACGGCCGCGACCGCCTTCTACTTCACGATCGTTTTCGTCTTCAGCCTGACGTGCGTGCTGAGAAGTGGTGACATGATAATCGCTCTTATCATCTTCCACTTTCTCTTGTTCAGCCCAAGCACCGGCATTTTCTTCAGCCATACGGCGAGCTTCTTCAGCCACTCGGCGAGCTTCTTCTTCAAGCTTACGGCGTGCTTCTTCTTCCGCTTTGCGCTTCAGTTCAGCGGCTTCATTTTCACGGCGGGCTTTTTCTGCCTGGGCGGTTTTAGTCATATCGTCGGTCTGTTGATTGCTCACTTTGTCTTTTTCCGCAGCTTCACGTTTCGCTTTTTCAGCGGCTTCACGTTTAGCTTGTTCTGCGGCCTCACGTTCAGCTTTTTGTTGCGCCTCGCGTTTAGCTGTTTCTTCAGCTTCACGACGGGCTTGCTCTTCCGCTTCACGCTGCGCCTGCTCTTCCGCAGCAAGGCGTTCTGCCTCTTGCGGATCGCGTTTTACAAAGGTGCGTGTCTTGCGGACTTCGATTTGTACCGATTTACTTTTTCCACCGGTACCTGGAATATTGAGAGTACTGCGCGTTTTACGCTGCAATGTCAACTTATCTGGGGCAGAGCCGTTTTCACGGTTCAGATGCGCCAGTAAGGTCTGTTTCTCTTGTGCGGACACAGAGTCATCAGCCGACTTCGGGATACCTGCATCAGCAAATTGCTGTACCAGGCGATCCACGGAGGTCTGTATCTCTGCAGCCAGCGTTTTTACGGTTACATCTGTCATACTGTTCCTTCCTGCTACAGTTTATTACGCTTCGTCGCCGAACCAGCAAATATTACGGGCAGCCATAATCAGCTCACCGGCTTTTTCGTCGGTCAACCCTTCGATATCAGCCAGATCATCAATGCCCTGTTCAGCGAGATCTTCCAGCGTACAAACACCACGGGCAGCCAGTTTGAACGCCATTTCGCGATCTAATCCTTCCAGATTCAGCAGATCGTCAGCCGGTTTGTTATCACCGAGGCTTTCTTCCTGGGCCAGTGCCAGAGTGGTCAGTGCGTTTTTAGCACGCTCGCGCAGCGTTTCAACGGTCTGCTCATCAAGGCCGTCAATTGCCAGCAGTTCTTTCATTGGCACATAGGCCAGTTCTTCCAGCGTAGCAAAACCTTCTTCCACCAAAACGGTCGCGAAATCTTCATCGATATCGAGATATTTGGTGAAGGTATCAATGGCTGCATGCGCTTCAGCCTGATGCTTAGCCTGCAGGTCATCAACGGTCATCACGTTGAGTTCCCAACCGCTCAGTTGTGAGGCCAGGCGGACGTTCTGACCGTTACGTCCAATTGCCTGAGCCAGATTACCGGCTTCAACTGCGATATCCATCGTGTATTTATCTTCATCCACCACGATAGAAGCGACGTCTGCTGGCGCCATTGCGTTGATCACAAACTGTGCCGGATTATCATCCCACAGAACGATATCAATACGCTCGCCGCCCAGTTCGGTAGAAACCGCCTGAACACGCGCACCGCGCATACCCACACAAGCACCGACCGGATCGATACGCTTATCGTTGGTTTTCACTGCGATTTTCGCACGAGAACCCGGATCGCGGGCCGCCGCTTTAATTTCAATCACTTCTTCGCCAATTTCCGGCACTTCAATGCGGAACAGTTCAATCAGCATTTCCGGTTTGGAACGCGTCACAAACAGTTGCGCACCGCGAGCTTCCGGGCGAACGGAGTACAGAACGCCACGAATACGGTCACCCGGGCGGAAGTTTTCACGCGGCAGCATGTCTTCACGTTGGATCACAGCTTCAGCATTGCTGCCCAGATCCAGAGAAATGTTGTCGCGATTTACTTTCTTCACTACACCAGTGACGATCTCGCCTTCGTGTTCACGGAATTGATCAACAACCATTGCACGTTCGGCTTCACGTACTTTCTGTACGATAACCTGTTTTGCCGTCTGGGTTGTGATACGGTCAAAAGTGACAGATTCAATTTGATCTTCAACGTAACCGCCCACGTTCAGACTTTCGTCTTCAAAACGTGCCGCTTCCAACGTAATTTCTTTCGTCGGCTGAGTGACTTCTTCCACAATGAGCCAACGGCGGAAGGTATCGAAATCACCGCTTTTACGATCGATCTCTACACGAACGTCGATTTCTTGCTCATATTTTTTCTTTGTTGCTGTAGCCAGCGCACTTTCCAGCGCTTCAAAAATTTTCTCGCGTGGCAGCGCTTTTTCGTTGGAGACGGCTTCAACAACAGCCAAAATTTCTTTGTTCATCGCGGGCTTTTCACCTCAATCCAGACTGTTAAAAGTGGGGAACCAGGTTCGCCTTCTGGATATTACTCAGCGCGAACACTTCATCTTTACCTTCGACTGTGACAGTGATCATTTCACCGTCCACCGCTTTGATAACGCCCTGCCATTTACGGCGGTTTTGTACCGCCATACGAAGCACCAGTGCAACTTCTTCACCCAGGAAACGGACGTAGTGTTCGGCAGTGAACATAGGACGGTCGAGGCCCGGTGAGGATACTTCCAGGTTGTAAGCAACGGTTATCGGATCTTCAACGTCCAACACAGCACTCACCTGGTGGCTCACATCAGCACAATCATCAACATTGATGCCATCTTCACTATCAATATAGATGCGCAGTGTGGATGTGCGACCGCGAATAAATTCGATGCCGACCAGCTCGTAACCTAAGGCTTCAACTGGCGCTGTAATCATCTCTGTTAATTTTTGCTCTAATGTGGCCAAGCCCACCCCCAAGACATAAAAAAAGGGCCTAAAGCCCAGTTATTCTGTAGTCAGATAACAAAAAACCCCGATAAATCGGGGCTTTAGATAACTGAACCCTATAACCGCAGCTGCGGTCTGGAGAACCTTCCGAAAGAATTTTTTTCAAATCCAGCTACGAAGGCCAAAGTCTTCACAGACTATTTGAAAAAGAACTCTAAGGGAAAGTGGTTGCGGGGGCCGGATTTGAACCGACGACCTTCGGGTTATGAGCCCGACGAGCTACCAGGCTGCTCCACCCCGCGCCTGAAACGTGGCAAATTTTACTCGCTTTGGGTAAAAAATGCAAATACTGCTGGGATTTGGTACCGAGGACGGGACGTAAAATCTGCGCATATTATATTGATCCAGCGCGCATTATGTCAACCTGGTAAATAATATGCACATTAATGAATAGCAGCGCGCGCGCTGTAGCGTCGAAGCCTGATAAATGCAGAGATACAATCTGAGGCATTTATTGACGAAATTATCACGAAGCTCTTCCTGTCGCCCGCAAAAGATGATTAAATGAAAACTCATTTATTTTGCATAAAAATTCACTGAGAACAGAAAACCGATCTCTTCATCAGTCAATCAGGCAGGATTTTATTTTATGACGACGATTCTCAAGCATCTCCCGGCAGGTCAACGTATTGGTATCGCTTTTTCCGGTGGTCTGGACACCAGTGCTGCGCTGTTATGGATGCGACAAAAAGGGGCTGTCCCATATGCATATACTGCAAATCTGGGTCAGCCGGACGAGGATGACTACGACGCCATTCCTCGCCGTGCAATGGAATATGGCGCAGAGAACGCTCGCCTGGTTGATTGCCGCAAACAATTGGTTGCGGAAGGGATTGCGGCAATCCAGTGTGGTGCATTCCATAACACCACGGGCGGTCTGACCTACTTTAACACCACCCCGCTGGGTCGCGCCGTGACCGGTACCATGCTGGTTGCCGCCATGAAAGAAGATGGCGTCAACATTTGGGGCGACGGCAGCACCTATAAAGGCAACGACATTGAGCGTTTCTATCGTTATGGGTTGCTGACCAATGCCGAATTGCAGATCTACAAACCGTGGCTGGATACAGATTTCATTGATGAACTGGGCGGCCGCCACGAGATGTCTGAGTTTATGATTGCCTGCGGTTTCGACTACAAGATGTCCGTAGAGAAAGCCTACTCCACCGACTCCAATATGCTGGGCGCAACGCACGAAGCAAAAGACCTGGAATTCCTCAACTCCAGCGTCAAGATCGTTAACCCGATTATGGGCGTGAAGTTCTGGGACGAAAACGTGAAGATCCCTGCAGAAGAAGTCACCGTACGTTTTGAACAGGGCCATCCGGTTGCCCTGAACGGCAAAACCTTCAGCGACGACGTTGAGATGATGCTGGAAGCCAACCGTATCGGTGGTCGTCATGGACTGGGCATGAGCGATCAGATTGAAAACCGTATTATTGAAGCAAAAAGCCGCGGCATCTATGAAGCTCCGGGGATGGCGCTACTGCACATCGCTTACGAACGCCTGCTGACCGGTATTCACAATGAAGACACCATCGAACAATATCACGCTCATGGCCGCCAACTGGGTCGTCTGCTGTATCAGGGACGCTGGTTCGACTCCCAGGCTCTGATGCTGCGTGATAGCCTGCAACGTTGGGTGGCAAGTCAGATAACCGGCGAAGTGACTCTGGAGTTGCGTCGCGGTAATGACTACTCGATCCTGAATACCGTATCCGACAACCTGACCTATAAGCCAGAACGGCTGACAATGGAAAAAGGCGACTCCGTGTTCTCTCCGGACGATCGAATTGGTCAGCTGACCATGCGTAATCTGGACATCACGGATACCCGCGAGAAACTGTTCGGTTACGCCCAGTCTGGCTTACTTTCCGCCTCTTCCGCGACGGGTCTGCCGCAGGTTGAGAACCTGGAAAATAAAGCGAAGTAATCGCCTTCTCAAGAGAAGATTAAAGCCGCGAAAGCGGCTTTTTTTATCCCTGCATAAACTCCACCTCTCCTATGGAGGTGGTCAGCAACAGGTTTTGGCTTTGCCTTATTGTCTTTGGATTTAAATCTTTCAGAACTGGCAGAGACTTTTTGTTAGGGCTTTTAGTACGCCCCTATCGGGCGCTATCAATGCCACCCGCTATGCAGGTGTTTTTTACATCGCTGAGGACATAGGTCTGATACGCATAGTGCCATCAGGCATTGTGCTATCGACCAGATGTCGGATGGCAACGCGAGCACCTTATCTGACCTACAAGCCAAGACCCGGCATTTTCCACAGACGAAAAAAAAGACGCTTTTCAGCATCTTTTTTTCGGAATATTGGTACTGAGGATGGGACTCGAACCCACAAGCCCGTTAGGGCACTACCACCTCAAGGTAGCGTGTCTACCAATTCCACCACCTCAGCACAGAAATCTTAGTGTGGGATATCGCTGGTCGGCTTAGCCGGTGCAGCGGGTTGAGTTTGCTCAGTTTTAGCTGGAGCACTCAGATTTTCCCACTCACTTCCTTTATTGGTTTTGTTGCTGTTGATATTACCCAGCACCAGACTGATAACGAAAAACAAGGTTCCAAACAGCGCTGTCATTCGGGTCATGAAGTTACCAGAACCACTTGAACCAAACAGCGTACCGGAAGCGCCTGCTCCAAAGGAAGCACCCATATCAGCGCCTTTACCCTGCTGCAGCATGATCAAACCAACCAATACAATTGCTACGACAAGGAAAATACCTAAAAGAGCTTCGTACATAATCAACCTGTTCCTTGCGGAGTTGCCGCGTACCAATGCTTCAACCAATAAAGCGGGACTGTTTACTGTTTCCCACTGAAGCGGGTGTGAATACTAACCAAAGCGAATGACCTTCGCAAGGGCAATTTGTTAGCATTGTATCAACTGCGGAAAAAATCGCCATATCAATCAAAAACGCAGCAACTTCTCCCAGCATCTCTGCATAACGGCGCGTTGATCATCAAGATTTGCCCACACCACAACAGGAATTTCGCAAATCAGATCTGAATTTTGTGGCCAGCAGTGAATAATTTGCTGGTTCACCAACTCCTCCGCCACCATTGATTCTGGTAACCAGGCCATTCCCATATGGCGCAACACCATTTCTCGTATCGTCTCACTTAAACCGCTCTCAAACACTTTTTTCAGGCGTGGGCGGACGCGTTGTTCCGCCGGCTCAATAATACGCCTGACAAAGGTATAGTCGCTGTAGCATAACCACGGGATCGGCACATGCGGATCGTCAAGCGTATTCGCCAGTTGCGCAGAAATGACCGGAATAAATCGCTCATATCGCCATAGTGAACGTTTTAACCCCCCGGCGATCTCCAGCCCCGGCTGCGAAGAAGGTAAATCGTACGTCACCAACAGATCAATTTGCCGGTCAATCAGGGCATTAAAGTGGTTGTCTATCCCCTGAATACTGGCATTCACCGTAAAATTTAATTGCGGTTCGCTCTGTCGCAGATAGTTGATCATATCCGGAAGGATATTCACTGACAGCGTATGTAGGCTGACCATCACCAGCGTGTTATCCGTTGCCGGTGTCATAGCCGACAGCTCGTGGCGAGCCTCTGTCAACGTACTGAGAACGTGCCGGGCATAGGGTTCAAAACGCTCACCATAGCGCGTCAGCGTGACAGGTGTTGTGGTCCGGTCAAACAATGGCACGCCAAGTACCTCTTCCAGCGCCTTAATTCGCCGACTCAGTGCAGGTTGAGTGATATGCCGCTGCGCTGCGGCCTGAGAGTAGTTTCCATGCTGGCTCAATGCGAGGAAATCGTCCAGCCACTTACAATCCACGTTGAACTCTCCACCATGCCATAACCGCATCCTCCAATAACAAATCGGTAATAGTCATAGTTATAGTAATGGCTTTATGGTGGGCATCATAACAACAATATTCCGTTTCACCTGCCGACTCTCACTCTTGACGTTTGACAGGACCGATATGTTTACTTTACTGACCAATGCCCGTGTTTTTTCTCCCGAGGATTTAGGCCTCTGCTCCCTGCTCATTCATGCCGACCGCATTGTGGCGGTAGAAAAAGACATTTCACTCTTTGATGGCGTCAAAGAAATCATCGATTGTCGGGGTAAGTGGGTTATCCCTGGCATCATCGATCAACATGTCCATCTCACTGGTGGTGGCGGAGAAGCAGGATTTTCCAGCCGGACGCCAGCCGTCAAACTGCGCGATCTGATTCAGGCGGGTATTACCACGGTTGTCGGCGTATTGGGGACCGATGCCATTTCTCGTTCGCCCAAAGATCTCTACGCCAAAATGCAGTCTCTGAACCTGGAGGGACTGCGTGCATTTATGCATACGGGAGCCTACGCGGTACCCAGTCCAACCATTACGCAATCTATCCGTGATGATATGGCCTTTATTCCGGCGATTCTTGGCGTCAAAATCGCCCTCGCCGATCACCGTGGTTCTTACCCCTCTTTCCAGGAATTGCTGAGGATAGTGAGCGATATCCGCGTGGCTTCCCTGTTGGCAGGAAAAAAAGGTCTGCTGCATGTGCACCTGGGTAATCTGCAGGAAGGAATGTCGCAACTTATTGAGCTGTGTGATGCTGGCATTCCGATTCACCATATTTCACCGACGCATGTTGCGAGAACAGAGCCATTGTTCGAACAGGCGATTGCTTTCGCCCATCGCGGCGGCCATATCGACGTAACCTCTGGTGGTAGTCGCTTTATGCCTCAGGAGCAGGCGATTCTCCACGCACTGGAAGCACAGGTTCCAGCCGATCGCATCACTATCAGCTCTGATGGCAATGGCAGTGTTCCGCGCTTTAACGCCCAGGGTATCGTTGAAGGTTTAAGCGCGGCACCGGTCGCAGGTAACCTTAACCTGCTTCCCCGCCTGATTGATGTGGGTATTCCGGTATCTCAGGCGATCGCTATGTTGACGGCAAACGTTGCGCGCTCACTGGGTATTTCCGGCGGCGTGCTCTGCGCCGGGGAACGTGCAGATATCTGCGTACTCAATGATGACCTCTCGCTGGCCCATCTCTTTGCTGCGGGTAAACCGTTGCTGCGGGATAGCGAGTGCCTGGTCACCGGCAACTTTGAATGAGGAGGCGAAAATGTCATTATTTCTGGCGTTAATCGCCATTATTTTTGCCGGACGGCTGATCCTCAAAAAATATCACCCCCAGTCGGTGCTGCTATTGACCGGAATTGTGTTGTTGCTTATAGCGCATTTTAGCGGGATGACCACGATCAGTAGCCTGGTGAAAAAGAGTACCGGATTTGGTCCCTTTGACGCCTTTGAGTTTATCCGCGATACCCTGAGCGTGCGCCTTGGCGGCCTCGGACTGCAAATTATGCTGATTGGTGGTTTCGCCACGTACATGTCGGCCATTGGCGCCAGCCAGGTGTTGGTTCGGGTGACATCTCGCCCTTTGCAACGCCTGAACTCTCCGTACCTGCTGCTGGGGCTGGCACTGCTGCTGGGTCAATTCCTGTCGCTGTTTATCAGCAGCGCCACCGGGCTGGGCCTGCTGTTGATGGCCACGCTTTATCCGCTTCTTACCCGTCTTGGTTGCAGCCGCGCCGCCGTTGCTGCCGTTATCGCCAGCACCTGTGCGGTTGAATTTGGCCCAGGTTCAGGTAACTCGGTTCTCGCCGCCAAAACTGCAGGTATTGAGGTGGTGAACTATTTCGTTCAGGATCAGTTGCCGATTGTCATTCCCGTCATTCTTTTCATCGCCCTGCTCCATATTGTTGTACAACGCTTTTTCGATCGCCGGGAAAGCGGTGACAATGTGGCTCAGTCGATGCAGACATTAACATCGACAGAAAAAGCTGACGCACCGGTCTCCTGGCTGTTTCTGCCAATGCTCCCGCTGGTATTGATGCTGGTATGCAGTGATTTACTGTTCAGCTCGCTCAAGATTACGCT
The DNA here is from genome assembly GCF_010231475.1 of Citrobacter sp. NCU1. Lineage (GTDB taxonomy): Bacteria > Pseudomonadota > Gammaproteobacteria > Enterobacterales > Enterobacteriaceae > Citrobacter_D. The sequence continues at coordinate 88,720 of NZ_NRDO01000006.1, read as the reverse complement.
GGATACCGCCGTACTGATAAGTCTTGCCATTACCCTGGTATGTGAGTACTGCCGTCATCGCAAGGCTCGCGAGGTGATGGCCGGCGTACAAAAAGTTTTCGACAGCATGGGCAGCGTTTTTGCCACCGTCGTGACGCTAATTATCGCCGGTGAAGTCTTTTCTGCCGGACTGAAAGCCATTGGCGCCGTCGACGCATTACTGTCGCTTTCCGGTGAATTTGGTCTCAGTGCCGCCTCGATTATTCTGCTGATGACCCTTATCACCTTTGCGATTTCAGCGCTGATGGGCTCAGGAAATGCAGCGTTTTTCTCCTTCGCCCCGATGGTGCCAGACATCAGCCGTCATATCGGTAGCGACATCGCAGTCATGATGTTGCCTATTCAGCTATCAGCAGGTATTGGTCGTACGTTATCGCCCATTGCCGGCGTCATCATTGCCATCGCGGGTGTTGCTGGCGTATCGCCTGTGGATATTGTTAAGCGCACCGCGATTCCAATGCTGGGCGGTTGGTTACTGATGATTACGCTGACCTTCGCCCGGTCTGGGCATTTACTGGCAGTGTTGCCATGGCTGGCCATCCTCGTACTACTGATGGTCGGTGGTTATTTCTGGCAGAATCGACGTAAACAGCCGCTTCCAGTACAGTAAAAAAAGCCGGAGTCTCAGACTCCGGCACTCATTCTCTTCGGGATTACACCGCTTTCACTGCATCAGCAATACGGTGAGCGAATTCGGTCACCTGGGCTTCGTCTTCGCCTTCAACCATGACACGAATTAACGGCTCAGTACCTGACTTACGCAGCAGCACGCGTCCACGACTCCCCAGAGCGGTTTCCACTTCAGCCATAACAGCCTTAACCGTTTCGTTTTCCAGCGGATCACCGCTACCCGCGGTGTAGCGCACATTAACCAGAATTTGCGGGAACATTTTCATACCGCTGCATAAATCGTGCAGGCTCATATGATTACGTACCATTGCAGCAAGAACCTGCAAACCGGCCACAATACCGTCACCGGTGGTCGTTTTGTCCAGCAGGATCACATGACCGGAGTTTTCCGCACCGATACGCCAGCCTTTTTCCTGCAATTTTTCCAGCACATAGCGGTCACCCACTTTGGCGCGGGCAAACGGAATGCCAAGCTGTTTTAACGCCAGCTCCAGACCCATGTTGCTCATCAGCGTGCCCACTGCGCCACCGCGCAACTGCCCCTGACGCAAACCTTCGCGGGCGATGATATACATGATTTGATCGCCGTCGACTTTGTTACCCTCGTGGTCAACCATAATCACACGATCGCCGTCGCCGTCCAGCGCAATACCGATATCCGCTTTTTCCGCGATCACGCGCGCCTGCAGTGCCCGGACATCCGTGGCACCCACTTCTTCGTTGATGTTGACGCCATTTGGCTCACAACCAATCGTAATGACATTCGCGCCCAACTCACGTAATACATTGGGAGCAATGTGATAAGTCGCGCCGTTAGCGCAATCCACCACGATCTTGAGCTCGTTGAGGCTTAGTTCGTTCGGGAAGGTCCCTTTACAGAATTCGATGTAACGCCCGGCAGCATCCACGATACGGCTGGCTTTTCCCAACTCTGCAGAGTCGACACAGGTTATCTCTTTTTCCATCTCCGCTTCGATGGCTTCCTCAACCGCATCTGGCAGTTTGGTCCCGTCGATAGAGAAGAATTTAATCCCGTTGTCGTAGAATGGGTTGTGTGAAGCAGAAATAACAATCCCGGCTTCTGCACGGAAAGTGCGCGTCAGATAAGCCACCGCAGGGGTAGGCATTGGCCCGGTGAAGGAAGCGGATAACCCCGCCGCCGCAAGACCCGCCTCTAGTGCAGATTCCAGCATATAACCAGAAATACGCGTATCTTTGCCGATAATAATTTTACGAGAGCCATGGCGCGCCAGAACCTTCCCTGCGGCCCAACCCAGCTTAAGTACAAAATCAGGGGTAATCGGTGCATCGCCCACGCGACCACGGATTCCATCGGTACCAAAATATTTGCGATTACTCATAACGTTTATTTCCCTTCGCAGACAAGGTGGCCTCAACCACTCGCATCGCTTCAACAGTTTCTTTTACATCGTGGACGCGAACTATGTGCGCGCCCTGCATGGCTGCAATTACCGCACACGCCAGGCTGCCGCTAAGGCGTTCTGATGGCCCCACATTTAGCAGTTGACCAATCATCGATTTTCGCGACATTCCTACAAATAGAGGTAGCCCAAAATGATGAAACTCTGACAGGCGAGCCAGTAAAGCATAATTATGAGAGAGATTTTTACCGAAACCGAACCCCGGGTCGAGCAACAATTTATCTTTTGCGATTCCCGCCTGCTCGCAACGTGCGATCTGCTCGACAAAGTAGCGATTAACCTCCGCAAAGACGTCATCATACTTCGGCGCATCCTGCATCGTTTTAGGGTTGCCCTGCATATGCATCAGTGACACCGGTAGCCCGGTTTCCGCCGCAGCTTCCAACGCGCCGGGCTCGCTCAGAGAACGGATATCGTTAATGATGTGCGCCCCCACGCGGGCAGACTCGCGGATCACTTCCGGCTTAGAGGTGTCGACTGAAATCCAGACTTCAAACCGCTGAGCAATCGCTTCAACGACCGGGATCACGCGTTCCAGTTCCTCTTCCACACTGACATCGGCCGCGCCTGGCCGCGTTGATTCGCCGCCAACATCAATGATAGTAGCTCCGGCATTAATCATCAGATTCGCATGTTTCACAGCCTCAATCAGCGTGTTGTGCGTTCCACCATCGGAGAAAGAGTCTGGTGTGACATTCAAAATCCCCATGACGTGAGGATGGCTGAGATCCAGCGAAGTCCCCTGGGCAAAGAGTTTCATGATGTTATCCCTGGTATAAAATGGGTTAAGCAGATAAGAAAAACCCCGGAGCAAGCCCCAGGGTTTTCAATAAAAACGCAGCCATCGACAACGTGAACTTATTTGTCGCCTAACTGCTCTGACATGTTGCCCGGGTTTGGCATACGCGGCTCTTCAGTCGGACGCGGCGCACTCGGGGTGCCATTGTTGCCAGAGTTGTTAGAAGTACCGGACTCTTCCCAACCCGCAGGCGGGCGCACATCGCGGCGAGCCATCAGATCATCAATCTGTGGCGCATCGATGGTCTCATATTTCATGAGCGCATCTTTCATCGAGTGCAAAATGTCCAGGTTATCGTTCAGAAGGCGACGCGCGCGGTCATAGTTACGTTCAATCAGCAATTTAACTTCCTGATCGATAATGCGCGCGGTTTCATCGGACATATGTTTTGCTTTCGCAACAGAACGTCCCAGGAACACTTCACCTTCTTCTTCAGCGTACAGCAACGGACCCAACTTTTCAGAGAAGCCCCACTGCGTCACCATGTTACGTGCCAGGTTCGTCGCGACTTTAATGTCGTTCGACGCGCCGGTAGAAACGTGCTCTACACCGTAGATAATCTCTTCCGCCAGACGACCGCCGTACAGCGTAGAGATCTGGCTTTCCAGTTTCTGACGGCTGGCGCTGATCGCATCGCCCTCAGGCAGGAAGAAGGTCACACCCAGCGCACGACCACGCGGGATAATCGTTACTTTGTGGACCGGATCGTGTTCCGGCACCAGGCGACCGATAATCGCATGACCTGCTTCATGGTACGCGGTGGACTCTTTTTGCGCTTCCGTCATCACCATGGAGCGACGTTCCGCACCCATCATGATTTTGTCTTTCGCTTTTTCGAACTCAACCATCGAAACAACGCGCTTGTTGCCACGGGCAGCAAACAGTGCAGCTTCGTTCACCAGGTTCGCCAGGTCTGCACCGGAGAAGCCTGGGGTACCACGGGCAATGATTGCCGCATCGATATCCGGCGCCAGCGGTACGCGACGCATGTGAACTTTCAGGATCTGCTCACGGCCACGAACATCTGGCAGGCCAACCACAACCTGACGGTCGAAACGGCCAGGACGCAGCAGCGCCGGGTCCAGTACGTCCGGACGGTTAGTGGCCGCGATAACGATGATACCTTCGTTACCTTCGAAGCCATCCATCTCAACCAGCATTTGGTTCAGAGTCTGCTCACGTTCATCATGACCGCCACCCAGGCCCGCGCCACGCTGGCGGCCTACGGCGTCGATTTCATCGATAAAGATGATGCACGGTGCTGCTTTTTTGGCCTGTTCGAACATGTCACGCACACGAGATGCGCCGACACCCACGAACATTTCAACGAAATCAGAACCGGAAATCGTAAAGAATGGAACCTTCGCTTCACCTGCGATGGCCTTCGCCAGCAGGGTTTTACCGGTACCCGGAGGACCGACCATCAGGACGCCTTTCGGGATTTTACCGCCCAATTTCTGGAAACGGCTCGGTTCACGCAGATATTCAACCAGCTCAGCCACTTCTTCTTTCGCTTCGTCGCAACCGGCAACGTCAGCAAACGTGGTTTTGATCTGATCTTCTGTCAGCATGCGCGCTTTGCTCTTACCGAACGACATGGCACCTTTGCCACCACCGCCCTGCATCTGACGCATGAAGAAGATCCAGACGCCGATTAGCAACAGCATCGGGAACCAGGAAATGAAGATAGAAGCCAGCAGGCTTGGCTCTTCTGGTGGTTCACCAACAACCTTAACGTTTTTAGTCAGCAGGTTATCAAGCAGCTTCGGATCGTTAACCGGTATGTAAGTCGTGTAACGGTTACTATCTTTCTTGGTAACGTTGATCTCACGTCCGTTGATACGCGCTTCACGAACCTGGTCCTGGTTGACCTCTTGCAGGAAGGTAGAATAATCCACCTTACGGCCATTAGACTCGCTGGGCCCAAAGCTCTGGAATACTGACATCAGCACGACGGCAATGACCAGCCAGAGTATTAGGTTTTTCGCCATGTCACTCAAGGGATTAACCTCTTATTACAACTGTGTTAAAAACAGCGTCAGGATACTCTATATCCAGTGTCTTTCAAACTTTCGTTTGAAATCCACTGGATATGGTTTTCGCCCGGTCGCTACAATGTACACTTCACGTGAACGCGCACGAGAAGAGTCCGGCTTACGAACTTTCACCTTCGTAAACAGGGAGCGAATTTCTCTTAGATACTCATCGAATCCTTCGCCCTGGAACACTTTCACTACAAAACTACCACCTGGCGCTAATACATCACGAGCCATTCCAAGCGCCAGTTCTACCAGATACATCGCCCGGGGAATATCGACCGCCGGTGTACCACACATATTTGGCGCCATATCAGACATGACAACTTGTACTTTACTGTCACCGACACGTTCAAGTAACGCTTTCAGGACTAATTCATCACGAAAGTCGCCCTGAAGGAAGTCTACACCAACGATTGGATCCATCGGTAAAAGATCACAAGCGATAATGCGGCCGCTGTTCCCTATCTGCGTAACCGCATATTGAGACCAACCACCGGGTGCAGCACCGAGATCGACGACTGTCATTCCCGGTTTAAAAATCTTGTCACTTTGCTGTATTTCATCAAGTTTAAACCAGGCACGAGAACGTAACCCTTTTTTCTGTGCCTGCTGAACATATTTATCGCTAAAGTGTTCCTGAAGCCAGCGACTGGAACTGGCAGAACGCTTTTTACCTGTCATTTCACTTTCCCATCGGGGCAGTTCATCGTTACCAACGGTGTAAATTTCTACACGGCTATTTGGTGATATTAGGGAGATGGCGGTAGAATGACCCGTTTTCAATCCCAACCTAAGCAAAAATATACGATGAATCTGAGTACTAAACAAAAACAGCACCTGAAAGGTCTGGCACATCCGCTCAAGCCTGTAGTTATGCTTGGCAATAATGGTTTGACCGAAGGGGTACTGGCCGAGATTGAACAAGCGTTAGAGCACCATGAACTTATCAAGGTGAAAATCGCCTCGGAAGATCGCGAAACCAAAACCTTGATCGTGGAAGCTATCGTACGCGAAACCGGCACCTGTAACGTACAGGTCATCGGTAAAACGCTGGTACTGTATCGCCCGACGAAAGAACGTAAAATCTCGCTGCCGCGCTAAGAATATCCTAAAGTTGAACACGAATTCTGTGTAAAACGAGGTTTTCTGCGCAAGCAGGAGAGCAAAATGCCACGCTCTGTTCGTTGATAAAAGGCCGCTATGCGGCCTTTTTCCTTTCTTTACAATACATCAACATTATGAGTATTGGGTAATTCTTACAGGTATTCTACCTTAATCACTTCATATTCCACTTCGCCGCCTGGCGTTTTGATCACCACAACATCATCCTGCTCTTTGCCCACCAGGCCACGAGCGATAGGTGAGTTCACAGAAATCAGGTTTTGTTTAAAATCCGCCTCATCATCGCCAACGATGCGGTAACTCTGCTCTTCGTCAGTGTCGAGGTTCAGAACGGTGACGGTGGAACCAAAAATCACGCGACCATTGTTGGGCATTTTAGTGATGTCAATGACCTGCGCATTGGACAGTTTTGCTTCGATATCTTTAATGCGCCCTTCACAAAAACCCTGCTGCTCACGCGCGGCGTGATACTCAGCATTCTCTTTCAGGTCGCCATGTTCACGCGCATCGGCGATAGCGGCAATAATTTCAGGACGGCGCACAGATTTCAGAAAATCCAGCTCTTCGCGCAGTTTTTCAGCACCACGTAAGGTCATCGGAATAGCTTGCATTTGTTATACCTCTTGAACATTCCTGTCGGGGGGCGATAGACCCTGCCCCGCCTGCTAAGCCTGCCCTGGTATGACGTCACACCAGGGCCAGAAGCAAAAAAATACCGACCCGGGGCGCAAGGTCCCAGGTCAGCTACAATTCTCTATTTGATAGTCATTTTACCCTGGAGTTCCCTATGGGTCATCGTTTACTTTTCAGGGCAATGCGCCGTAGTATGACGGCTTGTTTCCAGGTTGTTAGCGCGAGATTATGCGATTTTCCAGATTTATCATCGGATTGACCACCAGTATAGCGTTCAGCGTCCAGGCCGCGAATGTTGACGAATACATCAATCAACTCCCCGACGGGGCCAATCTTGCCTTAATGGTACAGAAGATAGGCGCCCCCGCGCCCGCCATCGATTATCACAGCCAGCAAATGGCGCTTCCCGCCAGTACGCAAAAGGTGATCACCGCGCTGGCGGCATTGATTCAGCTTGGCCCTGACTTTCGTTTTACCACCACGCTGGAGACAAAAGGTTCGGTAGAAAATGGCGTGTTGAACGGTGACCTGATTGCACGATTTGGGGCCGATCCGACGCTAAAACGTCAGGATATTCGCAATATGGTCGCCACGTTGAAGAAATCGGGCGTGACGCAAATTTCAGGCAATGTCCTCATCGACACATCCATTTTTGCCAGCCACGATAAAGCGCCCGGCTGGCCCTGGAACGACATGACGCAATGTTTTAGCGCGCCGCCCGCCGCAGCCATTGTCGATCGCAACTGCTTCTCGGTTTCGCTTTACAGTGCGGAAAAAGCGAATGATCTAGCGCATATCCGCGTGGCATCGTATTACCCGGTGACGATATTTAGCCAGGTTCGAACGCTGCCACGCGGTTCTGCCGAAGCGCAATATTGCGAACTGGATGTCGTCCCTGGCGATTTGAATCGCTATACGCTCACCGGTTGCCTGCCTCAGCGTAGCGAGCCTCTTCCGCTGGCCTTCGCCATTCAGGATGGCGCAAGCTATGCGGGAGCCATCCTGAAAGATGAGTTAAAACAAGCTGGGATCACGTACAGCGGTACGCTGTTACGCCAGACCCAGAGCAACGAACCAGGAACAATCATTGCCAGTAAGCAGTCTGCCCCTTTACATGATCTGCTTAAGATTATGCTAAAAAAATCAGACAACATGATCGCTGACACGGTGTTCCGTATGATTGGCCACGCGCGCTTTAACGTCCCTGGGACATGGCGTGCAGGCTCCGATGCCGTTCGCCAGATCCTGCGCCAACAGGCAGGAGTTAATATTGGCAACACCATTATTGCCGACGGCTCTGGTCTTTCCCGCCACAACCTGATAGCCCCTGCCACCATGATGCAGGTGCTGCAATACATTGCCCAGCATGACAATGAACTGAACTTTATCTCCATGCTGCCGCTGGCGGGCCACGATGGTTCTCTGCAATACCGTGCAGGGCTTCATCAGGCAGGCGTAGATGGCAAAGTATCGGCGAAAACGGGTTCACTGCAGGGGGTGTATAACCTGGCGGGCTTTATCACTACTGCCAGCGGACAAAGGATGGCATTTGTGCAATATCTTTCCGGGTATGCCGTAGAACCGGCTGATCAACGCAACCGCCGTCTTCCCCTGGTTCGTTTTGAAAGCCGTTTGTATAAAGATATTTATCAAAATAACTAGATGATCGTTACCGGATAGCGCTTATCCGGCCGATATAGAGTGGCATAAAAAACCCCGGTGCATGGCCGGGGTTTTTTAGAGATTAGCGTTTGTAAATGAACTCGACGCCTTCTTCGTCGTCTTCATCCCAATCGTCATCCCAATCATCTTCCGCTTCGTCTTCGACTTCCGCGAGCTGCTGGCGATGGTAATCATCCCACATGAACTCGACTTTCTCTGGCTGTTTCGCTTCTTCAGCCTGAACAATCGGATTCTCAATGATAAAGGTCATCACATCCCAGCAGAGATCTTTCACGCCTAACTGGCTGGCTGCGGAGATCAGATAGTATTTATCTTCCCAACCCAGCGCCCCGGCGATAGCTTTCGCTTTTTCTTCCGCTTCTGCTTTGTCCATCAAATCAATTTTGTTGAACACTAACCAGCGCGGTTTAGAGGCCAGATCCTGACTGTATTTTTCCAGTTCGCCGATAATGATACGGGCATTTTCAACGGGATCAGAACCGTCAATCGGATCGATATCAATGAGGTGCAACAGTACGCGGCAGCGCTCCAGGTGTTTCAGGAAGCGAATCCCCAGACCAGCACCTTCAGCAGCGCCTTCAATCAGACCAGGAATGTCAGCAACCACAAAGCTCTTTTCGTTATCCATACGCACAACGCCCAGGCTCGGCACCAGTGTGGTAAACGGATAATCCGCTACTTTTGGTTTCGCTGCAGAGACTGCGCGGATAAACGTGGATTTACCGGCGTTAGGCATCCCCAACATACCGACATCAGCCAACAGCATCAGCTCCAGCATCAGATCGCGTTTATCACCCGGTGTCCCCATCGTTTTCTGACGCGGAGTACGGTTTACTGAGGATTTGAAACGGGTGTTCCCCAGGCCGTGCCAGCCGCCTTTGGCGACCATCAGGCGCTGACCATGTTTGGTCATGTCACCCATCGTTTCGCCAGTTCCCTGATCGATAACACGCGTACCGACAGGCACTTTAATCGTAACGTCTTTGCCGCGTTTACCGGTACAGTCACGACTGGCGCCATTCTGGCCGCGTTCTGCACGGAACGATTTTTCAAAGCGGTAATCGATCAGCGTATTCAGGTTTTCGTCGGCTTCCAGCCAGACATCACCACCATCACCACCATCACCGCCATCCGGGCCGCCTTTCGGGATGTATTTCTCGCGGCGGAAGCTAACGCAACCATTACCGCCATCACCTGCAACGACCAGAATCGATGCTTCATCAACAAACTTCATTTTACTCTCCGTAAATCATTCGCCTGAGCGGGGTTGCGAAACCACCGTTTCATGCTTACGTAATCCGCCCCAAATACGATGACCAATGGCGGAATACATCGCGCCCGCAACCACGACAAACGCACCGAGATAACCTAAAAGGTTTAACATCGGTCTGGCGAAGAAATCGGGCCAGGCCATAGATAATAGATCTGAAAATAACAGCGTAAACAGCGGCGTGAGCGTGATTAACGCACTCACCTGCGCTGCTTGCCAGCGCGCCATCGCTTCCGCCAGGGCGCCATATCCTACCAGCGTATTCAACCCGCAGAAAACTAAACACGCGAGCTGCCAGTCGCTAAGCTGCGATATCACCGCAGGCTTTGCCAAAGGCAATAACGCAATTGTACACAAAGTGTACAGCAAAAACAGAATCTGCTGTGAGGCCAGACGACGCAATAACACCTTTTGCGCGACGCCGTAACTCACCCAGACAGTCGCCGCACCGACACCAAAAATCACACCCCAGGTGTAATCCGTCAGTTTGGTAAAGATCTCGAGCAGACTGGTATTAAAGAACATCACCATCCCGCTCAAAAGCATGAACGCGCCAACAATCTGCGTACCACGCATTTTCTCCTTGAGGATAAATACGCTGGCGACCATCATGCCAACCGGTGAAAGTTGACCGATAACCTGCGAGGCCGTTGGACTCAAATACTGCAGAGAAGAGCTGAACAGGATGAAATTCCCGAACAGTCCGCCGGTGGCAATAGCCAGTAAAACCAGCCAACGCGGTTTACGAAAAATACGCAACGGCGGGAGCTTTCTTCTAACCGCAAGAATGGTCCCAAGACCGAGACTTGCCATTAAAAAACGGTAGAACACGACGGTAGGAGGTTCCATCACCTCCAGCACTTGCTTCATCGCGATGGGCAACGCACCCCAACACATTGCGGTAGTCAGTGCCAAAAGAATACCAATGCCTGCCTGCTGCTTCATACCGTATTCCCTGCAAAACCTCGCTTTCCGAAAGATAACGGTATAGCGAGCATATTTACCGGTCATCGAATGTAAAAAGCCCCGCAACACGTTGCGGGGCTTTTATCCGTTACCGGGACGCGAAAAACTTATTCAGCAACGATGCTGATGAACTTACGGTTTTTCGGGCCTTTAACTTCAAATTTCACTTTACCGTCTGCTTTGGCAAACAGAGTGTGGTCTTTGCCGCAACCAACGTTAGAACCAGCGTGGAATTTAGTACCACGTTGACGAACGATGATGCTACCAGCCAGAACTGTTTCACCGCCGAAGCGTTTTACGCCCAGACGTTTAGCTTCTGAATCGCGACCGTTACGAGTCGAGCCGCCAGCCTTTTTATGTGCCATTTAATCTGCTCCCCTTAACTTAAGCGCTGATGCCAGTGATTTTCACATCAGTGAACCACTGACGATGGCCCTGCTGCTTACGGTAGTGTTTACGGCGACGAAACTTAACGATTTTAACTTTCTCGCCACGACCATGAGCAACAACTTCAGCTTTGATTACGCCGCCATCAACGAAAGGAACGCCGATTTTGACTTCTTCACCGTTTGCGATCATCAGAACTTCAGCGAACTCGATAGTTTCGCCAGTTGCGATGTCCAGCTTTTCCAGGCGAACGGTCTGACCTTCGCTTACTCGGTGTTGTTTACCACCACTTTGGAAAACCGCGTACATAAAAAACTCCGCTTCCGCGCACACCTTTTCAATGATTCAGAGTGCGCTATAAATATTCACAATAGGGCGCGAATATTACGCAAAAGGTGAGCCTTTGACAAGTGCTACCATCAATACATGAAGAAAAAAAACACAACACGTACGGTAACGTTTATCTGTGGCGTTTTTTCAGTACAATCAGCATATATTCCTAACCCTAAACCCTAAGTTACCTTGTTGCACTGTGAGGTAATCGGGGCGATAAGCCCGGCTTTTGCGATGAATTTAGAAAAAATCAATGAGTTAACCGCGCAAGATATGGCGGGTGTCAATGCGACAATCCTTGAACAGCTCAATTCCGACGTCCAACTGATCAATCAGTTGGGGTATTACATCGTGAGTGGCGGCGGAAAACGCATCCGCCCGATGATCGCCGTACTCGCTGCGCGCGCTGTCGGGTACGAGGAGAAAAAACATGTCACGATTGCGGCCTTAATCGAGTTTATCCACACGGCAACCCTGCTTCACGACGATGTTGTGGATGAATCAGATATGCGCCGCGGGAAGGCCACGGCGAATGCGGCGTTTGGTAATGCGGCCAGCGTATTGGTGGGTGACTTCATCTATACCCGCGCCTTCCAGATGATGACCAGCCTCGGTTCGCTGAAAGTGCTGGAGGTCATGTCCGCAGCCGTCAACGTCATTGCAGAAGGTGAAGTCCTGCAGCTAATGAACGTGAACGATCCTGACATCACCGAAGAAAACTATATGCGCGTCATCTACAGCAAAACGGCGCGACTGTTTGAAGCGGCGGCACAATGTTCAGGCATTCTGGCGGGTTGCAGCGACGAACAGGAAAAAGGATTACAGGATTATGGCCGCTATCTCGGTACCGCTTTCCAGTTGATTGACGATTTACTGGATTACAGCGCAGATGGCGAGCAGTTAGGTAAAAACGTGGGTGACGACCTTAACGAGGGCAAACCGACATTACCTCTGCTGCATGCCATGCGTAATGGCACCCCAGAGCAAGCGCAAATGATCCGTTCAGCCATTGAGCAAGGTAATGGCCGACACCTTCTGGAACCTGTTCTGGAAGCAATGACCGCCTGCGGCTCACTGGAGTGGACGCGCCAGCGCGCTGAAGAAGAAGCCGACAAAGCGATCGAAGCCCTTCAGGTTCTTCCCGACACCCCGTGGCGCGAGGCGTTAATTGGCCTGGCGCACATTGCTGTACAGCGCGATCGTTAATCCCCCTATCTCATCCCGTGCACCGCACGGGATGATTCAAATATGCTCCAGAAAAAAATCTAAAAACACTTTCAAGAGCCGAATGAAAGCCGATACTCTCCCTTGATATATTCTGAATATTCACGCTCGTTACATGAACATTTTAGAACATGCGTTCTCCTGGAGTATAGTGTCCATCATCCGCTGATTTTTCCAACTGCACACGACCGACCAAAGGAGTGAGGGATTGATGGAGAGTAAACTCATTGACTGGCATCCCGCCGATATTATTGCTGGATTACGTAAAAAAGGGACATCTATGGCTGCAGAATCACGCAGAAATGGACTCAGTTCTTCTACGTTAGCGAATACCTTAACCCGCCCATGGCCAAAAGGTGAATTGATTATTGCGCAAGCACTGGGAACGAATCCCTGGGTAATTTGGCCATCACGATATCATGATTCGCAGACACACGAATTTATCGACAGAACACGACTGATGCGCGCTCGAAGAGAGAAAAAGATCGTAGAGTGAAGAGAATCGGTAATCCCCATATTGCAGCAATGAATGGGGATTACCGAAGCAGAAGGTGATTATTCGCCTTTCACACGCTCAATGTTCGCACCAAGCGCACGCAGTTTATCTTCAATACGCTCATAACCGCGATCGATATGATAAATGCGATCCACCACTGTGGTGCCTTCCGCAATACAACCCGCCAGCACCAGGCTCGCAGATGCCCGCAGATCCGTCGCCATCACCTGAGCACCAGAGAGTTTTTCAACGCCGTGGCAAATCACCGTGTTGCTTTCGATTTCTGCATGCGCGCCCATACGACTCAGTTCAGGTACATGCATGAAACGGTTTTCAAAAACGGTTTCCGTGATGAATCCGGTCCCTTCCGCCACCAGGTTCAGCAGAGTGAACTGCGCCTGCATATCGGTCGGGAACGCCGGATGCGGCGCAGTACGCACATTGACCGCTTTCGGGCGTTTGCCGTGCATGTCGAGGCTGATCCAGTCAGCGCCAACTTCAATGTCCGCGCCAGCATCACGCAGTTTTGCCAGAACCGCGTCCAGCGTGTCTGGCTGCGCGTTACGGCAGACAATTTTGCCACGAGAAATGGCCGCAGCGACCAGGAACGTACCGGTTTCAATACGGTCAGGCAGAACGCGGTAGACACCGCCCCCCAAACGCTCAACGCCTTCGATGGTGATACGGTCAGTGCCCTGCCCGGTGATCTTCGCACCCAGCGCAATCAGGAAGTTTGCGGTATCGACAATCTCAGGTTCACGGGCGGCATTTTCGATAATGGTGGTGCCTTCTGCCAACGTAGCGGCGCACATGATAGTGACCGTTGCGCCAACGCTGACTTTGTCCATCACGATATGCGCGCCTTTCAGACGCCCTTCCACTGACGCTTTAACGTACCCTTCTTCCAGCTTGATAGAGGCGCCCAGCTGTTCCAGACCCGTGATGTGCAGGTCTACCGGACGCGCACCGATAGTGCAGCCACCCGGCAGAGAAACCTGACCCTGACCAAAACGCGCCACCAGCGGGCCAAGGGCCCAAATGGATGCACGCATGGTTTTCACCAGGTCATAAGGGGCGCAGAAAACGTTCACATCGCTGGCATCAATATACACAGAGCCATTACGTTCAACTTTTGCACCCAGCTGACTCAACAGCTTCATTGACGTATCAACGTCTTTCAGTTTAGGGACGTTCTGAATTTCTACCGGCTCTTCTGCCAGCAATGCGGCGAAGAGGATCGGCAGGGCGGCATTTTTAGCGCCTGATATTGTGACTTCGCCCTGGAGCGTGGTTGGCCCCTGAACACGAAATTTATCCATTATTCTGTTCTCTGTTAAGAATTCATACTCGCTACCGGTGAGTCACCCGTAGCTCAAAAACCGTTAAGTTTGCGATCGCGTGCCCACTCAGCAGGCGTGAATGTTTTGATCGACACGGCATGGATGCGGTTGTCCGCAATGTACTCCATCAACGGACCATAGACCGCTTGCTGTTTCTTGACCCGGCTCATGCCGTCAAACATCTCACCCACGGCAATAACCTGAAAGTGACTGCCATCGCCAGAGACGTGGACTTCCTGGAGGGAGAGTGCGCTCATCAGCACGCTCTGAATTTCATGATTTTCCATGGGCTCTTTATTCGTCAAATAGTGAAAACAGCCCAACATCTTAGTGCAAAGTGGCGCTGTCTTAAATAAGCAAAAAGCCCCGTCGATAAATCAGACAAGGCTTTGGTGGTTGCCACCCTTTCAGGGGTTTTGCCGGATGGCGGCACAAGGCCTTATCCGGCCTACAAAAATTAGCGTGGCAACACGTCGTTGGGTAAATTGTAAAGCTGCGCCAGCGTATAAACTTTGTCGTTTACACCCCTAAGCGAAACAGTATTACCCTGCCGTTTTGCCTGATTAATGAGATGGACCAGTAACGCCAGCCCTCCCGAATCTACCCGGGAAACCTGGCTCAGATCGATGCAAGTGACACCTTTCATGATCTCCACACGTACATCCCATAACGGGTTTAGCACGTCCTGATCCAGTTCACCCGCTAACGCCAGCTTTTCACCTTCACGCGTCCAGCTGAGTGACTGCGTCATTATTTTTTCTCTTCCAGAGTGATTTTTTGTTGAGCGATAGATTTCAACTGTGCGGTCAGGCCATCAATACCTTTGGTACGCAGCAGGTCGCTCCACTCATTTTGTTTAGTGGTGATCATGCTGACACCTTCCGCGATCATGTCATAGGCTTGCCAGTGACCGGTCTGCGTGTTTTTACGCCACTGGAAATCCAGGCGAACCGGAGGACGACCGTTCGGATCATTGATGGTGACGCGAATCGGTACAATAGTCGCATCGCCCAGCGGTTGTTCCGGCGCAATCTGGTAGGTCTGGCCATGATACATCGCCAAAGCCTGACCATAAGCCTGTTTCAGGTATTCACGAAACGCGGCGAAATAGGCATCGCGTTGTGCCGGAGTGGCATCTTTGTAGTAACGCCCCAGGACCAGCGCACCAGCATATTTCACCTGCACATACGGCAGCAATTCTTGATCAACAACATCACGTAGGTAATCCGGGTTAGCACGGATTTTAGGCTGTTCGTTTTTAAGACGGTCAAAGGTTTTCTGCGCCGCTTCGTCCATCTGTTTGTACGGGTTGGTCTGGTCAGCCGCCGTTGCAGCACTCAGCGGTGCAATCACCAGCAGCGCTACCATCATTAATCGTTTAAACATACGTCGATTCTCCTGAGATTATTTCGTTGCGCCCGCAGGCCCAGTAGCGTCATTATTGCCTTCCGTTGCGGCAGGCGCATCGCCAGAATTCTTATTCTCATCTCCTTTACTGTTGCTGTTGTAAAGGAACTGACCAATCATATCTTCCAGAACCATTGCCGATTTGGTGTCCTGAATTGTACTGCCATCCTTGAGCATAGCCGTTCCGAGCTCTGGATCGTCGAAACCGACATTCAGAGCCAGGTATTGCTCACCCAACAAACCGGAGGTACGGATGCTCAAGGAACTGGTATCAGGAATTTGGTTATAACGCTCTTCAATATCCAGCGTAACGCGTGGCAGATAGGTTTTCGGATCTAACGAGATATCTGAAACCCGGCCCACAACCACCCCGCCAATACGGACGGGAGAACGTTCTCTCAGTCCACCAATGTTATCGAAAGTCGCATAAACCGTGTAGGTCGGCTCCGTACGCATGGAGGTGACGTTCGCCGCTTTCAGGCAGATAAACAACGCCGCCAGCAGCGCAACCAACAAGAAAATCCCCACCCAAATTTCATTTTTTTTCGTTTGCATGAACTCAATTCCCAAACATCAGTGCGGTCAGCACAAAATCCAGACCAAGAACGGCCAGAGACGCGTGCACAACGGTGCGTGTCGTTGCCCGGCTAATCCCGGCAGAAGTCGGGATCGCATCATATCCATTGAACAGTGCAATCCACGTTACCGTAATGGCAAACACCACGCTCTTAATCAAACAGTTCACAAGATCAAGGCGCCAGTCGACAGCGTTCTGCATCGCCGACCAGAAGAAACCAGCATCGATACCTTTCCAGCTTACGCCAACCAGCGAACCGCCCCAGACGCCCACCGCCACAAAAATAATGGTGAGCAGTGGCAACGAAATAACGCCCGCCCAGAAGCGCGGGGAAATCACCCGGCGCAATGGATCGACCGCCATCATTTCCATACTGGAAAGCTGCTCGGTCGCACGCATAAGACCAATTTCTGCGGTTAAGGCAGAGCCGGCACGCCCGGCAAACAACAGTGCAGCAACAACCGGCCCCAGTTCACGCAGCAACGACAGCGCCACCAGCATACCGAGACTGGTTTCCGCGCTGTAAGTCGTCAGCACCAGATAGCCTTGCAGTCCAAGCACCATGCCTATGAACACACCAGACACAATAATGATAAGCATCGACAAGACACCCACATTATAGAGCTGGCGAATCAGCAACGGCGCATGCTTACGAAACTCCGGCTTACCAACCACCGCATTGAATAACATTAACCCGGCCCGCCCGAACGTCCTGAGAGTTTTGATCCCTCTGTGTCCGAGTGATGCCAGCGCATTTAACAGCATGAGTGGCTTAACTCCCTGTTTCGAATAAATCGGTGTGATAGTCGCCCGCGGGGTAACGGAACGGAACGGGTCCGTCGGCGATACCGTCAAGGAACTGGCGTACGCGTGGGTCTGCGTTCTCTTGCAGCGCCTGAGCACTGCCATGAGCCACAATTTTTTTATCCGCCATTATATAGGCGTGATCCGCAATACTCAGCACTTCGGGAACATCGTGAGACACCACAACGCAGGTCACGCCCAGTGAACTGTTCAGTTCTGAAATCAGCTTCACCAGCACGCCCATGGTGATAGGGTCCTGACCCACGAACGGTTCATCAAACATGATGAGATCCGGCTCCAGAGCAATAGCGCGCGCTAACGCCGCCCGTCGCGCCATACCGCCAGAAAGTTCAGAAGGCATTAATTTTGCAGCGCCGCGCAACCCAACAGCCTCAAGTTTCATCATGACGGTACTTTTGAGTAGGGCTGCGGGTAAATGCGTATGCTCTCTCAGCGGATATGCCACGTTATCAAACACATTCATGTCCGTGAACAGCGCCCCTGACTGAAACAACATACTCATACGCTTACGTACAGTGTATAGCCGTGAACGGGACATGGCGGGAACATTCTCGCCGTCAAACAGAATCTCTCCTTTGTCAGGCGCGATCTGCCCACCGATCAGGCGTAACAGCGTGGTTTTACCGATGCCCGACGGCCCCATGATCGCGGTGACCTTTCCACGTGGCACCGTCAGGGAAATATTATCGAAAATACAGCGATCGCCACGGGTAAAGCTGACGTCGCGCATATCGACTAAATTCGCCGCAGACTGACCCATTGATTCATCCTTCGTATTACTTTGTTGATCTCATCATGGCGTCGAATTTCACCATGAACCCAACATATTTACAGAATATTACCCGCCCTGGTTAGCTAAAGCTGGCATTTGTTTTACTTTTTAGCCGCATAAAGTCAAAATTAAGAATTCGTTACGGCCTCCAGGCAATCTCTCCCGTGGACCGGCGAGTATACCTGAAGAAAGGACTTTAGATGCTTTTAGCAACGGCGCTGTTAATTATTGGTTTACTTCTGGTCGTCTACAGTGCCGATCGCCTGGTGTTTGCCGCTTCCATTCTATTTCGAACATTGGGTATTCCGCCGCTCGTCATTGGGATGACGGTGGTCAGTATCGGAACATCGTTACCGGAAATTATCGTGTCGGTCGCCGCATCGCTGCATGGACAACTCGATCTCGCTGTCGGTACGGCAATGGGTTCAAATATCACCAATATTTTGTTGATCTTAGGCCTGGCCGCACTGTTTCACCCTTTTACCGTGCATTCTGATGTTCTGCGTCGTGAATTGCCATTAATGTTATTCGTCAGCGTTCTGGCAGGTTATGTCCTGCACGATGGGCAACTCAGCCGCAGTGATGGAATCTTTCTCCTACTTCTGGCTGTGCTATGGCTGCTATTCATTGTTAAAATCGCCCGTCTGGCCGACAGCAAGGGTAATGACAACCTTACCCGGGAACAGGTTGCAGAGTTACCGCGTGAAGGCGGATTGCCCGTTGCATTTTTGTGGCTCGGCATCGCTCTGATTATCATGCCCATGGCAACCCGTATGGTGGTCGATAACGCAACTGTACTGGCCAATTATTTTGCCACGAGCGAACTGACTATCGGGTTAACCGTGGTGGCTATCGGCACCAGTTTACCTGAATTGGCGACCGCTATCGCGGGTGTGCGTAAAGGAGAAAATGCTATTGCCGTCGGCAACATCATCGGCGCTAACATTTTTAATATCGTTATCGTGTTGGGGTTACCGGCGCTGATCGCTCCGGGTAGCGTTAACCTTTTGGCCTTTGGGCGTGATTACGGTGTCATGCTGCTGGTCAGTATTATTTTTGCGTTACTCTGCTGGCGTCGTTCGCGCCGAATAGGTCGGGGCGCGGGCGTGTTGTTGACTGGCGGTTTTATCATATGGCTGGCGATGCTGTACTGGATATCGCCACTTCTCGTTGGGTAACTGGAAACGGATTATGTCTCACTTAGAGTTGCAACCGGGTTTTGACTTTCAGCTAGCAGGCAAAGAAGTCCTGGAAATTGAACGTGAAGGCCTGGCCGAACTAGGCCAGTACATCAACCAGAACTTCACCCTTGCGTGTGAAAAAATGTTCTGGTGCGCGGGCAAAGTCGTCGTGATGGGGATGGGGAAATCAGGGCACATTGGGCGCAAAATGGCGGCAACATTTGCCAGTACCGGTACGCCATCATTTTTTGTTCATCCTGGTGAAGCAGCGCACGGCGATCTCGGCATGGTGTCGCCGCAGGATGTGGTTATTGCCATTTCAAACTCCGGCGAATCGAGTGAAATCACGGCGTTGATCCCCGTACTCAAGCGCCTGCATGTCCCACTCATCTGTATAACCGGCCGACCAGAAAGCAGCATGGCACGTGCCGCAGATGTGCATCTGTGTGTTAAAGTGCCCCGGGAAGCCTGCCCGCTGGGTCTGGCGCCAACCAGCAGCACCACCGCCACATTGGTGATGGGGGACGCGCTTGCCGTCGCCTTATTAAAAGCCCGAGGATTCACCGCAGAAGACTTCGCGTTATCCCATCCGGGCGGGGCACTTGGACGTAAACTTTTGCTACGCGTTAACGATATCATGCATACGGGTGATGAAATCCCGCATGTGAAAAAGGACGCCAGCCTGCGTGATGCGCTGTTGGAAATCACGCGTAAGAATCTTGGGATGACCGTCATTTGTGATGACGATATGAAGATTAACGGTATCTTCACGGATGGTGATTTACGTCGCGTCTTTGATATGGGTGGTGATGTTCGCCAGTTAGGGATTGCCGATGTTATGACACCAGGGGGTATTCGCGTACGTCCAGGTATTCTCGCCGTTGATGCTCTGAATTTGATGCAATCCCGCCATATTACCTCGGTGCTGATTGCCGATGGCGACCAGTTACTCGGTGTGTTACATATGCATGATCTCCTGCGTGCAGGCGTAGTGTAGAAACTCAAGGATAATAAAAATGAGTACAGCAGGTGCGTCGCTTGCGACCTGTTATGGACCCGTCAGCACCCAGGTCATCGCCAGGGCGGAAAACATCCGTCTTCTCATCCTCGATGTTGATGGCGTACTGTCTGACGGTCTGATTTATATGGGCAATAACGGTGAAGAGCTGAAGGCCTTCAACGTCCGTGATGGCTACGGTATTCGTTGCGCACTCACTTCCGGTATTGAGGTTGCCATTATTACCGGACGAAAAGCTAAACTTGTAGAAGATCGCTGTGCCACACTTGGGATCACTCATCTCTATCAGGGTCAGTCAGACAAGTTGATCGCATTTGCCGATCTGCTGAATAAACTGGGCATGGCGCCAGAAAACGTCGCCTATGTCGGTGATGATCTGATCGACTGGCCTGTGATGGAAAAAGTGGGACTGAGCGTTGCGGTGGCGGACGCTCACCCATTGTTGATTCCACGCGCCGATTACGTGACACGTATTGACGGAGGTCGCGGTGCCGTGCGGGAGGTTTGCGATTTATTACTATTGGCACAGGGCAAACTGGATGAGGCCAAAGGGCAATCGATATGAGTAAAACCAGACGTTGGGTTATCATTGTGCTGTCGTTGGCCATTCTGGTGCTTATCGGTATCAATCTGGCCGATAAAGACGATGCGTCCCAGGTTGTCGTGAATAACAGCGACCCCACTTATAAAAGTGAGCATACGGATACCGTCGTATACAGTCCTGAGGGGGCGCTGAACTATCGCCTCATCGCTCAACATGTTGAATACTATTCAGATCAGGCGGTTTCGTGGTTTACCCGCCCGGTGTTAACCACCTTTGATAAGGATAAAATCCCGACATGGTCGATTAAGGCCGACAAAGCCAGGTTGACCGATGACCGGATGCTGTATCTCTACGGCCACGTTGAAGTCAACGCGTTGGTGCCTGACTCTCAACTACGCAGAATTACGACCGATAACGCGAAGATCAATCTGGTAACGCAGGATGTTACTTCTGACGATCTCGTCACGTTATACGGAACAACATTTAACTCCAGCGGACTGAAAATGCGCGGCAACTTACGCAGCAAGAACGCCGAGCTGATTGAAAAGGTTAGAACCTCCTATGAAATTCAAAACAAACAAACTCAGCCTTAATCTTGTGCTTGCCAGCTCACTTCTGGCCGCCAGCATTCCGGTGTTCGCCGTTACAGGCGATACCGAGCAGCCGATTCATATTGAATCGGACCAGCAGTCCCTGGACATGCAGGGCAATGTCGTCACCTTCACCGGTAACGTCATCGTCACCCAGGGCACCATTAAAATTAACGCCGATAAAGTGGTAGTTACCCGTCCGGGTGGCGAAGAAGGCAAAGAAGTGATTGATGGCTTCGGCAACCCTGCCACCTTCTATCAGATGCAGGACAACGGTAAACCAGTAAAAGGCCGCGCCTCGAAAATGCATTATGAGCTGGCAAAAGATTTCGTCATCCTCACTGGCAACGCCTACCTGGAACAGCTCGACAGCAACATTACCGGCGACAAGATCACCTATCTGGTGAAAGAGCAAAAAATGCAGGCCTTTAGTGAAAAAGGCAAACGTGTGACCACGGTACTGGTTCCGTCGCAGCTGCAAGACAAAAACAAAGGCCAGGCCCCGGCACAGAAGAAGGGTAACTAATTCGTTATGGCAACATTAACTGCAAAGAATCTTGCAAAGGCCTATAAGGGCCGCCGGGTGGTGGAAGATGTCAGTCTGACCGTCAACTCCGGGGAGATCGTGGGGCTTCTCGGTCCAAACGGTGCGGGTAAAACCACGACCTTTTATATGGTTGTGGGTATCGTACCGCGCGATGCAGGCAACATCATTATTGATGACGAAGATATCAGCCTGCTGCCGCTGCATGCGCGTGCGCGCCGCGGTATTGGCTATCTGCCGCAGGAAGCCTCCATTTTCCGTCGCCTGAGCGTATTTGATAACCTGATGGCGGTGTTGCAAATCCGTGACGATCTGTCGAGCGAACAGCGCGAAGACAGAGCCAATGAACTGATGGAAGAATTTCACATCGAGCACCTGCGCGACAACCTGGGGCAGTCGCTCTCCGGTGGTGAACGCCGTCGTGTGGAAATCGCCCGTGCGCTGGCGGCAAACCCTAAATTTATCCTGCTGGATGAACCTTTTGCCGGTGTTGACCCCATTTCTGTTATCGATATTAAACGCATCATTGAGCATCTGCGCGACAGCGGACTCGGCGTATTGATCACCGACCATAACGTCCGTGAAACGCTGGCGGTCTGCGAACGCGCGTACATTGTGAGTCAGGGGCACCTCATCGCACACGGTACACCGACAGAGATCCTGCAAGACGATCACGTTAAACGTGTATACCTTGGGGAAGACTTCAGACTCTGATAGGGTAGAAGATTGCGACGTCATAGCGGGAGAAAATCACTCTGAACATGAAGCAAGGTTTGCAACTCAGGCTCAGCCAACAACTGGCAATGACGCCTCAGCTACAACAGGCAATCCGTCTGTTGCAGTTGTCCACGCTGGAACTTCAGCAAGAACTTCAGCAAGCGCTGGAAAGTAATCCACTGCTCGAGCAAACCGATCTTCACGAAGAAATCGACACCCAGGAAAGTCAGGACAGTGAAACCCTGGACACCGCAGACGCACTCGAACAAAAAGAGATGCCGGAAGAGCTGCCGCTTGATGCCAGTTGGGATGAAATCTACACCGCAGGAACGCCGTCCGGAACCAGTGGCGACTATATCGACGATGAGCTGCCGATCTATCAGGGTGAGACCACGCAGTCGCTACAGGATTACCTGATGTGGCAGGTCGAGCTGACGCCGTTTTCTGACACCGACCGGGCAATTGCCACGTCGATCGTTGATGCAGTAGACGAAACCGGCTATCTCACTGTCTCGCTGGATGACATCCTTGAGAGCATGGGTGACGAAGAGGTAGACATTGATGAAGTCGAAGCCGTCCTTAAACGCATTCAGCGTTTTGACCCTGTCGGCGTGGCGGCAAAAGATCTTCGTGACTGTTTGCTGATCCAACTCTCGCAATTCGACACTGCTACCCCCTGGCTACAAGAGGCTCGCCTGATCATCAGCGATCACCTTGATCTGTTGGCCAATCACGATTTTCGCTCATTGATGCGTGTCACCCGCCTGAAAGAAGAGGTGCTCAAAGAAGCGGTCAATCTTATTCAGTCGCTCGATCCCAGACCTGGGCAGTCTATCCAGACCGGCGAGCCGGAATACGTGATCCCTGATGTGCTGGTCCGTAAACATAACGGTCACTGGACGGTGGAACTGAACAGCGACAGCATTCCTCGTTTGCAGATCAATCAGCACTATGCCGCCATGTGCCATGGAGCGCGTAACGATGCTGACAGCCAGTTTATCCGCAGCAATCTTCAGGATGCGAAGTGGCTGATAAAAAGTCTCGAAAGCCGTAACGATACATTGCTGCGCGTCAGCCGCTGTATCGTTGAGCAGCAGCAAGCCTTCTTTGAGCAGGGCGAAGAGTTTATGAAACCGATGGTGCTGGCGGATATCGCCCAGGCCGTCGAAATGCATGAGTCGACAATTTCCCGAGTGACGACGCAGAAGTATCTGCACAGCCCGCGCGGGATTTTTGAACTGAAATATTTCTTCTCCAGCCACGTCAATACCGAAGGCGGCGGCGAAGCCTCGTCCACGGCGATACGAGCGCTGGTGAAGAAGTTAATTGCTGCGGAAAACCCCGCGAAACCACTGAGCGACAGCAAGTTAACCTCTATGCTGTCAGAACAAGGTATCATGGTGGCGCGTCGTACCGTTGCGAAGTACCGAGAATCTTTATCCATTCCGCCGTCTAACCAGCGCAAACAACTGGTGTGACCCAACCGATAAGGAAGACACTATGCAGCTCAACATTACTGGAAATAACGTCGAAATTACTGAAGCTTTGCGCGAGTTTATTTCAAGCAAATTCGCTAAGCTTGAACAGTATTTTGATCGGATTAATCAGGTCTACATTGTGTTGAAAGTGGAGAAAGTGACCCACACCTCGGACGCGACACTGCATGTGAACGGCGGCGAGATTCATGCCAGTGCCGAAGGTCAGGATATGTATGCCGCGATTGACGGATTGATTGATAAACTGGCCCGGCAGTTAACGAAACATAAAGATAAACTGAAACAACACTAATAGTCCGGGCAGTTAACGGGTGCAGGACGGCCTGTTGTGAAACACAACGGGCCATTTGTACAGTTAGCGCTCCGAATCTGACCCGCCAGTTGGATGGGGCAGGTTCTTAGGTGAAATTATGATAAATAACGATTCGACTCTACAACTGAGCAGTGTACTTAACCAGGAATGTACGCGCAGTGGCGTCCACTGCCAAAGCAAAAAACGCGCGCTGGAAATCATCAGCGAACTGGCGGCAAAACAGCTCAGCCTGCCCTCTCAAGTGGTTTTTGAAGCCATTCTGACGCGTGAGAAAATGGGCAGTACAGGGATTGGTAATGGCATCGCAATCCCACACGGAAAGCTGGAAGAAGATACGCTACGCGCTGTCGGTGTGTTCGTACAACTCGAAACGCCGATTGCTTTCGACGCTATAGATAATCAGCCTGTCGACTTGCTCTTTGCCTTGCTTGTTCCTGCCGACCAAACCAAAACGCATTTGCATACGCTGTCTCTGGTAGCGAAACGCCTGGCGGATAAAACCATCTGCCGCCGCCTGCGCTCAGCCCAAAGTGACGAAGAACTGTATAAAATCATCACTGACACCGAAGGTGAACAGGATGAAGCATAACAACCCAATGGCATCCCTTTTTGTCGTTGTGAGGAGAAACGGTACATGGTACTGATGATCGTCAGCGGTCGTTCAGGGTCAGGTAAGTCTGTCGCCCTGCGTGCGCTGGAAGATATGGGTTTTTACTGCGTGGATAACCTTCCCGTAGTGCTGTTGCCCGATCTGGCCCGAACCCTGGCCGATCGCCAAATTTCTGCGGCTGTCAGCATCGATGTGCGCAACATGCCGGAATCACCGGAGATTTTCGAGCAGGCAATGAACAACCTGCCGGATGCCTTCTCCCCTCAGTTATTATTTCTCGATGCCGATCGCAACACGTTAATTCGCCGTTACAGCGACACGCGCCGCCTGCACCCGCTGTCCAGCAAGAATCTGTCGCTGGAAAGCGCCATTGATGAAGAAAGTGATTTGCTGGAACCTTTGCGTTCCCGCGCCGATCTTATCGTTGATACGTCAGAAATGTCGGTACATGAACTGGCAGAGATGTTGCGAACTCGTCTGCTGGGCAAACGTGAACGCGAACTGACGATGGTCTTCGAATCCTTCGGCTTCAAGCACGGTATTCCGATTGATGCGGATTATGTGTTTGATGTGCGCTTCCTGCCTAACCCGCACTGGGACCCGAAACTGCGCCCAATGACAGGCCTGGATAAGCCGGTTGCCGCGTTCCTCGACAGGCACACAGAAGTACACAATTTTATATATCAGACTCGCAGCTATCTTGAGCTATGGTTACCGATGCTGGAGACAAACAACCGCAGCTACCTCACCGTAGCCATTGGTTGTACTGGCGGGAAACACCGTTCGGTGTATATTGCAGAGCAGTTGGCAGACTACTTCCGTTCTCGCGGCAAGAATGTGCAGTCACGCCATCGTACGCTGGAAAAACGCAAAACATGACCGTGAAGCAGACTGTTGAAGTCACGAATAAGCTGGGTATGCACGCCCGGCCAGCAATGAAACTCTTTGAATTAATGCAGGGTTTTGAAGCTGAAGTATTATTACGCAATGATGAAGGCACTGAGGCTGAAGCAAACAGTGTGATTGCACTGCTAATGCTGGACTCAGCGAAAGGACGCCAAATCGAAATCGAAGCCACCGGCCCTCAGGAAGTAGAAGCGCTGGCGGCGGTCATCGCGCTGTTCAATTCAGGGTTCGACGAAGACTAACCGGACGTTAGTCTGCGTTAGCGCCACATCTCCCGCAGGATACCCGCCAACCCGGTATAAGGACGCTTACCGGGCGGGACTACCTGTATATACACGGCAACGGAACTGCCCCCGTCAGAAAACCCACAAAGTTCACCGCCTTCATGGTGCCCCCTGTCAACCGTTACATTTAGACATTATTTGTACATTTGGTGCTCTTTTTTGCCCTATAACAATATTAAGAAAACCTTAAGACTGATCGTTTAAGATTCATTTAAGTTGGAAGGTCATACTGGATTTATGTCAGAAAACATTTCCAGAGATCTCATGATACGTTTATCCCAACAGATCCCCCTGGGCACCGGAAGACATCGTAAATGTTATGCGCATCCGGATGATGCCCGGCGTTGTATTAAAATCGTCTACCACAATGGGGATGGCGGCGACAAAGAAATCCGACGCGAGCTGAAATATTACGCGCACCTGTCACGCCACCTGAAAGACTGGAGCGGTATTCCGCGTTATTACGGCACGGTGGAAACCGACTGTGGTACAGGTTACGTCTACGATGTCATCGCCGACTTTGATGGCAAACCGTCCGTCACGTTGACGGAGTTTGCTGCCCAGTGTCGCTATGAAGAAGACGTCGTTGTCTTGCGTCAACTCCTGAAAAAGCTCAAACGCTATTTGCATGACAACCGTATTGTCACTATGACCCTGAAGCCGCAGAATATTCTGTGTCATCGCATCAACGAATCAGAGGTGATCCCGGTGATTTGCGACAATATCGGGGAGAGTACGTTTATTCCACTGGCGACCTGGTCGAAATGGTTCTGTGCGCGTAAACAACAAAGATTGTGGGAGCGGTTTATCGCCCAACCCGCACTTGCGGTAGCGCTGAAGAAAGACACGTCGTCGAAAGACAGAAATACACTGGCCCTGTCTTCCCGCGAAGCGTAATGCCCGTTTATTGGTACAGACGGTGGCGAGTCATAAATGACTCTCCACCTAGCTGGCGCATTTGGCGAAGGATCCACGCCTGGCGGCTACGTACATAACCTGAAGGCGCACTGGCTTTAAACCGTAAAGGATTCGGTAGCACCGCAGCCAACAGCGCCGCCTCCGACATCGTTAACCGACTGGCGGGTTTGTGAAAATAATGCTGTGCGGCAGCTTCCACGCCAAAAATTCCGTTCCCAAACTCCGCGATATTCAGATAGACCGTCAGAATACGCTTTTTACTCCAGACCGTTTCCATCCCTAATGTTAAACCGGCTTCCAGCCCTTTACGCACCCAACTGCGACCATCCCATAAGAACAGGTTTTTCGCGGTCTGCTGCGATAACGTAGACGCCCCCCGAATACGGTTCTCATTGCGTTCATTGTGCGCCAGCGCTTTCTCGATGGAAGCCATATCAAATCCCCAGTGGTCGGGGAATTTCTGATCTTCTGCAGCAATCACCGCCAGCCCCATCCACGGAGAAATTTCGTCCATGCTAACCCAGTCAGAATGCGCCACGTAGTCAACGTTGCCCTGCAACCATGCGCCAATTTGCCGCTCCACCATGACCGCCGAGAAGGGTACGGGCACCACGCTGAAGAACGTGATCCCCCCGCCCCAAAAAGCCGCCAGCACGATAACCGCGCGCAGAAAAAAGCGCTTTAGGATAGCCAGCGGTTTATCGTGCTCTTTACTCATTCGGTTAAAGCCAGTACGCGCGACACCAGTTTTTCGATACCGAGTGATGCCTGAGCAATATCCTGCGCCAGCATATACGCAGGCGTGGTAACAATTTTGTTGTCTTCATCCACCACAATATCGTCGACCGGGCACGGCACATGCTCTGCGCCCATATCTTCCAGCACTTCAGCCGTATCAATATCGGTACCGATGGTCACGCGCAGTGGAAAATCGAAAATTTTCGGTAACATCGCGGGCGCAATGCACATGAATCCCAGTGGTTTACCCGACTGATGCATTGCCACCGCCAGCGCAGCCAGATCGCTGTCGACCCGGCATTCACTGCCCTGACTGGCGAAATTACTTAGGTTTTTCGCTGCCCCAAAACCGCCGGGGACAATCAGCGCATCCAGGTCGCTGGCAACAGCCAGGGCCAGCGGGCGAATATCGCCCCGCGTAATACGCGCCGCTTCAATCAGAACATTGCGTGAGTCTGCCATCGTTTCGCCAGTCAGATGATTAATCACATCCGTTTGCTGCCGGTCAGGTGCAAAACAGATGGCCTGAGCGTCATTACAGGCTATCGCCAGTAAGGTCAAAACGGCTTCATGAATTTCAGAACCGTCATAAACACCACAGCCACTGAGCACTACACCAATTTTTTTCATCGTCATCGTCCTTTTCGCATCTGACTGAAACGTATTAATAATTGTAATAAGAATGCTACGCTTCACACATTTTGCTGATTCATGTAACAAAACATTTAAGATGTTGCTATCTTAACTGCGTGCGGCCTGAAAAATAGAGCTGCGCCCTTGTAAATCATTACTATAACGTACGGCGCAGCCACGATTTCCCTGGTGTTGGCGCAGTGTTCGCGCACCCCGGTCAAGCCGGGGTCATTTTTTTCCAGCGTTTGCCACCCAGGCTTTCAGGACAGCGACATCGTGCTGCCACTCCTGCTTCATCTCTTCAATCCATTCACCCACGTTATCTTCCCAGGCCGGGAGATCCGGAGATTGAATTTGCTGGCCGAGTTGTTGCAGGTGGCGCAGGCCAACGGAACCCGCCGCACCTTTAATTTTGTGGCCTTCTTCAACAACACCTTTTTTGTCACGCGCCGTTAAATTGGATTCCAGCACACTTAAATAACCCGGCATCATCTTCTCAAACACCGCCAGACCGTCGGTAATTAACTTCGGCCCAACCAGTTCGATGTACTGCTCTAACATCGGGATATCTAACAGCGCTTGCGATTTACTGCTTTCTTCAGGTGTCACAGTGCTCTCCTCTTTATCACGGGTATCCCAGTATTTTTTAATCATGGCCGTTAGCGCTGGAACGGACAACGGCTTGCTCAGCACATCGTCCATTCCCGCATCTAAATACTCTTTTTTGTCTTTCAGCACGTTGGCGGTCAATGCCACCAGCGGCGGCAGGTCTTCCCGCGCATAGCGCTGGGTGAGTTCCCGGGAGATATCCAGCCCGGTCATGTCCGGCAATTGAATATCCAGCAGCACCAAATCGTATTCGCCCGGGGTAAACATGTCTAATGCGGCCTTTCCGGTCATCGCCACATCCACGCTGTTACCCAACTTTTCCAGCACCGAACGCGCGACAATCACGTTCAGTTCAATGTCTTCGACCAGCAGTACATTAAGCGCAGGCAGCGGTAACTCGTTTTCCTCAAAGGCATCTTCCACTTCTTCCGCAACGGCGGGAGCATGCACGGTGAGCGTAAAGACAGAGCCGTGGCCCGGCTGGCTGGAAACCGTAATGTCGCCGCCCATGTTTTTGGCCAGACGACGTGATACAGCAAGACCAATCCCGGTGCCCGTCGCGGGTTTACCGCCGTGGCTGTCTTTCACCTGATAATACATGGCGAAGATTTTATCCTGCTCGTCCTGCGGGATACCGATCCCGGAATCTTCGACTTCAAAGTGCAGCATATCGCCTTCATCAAAACGGGCCCGCACCGTCACCTGACCTTGCTGGGTGAACTTAACGGCGTTACTGATCAGATTCCACAGGATCTGACGCAGTCGCGTGCCGTCAGTAATCACCTTATGCGGTAATGGCAAGGTCGGTTCAAGGACAAAACGCAGCCCTTTCTGCTGAGCTTGCAAACCGGAGAGGTTCTCGAGATCCGCCATAAAGCTGGTGAAATCTATTGGCTGATTATTCAGTTGAACCTTACGCCGCTCCATCTTATCCATATCAATAATATCGTTGAAAATATTACCCAGCGTCACCGCTGAAACATGGATAGTTTTCAGGTATTTTTCCTGTTCGCTCGTCAGGTCAGTGTCGAGCAGAATGCGACTCAAACCGACAATACCGTTCAGCGGGGTGCGTAATTCATGGCTGATGGTTGAAATAAACGTCGTTTTATCGCGGCTGGCGCGCTCAAGCGCATCCTGATAGCGCTTGCGTTCGGTAATATCACGGCCAAAACCCATAAGACCGTGACGCTTACCCACGCGATCGTAATAAGGCACTTTGCGAATTTCAAAGCAGGCTTTGCGACCGTCGGGATAATCCAGCCATTGCTCATAGGTCAGCGACACATTGTGACGAAAAACTTTCTCGTCCGTTTCAATCACTTTCTCAGCCGCTTCTGGCGAGTACACATCGACAGGTCTTAAGTTGACCAGTTGCTTTTCGCTCTTCCCGGTCAGCAGTTCCATTGCACGGTTGCAGCCAGAAAACTCTTTATCTTCATTACGATAAAAAACCAGATCCGGCGAAGCGTCGAGGAAGGAACGTAAGAAAGAGGATTGCTGTTCAAGCTGGATTTGCGTCTCTTCACGCTCTTTAATTTCCACCTTAAGCTGCTCAAACGTCGAGTGCCGTTCCGCTTCTGCTTTTTCGCGGTCCGCAATTTCCTGATTAAGCTGGGAAATATTGTCTTTTAACTGCACGTTGAGCTTGAGATCGCGTTCACGCATCTCTTCCAGCTTTTGGACCAGACGCGACAAACGTTGCCTGGACTCTTCCAGTTGCTCCACCACCACTGACAGGAAATAGACCGCCCAGGGGGTGATGAGCAGGCCGAAAAAGATCGAGCGAATCACATCGATACTTTCGACCTCGCCGTGCAATACCATGGTGACAGCCATCTGCACCACAATGGCCAGCACGACCAACGCCAGCG
Source organism: Citrobacter sp. NCU1 (assembly GCF_010231475.1). GTDB lineage: Bacteria > Pseudomonadota > Gammaproteobacteria > Enterobacterales > Enterobacteriaceae > Citrobacter_D. Next base: position 57,761 of record NZ_NRDO01000006.1, on the reverse strand, counting down.
CTAACAGCAGTGAAAAACGCACCAAACCTAATTTCATCATCAGGTCGACATAATACTGCGCCAGCATACGGATTTGCTTCATAGAGGGTTCCTTCACGACTACCTGGCACAATAATACTCAATTATGAGCAAGGCGTTGAAGAATGTGTGAAAAATGCGTGAATAGAGCGATCTTTACGCCGGATGACGGCTAGCGCCTGATTTAGCCTGCTGTTCCCAGGCCAGGCCGGATACGCGCAGTGCCCTCTTACATATCAAGACACATTGTCAGGCATCACCCAACTACGTCCCAGTGCTGAGCCCTGCACGCCGTGTTCATTCAGGTACTTATCCAGCTCCACCATCCCGGTCCAGCGGTTTTCGCACCACAGCGGGGCAAGTAATGTTGGCCGACGGGCGCTGGCAGAGATGCGGTGGAAAATCACCTCCGGCGGCGTATGGCGGATCATCTCGCCTGCGGTAACGGTGTAATCCTCCAGCGCAATGCCGCTTAAGCGTCCCGCTTCCCACGCCTTCGCCATTATGCTGCCTTTAACAATGTGCAGCGGATGCAACTTAATACCCTCGACGCCGGTTTCCACGACACGCTCCAGCGTCTGCAGACATTCGCGCTGCCCCTCGCCAGGCAGGCCGACAATAAGGTGCGAGCAGACTTTTAACCCGCGCTCACGGGCAAGTTGGGTCGTTCGCTGATAACAGGCAAAATCATGACCACGATTGATGCGGTGTAGCGTTTTGTCGTGTGCGGTTTGCAGCCCCAGTTCCAGCCATACTTCATAGCCCTGATCTTTGTATTCGCACAACAGATCCAACACCGCATCGGGAACGCAGTCTGGGCGCGTGCCAACGCATAATCCCACAATGCTCGCCTGGCTTACGGCCTGTTGATACATCGAGCGCAATACCTGTACTTCGGCAAAGGTGCTGGTGTAAGCCTGGAAATAGGCCAGATAACGTTTGGCGCGATTGACCAAATTCGCCTGGTGTGCGAGTTGCTCGGCAATGGAGTGATGCTGCTGCGCTTCATCGGCAAAAGAGGCAACGTTACAGAAGGTGCATCCGCCACGTCCGATGGTGCCATCACGGTTTGGACAGCTAAACCCGCCGTGCAACGTCAGTTTATGAACCTTTTGCCCATAACGACGTGAAAGATCCCCACCAAACATATTGACTAATTTCTGTAACTGCATAATCTGATAGACCGCGCCTTGAAAAGAGGCCAAAGCCTGCCATTTTTAGCCTTTGTCGGCGATGACCTGGATCAATCGCCACGGCGGCCTTTTATCAATTGCATAACCAATCAAAATAAACGAAATTTCATTCAAAATAGCGTTGATTACATTTCCTTATCTCCCGCCATTTTTTTTCATCTTCTGAGCGCTTCAGCGTAAAAACAGTATCATGAAACGCCAGCTATCAATAAACCAGCATAAAATGCTGAATCTCACGAATAATCAAGCGTAGACTGGGGCCAACAGCCCTCCAAGACAGTGAGACAGATCACACTCCCCGCTCCGTATACCAGGCGTTAAATCAATGTAAAAAACCTACTATTTTCAATATATTCAATACATTAATCGACCTATAGCACATTTTTGCATAAATAAGATTGCCATTTGACCTGTGTGTGGATTCCCGATAAGTTGGAAATCCGCTGGAAGCTTTCTGGATGAGTAGTGTGCTCATCATATTTATGCAGTAATTGAGATTCCCTCTGACAGCAAGTCCTCAAACTTGTTTGACCTACGCAAAACGGATGAAAGAGGGCGAATGCGAGGTAAGCGTATGACACGCAAACCCCGTCGCCATGCTCTTGGTGTGCCCGTGCGCAGCGGTTCAGAGAGGCGTCCCTCAGAGCCTGGGGAGGTTCACTGATATGTTGTACGATAAATCTCTTGAGAGGGATAACTGTGGTTTCGGCCTGATCGCCCACATAGAAGGCGAACCTAGCCACAAGGTAGTGCGTACTGCTATACACGCGCTGGCCCGAATGCAGCACCGTGGCGCCATTCTCGCTGACGGTAAAACCGGCGATGGCTGCGGCTTGCTGCTGCAAAAACCTGACCGTTTTTTCCGCATTGTTGCCGAAGAGCGCGGCTGGCGTTTAGCCAAAAACTACGCTGTCGGCATGATCTTTCTGAATAAAGATCCTGAGCTGGCGGCCGTATCCCGTCGTATTGTCGAAGAAGAACTCCAGCAGGAAACCCTGTCGATTGTTGGCTGGCGCGAAGTACCGACCAACGAAGGTGTTCTCGGTGAAATCGCCCTCTCCTCTCTGCCACGTATTGAGCAAATTTTCGTTAACGCGCCTGCGGGCTGGCGTCCACGTGATATGGAACGCCGCCTGTTTATCGCCCGCCGCCGCATTGAAAAACGTCTGCAGGAAGATAAAGACTTCTACGTTTGCAGTCTGTCGAACCTGGTGAACATTTATAAAGGTCTGTGTATGCCGGCGGATCTGCCGCGCTTTTACCTGGACCTCGCGGACCTGCGTCTGGAATCGGCTATCTGCCTGTTCCACCAGCGCTTCTCCACCAACACCGTGCCGCGCTGGCCGCTGGCGCAGCCGTTCCGCTACCTGGCGCACAACGGTGAGATCAACACCATCCCCGGCAACCGCCAGTGGGCGCGCGCCCGCACCTATAAATTCCAGACGCCGCTGATCCCGGATTTGCAGTCCGCCGCCCCGTTCGTCAACGAAACCGGCTCAGATTCCAGTTCACTGGATAACATGCTGGAACTGTTGCTGGCCGGCGGGATGGATATCATCCGCGCCATGCGCTTGCTGGTACCGCCAGCCTGGCAGAACAACCCGGATATGGATCCGGATCTGCGCGCCTTCTTTGACTTTAACTCTATGCACATGGAGCCGTGGGACGGCCCGGCAGGCATCGTAATGTCTGATGGTCGCTTTGCGGCCTGTAACCTTGACCGTAACGGTCTGCGCCCGGCGCGCTACGTCATCACCAAAGATAAGCTGATCACCTGTGCTTCTGAAGTGGGGATCTGGGATTACCAGCCTGATGAAGTGGTCGAGAAAGGCCGCGTCGGCCCCGGCGAACTGATGGTGATCGATACCCGCGGTGGACGCATCCTGCACTCTGCGGAAACTGACGACGACCTGAAAAGCCGCCATCCGTATAAAGAGTGGATGGAGAAAAACGTCCGCCGTCTGGTGCCGTTTGAAGAACTGGCCGATGACCAGGTGGGTCAACGTGAGCTGGATGACGACACTCTCGCCAGCTACCAGAAACAGTTTAACTACAGCGCCGAAGAGCTGGATTCCGTGATCCGCGTGTTGGGCGAAAACGGTCAGGAAGCCGTGGGGTCAATGGGCGACGACACCCCGTTTGCCGTGCTCTCCAGCCAGCCACGTATCATTTACGACTACTTCCGCCAGCAGTTCGCGCAGGTCACCAACCCGCCGATCGATCCGCTGCGCGAAGCACACGTGATGTCGCTGGCCACCAGTATTGGTCGTGAGATGAACGTCTTCTGCGAAGCAGAAGGCCAGGCGCACCGTTTAAGCTTCAAATCGCCCATTTTGCTGTACTCCGATTTCAAACAGCTCACCACCATGAAAGAGGAGCATTATCGCGCGGATACGCTGGACATCACTTTCGACGTGACAGAAACCACGCTGGAAGAGACGGTAAAAGCGCTGTGCGACAAAGCCGAGCAAATGGTACGCAACGGCACCGTATTGCTGGTGCTCTCTGACCGTAACATCGGCAAAAACCGTTTGCCGGTTCCGGCTCCGATGGCGGTTGGCGCTGTACAGACCCGTCTGGTCGAACAAAGTCTGCGCTGTGATGCGAACATCATTGTCGAAACCGCCAGCACACGCGACCCGCACCACTTTGCCGTGCTGCTGGGCTTCGGTGCGACGGCAATCTATCCCTACCTCGCGTATGAGACGCTGGGCCGTCTGAGCGACACCCACGCGATTGCGAAAGACTATCGTACCGTGATGCTGAACTACCGTAACGGCATCAACAAAGGTCTTTACAAGATCATGTCCAAAATGGGCATCTCGACCATCGCCTCTTACCGCTGCTCAAAACTGTTTGAAGCCGTCGGTCTGCATGATGATGTGGTCAGCTTATGCTTCCAGGGCGTGGTCAGCCGTATCAGCGGCGCCGGTTTTACAGACTTCCAGCAAGACCTGCTGAATCTCTCCAAACATGCCTGGCTGGCGCGTAAACCGTTGGCTCAGGGTGGCCTGCTGAAATATGTTCACGGCGGCGAATATCACGCCTATAACCCGGATGTCGTGCGCACTCTGCAACAAGCAGTGCAGAGCGGTGAATACAGCGACTATCAGGAGTACGCGAAACTGGTCAACGAACGCCCGGCGACAACGCTGCGCGATCTACTGGCGATCACTCCCGGTGAAGCGGCCGTGAGCATTGATAAAGTCGAGCCCGCCACGGAACTGTTCAAACGCTTCGATACGGCAGCGATGTCTATCGGCGCACTGAGCCCGGAAGCACACGAAGCGCTGGCGGAAGCGATGAACAGCATCGGCGGCAACTCGAACTCCGGTGAAGGCGGTGAAGACCCGGCGCGCTATGGCACCAACAAAGTGTCACGCATCAAGCAGGTGGCTTCCGGTCGTTTCGGTGTGACCCCGGCGTATCTGGTGAACGCCGACGTGATTCAAATTAAAGTCGCGCAGGGCGCGAAACCGGGCGAAGGTGGTCAATTGCCGGGTGACAAAGTGACCCCGTATATCGCCAAACTGCGCTACTCGGTGCCAGGCGTGACGCTGATCTCCCCGCCGCCGCACCACGATATCTACTCTATTGAGGACTTAGCGCAGCTGATTTTCGACCTCAAACAGGTCAACCCGAAAGCGATGATCTCCGTGAAACTGGTTTCAGAACCCGGCGTCGGCACCATCGCCACCGGCGTGGCGAAAGCCTATGCCGATTTGATCACCATCGCCGGATACGACGGCGGCACCGGTGCGAGCCCGCTCTCGTCAGTGAAATACGCGGGCTGCCCGTGGGAACTGGGGCTGGTGGAAACCCAGCAGGCACTGGTGGCTAACGGTCTGCGTCATAAGATCCGTTTGCAGGTCGACGGCGGCCTGAAAACCGGCGTCGATATCATCAAAGCGGCCATTCTGGGTGCGGAAAGCTTCGGTTTCGGTACTGGCCCGATGGTAGCGCTTGGGTGTAAATACCTGCGTATTTGCCACCTGAATAACTGTGCAACGGGCGTGGCAACCCAGGACGACAAACTGCGTAAGAACCACTATCACGGTCTGCCGTTCAAAGTGACCAACTACTTTGAATTTATCGCCCGCGAAACCCGTGAATTGATGGCGCAACTGGGCGTGACGCGTCTGGTGGATCTGATTGGCCGTACCGATCTGCTCAAAGAGCTGGAAGGGTTTACCGCCAAACAGCAGAAACTGGAGCTGTCGCGACTGCTGGAAACGGCTGAGCCTCACCCCGGCAAGGCGTTGTTCTGTACGGAAAACAATCCACCGTTCGATAACGGCATCCTGAACACGCAGCTGTTGCAACAGGCAAAACCGTTCGTCGACGAGTGCCAGAGCAAAACATTCTGGTTTGATATTCGCAACACTGACCGTTCCGTCGGCGCATCGCTGTCTGGCTATATTGCGCAAACGCATGGCGATCAGGGACTGGCGGCGGACCCTATCAAAGCACACTTCAGCGGTACAGCAGGCCAAAGCTTCGGCGTATGGAACGCAGGCGGTGTGGAGTTGTACCTGACCGGTGATGCCAACGACTATGTCGGCAAAGGTATGGCAGGCGGCTTACTGGCGGTGCGTCCTCCGGTCGGTTCGGCCTTCCGCAGCCATGAGGCGAGCATTATCGGCAACACCTGTCTGTATGGCGCCACCGGAGGACGTTTGTTCGCCGCTGGCCGTGCAGGTGAACGTTTCGGTGTTCGTAATTCCGGCGCTATCACTGTCGTGGAAGGCATTGGCGACAATGGTTGTGAATACATGACCGGCGGTATTGTGTGCATTCTCGGTAAAACCGGGGTGAACTTTGGCGCGGGCATGACAGGTGGATTCGCCTACGTACTGGACGAGAGCGGCGATTTCCGCAAACGCGTAAACCCGGAGCTGGTGGAAGTGCTGAGCGTAGACTCGCTGGCTATCCACGAAGAACACCTGCGCGGTTTGATCACCGAGCATGTGCAGCATACCGGTTCTCAACGTGGTGAAGAAATTCTGGCGAACTGGCCCGCTTTCTCAGCGAAATTCGCGCTGGTTAAACCGAAGTCCAGTGATGTGAAAGCACTGTTGGGCCATCGTAGTCGTAGCGCAGCTGAGCTGCGTGTGCAGGCGCAGTAAGGGGTAGCAGCAATGAGTCAAAACGTATACCAATTTATCGACCTGCAGCGCGTTGATCCGCCGAAAAAACCGCTGAAGATTCGCAAAATCGAATTTGTTGAAATCTACGAGCCGTTTTCCGAAGGTCAGGCTAAAGCGCAGGCGGATCGCTGTCTCTCCTGCGGCAACCCGTACTGCGAGTGGAAATGTCCGGTTCACAACTACATCCCGAACTGGCTGAAGCTGGCGAATGAAGGGCGTATTTTTGAAGCGGCGGAGTTGTCTCACCAGACCAACACCCTGCCGGAAGTATGTGGTCGCGTCTGCCCGCAGGACAGACTGTGCGAAGGTTCCTGTACGCTGAACGATGAGTTTGGCGCGGTGACTATCGGCAACATCGAACGCTATATCAACGATAAAGCCTTCGAGATGGGCTGGCGTCCGGATATGACCGGCGTACGCCAGACCGACAAACGTGTGGCCATCATTGGTGCAGGTCCCGCAGGGCTGGCCTGTGCCGATGTGCTGACCCGCAACGGCGTGAAGGCGGTGGTGTTTGACAGGCATCCGGAGATCGGCGGCCTGCTGACCTTTGGTATTCCTGCGTTCAAGCTGGAAAAAGAGGTGATGACTCGCCGCCGTGAAATCTTCACCGGCATGGGTATTGAGTTCAGGCTCAATGTTGAAGTGGGGCGTGACATCCAGCTCAGTGACCTGCTGAAAGAGTATGATGCCGTCTTCCTCGGTGTCGGGACGTACCAGTCTATGCGCGGTGGTCTGGAGAACGAGGATGCCGATGGCGTGTTTGACGCTCTGCCATTCCTGATTGCCAACACCAAACAGCTGATGGGCTACGGTGAAACCACCGACGAGCCGTTCGTCAGCATGGAAGGCAAACGCGTGGTCGTTCTCGGCGGCGGCGATACCGCGATGGACTGTGTGCGTACCTCCATTCGTCAGAATGCCGCGCACGTAATCTGTGCCTATCGTCGCGATGAAGAGAACATGCCGGGTTCAAAACGCGAAGTGAAAAACGCGCGTGAAGAAGGTGTCGAATTCCAGTTCAACATTCAGCCGCTGGGCATTGAAGTGAACGCGAACGGCAAGGTGAGCGGCGTGAAAATGGCGCGCACCGAGATGGGTGCCCCGGATGCAAAAGGTCGTCGTCGCGCGGAGATCGTTGCCGGTTCCGAACACGTTATTCCGGCAGACGCGGTGGTGATGGCATTTGGTTTCCGTCCGCACAGCATGGAATGGCTGGCGCAACACAGCGTTGAGCTGGATTCTCAGGGGCGGATTATCGCACCGGAAGGCAGCGACAACGCCTTCCAGACCAGCAATCCGAAAATCTTCGCCGGCGGTGATATCGTGCGCGGTTCGGATCTGGTGGTAACAGCAATTGCCGAAGGTCGTAAAGCCGCTGACGGGATCATGAACTGGCTGGAAGTGTAAGCCTCAGTGCCGGATGGCGGCCTCACTGCCTCATCCGGCCTACCGTTTTGCGTACATTCCAGGCCGGATAAGGCGAAGCCGCCATCCGGCTTTTTTATGCGTTGAATAAACTCGCTCGCACCTTCACGACCACCTTCTTGATCTCCCGTGGAACATCAACAACACAGCCCGGCTTATGCGGCTCTCCGGGCATAAATACTGCAAACATGCCCGGTTTCAACAGCAGCGCATGTTCATTGTCAATGTGCGTACACAGCTGATAATCATCCTCAAGATGCATCTCTTCACACTGACGCGCAGAGCCGGTGATGCCGAACAGAATACGTTCCTCCCCCGTCAGCAACAGTTGAATATCAATGTACTTTTCATGCAGTTCCGCCTTCTTCTCCTGCGAAGGCTGTGTGGCAAACTGCATCACATTCATAAAGATATCGTCACCACGCAACTCAACGCGCCCTGGTGCTTTTTCCTGTGGCCGGGCTGCTAACGCCAGCGTCAGTGCCTCTTCCAGTACCGGATGTAACCCCGCAGTTGGTAGCAACTGCATGTCTCCCATTATCATCATCTGCCTCCCTGAGCTATCAACGCAGCCCCTAATAACCCGGCGTCATGCCGGTAATGTGCCGCACTCAACGCCACGTGATACACCGACGGCTCCTGCGCCAGAAAGTGACGAACCTGCGCCAGATACCCTTGCGCCAGGCCCACGCTGCCGCCAATGACCACCCGCTGGCAATCAGTGGTGGCTTTCACATCAGCAATTAAGCGTGCCAGCACCTGGGCGGAATGTTGGACCAACCGTATTGCCTGCTCATGCCCTTCGGTCGCCCGGGCAAATATCGTTTTTGCATCACAGCCGGTAAGCTCACCCTGAGCTGCCGCCGCGATCCCGCGCCCGGAGGCGATCGCTTCCACACAGCCCACGCGACCGCAGCCACACACCGGCCCCTGCGGATCCGCCAGCGTATGTCCCAGATGTCCGGTAAGTCCCCCCACTCCGGTCAGTAATTTACCGCCGCTGACGATGCCTCCCCCGACGCCAGTTGAAACCGTGATAAACACCATGTCGCTGATATCTTCCGCAATGGCATGGTATTCCGCCCAGGCCGCTGCCTGAGCATCATTCACCGCCAGCGCGGGTAAACCGGTCAGTTCCTCTAAGGTGTGTACCAGCGGGAAATGCATCAGCCCGCCCAAATTTTGCGGATTAATCGACAGTAATACGCCCTGATGAATAATGCCGGTCGAGGCAATAGCCACCCGTTTCGCCTGAGTTTGCAGCGGCTCAATCAGCACTTTTAAGGCTTCACGCAACGCATCCGGTGTTTTACTGGCAGGGGTGGGACGTTCACAGCGTTCACGAATCTGCAGATCATCGCCCACCAGCGCGGCGGCCAGTTTGGTGCCGCCAATATCTATTGCCAACGTCGTCATTGCGCCTCCTGATGCCACTGACAACGGGATTCCAGTCGCGTGATAGCAGTACATCTTTTATCAGGTAACAACATGCTTCTTCCCCTACAAAGATTGCCCGGTACGCGACCGGGCAAGCGGATCAACTTTTCGTTTTCACTAAGGCGCTTTTGTCACCGCCCAACGGTACGACGCCGCTAAACGGTTTGCCGTCGATAGCGTCATGGGTACGTAGCGCTTCTGGACGCAGCCAGCGCTGAACGCGGGTCGGCATATCAAGACCAATCAGCAAGATCACCACAAACGTCAGGCTAAAGGAGAGCGATCCCAGGGCGGTGCCCAGATCCAGGCGCTGCGCGATCAATGCACCAAGGATCGGCGCCAGCGCGCCACCAAGGGCACCCACGTTATAGGTAAAGCCCAGACCTGCCGCGCGCTGGTCGGTATCAAAATATCCGCCAATCAGTTTTGGCAGGATCCCTGAGATCCCCTGCCCCAGCATCTGCTGGAAGAACAGCAGTAAACCCAATACCCATACATTTGAGCCACCAATGGCAAAGACCGGGATAATGAGTAACTGTGAGGCCAGCAGGCTGCAAACATAGGCTTTGCGGGTACCCAGCCAGTCGCCAAGGAAACCGCCCACGCAGCAGCCTACCGCCGCGCCAAATCCGCTGAAGAACAGGACATTCGCCACCGTGTGCGGGTCATAGGACAGTTCAGTTTTGAGATAAGTCGGGAGTAATGCCTGAATAGGCCAGGAGTAGAGGAACGCAAACAGCACCACCAGCATAAGCGTGACGCCTGTTGGCCAGCGTTTACCGCTACTCTGCACCATAAAGCTGATGAAGATGACGGCGCACAGCAGGCCTAAAGCCGCCACAATTGCGGCATTGTGCAGATTGCCTGCGAAGCAGAACCACAGAGCGGTCGCCGCCACGATGGTCATCAGGATATTAATGACCCGATGCTCGCCCCGGTAGAGAATATCGACCATGGTACGTACCGGCGCTTTTCCTTCATGTTTCTCTTTCCAGTCTTCCGCTTCCGGAATATTTTTCCGCAGCCACAGGGCAAAGACGATCGGTAAAATGCCAATGAAAAAGAGGACTCGCCAGCCCCAAATGGGCACCACCAGACTGTAGACCTGGGCTGCGATAACCGCGCCAATAGAGAAACCGGAGATCAAAAATCCGCTGGCTTTGTTACGCAGTTGCTTCGGCCAGCTCTCAATCACGTAGGTAGCGCTTGAACCATATTCGCCTGCCATGCCCATACCAATGACCAGACGAGCGATAAACATGGTGGTGTAACCGGGGGCAAAACCGCAGGCCAGCGTACCGACGGAAAAAAGGATAATGCTACTGACCATTGCCAGACGGCGACCGTAACGGTCCCCCATGGCGCCAAGCATCAGCCCGCCGAACCAACGGGAAATAAAGGCTGCCGAGATCAAACTTGCCGCCTGAACCGTCGTCAACCCAAACTCACTTTGTACATCAGTCAATACAAGTGCAATTAATACAAAATCAAATCCATCAAGCACATACCCTAACCAGGCGGCAGAAAATGCCCGCCACTGTGCACGGTTGAGATGGCGATACCACGGGATGCTCTGGGCATAAGTACTCATTTTACTCTCCCGACGATTTTTGTTGTTGTGCCGGATGACGACATTGCCTTATCCGGCCTACGTTCGATATCAGTAGGCCGGCCTGGTAAAGCGCCCTGGCTATCCGCTGTTACGCCTTTTCCGCCAGCAGTTGGTTGGCCAATGCTTGCAGTTCTGGCAGATATTTTTCATCCACAGGCGCAAACGGTTTGCGACATAGCGGAACAGAGACAACATCCATGTAGTGCAGCACGGTTTTCAGACCACGGAACACGCCCACTTTGATCAGCAGGTCGATCACCTTGTTACATTCGCGCTGTAACTGCTGCGCTTTAGCAATATTCCCTTCTTGCAGAGCCTGTACGATCCCCATGTAGCGCCAGCCCATAATGTTGTAGGTGCTGCCGATCCCACCATCCGCGCCCGCCAGCAGACCGGAAGCGAAGATCTCGTCGTAACCGTTGTAGAGCACCAGATCAGGATGCGCGCGACGGATCTGCTCCATCTGATAGAGATCGCCTGAAGTCTGTTTCAGGGCGCCAACGCCTGGCAACGTGACCAGCGTGTTTATTTGATCCAGCGTCAGTTTGACACCGCTCAGCGCCGGGATGTTGTAAACCACCATAGGTAATCCATCAGCAGAATCGATAATCGCACGGTAGTGATCGCAATGTTCTTCAAAGCTGAACGGGTAGTAGAACGGTGTCACTGCGGAGACAGCATCAAAACCGTAACGGTTGGCCGCGGCTGCCAGCTGCTGACTTTCTGCCGTGCTGACGCACCCCACATGAGCAATCAGGGTGATTTTTCCTTTGCCCTCTTCTGCCACGATTTCAAGCACTTCTTCGCGCTCGGCAAGGCTTTGCACGAAGGCTTCCCCGGTGGAACCTCCGACATATACCCCATCAATTCCCTGATCAATGTTGAATCGCACCAGGCGGCGCAGGCTGTCTTTATCAACTTTCTGCTGGGCGTCGAAAGGGGTCAGGAGTGCGGGCATCACGCCACGTAAATTGCTTGCCATAAATACCTCGTAGTGGTGTTTAAAACTGATTAACTGTGTACCTTTATACCTGTTATACCAGATCGTTTTTACGACAGCGTAATACAGAAAGCTTATTGTGCGATCGACTTCACTAAACCGATCGCAATACGGGGATTACTTGCGGGATTTTTTGGCTTTACCGAAGGCGTGCCAGGTGGCAGAAACGCTGTTGAGGTGGCATTGCAAAGCGCGATCCGCTTCGTCAGGATCATGGGCGCGGATCGCATCGACAATCGCGATATGCTGTTGATAACTCACACTGTTATGTTCATACAGCGCTTCATCGGCAACTTTCGGACGCGCAGCGATCAGCCAGTCGAGCAACGCGACGTGGATCGCCATAAAGATCGGGTTGCCGGGGATCTCTGCCAGCACGCGGTGAAAATCGACATCGGAGCGAATGAACTGGCTATTGTCATCCAGCGACTGACTGTTGATCTCCAGGGCTTTGCTCAGCAGGGCTACCTGTTCGTCTGTAGCGTGCTCAGCGGCGTAACGCACCAGGCTCGATTCAAAGAAAAGGCGTAACTGCTCAAAATGCGCAATGCCGCCAGGATGCGAGAGAAAATCTTTCGCCATACCGGAAAGTTCGCTAATGATGGTGTCCGCTGAGGGGCGCGAGACGCGCGCGCGTTCCCCGTTGTTGATTTGCACCAGACCTTTGCGTTTCAGCGCGGCCAGCGCTTCACGCACCGACGGGCGTCCGACGTTAAAGAATGCCATCAGTTCGCGCTCGGACGGCAACGGTTCCCCTTCGCCAAATTCACGGCGGCGGATCATCTGCTCCAGCTCTTCTTCAACCATTTCAGAGAGTTTTTTGCGTGCCAGCGGGCGGCGGCGCAAACTGTTACCGATGGTGGATGGAGAATCTTCTGCTTGCGAATCAAATGCGTTCATAGCGTCCAGTCTGATGAATTATGACCAACAACAACAAAAGTCATCCTAACACAGGATCGAAAGCGAGGTGAAATGCTCCGACTTTTCCATACAGAAGATAAACGATCCCCGCTTTTTCTGATTATACATGATTAATTCAGCCCGCTATTTATCCCTCTATTCTCTCTTTATTTACTCTTTCTTTTTAAACGATACGGTTCTTCTGTTCGAGTTGGTGAAATTTAAGAATATGCTCTTGAAAAATAATCATAACAATATGTTTTTAAACAAAATAATTAAATATTCAATTTAAAAATACGATATCCACGCCATAAAAACCGTAAAGAAAAATATAACATCCGCTCCAGCACACCATCATCACCTGATTCATCTTCTTTCTGGCATGGAGTGAGAAAATGTTCGGCATAATAATTTCTATTATCGTTTTAATGACGATGGGTTATCTGATCCTCAAAAACTATAAACCCCAAATAGTCCTGGCTGCTGCGGGGATCTTCCTGATGCTATGTGGCGTCTGGTTAGGTCTGGGATCGCTACTGGATCCAGCCAAAAGCAGCGGTTATCTGTTGGTTGATATTTATAATGAGATCCTGCGCATGCTCTCAAACAGGGCAGCCGGATTAGGGTTGTCCATCATGGCGGTGGGGGGATACGCCCGTTATATGGACAGGATGGGGGCCAGTCGGGCAATGGTGAGTCTGTTGAGCCGGCCACTGAAACTGATCAAATCACCCTATATTGTTCTCGCCGCGACCTATGTGATCGGACAGATCATGGCACAATTTATTACCAGCGCATCGGGGCTGGGAATGCTATTGATGGTCACGCTTTATCCGACGTTGGTCAGCCTGGGTGTGAGCCGTCTTTCTGCGGTGGCTGTCATTGCAACATCAATGTCGATTGAGTGGGGGATTCTCGAAACAAACTCTATTTTCGCAGCGCAGGTCGCCGGAATGAAAATCGCGAGCTATTTCTTTCAGTACCAACTTCCTGTCGCTACCTGCGTTATTGTTGCTGTCGCTATCGCCCACTTTTTCGTTCAACGCCGATTTGACCAAAAGGCGACGGCAGAGAGCGGGCACCCCGTGGAGCAACGCACGCTTGAGGATGTCCCTCCGCTGTATTACGCGCTCTTACCCGTCATGCCGCTCATTCTGATGCTTGGCTCACTCTTGCTGGCGCATACTGGCTATATGCAGTCAGAACTCAATTTGGTCGTGGTGATGCTGATGAGCATGACCATCACGATATTTGTGGAATTCATTCGCACGCACAATCTTCGGGAAACGATGGACGACGTTCAGGCGTTCTTTGATGGTATGGGCACCCAGTTTGCGAATGTTGTCACGCTGGTGGTCGCGGGTGAAATTTTTGCCAAAGGTTTAACCACCATCGGTACCGTAGATGCCGTGATCAAAGGCGCTGAGCATTCCGGTCTGGGCGGTATTGGCGTCATGATCATTATGGCGATCGTCATTGCGGCCTGCGCAATCGTGATGGGGTCTGGCAACGCGCCATTTATGTCTTTTGCCAGTCTTATCCCGGATATCGCCGCAGGTCTTCACATTCCCGCTGTCGTTATGATCATGCCGATGCATTTTGCTACAACACTGGCGCGTGCGGTTTCACCGATCACCGCCGTCATTGTTGTGACGTCCGGCATTGCGGGCGTCTCTCCCTTTGAGGTCGTTAAGCGTACGGCAATCCCCATGGCAGTAGGATTCGTGGTGAATATGATTGCTACTATCGTATTATTTTATTAGCGGACAGTAGAATACAAAACAGGCCCTAAGGGCCTGTTCGAATTTATTTTACGACACGGAGTGCCGGTCGACCACCACGCGGCGGTGGCGGCGGATCGTCATCGGGACGGTCGTCATCATTATGATCAGGCTTATCACCCTCGATAACTGACATTACCGTCTCACCCTCGACGCCGGAGGCTTCGTCATCATCATTGATACTGGTGACGTCTTCGTCGTAAGCGGCTTCAGGCTCGAACATCGTCCCCGCACCATTCTCACGCGCATAAATCGCCAGCACAGCAGCAAGTGGGACGGAAACCTGGCGAGGGACGCCGCCAAAGCGCGCATTGAAACGCACTTCGTCATTCGCCAACTCCAGGTTCCCCACCGCACGAGGCGCAATGTTCAGCACGATTTGCCCGTCACGTGCATATTCCATAGGGACATGCACGCCTGGAAGCGTCACATCCACCACCAGATGCGGCGTTAGCTGGTTATCCAGCAGCCATTCATAAAATGCACGCAGCAGGTATGGACGGCGTGGGGATAGCTGTGACAAATCCATACAGATTAACCCCGACCGAGGCGCATTTCACGCTCAGGTTCGGTTAGCGACGCCAGGAAAGAGTCACGTTCAAAGACGCGAGTCATGTAACCTTTCAGCTCTTTTGCACCCGCACCACTGAACTCAATACCCAACTGCGGCAAACGCCACAGCAATGGGGCCAGGTAGCAATCGACCAGGCTGAATTCATCGCTCAGGAAATACGGTTTCTGACCAAATACAGGCGCAATCGCCTGCAACTCTTCACGCAGTTGTTTGCGTGCAGCGTCAGCTTCAGAAGCAGACCCGTTTACGATGACATTCATCAGCGTATACCAGTCTTTTTCTATACGGTGCATGTACAGGCGGCTTTCACCGCGAGCAACCGGGTAAACCGGCATCAGCGGCGGATGAGGGAAACGCTCATCAAGATATTCCATAATGATGCGAGATTCCCATAGGGTCAGCTCACGATCCACCAGTGTCGGTACGCTCTGATTCGGGTTGAGGTCAATCAGATCCTGAGGTGGATTGTCCTTTTCCACGTGTTCGATCTCGAAACTAACACCTTTCTCAGCCAGCACAATGCGGACCTGATGGCTATAGATGTCAGTAGGACCAGAAAACAGCGTCATTACCGAACGTTTGTTGGCAGCGACAGCCATGAAAACCTCCAGGTATATTCAGAATTTTTACTGCTACCAGCCACCAGGTGACCAGTCAGAAGTTATGTTTCCCATCTTCGGAAAAGCCATCACTGTTCAAAAATCAAACAAAAGATGAACAATACTCGATATTTGGGCAGAAAATTGGATGATAGTTTACCAGATTTTGTGACCTTTGTGGTGAGTCGATTCTGGAAATGGGCAAAAAGAGGGCGTTAATCGGAGGATAGCGGTACGTTTGGCGGCGATTTATCCATAAAAAAACCCGCCGAAGCGGGTTTTTCGCCAACGGTGTTCTGCGTGAGCAGAAACCAATTAACGTTTGGAGAACTGCGGACGACGACGTGCTTTACGCAGACCGACTTTCTTACGTTCAACCTGACGAGCATCACGAGTAACGAAACCAGCTTTACGCAGTTCGCCACGCAGGGACTCGTCGTACTCCATCAGAGCGCGGGTGATACCGTGACGGATCGCACCAGCCTGACCAGAGATACCACCACCTTTAACGGTGATGTACAGATCCAGTTTCTCAACCATGTCGACCAGTTCCAGCGGCTGACGAACTACCATGCGGGCAGTTTCACGACCGAAGTACTGTTCCAGAGAACGTTGGTTGATAACGATTTTACCGCTGCCCGGTTTGATGAAAACGCGAGCTGCGGAACTTTTGCGGCGACCAGTGCCGTAGTATTGATTTTCAGCCATTGCCTATAATCCCGATTAGATGTCAAGAACTTGCGGTTGCTGTGCCGCATGGTTGTGCTCGTTGCCCGCGTAAACTTTCAGTTTACGGTACATAGCACGACCCAGCGGGCCTTTTGGCAGCATGCCTTTAACCGCGATTTCAATCACACGCTCAGGACGGCGAGCAATCATCTCTTCAAAGGTCGCTTGTTTGATACCGCCGATGTGGCCAGTGTGGTGATAGTACACTTTGTCAGTACGCTTGTTGCCGGTTACAGCAACTTTGTCAGCGTTCAGAACGATGATGTAATCACCGGTATCTACGTGCGGAGTGTATTCCGCTTTGTGCTTACCGCGCAGGCGACGAGCCAGTTCAGTAGCCAGACGGCCCAGAGTTTTACCGGTCGCGTCAACAACATACCAGTCGCGTTTTACGGTTTCTGGTTTAGCTGTAAAAGTTTTCATTAAAAGCTTACCCAAATAAATTAGTTACACGTTGGTGAACACCCAAACGTTTAAAAGTTGAGGCTCACACGACAAAGTCCGGCAAACCTACCCCTTCGAATAGCCTATGCCAGCACATAGAAAGTTTTGGGAAAAAAACCTTCTCGTAACGTGGGGTCGCAAGATTATAGAGAAGTCGCGGTCAAAGATCGACCCCTAAATGTGATTAATCGCAAGGTTTTCGGGCATACACATTACGTGCCCTGATGCTCTCTCCGACGGGAGGGGAAGCATCCTAAGGCATATGCGGGCGCTTCAGATACTCCTCGCTCTGCATCTCCTGTAAACGCGACAGACAACGCTGGAATTCAAACTTCAGGCGCTCACCCTGATAGATGTCATATAAAGGTGCAGCGGCACTGACGACCAGTTTGACGTGGCGCTCATAAAACTCATCCACCAGAGCAATAAAGCGACGCGCTTCACTCTCCATCAACGGCGTCATCACGGGAACATCAAACAACAACACCGTATGAAAAAGACGCGATAACGCTATGTAGTCATGCTGACTACGGGCATCCACACACAGTGTCGTGAACGAGACCGCCAGCGTTTGGTTTTCCACGCCCAGGGTTGCGAGTGGGCGATGGTTCACTTCCAGCGTCGGCGCGCGCTCACGCTTTGTCCCCGCAAGCGCCAGCCAGAGCGAATCCATCTGCTGTTGCGTATCATCGTTGAGCGGAGCGAGCCACAAATGCGCCTGAGTCAGCGTACGCAGGCGATAGTCTACTCCGGCGTCAACATTCATGATGTCGCAGTGCTGTTTTATCGCGTCGATGGCCGGAAGAAAACGCGCGCGTTGCAAACCGTTACGGTACAAATCGTCCGGCGGAATGTTGGATGTCGCCACCAGCGTAATACCGCGAGCAAACAGCGCCTTCATTAATCCGCCAAGCAGCATCGCATCGGTAATATCCGAGACAAAAAATTCATCGAAACAGAGCACATCGGTCTCTGCTTTAAAACGATCGGCAATGATCTCCAGTGGATCGCTTTTCCCCTGCAAGGCGGTCAGTTCTTCATGTACGCGCAGCATAAAGCGGTGGAAATGCAGTCGCTGTTTACGTTCGCCCGGCAGACTGTGATAAAACAGATCCATCAGCCAGGTTTTCCCGCGCCCTACCCCGCCCCACATATACAGACCGCGCACCGGTAAACGTGCTGCTGGCTCACGTTTTCCCAACAATTTGCCAAAACGGGCCATCAGTCCGCTGGCCTGTGGCTCAGGGGAGATGCCGCTCGTCAGCTCCTGGTAAATGGTTTCCAGTCGGTTAACCGCTTCTTTTTGTACGTCGTCGGGTTGATGGCTTCCCTCGTTGAGGGCCTGGAGGTAACGCGATGTCGGGGAAAAGCTTTGCATGATGTTATTGTTATTCCTTGAGAATCGATGTGCCGTCGTTCACGGTTGACGAAAAAAAGGCCGTTCTACACTACGCGATATAAAGTCGGGATTCCACTTCTACGGGATTAGCGGTTATAGTGGCATAATCAGGCGCAGGCATGGAGCCTAAAGCCAACACCCTACGGAAACAAAAGACAACGGGAGATGTTCATGACCTGGGAATATGCGCTAATTGGGTTAGTCGTCGGTATCATCATTGGTGCCGTAGCCGTGCGTTTTGGTAATCGTAAATTACGTCAACAGCAGGCATTGCAGTACGAACTGGAAAAGAACAAAGCTGAGCTTGAAGAGTATCGTGAAGAGCTGGTCAGCCACTTTGCCCGCAGCGCTGAGCTGCTGGATACCATGGCGCATGATTATCGCCAGCTGTATCAACACATGGCAAAAAGCTCCAGCAGCCTGCTGCCGGAACTGTCTGCAGAATCTAACCCGTTCCGTAATCGCCTGGCAGAGTCTGAAGCTGGCAACGATCAAGCGCCGGTTCAGATGCCACGTGACTATTCCGAAGGCGCGTCGGGCCTGCTGCGTGCGGGCACCAAACGCGGTTAACCACACAACGTAAATAATTTTATTGGGCGCAGTCATTGCGCCCTCTCTTCTCTCCTGTCCCAGCTATTATTTAGTCAGCAGTCTCATTGTTGCCAGGTCGAAAATTCAATAACATCAAACTGTTTTGAATCGTCTTTCCTTTCACTCAAGGTACGAGAGCAGGATCCATGAAAAAACAAACCCAGTTGTTGAGTGCATTAGCGTTAAGCATCGGTTTAACGCTCTCAGCGCCGTTTCAGGCCCTCGCGTCAATACCGGCTCAAATTCCAGGCCAGGCAGCGTTGCCAAGCCTCGCCCCAATGCTGGAAAAGGTACTGCCTGCCGTGGTTAGCGTAAGAGTCGAAGGAACGGCAGTCCAGGGGCAAAAAGTCCCGGAAGAGTTCAAAAAGTTTTTTGGCGATGAGTTGCCAGACCAACCGTCACAGCCTTTCGAAGGTTTAGGGTCTGGGGTCATCATCGATGCCACGAAAGGGTATGTCCTGACCAATAATCACGTTATCAGCCAGGCGCAGAAGATCAGCGTCCAGCTAAATGACGGGCGCGAATTCGATGCCAAACTGATCGGCAGTGATGATCAAAGTGATATCGCTCTGCTGCAAATTCAGAAAGCCAGCAATCTGACGCAAATTGCCATCGCCGATTCCGACAAGTTGCGCGTAGGGGACTTTGCCGTCGCCGTCGGTAATCCGTTTGGGCTGGGGCAAACGGCGACTTCCGGTATTGTGTCTGCACTGGGGCGTAGCGGACTGAATCTGGAAGGGCTGGAGAACTTTATTCAGACTGACGCGTCCATTAACCGTGGTAACTCCGGCGGTGCCCTGCTCAACCTGAACGGCGAACTGATCGGGATTAACACTGCCATACTTGCCCCCGGTGGCGGCAGTATCGGGATTGGGTTTGCTATCCCGAGCAACATGGCGCGTACACTGGCACAGCAACTGATCCAGTTTGGAGAAATCAAGCGGGGTCTGCTGGGCATCAAAGGCATGGAAATGAGTGCCGATATCGCCAAAGCGTTCAAACTTGACGTACAGCGCGGCGCATTTGTCAGTGAAGTACTGCCAAACTCGGGTTCCGCAAAAGCGGGCGTGAAGTCCGGTGATGTCATCACCAGCCTTAACGGCAAGCCACTCAACAGTTTTGCCGAGTTACGTTCACGTATTGCCACCACGGAGCCAGGCACCACTGTGAAACTGGGCCTGCTGCGTGACGGTAAACCCCTGGAGGTCGACGTGACTCTGGACTCCAACACATCATCATCCGCCAGTGCTGAGATGATCGCCCCTGCACTGCAAGGCGCGACGTTAAGTGATGGTCAATTGAAAGATGGGAGCAAAGGCATCAAGATTGATAATGTTGAAAAAAGCAGCCCAGCCGCGCAGGCGGGTTTACATAAAGATGACGTCATTGTCAGTGTAAACCGCGATCGCGTGAACTCTATTGCCGAAATGCGCAAGGTGCTGGAAGCGAAACCGTCAATCATTGCCCTGCAAATCGTTCGCGGTAATGAGAGCATTTATTTGCTCTTACGTTAAGTCCGTCGTGAACCGGGCATCAGCCTCGCATGTGATGTCCGGTAAACTCGTGGTATGCTGCAGTTCCCTTTTTTAATGACGCCTCCATCATGCTTGTGAAGCTCTTACGTTCAGTCGCGATTGGTTTAATTGTCGGCGCCATTTTGTTGGCTGCTATGCCGTCGCTGCGCAAAATAAATACTCTTACGGCTCCGCAATTCGACAGTACCGATGAGACGCCCGCCAGTTACAACTCGGCGGTTCGCCGTGCGGCGCCTGCCGTCGTAAACGTCTATAACCGCAGTATGAACAGCACGGCGCATAACCAGCTTGAGATTCGTACGCTGGGCTCCGGTGTGATCATGGATCAGCGCGGTTATATCATCACGAACAAGCACGTCATTAACGACGCCGATCAGATAATCGTCGCCTTGCAGGATGGACGCGTATTTGAGGCGCTGTTGGTGGGGTCCGATTCGCTGACCGATCTGGCCGTATTAAAAATTAATGCCGCCGGCGGACTCCCGACGATTCCGATAAACTCGCGCCGTATCCCGCATATCGGCGACGTCGTTCTGGCTATCGGCAACCCGTATAACCTCGGACAAACCATCACCCAGGGGATCATCAGCGCGACCGGCCGTATTGGTTTGAACCCTTCAGGGCGCCAGAATTTTCTACAAACGGACGCCTCCATCAACCACGGTAACTCCGGTGGCGCGCTGATCAACTCGTTGGGTGAGTTGATGGGCATTAACACCTTATCCTTTGATAAAAGTAACGACGGCGAAACGCCGGAAGGCATCGGCTTCGCCATTCCGTTCCAGCTGGCGACAAAAATTATGGATAAACTTATCCGTGATGGTCGTGTGATCCGTGGCTACATCGGTATCGGCGGTCGCGAAATCGCGCCAATGCATGCCCAGGGCGGTGGGATAGATCAAATTCAGGGGATCGTCGTCAACGAAGTCTCACCGGATGGCCCGGCGGCTCAGGCGGGTATTCAGGTCAATGATTTGATCATTTCGGTGAACAATAAGCCTGCCGTTTCTGCGCTGGAAACCATGGACCAGGTGGCTGAAATTCGCCCAGGCTCCGTGATCGCCGTGGTCGTCATGCGGGATGACAAGCAATTAACTCTGCAGGTCACCATTCAGGAATATCCGGCAACGAACTGAGTTTCTCCCGAAGCCAGACACAAAAAAACCGGAGCCACAAATGCTCCGGTTTTTTTCACTGATAGCGGTTCTTACTTATTAACGAACTCTTCGCCCAGAGTGATATCTTTCTTCAGCGTGTCCAGCATGCCTTCCATCGCATTCTGCTCAAAGGCACTCAGTTTGCCGATAGACTGACGCTCTTCCACACCATTTTTGCCCAGCAGCAACGGCTGTGAGAAGAAACGCGCATACTGGCCGTCGCCTTCAACGTAAGCACACTCCACAACGCCTTTTTCGCCCTGCAGCGCACGCACCAGAGACAGGCCAAAACGTGCTGCAGCCTGACCCATAGACAGGGTTGCGGATCCGCCACCGGCTTTTGCTTCAACCACTTCAGTACCCGCGTTCTGGATACGTTTAGTCAGAGCTGCGACTTCTTCTTCAGTGAAGCTAACGCCAGGAATTTGTGACAGCAGTGGCAGAATAGTCACACCAGAGTGTCCGCCAATCACCGGGACTTCAACTTCAGTCGGCAGCTTGCCTTTCAGTTCCGCAACAAAGGTGTTGGAGCGGATGATGTCCAGCGTGGTCACGCCAAACAGTTTGTTCTTGTCGTAAACACCCGCTTTCTTCAGGACTTCAGCAGCGATAGCGACAGTGGTGTTCACCGGGTTGGTGATAATACCCACGCACGCTTTCGGGCAAGTTTTCGCAATCTGCTGGACCAGGTTTTTCACAATGCCGGCGTTAACGTTAAACAGGTCGGAACGATCCATACCTGGTTTACGCGCCACGCCCGCAGAGATCAGAACCACATCCGCACCTTCCAGTGCCGGGGTTGCGTCTTCGCCACAGAAACCTTTGATCTTCACAGCAGTTGGGATATGGCTCAAATCAGTGGCCACACCTGGGGTCACTGGAGCGATGTCGTACAGGGAGAGTTCTGAACCTGAAGGCAGTTGATTTTTTAACAGTAATGCTAGCGCCTGACCGATACCGCCCGCTGCGCCGAGGACTGCAACTTTCATCCTAAACTCCTTATTATATTGATAAGCTAAGTGTTTATTGCTCCGCGGCGGCGACCTTAATTCACAAAATAAATGATTACAATCCCCACGTGTCAAGAATGCGGAGTCACGCGAATTTGGATTTTATGCATTTAATTTACGTAATTGAATGCCACTGCAGCAGTAGAGCAACTGTTCTACAGGTGCGGACAATATACCCTACTCCCCCTTCAAAACAACATCAATTTGATAACATTTAATTTACTTTTAACCTTATTTGCGCGCCGTGACACAGGCATGTTTCTTGATAACGAAATTTGATAAAATTCCGCTCTTTCATAACATTATTTCAGCCTCGAACAAGGCAGACTGTTTGCATAAAAATTCATCTGTATGCACAATAATGTTGTTTCTACCGCCATAATACGGGTGACTTATGCGAAGCTCGGCAAAACAAGAAGAATTAGTAAAGGCGTTTAAAGCGCTGCTTAAAGAAGAAAAATTCAGCTCACAGGGTGAAATCGTCCTCGCGTTGCAAGATCAGGGCTTTGATAACATCAACCAGTCCAAAGTCTCACGCATGCTGACAAAGTTCGGCGCCGTGCGGACCCGCAACGCAAAAATGGAGATGGTGTACTGCCTCCCGGCGGAGCTGGGAGTCCCCACGACATCCAGCCCGTTAAAGAACCTGGTGTTAGATATCGACTTCAATGATGCCGTTGTGGTTATCCATACAAGCCCTGGTGCAGCGCAACTGATCGCGCGTCTGCTGGATTCACTGGGCAAAGCGGAAGGTATCCTTGGGACAATTGCGGGCGATGACACCATTTTCACCACACCGGCCAATGGCTTCTCGGTGAAAGATCTGTACGAAGCGATTCTCGAACTGTTCGAACAAGAGCTGTAACCCCTCTCCCCGCCGCCACACCCGGCGGGGAAAATCCTGTCTTTACCCCAGTTTTCCCCACGTTTTCACTGCTTTTCATTTAACAAATAGTGCGTTTAATTGCCAAAATGCATTCATACGACCAATGATAAATCCAAAAGTCGCACATTTTGTTAAATTACATATCTTTATGAATTTATTAGATTTAAATCAAAAACATTGCCACCAGACGCATTTTTAATTCCATAACATTATAAAAAATGAATTTTTTAACACTTAATTACCACATAAATAATTAGCAGGGTATTAATTAATCGCGTGACTAGTGTATACTTGATTTTGTGATGAGGGTCACGAAACGAAGACCCCAACAAAAGAATTCGACGAGGTAAATATCATGAAAATCAAAACAACGGTTGCAACGTTAAGTATTCTCTCTGTTCTCTCATTTGGTGCATTCGCCGCAGATTCCATCAATGCCCAGCAGGCGCAAAATCGCGAAGCTATCGGTTCTGTTTCCGTCAGCGCGGTCGGTTCTTCGCCGATGGACATGCATGAAATGCTGAACAAAAAAGCGGAACAACAAGGCGCCTCCGCGTATCAGATCACCGAAGCACGTAGCGGTAGCCACTGGCACGCCACGGCTGAACTGTACAAATAAGTTTCGCTTGTTATCGCTAATGCAAAATTAACTCGCGGGAATATCACATAAGAACGCCCTGTAAACCGCAGAGTTAACCGTATTGAGGAATGTATACCATGAACACTAAATATCTTATCGCTTCACTCGGCCTGGCTTCTGTTCTCTCTTTCGGC
Source organism: Citrobacter sp. NCU1 (assembly GCF_010231475.1). Classification (GTDB taxonomy): domain Bacteria; phylum Pseudomonadota; class Gammaproteobacteria; order Enterobacterales; family Enterobacteriaceae; genus Citrobacter_D. The sequence goes on along the minus strand of NZ_NRDO01000006.1, from coordinate 33,547 downwards.
GCAAACGCCGCCGTACACCAGGTCAATGCGCAAGAAGCACAAAATCTGCAATCTATGGGCAGTATCTCTGTTTCTCAGATTGGTAGCTCACCGATGGATATGCGTCAGGAACTCGCCGCTAAAGCGGAGAAAGCGGGCGCCAGTAGCTATCGCGTGGTTGAACTGAAAGAAGGGTCACAGTGGCACGCCACTGCAGAACTCTACAAATAAACCCTCGTCGTCTAGTCTGACGACTTGCCCCCGCCTGTCGGGGGCTTTTTTATACCTGACGCTTAGAGACGAACGTTAAAACGTAACTGTCCTTCCAGCTCTTCTTCTGCTTCATCGAACAGCAAAATCAACGCCCCATAACGTCGGCGCTGCTTTTCAGGGAGATGAACAAACTCAATTTCCAGCGGCAACGGCAACACTTCACCTGTCACTATTTCCCACAGAGAATCCAGATCGCTGATCTGTTCTCTGGCAATACCAAACATCCGCGCAAACTCACGGTAAAAATCACTCTGGTTTTCTATCTCATCAAAATCAAAGGTATAGATATTCATTGCCCACCACCACCTCCGGTAAGCGCTTTCGCAGCCCACCAAACTACCTACCACGACAATTCCCGCACATCGGTTAAGTATAGCCATAAAAAAACCGACGCTTTTGGCGCCGGCTTCTCTGTGTTTAGTTATCCGTCAGGGCATGCTGATATTTATGCAACATACCAGAGAGTCGTTTTACCGGCTCTGTAACCTGAGGTGGCGCTTCCCAGATACGCAGTTTTTCCTGATAGATGTCGAGTTCCTCAAGGAGTTGCCCGAAGTATCGCCGACGCTTATCGTCGCTACTGGCGGAAATGACGCGATCGGCGGTGCGGCGAAGCTGACGGTGGAAAATAGAGAGATCGTCATTCACCGGAACCGGCGCGTCACGAAGACGTTGATGCGCAATGATCATCGTCAGCGCCAGACGGAACTTGGGTAAGTCTCCCGGGAATTTGTTCATCAGCAAAAACAGCTGCTGATAAAGCGCCGGAAGATGGTTTTGCTTACGCCGCACCACATTGGTGGTCATCGCTGAGACAGCCGCCGAAACAAACTGATTGAGCAACACGCGCCCGGTCCTGTCACGGGAGTTATCCCGTACCAGTAAGATCACGATAAACGCCAGCATACAGCCGACAATCTGCCCCAATGCGCTGTCCAGAAACTGGCTGAAATGGAAGATCATGGGGTTGTCGAGCACGATGATATTAATGGTACTCGCCAGTGCCCCCATGGAACCCAGACGGCGCTTCTGGACTTCAATGCCCAGAAAGAATCCCAGCACCGCCAGACTCAAACAGAGCAGCAACATGCTTTGTTGCGTGTTGGGGATGATCACCAAAAAATAGAGTAATCCCAACGGCAGGGCCGCCAGTGTCCCGTAGATAAAGTCGATCGCGACCATTCGCGGATTCGGCAAGCGCATCGCCAGAGACGTCACGACAGCAATCATCACCATCGCACCGCTACCAGACGTCCATCCTGTCCACAGCCAGAACAACGTCCCCAGTACGCATGACAAGGTAGTGCGCCAGAAGTTGACCATTGCATGATGGCGTTCGGCGGATTCCACCTTCACCACTGGCTCACCCTGTAAAACCTCTTCTTCCGTGGCACTGATCTTCGTATTACCCACCACGCCGCGTTTCAATAACAGATACCGCGTTGCTGCTCCAGCCCAGGAGTACAGGGTGACGGGCGTTTCCCGTTCGCCCGTCCAGACAATAACGCGACGCATACGCTTGAGCTGTCGGTGAACATCCTGCGCAGTTTCAACGGGGGTTTCAAACAACTCCCGGAACGTATCGGTGATCAGTTCCGGACGCGTATTTTGAATCATATAGGTTTCGCAGGATTGCGTGATCAGCGTCAGAGAGAGCGTATTGAGCGCTTTCAGACGCCGGTTAGCGCGCCCCCAGCGCGAGGACTCCATGTTCAGATTACTGCGCATGCCATCCAGTGCCGCTGTACGGCGTACAAGAGCGCTCCAGGCCCGGTCCACTTCCTCACTGTCACCGTGTTTAATACACAGTTGCATCAGTTGATACTGCGCGACGAGCAGGTTATCCAGTTCAAGATCAACCTCTTGCTTCACCGATCGTGGAGAAAAAATCAGATCCGCGATAATGGCGCAGACGATGCCAATCACAATCTCGCTACAGCGCTCAAGGGCAAACTGCGGCGTCAATAACGGCTCCGCTTGAATAGTGATGACGATAATAAGTGCGGTATACCCCGAAAGCCCCCACGCATAGGAGTTTTCAATGCGCACCAGAGAGGAGATCCAGGTACAAAATCCCGCCCAGATACAGCAAACCAGAATCATTAGCAGCGGTGCGCGAATCATGGTGATGATGATCACCAGAGCGGCGATACAACCGATAAAGGTCCCGATGATGCGCAACATCCCGCGATAACGGATGGCGCCGGAGTATGGCTCGCCTCCGGCGGCAAATGCCGGCCCTGCAGCAACCAGCGCCGCAGTCAGTACCGCCCAGCGCGGCGTTTCAAGCTGAAAGTGAAAACCCACAAACAGAGCCAACACAATCGCGCACGCCAGCTTTATCGCAAAGCGGACGTGTTGGCTGGCAATGGTGAATATCCCCATCACGATTAACCAAACTCACGCAGGCGATGCGCTAATTTGCGAAAGAAGGAGTCCTGGCTTGCATCACGATCCTGCTGACCGGTGATCACCACCGTCGCCGTTGTACCTGCAGGCCATACGTTGTTTTGCTGGTCATCAAGACGGATCCGCACCGGAACACGCTGCGCCAGCCGCACCCATTCGAGATTGGAATCGATGGTCGCCATACCTTTCGCATCGCGGGTACTGCTGGCATTCGTGACTCCCGCCGCCACGCTATCCACGCTCCCTCTTAACACCCGATTACTGCCCAGCGGCGTAATTTCCGCACGATAGCCCGGATGAACGCCCTCCAGCTTGGTTTCCTCCATATACGCCAGTACATAGAAAGAGTGCTGTTTTACCAGAGCAACCGCCGTGGAACCGCGGGTAATAAACTCACCGGTATAGACGTTCAGATTAGTTACCCACCCGTCTGCAGGCGCACGAATCACGGTACGTTCGAGATCTAATTTTGCCAGGTCACGGGTAGCCTTCGCTCTCGCGAGCTGATGTAATACGGTTTGCAGAAGGTTGTTGGCCTGATCGATCTCTTCACGGGACATCGCCTGAACGCCAAGACGATTACGTCGACCGGCCTCCTGGCGTTTTTCCTGCGATAACACCTGGTAATACGCCACGTTTGCTTCGGCCTCTTCAAGCGCCTTTATATAGCGAGGCTGATCGATGGTGAACAACACCTGCCCCTTTTTCACCAGTTGGTTATCGTGAACATTGACATTGGTGATAAGTCCCGCCACATCCGGCGCAATGGCCACGACATCCGCGCTGAAACGCGCATCACGCGTCCACGGTGACTCGGTGTAATAGACCCAGGCTCGAAAAATGGCGATAAATGCCAGGATGACCAGTATCAGCGTAATGGCCGTACGGGAGATTTTTCTTGTTAGTGTTTTCACTTCAGCCTCAAACAAACATGCGCGATATCAGATAAAACAGGCAGCAATAGAGCGCGGTGTTAAACAGCGCCGGATGCCATACAAAATCATAGATACCTGTCGGTACCAGCACCCGGCGCACCAGCCAGAAAATCGCCAGTGATAAAAGAAGTTCGAAAAATATCGGTGGGAAGGACAGCCCAAACACCACGATAACGGGAAACAGACTCATGTTGACCTTGATTGTAGAGAGAGTGCAGGCGATAGAATTATCAGCCAATGTCACCGCAGAGAAGGACAAGGAAAGCCAGGCGAGAGCGACACTGCTGTTATTTGAATAATAATATATTAGCGTAACTGTTATGCTGTTATCTATATTATGTGATCTAAATCACTTTTAAGCCAGAGTGAATAATGGAACGATTAAAACGTATGTCGGTGTTTGCCAAAGTGGTTGAATTTGGCTCCTTTACCGCCGCTGCCAGACAGCTACAAATGAGCGTCTCCTCCATTAGCCAGACCGTGGCAAAACTGGAAGATGAACTGCAGGTGAAGCTGCTGAACCGCAGTACTCGCAGCATTGGCCTTACTGAAGCTGGTAAAATTTACTACCAGGGCTGCCGCCGAATGTTGCATGAAGTTCAGGATGTACATGAGCAGCTTTATGCGTTTAACAACACCCCTATCGGTACGTTACGCATCGGCTGTTCTTCAACCATGGCGCAAAATGTCCTTGCCGGACTGACTGCAAGGATGCTGAAGGAATACCCTGGACTCACGGTGAATCTGGTGACAGGTATTCCAGCCCCAGATCTGATTGCCGACGGTCTGGACGTCGTGATTCGGGTCGGCGCGTTGCAAGACTCTAGCCTGTTTTCTCGCCGTCTGGGAGCCATGCCGATGGTGGTGTGCGCCGCAAAAAGCTATCTCGCACAGTTTGGTGTACCGGAGAAGCCCGCCGATCTTAGCAACCACTCCTGGCTGGAATACAGCGTGCGACCGGATAACGAATTTGAGCTGATCGCTCCGGAGGGGATCTCCACCCGGCTAATCCCGCAGGGAAGATTTGTGACCAACGATCCTATGACGCTCAGCCGCTGGCTGACGGCAGGTGCAGGGATCGCCTATGTTCCGCTGATGTGGGTGATCAATGAGATCAATCGGGGAGAACTTGAGATCTTACTGCCCCGTTATCAGTCGGATCCCCGTCCGGTCTACGCGTTATACACCGAAAAAGACAAATTGCCCTTAAAAGTGCAGGTGGTGATCAACTATCTGACGGATTACTTTGTCGACGTGGCGAAGCTGTTTCAGGGAATGTACGGCAGAGGAAAGAAAAAGTAAAAGGCCCGATGGCGTTGCGCTTATCGGGCCAGGAGCCGGAATAAAATTCAGAGGCCGGATGCATCCGGCCTCTGATAATCAGGCGGTTCCACCCACTGTCAGATTATCGACCTTCAGCATCGGCTGGCCCACGCCAACCGGCAGGCTTTGCCCTTCCTTGCCGCAGACGCCAACACCGTTATCCAGTTTCAGATCATTACCGACCATCGAAATTTGCTGCATGGCTTCAATACCGGAACCTATCAGCGTGGCGCCTTTGACCGGCTTCGTCACTTTTCCGTTTTCGACCAGATAGGCTTCTGAGGTCGAGAACACAAACTTGCCGGAAGTGATGTCCACCTGGCCACCGCCAAAGTTAGGCGCGTAGATCCCGAATTCAACCGATTCGATAATTTCCTGCGGCGTGGATTTACCTGGCAACATATAGGTATTGGTCATACGCGGCATCGGCAGGTGCGCATAAGACTCACGACGGCCATTCCCTGTCGGCGCAACGCCCATCAGACGCGCATTCAGTTTATCCTGCATGTACCCTTTCAGGATGCCGTTTTCGATCAATACGTTGTACTGTCCTGGCGTCCCTTCATCATCAATAGCGACAGAGCCACGGCGGTCAACCATCGTGCCGTCGTCAACCACGGTACAGAGCTCAGAAGCCACCAGTTCCCCCATATGGCCGCTGAACACTGACGTACCACGACGGTTGAAATCGCCTTCCAGTCCGTGTCCTACTGCTTCGTGTAACAATACGCCCGGCCAGCCCGCGCCCAATACCACCGGCAGCGTTCCCGCTGGCGCGGCAACCGCAGAGAGATTCACCAGCGCCATACGTACCGCTTCTTTTGCCCAGGCATCCGCGCGCACTTCGCCGTCCAGCGAACCTAAGAAAAACTCATAGCCAAAACGACCGCCACCGCCGCTGGCGCCGCGCTCGCGTTTACCGTCCTCTTCAACCTGTACGCTAACAGACAGGCGCACCAGCGGGCGAACATCGGCCGCCAGAGTACCGTCAGTCGCAGCCACCAGAATAAGCTCATACACACCGGTCAGGCTGGCCGTGACTTCCTGCACACGTTTATCGGCTTCACGCGCCACTTTGTCCACACGGCGCAGAATGTCCAGTTTCTCTTCACGGCTCATGCTCTGCAGCGGATCAGCGGAGGTATAAAGCGCCTGATGCTCCACGGCACCCAGCGTTTTCACTTTGCCATCCCCACTGTCCCGCACAATGGTACGTGCCGCGTGAGCACTTTGTTCAAGCGCCAGCAGGCTTATCTGATCCGCGTAGGCAAATCCGGTTTTTTCACCGCTGATCGCACGGACACCGACGCCCTGATCGATGTTGTAAGAACCATCTTTAATGATGCGGTCTTCTAAAACCCAGGATTCGTGATAGCTCGACTGAAAATAGAGATCGCCGTAATCAAGACGGCGTTCGGCCAGTTGGCCCAGAATAGCGAACAGATCCTGATGTTTCAGGCCATTCGCTGCTAGCAATTGTTCACTTACCAGGTTCAGACTCATCGTTTTGCTACTCGTTAGTTACTGCGGTAGAAGTTCTATTTACTGAGATTGGGGCAATTACTTGCCCCCGTCAAATCATTGCGGACTTTCTTTACGCGCCTGGCGCAAGACTTCGTTAATCTGCGGTTTGTCCACCGGCCCCGTGATGCGGTAGCGCAGAATCGACACTTTGCTCCACAGCGGTCCCAGCACTTTACTGGCAGCAAACACTGCCGCGCCGACAATCGGGTTAACTGCAAATGCTGCCGCCACGCCCACCGTTGCAGAGATCTCCGGTGCCACAACGGCCTCCAGATCGAGCTCCCGACGCACCAGATTCACGGACCCTTTCATGGCGATATCGGCCTCCAGGCCATCCACCAGCGTATCGTCCGTATGCATGACGCCGTCTTTAATCCATGCCGTGCTGCGAATGGAGTCGAAATAAAAACCTTCGTTAAAGGTATCACTGAAATCAAAACGCAGCTTACGCAACAGGGCATCAAAGCTCAGCAAACGCAGTAATTGACCGGCATGACCGGTACTCAGCTCCGTGATCTCGCCTTTACCAAGATGCACTTTTAAAATACCGTTAAGCGAGGCTTCTTCGGGCTGCCACGGCGGGTTACGCCAGTGCAAATCGTAATCCACATCAAACGACGCATTACGAATAGGGGTTGAGAATCCAAAGAACCCCGCAGCGGCGTCAATCTTGTTGCCGCGCAGTTTACCTTTGAACGACGTGCGTTCACGACCAGGAACATTCACCCACTCGCCGTCTACCGTCAGTCGGGCGAAGCCGGTATCCAGTAACCCATTAGACAGCGTCAGCGTGTCGCCTTTGATGCCGACATCCCCGTCGATACGCCCGTATTTTTGTCCCCACATCCAGCACTCTTCACAACGCAGTTGTACGTCAGGCAAGCCACGGAAACTCACGCGGTCAGTCGATGAGAACGGCGACGGTGACGGTGCGCTTCCGCTACTCTTCGCTACGCTCGGGTTGTAATAGAGGTATTTAATATTGGCCAGCCACGGCGCGTTATTACGCATCGCCAATGTCGCGTTAATTTCTCTTCCTTGTGCGGCGACCTGAGCACCATTCGACGATGGTTCTGAGACAATACTCAGGTTATTCCACTGCTGCCCACCAAGAGACAGAGAAGGCGTACGCAGCGTAATATGCTCAGGGAAATTGGCATTGGCGCCGACATTATCCGCCGCGCCTTTCTGGAACAACGCTAACCATTCTGCGCCATCCATTGCTGGCAGGTTGAGTTCGACACATTCCTTCTCCGGCAGTTGCGGCGTTGTGTGGCTGTCGGTTGTCCAGATTGCGCGATCCAGCGTCAATTTGTGATTCAGCAGCCAGCGGGTATTAAAATGGTTTGTATTGCCAGCGCTGCCTGTCAGGTCGAAACTCTGCAAGTCACCCGTTGCTTTAATATTCACAGGTAAGGGTTCGCCGGGCTGTTTATTTAACGGTGCAGGTAAGTGACTACTTACATTTCGCAGATCACCGGTCATGTCGATGCTGTACGTCGCATCTGCGTGATACGGGAGATCGATCCCCACTTTGCCGTTCCACGCCATGCTACCGTTTAACGCACTACTGACTTGCTCTGGCAGCACGCCCATGCGGGTTGGCTGCCAGTTGCCGTTGAGATTAACCGCAACCTGATAGGCTTTTGCCCCTTCGTTGGTAGAGAAGCCCACATTCAACGGTTGATTAAACCAGTTCGCCGTTAGCGGTTCACTTTTGAGATTGCCGTTCACAAAACTCAATTTTCCGCTTAGATTTTTCAGCGTGCTGTCGAGCGGTTGAATGAACAAGCTATTGTTCTTCAAAGAAACATCGCCCTTTGCCGTTACCTGCTCGCCATCCAGCGGGATGTCGAGATGTAAGCGAGCATTCACATCACCGTCTATCTGGAGTTGTTCCAGCGTCGCGCCGAGAGAATCCTTCAGCGGCGTCTCGTCGAAATAAGGACCCACCGCCTTACCTGGACCCTTGATATCCGCATCAATCAACAGTTTTTCTTTGCTGTAGTCAGGAATATTCGCCGTCAAATTGCTGGCCCTGACGCCGCCTAAATTGACACCATCGGTCTTCATCCACAGACCATCGTTCAGGAAGTTGAGCTCAATATTGAGATCGGTTAGCGCGGGCCAGTCAGGCTGAAACGCAAATTTCGCATTACGCAGCGGCACCAGCACCTGGAACTGACCTTCATTATGTTTATACGGGAACAAGCGCGGATTACCGCCATAGACCAGCGTAGCATTATCTGCCTGCCCCCCCTGAATCGCGCCACTGAGGTAATCGACCAGCGCTGTGCCCATCAAGTTTTCCGGGAAGTAACGCCAGGCCTGAGAACCGTCGTCCGTGCTGATGCCCGCCAAAATGCCAAGCCAGGGTTCATCGCCCGCAGGTTGCAGATAACGGAAACCACCGTGCGCATGGACAGCTTTTGCCTTAACGTCAATATTTCGCCCGTCTAACTGAAAACCCTTATCGTTCTTCAGCCAGTTCAATGTCGCGACACCGCGTTCAATTTCCAATGGCGCGCGGAAGACGGTTTCATACGGCATTTTGGCCTGTTGCATTGAGGCCGTCAGCGCGCCATTTTCAACGCTACCTGACAACGTACCGGAGAAATTCTCCGCACCGGGTAACAGTTTCCATTGTTTCCAGGCCAGATCATTCCATGATGCCTGGAAGCGTGTTTTTTCAGTCGCCTGCAAGGGAATATCCAGCGCCAGGATGGCAATCTTTCCGCTCGGCTGTGTGGCTTGCCAGATGTCGCCTAACGCAGGGGAAAGTTTGGTGACGACAGGGCGCAACCCATCCATATCGGACAGTTCAAGGTTACTGGCTCGAATACGTAATTCATCACTCCGCTTATTGTTCTGCCCGCCGACTTCCTGTTCCGGAACCCAGGCTAATGTCAGCGCCCCGCGCGGCCAGGGTTTGCTATCCAGCGTAATGCTGGTATTCGGAATATAAAATTGCCACCCGGGCTGTCCGCGGCTGATATGCGCGGTCAGATTGTCGACGGAAAAGGCGTGCGCCTTATTGTCCCCCTTCCAGGTCGCCCCCCCTTGTTTGAGCCAGATATCGCCGCCGGAGACTTCGCCTTTATTAAGCGTCATCCAGGCTTCCAGGCTAAAACGTGCCGTCTGCAACGCCACATTGTCCTGCATCCATTTGCCCAGCCACGGCTTCACGTCGATGTCATCAGCCTGTAACCAGACCCGACCATTATTCAGCAGCCCTTCATCGTCGCGCAGATCCATACGAACCTGCATTACGCCATGCTGCCCGGTAAGACTGGAGAGGCTAACCTGCCCTTCGGCGCGATGTCTGTCTTTGCCGTTTAGCCAGGTAAGTTGTGGGATCGCGAGTTCAGCTCGCTGACCTGAAGGAGTGAGAAAACTGATTTGGCTGTTGCGCAGATCAAAGTGATCAAACTGGCGCAGGAAAAGATCGCTAATGCGATTGGTTTCAAACCCGTCGCTGCTCTCGCTGCGTTGGATCGGCGTATTAGTGCGGATATTCAACTGCCAGAATGTCAGGTCGCGAAACTGCCAGCGCATGTTTAGCAGACTTTGCCAGACATCCAGAGCCAGCGTGACGCGCTTTACGGAGAACTCACCGCCATCTTTCAGTCTGGCATGAATATCTCTCGCCTCAAGCGTAGGGCCGAAATTTTGCCAGTTGGCGCTCAGCTGGCTGGCCGCTACTGGGATCCCCGTTGCCGACTCAATTCGGGAAAGAATTGTCGGTCGCCAGCTGTCCAGATGGGGCAACGCAAGGCGCAGTCCACTGACCAGCAGCGCTGCGACGACAACGAGCGCGGCTCCAGTGAGCAATAATATCCCCGGCAATCGCCTCACGCGTCTCTCCTTGTCTACCCAAAAATATGACTCACAAACCCACTTCTCCGGATGGCGGCGTGAACGCCTTATCCGGCCTACGCCTGGTTTGTAGGCCCGATAAGCGCAGCGCCATCGGGCACAGTCGTTTTACATCATGACCACGTCAAATTGCTCCTGGTTATAGAGCGGTTCAATTTGCACTTTGACCTGTTTGCCGACGAAGATTTCTACTTCGGCCAATGCATGCGACTCCTCGCCTTTCAACGTCTCCGCAACGGAAGGAGAAGCATAGACCAGGAATCGGTCAGAGTCGTAGGCATGATGCACGCGGACAATTTCACGCATAATCTCGTAGCAGACGGTTTCGACCGTTTTCACCGTGCCGCGCCCGTGGCAAGTCGGACATTCATTACATAGCACATGTTCCACACTTTCACGCGTCCGCTTACGCGTCATCTCCACCAGCCCCAACTGCGAAAAGCCGTTGATGCTGGTCTTCACGCGATCTTTGCTAAGCGCCTGCTCCAGTGAATGCAGCACGCGGCGTCGGTGATCTTCATTATTCATGTCGATAAAATCGATAATGATAATCCCGCCCAGATTGCGCAATCTCAGTTGCCGGGCAATGGCCTGCGTCGCTTCAATGTTGGTATTGAAGATGGTGTCATCAAGGTTTCGATGCCCCACAAACGCGCCAGTATTAATATCAACGGTGGTCATAGCTTCAGTCTGATCGATAATCAGATAGCCGCCAGATTTCAGCTCAACTTTGCGCTCCAGCGCCCGCTGGATTTCGTTTTCGACATCAAAGAGATCAAAAATGGGCTGGCGTCCGCTGTAGTGTTCCAGCTTACTGGTCATTTCTGGAATATATTCTGCAGTGAATTCCAGAAGTGCTTCGTAAGTCAGGCGGGAATCCACACGGATCCGGTCGAGTTGCGCATCGGCAAAATCGCGTAAAACACGCTGTGCCAGCGCCAGTTCGCCATACATCTGATAACGCGTTTGTGGGCGTTTTTTGCGCTCCATGACTTTGGTCCAGACGCGTTTAAGATAGGCAGCATCTGACGCCAGATCGTCTTCGCATACCCCTTCCGCCGCCGTACGAATGATAAATCCGCCCTGCTCGTCGCAATAATCGGCGACCACATTTTTCAGACGTTCACGTTCGGCTTCGCTTTCAATACGCTGAGAAACGCCAACGTGTGACGCGCCAGGCATAAAGACGAGATAACGGGAGGGCAGCGTAATGTCCGTGGTCAGGCGGGCGCCTTTGGTACCGAGCGGATCTTTAACCACCTGTACCATCAGATCCTGTCCCTGACGCACTAACTCAGAGATGTCACGCACAGTGAAGTTTTTTTGTTCCTCACCGGCCACGCACTCGGTGTGCGGCATAATGTCTGAAGCGTGAAGAAATGCGGCTTTATCCAGTCCAATATCTACAAAAGCCGCCTGCATACCCGGAAGTACGCGACTCACACGACCTTTGTAGATATTGCCTACTATTCCGCGTCGCGCCTCACGTTCAATATGAATTTCCTGAAGAATACCGCCATCAATGTACGCTACTCGTGTTTCCGATGGCGTTACGTTTACCAACAATTCAGCCGTCATGTGTATCCCTTTTCTCACGCAGTGAGTTAAAATTACTCAGCAACTCATACGTTTCAACCAGCGGTAAGCCGACCACGGCGTGATAGCTGCCATTTATCTTCCTGACAAAACAGCCACCCAGCCCCTGAATACCGTATGCACCTGCTTTATCCATCGGTTCACCGCTAGCCACATAGCCTGCGATGTCCTCGTCGGTCAGTGCTCTGAAGGTCACCTCTGTCACCACCAGGCAATCCAGCACGTACTGGCTATCAGCCAGCGCAACGGCAGTCATCACCTGGTGTGTTTGTCCGGACATTTTGCGCAACATCTGCGTCGCGTGTGCAGCATCTCGCGGTTTTTCCAGCACTTCACCGTTCAGAATCACGATGGTATCGGCTCCCAGCACCGGTAAATCACGCGACGTTAGCGCCACGCCCGCTTGCGCTTTTTCTCGCGCCAGACGAGAGACATACTGTTGAGCGCTTTCTCCCTCACCGCGTTTTTCCTCAACACCGGGAAGGATACGTTCAAAAGTGACGCCAAGCTGCGCTAACAACTCCTGACGACGCGGAGAACCGGAAGCTAAATACAGAGAAGTCATAAAAACCTTTATTGCACCGCGAACTGCTGACGCACTTTACGCATCAGTAAAAATAACCATGGCCAGAGCACACCATTTACTACACTACTCCAGAACACTTCAGGTCTGAAAGAGACGTTGATCACTAAAAACTCGGACCAGAAAACAATAATATCGACGACCAGAGAAAGTAGCATGACCACCAGCGCCTGCTGCCAGAGCGCCAGATTTCTGAATAGCTGAAATTTCAGTGCGACCAAATAGGCGATGATGCTCATTGACAAAGCCCGCACGCCAAGCGTTGAGCCGCTGATCAAATCCAGTATGGCACCCATCACAAATCCCGTACCTACATTTACGCGGTGCGGTAGCGCGAGAGTCCAGTACAACAAGATGAGCAACACCCAGTTTGGCCGGAAGACGATAATGTCGTCCGGCCAGGGCATGACTTGCAGCAAAAGTGCGATCAGGAACGAGAGCCAGATAACCCAGCGTCCCTGGCTACGATAACTTGCCACTATTGCCCTCCCGGCGCGCGTGGCGGTGGCGTCGTTGCCTCCGCTGGCGGTTGGGTTATCCCTGTCGCAGGAGCTGGAACGGGCGCAGGCGGCCCCATCGCGTCTGGCGCAGGAAGAACTTGCGGCATCATCTGCATCAGGCGTTCATTTGCTACACGGTGTACTTCTTCCGGTGTCATGGGGTTCGCACCGTTACGGTCAGCACCCCACAGCAACAACAGGTAACGCAAGCGTTGTAAACCCGCCGTCGGACGAGCCTGAATCACGGTGTAAGCACGCTGAGTGTCCAGCTTAACGGAAGAGACGACAGCAACCGGATACCCTTCCGGGAACCGACCGCCCAACCCTGATGTCACCAGCACATCGCCAACGCGAATATCGGTATTGGCGGGTAAATGCTCAAGCTGCAAATCATCAGTGCAACCATTGCCCGCAGCAATAACGCGAATATCGTTACGCAGTACCTGAATCGGCAGCGCGTGCGTCGCATCGCAAATCAGCAGCACGCGGCTGGTCAGTTTTGCTACTGCTACAACCTGACCGACTACGCCTTTGTCACTGATGACTGGCTGGCCTTCATAAACGCCGTTAACGCTGCCTTTGTCGATCACCACCTGATCGCTGTAAGGGTCGTTCACCGTTGAGATGACCTGGGTCACCATCTTTTGTTCATCCTGACGCAGCGGCGAACCCAGCAGCTCGCGCAAACGCGCGTTCTCCTGTTTATATTGCCCCAGCATCAGTATTTCGCTGTTTTTCAGCAACAGTTCCTGACGCAACGCCCGGTTTTCAAGTTCGAGCTGGTCACGCGACGCCAACGTTTGCGACACGCCGTCGAGCAATTCACGGGGACCATTTGAAATAAAGTAGAAAGGACTGACGGCGGTATCCATGTACGTTCGAATTTGACTGAACGCACCCAGGCGGCTGTCGGCAATAATCACGCCGAGCGCAACCAGCACCGCCAGAATGAGGCGAATCTGTAGCGACGGGCCACGGCTAAAAATGGGCTTCATAGGCTATGCGTATTCTCGTGTCAGAGCGGAAGGGCAGCCCACGGCTACCCTGCCTGCACTCGACTACTCTTCGCTAAACAGGTCGCCGCCGTGCATGTCGATCATTTCCAGCGCCTTGCCGCCGCCGCGCGCCACACAGGTCAGCGGATCTTCAGCAACAACGACTGGGATACCGGTCTCTTCCATTAACAGACGGTCAAGATTACGCAGCAACGCGCCACCGCCGGTCAGAACCATACCACGTTCGGAGATGTCGGACGCCAGTTCAGGCGGACACTGTTCCAGTGCAACCATCACCGCGCTCACGATACCGGTCAGCGGTTCCTGCAGCGCTTCCAGAATCTCGTTTGAGTTCAGGGTAAAGCCGCGTGGAACACCTTCAGCCAGGTTACGGCCACGGACTTCGATTTCGCGCACTTCATCGCCCGGATAGGCAGAGCCGATTTCGTGCTTAATACGTTCTGCGGTGGCTTCACCAATCAGAGAACCGTAATTGCGACGCACATAGTTGATGATCGCTTCGTCGAAGCGGTCGCCACCAATACGTACGGAAGAAGAGTAAACCACACCGTTCAGGGAGATAACCGCAACTTCAGTGGTACCGCCACCGATATCAACAACCATAGAACCGGTTGCTTCGGAAACAGGCAGACCAGCACCAATTGCCGCCGCCATCGGTTCTTCAATCAAGAATACTTCACGAGCGCCTGCGCCCTGAGCTGATTCACGAATCGCACGACGTTCAACCTGAGTCGCGCCCACCGGAACACACACCAGTACGCGAGGGCTTGGACGCATAAAGCTGTTGCTGTGCACTTGCTTGATAAAGTGCTGGAGCATTTTTTCAGTCACGAAGAAGTCAGCGATAACGCCGTCTTTCATTGGGCGAATTGCAGCGATATTGCCCGGCGTACGCCCCAGCATCTGCTTCGCATCATGACCTACTGCAGCCACGCTTTTTGGTGAGCCGGCACGATCCTGACGAATGGCCACAACGGAAGGCTCATTCAATACGATGCCTTGTCCTTTTACATAAATAAGGGTATTCGCGGTACCCAGGTCAATGGACAGGTCATTGGAAAACATGCCACGAAATTTTTTCAACATACTAAGGGATAATCCTGAAAGCTGGGGCGGAAAACAAAATCCGCTTACTTTACCAACCACACGCAGCAGCGACAAGGCGCAAAAATCATCTGCTACGGTGAAAATTAGTGCAGTTCGTTTCCTTTGTTACAAATCTCTGCCTGAGTCCCTCAGGGCTGAGTACAGCAGCCATCCTCGCCCGCATTTGCAACCTGTCAAAGGACATTCACCTGCATATTTGCTGCAACAATCTGGCGAGCAGACAAGCACACCCCCATGAGGCACAGCGCGCGTTATTCTACGTGAAAACAAATTAAACGGCAGGTTAAACCGAGTATCTTTGCGAATATTTTTTCACGTTTGTGTCAAGTGGCTGTGATGAGGCAAAAAAATCGCCTTGTCCGCCCGCCACTCCGCGCTCGTTCAGTGTGTGCCACTCGCTACGCGATCGAACGCCCGTGGCGTAAACCTGCGTATGGGTGCCCGTACAAGCCTCCACCAGACTTTGAACCAACAGTTGGTTCTCTGTTCGCTTCTCAATATTTCTTACCAGGCCTGGATGCAGCTTGAGTAATTCGACATTGAGTTCTTTAATCCAACTGGTACTTACCAGCGTCAAACCCGCCTGCGTAACCGCCACCCTAACGCCAAGCGCGTTCACCAGACGAATCACCGGCTGTAATCGGCTGATGTGTTGACACACATCTGCCTCTGCAAGTTCAATAATTATGCGTTTGCGATACGATTTTTCGCACTGCATTAAGGTATCACGCAACCAACGCTGGAAACGGGGACGAATTAACGACTCCACCGTCACTTGCATAGCCAGGGATTCTTGCGGCCAGTAACCTAATAATGGGATCAGGCGGCTGATTTGCAGACGGTCGTACTCTTCCGATAAGCCAAACTGCAGCACCATCGGCATGTATTCCGCGGCAATCACCTCTTCTTCGCCATCAAAAATGCGACACATTAATTCCCGATGGTGTACATGGCCTTCACGCGTCACCGCTGGTTTTTGATAAATTCGTGGCCCACCGCGAGTTAACATCTGCTCAATGAGTGTACGCCAGCGCACATTGCCACGACCTTTTTCCGGCAGAGAATCGTCATAAACCGCCCAACTGTTCCCTCCTTGCAATACGGCATTGCGAGTGGCAGCTTCAGCATGTTCCATCACTTGTTCTGTTGACTGCCCGCTGCGCCAGGCGCAAATGCCAATATGCACCATGTCATCACGATCGAGCATTTTATTCACCGGTAACGCATCGACCGCTTTTAGCAACTGCCCGGCAATGCTTTCAGACTCTTTCAGTGTGCGGTGCGGTAATAAAACGGCGAAGTCGCTGCGGTGATAGCGGGCCAGTAGCGAACCTGGGTAGCGCATGATGAATGTCGAGAGCAAATTAATCAGCATGAACAACTGCTCTTCGGCAAGGTTTCGCCCCCAACTGTCGCGCAGAAGATTAAAGTCAGGCAGCCGGATCATCATCACTACGCCATGCGCACCGACCTTCTCCTGGTCTTCCAGCAACGTAGCCAGTTGATTATCAAAAAACAGGCGGTTACCCAGCCCTGTTTTTATATCCTGCGCCGCGTAAGAGCGGATCAGCGTGTCCAGCCGACTGCGTTGTTCGCGGGCATTCTGAATTTCAGAAAGCAGCATGTCGAGCGCGCTACTGGTTCTCGCAGGCCACTCATACACTGAGCCACGTACGTTTGGCCCCCGCTCGCCGTTTAAAATACGCGTCGAACGCACCTCCAGAAGTTCCTGGCCGAACAGCTGACGCTGCAGCCAACGTACCGCCAGAAACAGCATGAGAATAATGAATCCAATTGCCAGCGTCAGCGGTGCGGTGGTCATCAGCGAATGGAAATAATTCCCCATCGGATCCTGATACACCAGACGCAATGACATTCCAGGATGTTTCACCAGTGGCACCGTCAGCTCGCGGTAAACATTATTGGAGCCTGCCGGACGGTAGCTGCTATGTCGTGAATAGCGGTAAACCTGCTTTGTTCCCTGCAGAAAATCAGCGCGCACAATATCGGCCGACATCATCAGTTCGTTAACCTGGGGCGTCAGCGTGACAAAATCGCTGGAGACGAGGTGAGTATCGATTGCCGTGGCGACCGCCTGAACACGGCTGGAGTACTTGTTCTGAATGGCGTTGTAAAAACTCAGCGAACAGCCAATAAGCGTCACAAAGATCGTTAGCCCAGTAAGCAACGTAACAAAGGCTGAAAATTTCGTCGTTAATCGCATCCTTGTGTTAACTCCGAGAGTTATTAAGCAGCATAAGAGTAATAAAGCGACGCGAAAACGCAAAACTAAACACGAAATTCGCTCTGTTGCGCAAAGCCTGCGGGCATACTACCAAATCAGGTATATCTGGCAATTTATTGCGCTGAATCGACATCACGTTTTAATTAGCGAGTATAGTCTTCGTAGATAATTTTCCAATCCACGATGCCCAATGGATTTCGGGTTGCCGCTTGAAAAACGACGGGCACATGCAAATTGAGGACAGGTTATGCAGGCTTTGATCTTAGAACAGCAGGACGGTAAAACCCTCGCATCCGTTCAGACCCTCGAAGAAAGTCGGCTGCCGGAAGGTGATGTGACGGTGGACATACACTGGTCGAGCCTGAACTACAAAGACGCTCTCGCTATCACGGGCACAGGGAAAATTATCCGTCATTTTCCGATGATTCCTGGAATTGATTTCGCAGGTACGGTTCGAGCAAGCGAAGATCCCCGCTTCCATGCCGGGCAAGAGGTGTTGCTGACCGGTTGGGGAGTGGGTGAAAACCACTGGGGCGGCCTGGCAGAACGCGCACGGGTAAAAGGCGACTGGCTGGTTGCTCTTCCACAAGGGCTGGATGGCCGTAAAGCAATGGTCATCGGTACTGCCGGATTTACGGCAATGTTGTGCGTAATGGCGCTGGAAGATGCGGGTATTCGACCTGAAGACGGTGAGATTGTGGTCACTGGCGCCAGCGGTGGTGTGGGCAGTACCGCCGTCGCGCTACTGCATAAGCTGGGATATCAGGTTGCGGCGGTATCGGGCCGTGAAAGCACCCATGACTACCTGCGTAGCCTTGGTGCCAACCGCATTCTCGGCCGCGATGAATTTGCCGAGTCTCGCCCACTGGAGAAACAGCTCTGGGCAGGGGCAATTGATACTGTCGGCGACAAAGTGTTGGCAAAAGTGCTGGCGCAAATGAACTACGGCGGATGTGTCGCCGCCTGCGGACTGGCAGGTGGATTTACTCTGCCCACCACCGTCATGCCTTTTATTCTGCGCAATGTGCGTTTGCAAGGTGTAGATTCGGTCATGACGCCCGCCGCTCGTCGTGCACAAGCATGGAAACGGCTGGCTAATGATCTGCCGGAATCCTTCTATACACAGGCTGCAACGGAAATAGCCCTGGCTGATGCACCCACGTTTGCCAGTGCCATCATTAATAACCAGGTACAAGGTCGCACGCTGGTTAAAATCGCCTAATCTTCAAATTTTCGTGACATATTCGCGTTAATCCCTCCCCTCCGCCATGATTAGAAAAAACATGACGGAGGGTGCCATGAACGGCAAAAAATTCACTGAAGCTGATGTAACTGCAGAATCTGTATTTATGATGCGGCGCCGTCAGGTCCTTAAGGCGTTAGGGATCAGCGCTGCGGCCCTGTCACTGCCTACCACTGCCCATGCCGATCTTCTGGATTGGTTTAAAGGAAACGATCGCCCACCAGCACCTGCCGGTAAGCCTCTGAAATTCAGTAAGCCTTCCGCCTGGCAAAACGATCTTCCACTAACGCCAGCAGATAAAGTCTCCGGCTATAACAATTTCTACGAGTTTGGCCTGGATAAAGCAGACCCGGCAGCCAATGCTGGCAGCCTGAAAACCGATCCCTGGACCCTGAAGATCAGCGGTGAGGTGGCGAAACCGCTAACGCTGGATCATGACGCGCTAACCACACGTTTTCCACTTGAAGAGCGCATTTACCGTATGCGTTGCGTTGAAGCGTGGTCCATGGTCGTCCCCTGGGTTGGTTTTCCTCTGCATAAATTGCTGGCGCTGGTTGAACCCACCAGCAACGCAAGGTATGTCGCATTCGAAACACTCTACGCGCCCGACCAAATGCCGGGGCAAAAAGATCGTTTTATTGGCGGAGGGCTGAAATATCCTTATGTTGAGGGACTGCGTCTGGATGAAGCGATGCACCCACTCACGCTGCTCACCGTGGGGGTATATGGCAAAGCGCTCCCCCCACAAAACGGCGCCCCTATCCGTTTAACCGTACCGTGGAAGTATGGTTTTAAAGGGATAAAGTCGATTGTGAGTATCAAATTGACCCGTGAACGCCCCCCAACCACCTGGAATCTGGCCGCCCCTAACGAGTACGGTTTTTATGCGAATGTGAATCCACAGGTCGATCACCCTCGCTGGTCACAAGCGACAGAACGTTTTATCGGTTCAGGCGGTATTCTGGATGTGCAACGTCAACCCACACTTCTGTTCAACGGTTACGCCGATGATGTTGCCGCACTCTATCGCGGTTTGAATTTGCGGGAGAATTTCTAAGTGCGATTATCGGTAAAACAGGTCACCTGGCTGAAAGTGCTTTTACATCTCGCCGGTTTGTTACCGTTTTTGTGGCTCGTTTGGGCAGTGAACAACGGGGGGTTAAGCGCTGATCCCGTCAAAGATATTCAACATTTTACCGGTAGGACTGCGCTGAAATTCCTCCTGGCAACCTTGCTGATTACCCCCCTGGCGCGCTACGCTAAACAGCCATTATTGATACGCATCCGTCGCTTATTAGGGTTATGGTGTTTTGCCTGGGCGACGCTGCATTTAACCAGCTATGCCACGCTGGAGTTAGGCATTAATAATCTTGCGTTGCTCGGTCGCGAGTTGATTACGCGCCCCTATTTGGTGCTGGGAATTATCAGCTGGGTTATCTTGTTGGCCCTCACGTTAACGTCCACGCAGGCTGCACAACGAAAACTGGGTAAACGCTGGCAACTTTTGCACAACTTCGTCTATCTTGTGGCGATCCTTGCGCCCATTCATTACCTGTGGTCGGTAAAAATTATCTCCCCACAACCGATCATTTATGCGCTGCTTGCGTTCGCACTTTTGGCATGGCGTTACAAGAAGTTCCGCCAATGGTGGCGGTAGTTGTCCGATATGTGCGGCTTGTTGCAAAACACATACTCTCTGATGGTGTTTACAGGTTAGCGGTTGATTATCTTCCCTGATAAGACCAGTATTTAGCTGCCAATTGCTACGAAATCGTTATAATGTGCGACTTTGGTTTCCCTGACAGTGTTTTTAAGCCGCTGAAAAGGTGACATTCGCGCATTGAAGGTATATTTTGTTTTTTGCCGGAGGATTGCGGAAGATCGCAGCACAATGCCCGACAAGTCTCATATAACAACGTGAGGCCAAATGTACCGGCGTCCCGACATGACTGGAGATTCACTCTATGATTGCCAGCAGCGGGACATACGCTTTACAGACGGCAGTAAAACGCCTGTCACAATCACACTAAACAAAGAGTACGGAACCCACTCATGGATATTCGTAAGATTAAAAAACTGATCGAGCTGGTTGAAGAATCAGGCATCTCCGAACTGGAAATTTCTGAAGGCGAAGAGTCTGTACGCATCAGCCGTGCAGCGCCAAATGCAGGTTTCCCAGTGATGCAACAAGCTTACGCTGCACCAATGATGCAGCAGCCAGCTCTGTCTAACGCTGTCGCCACTGCGACAACTCCAGCGATGGAAGCGCCTGCCGCAGCGGAAATCAGTGGTCACATCGTACGCTCCCCGATGGTTGGTACTTTCTACCGCACGCCGAGCCCGGATGCAAAAGCGTTCATCGAAATCGGTCAGAAAGTTAACGCGGGCGATACCCTGTGCATCGTTGAAGCCATGAAAATGATGAACCAGATCGAAGCCGATAAATCCGGCGTGGTGAAAGCGATTCTGGTCGAAAGTGGTCAACCGGTAGAATTTGACGAGCCGCTGGTCGTCATCGAATAACGAGGCGAACATGCTGGATAAAATTGTTATCGCCAACCGCGGCGAGATCGCCCTGCGTATTCTTCGTGCCTGTAAAGAACTGGGTATCAAGACTGTCGCTGTGCATTCAAGCGCGGATCGCGATTTAAAACACGTATTGCTGGCGGATGAGACAGTTTGTATTGGCCCTGCTCAGTCCGTAAAAAGCTATCTGAATATCCCGGCTATCATCAGCGCCGCTGAAATCACCGGCGCGGTGGCAATTCATCCGGGTTACGGCTTCCTCTCTGAAAACGCCAACTTTGCTGAGCAAGTTGAACGTTCTGGCTTTATCTTCATCGGCCCGAAAGCTGACACCATCCGCCTGATGGGCGACAAAGTGTCTGCAATCACCGCGATGAAAAAAGCCGGTGTACCAACCGTACCAGGCTCTGACGGCCCTCTGACTGACGATATGGATGCTAACCGTGCACATGCTAAACGCATTGGCTACCCGGTTATCATCAAGGCGTCTGGCGGCGGCGGCGGTCGCGGTATGCGCGTTGTGCGTAGCGATGCTGAACTGGCGCAGTCCATTTCCATGACCAAAGCTGAAGCGAAAGCAGCCTTCAGCAACGACATGGTTTACATGGAAAAATACCTGGAAAACCCACGCCATATCGAAATTCAGGTACTGGCTGACGGTCAGGGTAATGCTATCTATCTGGCAGAACGTGACTGCTCAATGCAGCGTCGTCACCAGAAAGTGGTCGAAGAAGCGCCAGCACCGGGTATTACGCCGGAACTGCGTCGCTACATCGGCGAGCGTTGCTCTAAAGCGTGTATCGATATCGGCTATCGCGGTGCAGGTACTTTTGAGTTTCTGTTCGAAAACGGCGAGTTCTACTTCATTGAAATGAACACCCGTATTCAGGTTGAGCATCCGGTTACTGAAATGATCACCGGTGTTGACCTGATCAAAGAGCAGTTACGTATTGCTGCTGGTCAGCCTCTGTCCATCAAACAGGACGAAGTTGTGGTTAAAGGCCATGCGGTAGAGTGCCGTATCAACGCCGAAGACCCAAATACCTTCCTGCCAAGTCCGGGTAAAATCACGCGTTTCCACGCGCCGGGTGGCTTTGGTGTGCGTTGGGAATCTCATATCTACGCTGGTTACACCGTACCGCCGTACTATGACTCAATGATCGGTAAACTTATCTGCTACGGCGAAAACCGTGATGTGGCGATTGCCCGCATGAAGAACGCCTTGCAGGAGCTTATCATCGACGGTATCAAAACCAACGTTGAACTGCAGATGCGCATCATGACCGACGAACATTTCCAGAATGGTGGAACCAACATCCACTATCTGGAGAAGAAACTCGGCATGCACGACAAGTAAGCGCACGCTAACTGAGAAAGGCCGGATTATCCGGCCTTTTTTATTTCTGGGGATCGTAAAGCCCCATCATGTACAATCCCCGCTTTCTTCATCCACAAGGGACAAAAAATGGACAAACGTTTTGTTCAGGCCCATAAAGAAGCGCGCTATGCGCTGTGGCTGACCCTTTTATACTTGGCGGCTTGGTTAGTAGCTGCTTACTTACCTGATTCGGCGCTGGGCATCACCGGACTGCCGCACTGGTTTGAAATGGCCTGTCTGTTAACGCCGCTGGTCTTTATTTTACTCTGCTGGGCAATGGTGAAATTTATCTATCGCGATATTCCTCTGGAGGATGACGATGCAGCTTGAAGTCATTTTACCACTTGTTGCTTATCTTCTGGTGGTCTTTGGCCTCTCAGTCTATGCCATGAGAAAAAGAGCTGCTGGCAGCTTCCTGAACGAGTATTTTCTCGGTAGTCGCTCGATGGGGGGGATTGTGTTGGCGATGACGCTGACCGCTACCTACGTCAGCGCAAGCTCATTTATTGGTGGCCCCGGCGCCGCCTACAAGTACGGGCTGGGTTGGGTACTGTTGGCAATGATCCAGTTACCTGCAGTCTGGCTCTCGCTGGGCATTCTCGGTAAAAAATTTGCCATTCTGGCACGACGTTACAACGCCGTGACGCTTAACGATATGCTGTTTGCCCGTTACCAAAGCCGTCTTCTGGTGTGGCTGGCAAGTATCAGCTTACTGGTGGCCTTTGTGGGCGCAATGACCGTGCAATTTATTGGCGGCGCGCGTCTGCTGGAGACAGCTGCGGGGATCCCCTATGACACCGGCTTGCTGATTTTTGGTATCAGTATCGCGCTATACACTGCATTCGGCGGCTTTCGCGCCAGCGTGCTCAACGACACGATGCAAGGGATGGTGATGCTGATTGGCACCATCGTCCTGCTGGTGGGCGTAGTGCATGCCGCAGGCGGTTTAAGTCATGCTGTAGAAACCTTGCAAACGATCGATCCGCAGCTGGTTTCACCACAAGGTGCGGACGATATTCTGTCGCCAGCCTTTATGACCTCATTTTGGGTGCTGGTCTGTTTTGGCGTTATCGGCCTGCCACATACGGCGGTACGCTGTATTTCCTATAAGGACAGTAAAGCGGTGCACCGGGGAATCATTATCGGCACTATTGTGGTGGCGATCCTGATGTTCGGTATGCACCTGGCGGGTGCGTTAGGCCGTGCGGTTATCCCCGACCTGGCCGTGCCCGATCTGGTTATCCCGACGCTGATGGTCAAAGTTTTACCTCCTTTTGCCGCAGGGATCTTTTTGGCGGCGCCGATGGCGGCGATCATGTCGACGATCAACGCCCAGTTGCTGCAAAGTTCCGCTACGATCATTAAAGATCTCTATCTGAACATTCGCCCGGAACAGATGACCAATGAAACACGGCTCAAGCGGATGTCAGCGGTGATAACCCTGGTGTTGGGCGCGCTGCTCCTCCTTGCCGCATGGAAACCACCGGAGATGATCATCTGGTTGAATCTGCTGGCATTCGGCGGGCTGGAAGCGGTGTTCTTGTGGCCTCTGGTACTGGGCCTGTATTGGGAGCGCGCGAATGCGGCTGGCGCATTGAGCGCCATGATCGTCGGTGGTGTTCTGTATGCCGTACTGGCCACCTTTAATGTTCATTACATGGGCTTCCACCCTATCGTGCCCTCGTTGCTGCTAAGTTTGTTGGCTTTCCTGGTCGGAAACCGTTTTGGTTCAACCGCCCCACAAGCCGCCGTTTTGACTACTGATAAATAAAGAGTTTTGCTATGCCTTGGATCCAACTGAAACTGAATACCACCGGTGCGAATGCTGAAGAGTTAAGCGATGCTCTGATGGAGACGGGCGCCGTTTCTATCACCTTCCAGGATACGCACGATACACCGGTGTTTGAACCGCTGCCGGGTGAAACCCGCCTTTGGGGCGATACGGATGTCATTGGCCTTTTCGACGCCGAAACCGACATGAAAGAGGTAGTGGCCATCCTTGAGAACCACCCTCTGCTGGGCGCGGGCTTCGTACATAAAATCGAACAGCTTGAAGACAAAGACTGGGAGCGCGAATGGATGGATAACTTCCACCCAATGCGTTTTGGCGAGCGTCTGTGGATTTGCCCAAGCTGGCGTGATGTGCCGGATGAAAACGCCGTTAACGTCATGCTGGATCCGGGTCTGGCATTTGGTACCGGTACGCACCCTACCACTTCATTGTGCCTGCAATGGCTGGATGGACTCGATCTGAAGGGTAAGACGGTTATCGACTTTGGCTGTGGCTCCGGCATTCTGGCCATTGCGGCACTGAAACTGGGGGCCGCAAAAGCGATCGGAGTGGATATCGACCCACAGGCCATTCAGGCCAGCCGTGACAATGCTCAACGTAATGGCGTATCCGAGCGCCTGGAACTCTATCTGCCGAAAGACCAGCCAGAAGCCATGAAAGCCGATGTGGTCGTGGCAAACATCCTGGCTGGCCCATTACGCGAACTGGCGCCGTTAATCAGCGTACTGCCCACTCAGGGCGGTTTACTGGGACTTTCTGGCATCCTTGCCAGCCAGGCAGACAGCGTCTGTGACGCGTACGCCGATCTCTTTACCCTCGACCCGGTGGTAGAGAAAGAAGAATGGTGCCGTATTACCGGTCGTAAAAAGTAATACATTTGGCGTGGTTATTCGACCACGCCCCTTGTCCTGAGAGGTAAGCAGGACTGTCCTGTAATGAGGCAGGGATCACAGAGTGAGACGATAATTTGCTGACTAATTCAGCAGATTATCTGGTTTGCGCACGTCTCAATGAAGAAAAAATGAGAAGTTACGCAAAATTGTAGACGTATAAAATTTCAACATAATTTTATAAGCATCTGATTTACATGACTTATTAATAATTGCCATTCGCTTTAACTCCGATTCTTTGATCCACCTCAGAGGATTGGTCAAAGTTTGGCCTTTCATCTCGGGCAAAAAATGCGTAATATACGCCGCCTTGCAGTCACAGTATGGTCATTTCTTAACTCATGCGCATCGGACAATACCAGCTTAGAAATCGCCTGATCGCAGCGCCCATGGCTGGCATTACTGACAGACCTTTTCGGACGCTGTGTTATGAGATGGGAGCAGGTTTAACAGTATCTGAGATGATGTCTTCTAACCCGCAAGTGTGGGAAAGCGACAAATCTCGTTTACGGATGGTGCACGTTGACGAGCCAGGAATTCGCACGGTGCAAATTGCCGGTAGCGATCCTGTTGAAATGGCTGATGCCGCACGTATTAACGTGGAAAGCGGCGCCCAAATTATTGATATCAATATGGGGTGTCCGGCTAAAAAAGTGAATCGCAAGCTTGCAGGTTCAGCCCTACTACAGTACCCGGATCTCGTGAAGTCGATACTAAACGGAGTCGTCAGTGCTGTGGACGTTCCTGTCACACTCAAGATTCGCACCGGTTGGGCTCCGGAACACCGTAACTGCGTAGAGATTGCCCAACTGGCTGAAGACTGTGGCATTCAGGCTCTGACCATTCATGGACGCACCCGCGCCTGTCTGTTCAATGGAGACGCTGAGTACGACAGCATTCGGACAGTTAAGCAGAAAGTTTCCATTCCGATTATCGCGAATGGCGACATAACTGACCCGCATAAAGCCAGAGCTGTACTCGACTATACGGGGGCGGACGCCCTTATGATAGGCCGTGCAGCTCAGGGAAGACCCTGGATCTTTCGGGAAATCCAGCATTATCTGGACACTGGGGAGTTGCTACCCCCCCTGCCTCTGGCAGAGGTTAAGCGCTTACTTTGCGCGCATGTTCGGGAACTGCATGACTTTTATGGTCAGGCAAAAGGGTACCGAATTGCACGTAAACACGTCTCCTGGTATCTCCAGGAGCACGCTCCAAATGACCAGTTTCGGCGCACATTCAACGCCATTGAGGATGCCAGCGAACAGCTGGTGGCGTTGGAGGCATACTTCGAAAATTTTGCGTAAACAGAAATAAAGAGCTGACAGAACTATGTTCGAACAACGCGTAAATTCTGACGTACTGACCGTTTCTACCGTTAACTCTCAGGATCAGGTAACCCAAAAACCCCTGCGTGACTCGGTTAAACAGGCACTGAAGAACTATTTTGCTCAACTGAATGGTCAGGATGTGAATGACCTCTATGAGCTGGTACTGGCTGAAGTAGAACAGCCCCTGTTGGACATGGTGATGCAATACACCCGTGGTAACCAGACCCGCGCTGCCCTGATGATGGGTATCAACCGTGGTACGCTGCGTAAAAAATTGAAAAAGTACGGCATGAACTAATTTCGATTAGCTAATTGCTTGTGTAAAAAGGCGCTACTCGGCATGGGGAAGCGCCTTTTTTATTCGCATCACACAGGAGTTTGACCATGAATGCTGGATTTGCCCCCAACTACTATGGCGATGAATCTAAAAAAATAATCCATGGTGATGCGCTAACTGAACTGAAAAAACTGCCCTCCGGCAGCATTGACCTTATCTTTGCCGATCCTCCATACAACATCGGAAAAGACTTCGATGGCATGGTCGAATCATGGAACGAAGAGGTTTTTCTTTCCTGGCTGTTCGACTGTATTGATGAGTGCCACCGGGTACTGAAGAAACAGGGCACGATGTATATCATGAACAGTACTGAAAACATGCCGCATATCGATCTCAAATGCAGAAAACTGTTTGATATTAAAAGCCGTATCGTATGGTCATACGACAGCTCAGGCGTGCAGGCTAAAAACTTCTTTGGTTCGATGTATGAACCGATCCTGATGATGGTCAAAGACCCCAAAGGCTATACCTTCAACCGGGAAGACATTATGGTTGAGGCCAAAACCGGCGCCAAAAGAGCGCTGATCGATTACAGGAAAAACCCGCCACAACCCTACAATCAGCAAAAGGTCCCCGGAAATGTCTGGGACTTTTCACGGGTGCGTTTCTTGATGGATGAATACGAAAACCATCCAACGCAAAAACCCACGGCACTGTTACGTCGGATCGTGCTGGCCTCCTCTAATCCGGGTGATACTGTGTTGGATCCGTTTGCAGGGAGTTTCACCACCGGAGCCGTCGCGGTGGACGCCGGGCGAAAATTCATCGGTATCGAAGTCAATGATGAATACGTCAAAATGGGTCTACGAAGACTGCGCGTCAGTTCGCATTATTCGGAAAAAGACCTTGAAAAAGTGAAAAAGCGGAAGACAAAAAACCTGTCAAAAAAGAGCCGTAAGACAGAAAAGACGGGCGTGGATTCAACGAATTAAAAGCATTGTAAGTCTGCTTTTCCACTATCAAAATTCATGTATATTTCCCGCTCATTCGGGCATGAATACACGGGGTTTGGCAATGATTCGCAAATATTGGTGGCTGGTTGTTTTTGCTGTTTCTGTTTTCCTGTTTGATGCACTGCTCATACAGTGGATCGAACTAATGACCACAGAATATGACAAATGCCGCAATATGAACTCCGTCAACCCCCTCAAGCTGGTCAATTGTACCGACCTACAGTAAGGCCAGAGCATTTTACTCACTTATGTTTGATGAAAACCGTGCACAAAAGGCAATTATGCCTCCTCAACGAAGTTGTCGCTCTGCATCAATTGCATTACGCAGCCCTCCGGGCTTAGCATTCTCAGGACATTATCGACTAACACAGGTGCCTGGTTGTAGAGATCATAACTTGCCGGATTTATTAACCAGTTTTTTACTATTCCACTAAAACTACCATGCAGAATAATTAATATGACGTCTAAATCAAGGCTGATTGAAATCAAACTTTTCGCCATGCATTGTTGCAATAGTTCATACATTGTTTGATGGCTGAAACCAATTTTATCTCGAATTTCCTGTTCTGATATAATGCCGTTATGGAATTCACATTTATGATATAAGATTTGCAATAACGCCTGCTGCCTTGGGTTTTCTGCAATATATTGTAAACCAGCAACAAATTTCTCACGCAGGTCCTGTAAAGGGTTCCTCCCGGGGGAAGATGTTAATCTATCCTGAATAAGATCACGCAGTGCGGGTTGTTGTAGCCACAACTCATTAAAAAGCTGATTTTTATTCTCAAAATGCCAATAGATCGCCCCACGTGTGACGTTCGCCGCATCCGCGATATCGTTTAAGGTGGTGTTGCCTACACCGCGTAAGGCAAACTGTGTAATTGCCGTTTCAATCAAGTGTTGTCGGGTCTTGAGGGCATCAGCTTTCGTTTTTTTAACCATGATTCAGCGTGTCTGGGACAGAGTAAGAGACGATAAAGAGATGATTAAGACAACCTCATAATATCTTTAATAGTGAAGGAATGTATCACTTACTTTTAATTAAGCACTAAATATTCAAAAAAAACAATAAATGAAACACATACCAAAACGCCAAGCATTCATAATACAAATATAGATTTCAAAATGTGTTAATAAACATCAAAGCTTTACCTTTCCAATCATTTAAAAAATGCAAATTATTAGCTTTTTTGTGTTTCCGTGCCGTTGGTCGAGCAACGAAATAAGTATTTCTTACATCGCAGACTAATAATTTGTAGGATAGCCAACTGTTATTTTATTTGTACACGCTAACGCCTTACCGTTACCCGGTAAATAACGAGCTTTTGTTTTTTAAGGAACAGTAATGACGAAATATGCCAGGTTTTCACTCCTGCCCTCATTCATCATCATCTCTGCTGCGTTACTTGCCGGTTGTAACGATCAAGGGGATACACAGGTAAATCCCGCTGAACCGCAAGTCACCGTTCACGTGGTTGAATCCGCCCCTCTCGCTATCACCACCGAGTTGCCTGGACGCACAGCCTCATTTCGCATTGCAGAGGTACGCCCTCAGGTGAGTGGAATTGTACTCAAACGAAATTTTACTGAAGGCAGCGATGTTGACGCCGGCCAGTCGCTTTACCAGATCGATCCCGCGACGTATCAGGCTGATTACAACAGCGCCAAAGGTGAACTGGCAAAAAGTGAAGCTGCGGCCACAATCGCACATTTAACCGTGAAACGTTACGTTCCGTTAGTAGGAACAAAATACATCAGCCAACAAGAATACGACCAGGCAATTGCTGATGCTCGTCAGGCCGATGCGGCAGTAGTTGCAGCAAAAGCCGCTGTTGAAAGCGCACACATCAACCTTGCTTACACTAAAGTGACATCGCCAATTAGCGGACGCATTGGTAAATCCAGCGTCACCGAAGGCGCGCTGGTAACCAATGGTCAATCAACCGCGCTGGCGACCGTGCAGCAGCTTGATCCTATTTATGTAGATGTAACGCAATCCAGCAACGACTTTATGCGTCTCAGACAGTCAGTCGAACAAGGAAGCCTTCACAAAGACAATACCCGCAGCGATGTTGAGCTTGTCATGGAGAATGGCCAGGCATATCCACTGAAAGGCACACTGCAATTCTCTGATGTGACGGTTGACGAAAGCACCGGTTCAATCACGCTAAGAGCCGTTTTTCCTAACCCTCAACACAGCCTGCTTCCCGGTATGTTTGTTCGCGCGCGCATTGATGAAGGAACCCAGCCCAATGCCATCCTCGTTCCACAGCAAGGTGTCACTCGTACACCTCGCGGTGATGCCACGGTGATGATTGTCAACAAACAAAGCCAGGCCGAAACCCGCACGGTTATCGCCACGCAGGCGATTGGTGATAAATGGCTCATCAGTGAAGGCTTGCAACCAGGTGACAAAGTCATCGTTAGCGGATTACAGAAAGTTCGCCAGGGTATCCATGTCAGGGCAACTACCGACGCCCCAACAGCCGATTCGGCGCAATAAGGTAACAGGACATGGCTAATTTTTTTATTAATCGTCCTATCTTTGCCTGGGTGCTGGCCATCATTCTGATGATGGCCGGAGCCCTGGCGATAATACAGCTCCCTGTCGCGCAGTACCCCACCATTGCTCCTCCTGCAGTTGCGGTTTCCGCAACTTACCCAGGCGCGGATGCGCAAACCGTGCAGGACACAGTGACCCAGGTTATCGAACAAAATATGAATGGTATCGATAACCTGATGTATATGTCATCCACCAGCGACGCTTCCGGAAGCGTGACGATTACGCTGACATTTCAGTCCGGTACTGACCCTGATATTGCGCAAGTTCAGGTGCAGAATAAACTGCAACTGGCCATGCCTCTCCTGCCTCAGGAAGTACAACAGCAGGGTATTAGCGTCGAAAAATCCAGCAGCAGCTTCCTTCTTGTGGCGGGATTCGTTTCCGACAACAAGAGTCTGACGCAGGATGACATTTCCGATTATGTTGCGTCTAACGTCAAGGATGCCATCAGCCGCACATCAGGCGTGGGCGACGTGCAACTGTTTGGAGCACAGTATGCCATGCGTATCTGGCTCGACAGCAACGCGCTGAATAAGTATCAACTCACGCCGCTGGACGTTATCAACCAGCTAAAAACACAGAATAACCAGATTGCTGCTGGCCAGTTAGGGGGAACCCCCTCTATACCAGCTCAACAACTGAACGCCTCGATCATTGCTCAGACGAGGTTAAAAACACCCGAGGAGTTTGGTCGTATCACACTGAAAGTGAACCAGGATGGTTCAATGGTGCATCTCAAAGATGTCGCCCGTATTGAACTCGGCGGTGAAAACTACAACATGGTGACCAAAATTAATGGCCAGGCGGCGACAGGCCTGGGTATTAAACTGGCAACCGGCGCCAATGCGCTGAATACAGCTGCGGCGATAAAATCAAAACTCGCGGAATTACAGCCCTTTTTCCCACAAGGTTTAAAAGTCGTTTATCCGTATGACACGACTCCCTTTGTAAAAATCTCAATTCACGAAGTCGTGAAGACACTCTTTGAAGCCATTATTCTTGTCTTCCTGGTCATGTATTTGTTTTTACAAAACCTGCGTGCAACGTTAATCCCAACCATCGCTGTGCCGGTCGTTCTGTTGGGTACATTCGCTGTGCTGGCAGCCTTCGGATTTTCGATCAATACCCTGACGATGTTCGGGATGGTTCTCGCCATCGGCTTGCTGGTCGATGACGCCATCGTGGTGGTAGAGAACGTCGAACGCGTAATGATGGAAGATAAGCTGCCGCCGAAAGAAGCAACGCAGAAATCCATGGAACAGATACAGGGGGCGCTGGTCGGCATTGCGATGGTGCTCTCTGCGGTGTTTGTCCCGATGGCTTTCTTCGGTGGATCGACAGGCGCAATTTACCGCCAGTTCTCGTTGACCATCGTCTCTGCAATGGCGCTTTCTGTACTTGTCGCGCTCATCCTGACTCCTGCCCTTTGCGCCACACTGCTCAAACCGGCATCTGGCGAGCATCACGAGAAGAAAGGCGGCATCTTCGGCTGGTTTAACGCGCTATTTGATAAGAGTGTTGATCACTACAGCAGCAGCGTGAGCGGTATTCTACGTAAGACAGGCCGGTATCTGTTGGTCTATGTTCTTATTGTCGGCGGGATGGCCATTCTGTTTCTGCGGCTGCCAACCTCCTTCCTTCCAGAGGAAGATCAGGGCGTTTTCATGACGATGGTACAGCTTCCGGCAGGCGCAACGCAGGATCGTACACAAAAGGTCCTCGATCAAATTCAAAATTATTATCTGAACCAGGAAAAAGCCAACGTTGAATCCGTCTTCACCGTCAATGGATTCAGCTTCAGCGGTCAGGGGCAAAACGCCGGTATCGTATTCATTAGTCTTAAACCCTGGGAAGAACGCTCTGGAGAGGAAAATGGTGTAGGCGCGATCGTGGCGCGTGCAACCAAAGCCTTCAGCCAGATCAAAGACGGGCTTGTGTTTCCGTTTAACCTCCCGGCCATTATCGAATTAGGTACGGCAACGGGTTTCGACTTCGAACTGATAGACCAGGCCAACCTCGGCCATATGGAACTCACCAATGCGCGAAACCAGCTGTTGGGCATGGTGAAAAAACACCCTGATTTACTGGTACGTGTGCGCCCTAACGGTCTGGAAGATACCCCGCAATTCAAGCTGGAAATTGATCAGGAAAAAGCACAAGCGCTGGGGGTGAGCCTGTCTGATATTAACCAGACGATCTCCACTGCGCTCGGTGGTTCCTACGTGAATGACTTTATCGATCATGGCCGGGTGAAAAAAGTATATATACAAGCGGATGCTCCATTCCGCATGTTGCCCAGCGACATTAATAATTTCTATGTACGCAGCGCAAATGGTGAAATGGTGCCGTTCTCAACCTTCAGTTCAGCGCACTGGATAGAGGGTTCACCACGTCTGGAACGCTACAATGGTATGCCGTCAATGGAACTGCTGGGTGAAGCTGCGCCAGGCAGAAGTACGGGAGAGGCCATGATGCTGATGGAAAGTCTGGCAGCCAAACTCCCTGGTGGAATTGGCCATGACTGGACAGGCATGTCATACCAGGAACGTCTTTCTGGCAACCAGGCGCCCGCACTGTATGCGATCTCGCTAATCGTGGTCTTCCTCTGTCTTGCCGCACTGTATGAAAGCTGGTCCATTCCGTTCTCGGTCATGTTGGTGGTACCGCTCGGTGTGGTCGGCGCACTTCTGGCGGCATCGCTTCGTGGAATGAATAATGATGTGTACTTCCAGGTTGGCCTGCTAACGACGATCGGGCTTTCCGCCAAAAACGCCATTTTGATTGTCGAATTTGCCAAGGATCTGATGGAAAAAGAGGGACACGGATTGATTGAAGCAACGCTCGAAGCCTCACGTATGCGTCTGCGTCCTATTCTAATGACATCTCTCGCCTTTATTCTGGGGGTTATGCCATTGGTTATCAGTCATGGTGCAGGTAGCGGTGCGCAAAATGCGGTAGGAACGGGCGTGATGGGGGGAATGCTTACGGCGACATTGCTGGCCGTTTTCTTCGTGCCCGTGTTCTTCGTCGTGGTTAAACGCCGCTTCAATCGACATCACGATTAATTTGTAAAATAAAGACGCCTCCGGGCGTCTTTTTACAAAATAGCCACCTCCTTATTTATTAAATAGATAGTCATTTATTTTTCTCTATTTCATATAGATAACC
>NZ_NRDO01000059.1 GCF_010231475.1 Citrobacter sp. NCU1 | reverse complement strand
ACAATACGAGCCGGTGATCGGCATTATGGGTAAAACCGGAGTTGGTAAAAGTAGTCTTTGCAACGCCCTGTTCCAGGGTGAGGTAACACCGGTCAGTAGTGTTGAGTCCTGCACCCGCGACATGCTGCGTTTCCGGCTCAGCAGTGGCTCCCACAGTCTGATGATGGTCGATTTACCCGGCGTGGGTGAAAGCGGGCAACGTGACGAGGAGTACACCACGCTTTACCGCCGGATCTTACCCGAACTGGATTTGGTGTGTTGTGGGTCATCAAAGCTGACGATCGGGCATTGTCTGTGGATGAGCACTTTTATCGAAAGGTCATGCTGGCGTATCAGCACCGGGTGTTGTTTGTGATTAATCAGGCCGACAAGGCCGAACCCAGCCACGAATGGAACATCACCGACAACATGCCTTCCCCGGTTCAGAAGTTAACAATTGAAGCCAGGCGTGGCGCTGTCCGGCGGTTGTTTATGCCGCATCATCCGGTCTGTGTGGTGTCGGCCAGAACTGCATGGGGGCTGGATGCGATGGTGGAAATCATGATGCGTTGTCTGCCTGACCGGGCCACCAGCCCACTGACAACCCAGTTGCATGGGTGGCTCTGCTCTGAACCGGTAAAAAAGCAGGCACGCGAGCGCTTCAGTGAGGCGGTGGGAAAGGTGTTTGATACGGCGGAGTCGTCGTTTATTCCGGCTCCACTGAAAACAGTCATCCTTACTGTTCGCAACACGGTGATGTCGGTGGCACGGGCCGTCTGGGACTGGATATTTTTCTGATATCGTTATTTTTCTCAACGAATGATGGACCGTCTGTTAATGATTTGTTGATTGTGGACATGTCCTGTCCACTGGGTTTTATCATCAAGCAAAGCAGGAGTCCCATCATTATCTGTCAGACGAGTTCTCACAAGCCCGGGGCGTTAATAAAAAATAGTTCCGACGTTGTCCATACCCTGTCCACCCCTTCATTTAAAGTAATCAGCATTAATTCAGATAGTTAACTTCTCAGGAGAAATCTTTCATGACGCTTCAGGAGCGGCGACATGACCGGCTTGCCGTCAGGTTGTCGTTGATTATCAGCCGCCTGGTGTCCGGTGAAACGCTGTTTATTCGCAAACTGGCAACTGAATTCGGGGTGTCAGAGCGCACTCTGCGTCGGGACTTTCGGGAACGTCTGATGTATCTCGATCTGGATTATCACCAGGGACAGTGCAGTCTGCGCTCAGACATTCACAGTACGCGGCAGGAAATAGATATTCTGACCTTTGTCCACCGTACGGGGCTGACCGGGGTTTTCCCTGGTTTTGACCGACGACTGGTCAGCTGCCTGCTGGACTGCGATGATCGACCATGTCTGGTCTGGCATCATGACAGGCCTCACCCCCCGGCAGGAAAGCTTTCCTTCTACAGGCTGGTCAGAGCCATCTCAGGACGTCAGCGTATCTCTCTTCTGAATGAAGGGGAACGTCATGAGGCTATTGCCCCTTATCGACTAATCGCTCTGGACAGTTACTGGTATCTGGTCGCTGAGCATAATGGACAATTATGTGTCTTCCGGCTGGATGAGATTCATCTGGTGAGGTCATCCCGGGAGACGTTTATCCGCAGTGAGTTTCTCTATCAGTTGTCGGAGGACAAACATTTTATCTGTGCCTTACCCCATTTCCGTTTTATTCAGCAGTCTCTGAACGCATTTTCTCCATCGGTAAGCCACGGGCAACCAGGACAAACTGATTAGAAATTGTATCCACAATCGAAAGTAAGGTTAATGCAATGAAAAAATTAAAATTATTTTCTTTACTGCCTCCCGTATTGCTCCCCTTGCTTATGGCAGGTAATACCCACGCAGCACGTCCTTACGGCGGCTTTTTGCCTGCTGCAGTGAATGATAAGAATGGAAATATATTCTGGTGTGACGCCCACCGACAGGTCAGAAAACTGTGTTCAGCGATCGAAGTCGATTCAAAGGGATGGTTTATTGTTGTTCGCTCAAAACCCTCCAGTGATTGCCCGGGAGGAAAGTGGGGCTGGATCAACCCTGACAAGGGAGATGTGGCAACAGGGTATACCATTACGCCCGATAAAGAATTTAATCTGACCATGAAGGATATGTGCAGTCCGGAGATGAAAGTGACATTTCGTCCGAATAAAAAGGATCCGAATTATGACGATCTCGTCGGGATTTATGCAGGGAAAGAAGCGTTTCGCTATAAACAAATAAAATAATACCAGTAAACACGTTGATGATATTCATCGCAATAGCTGTCCTTATGCCGGTCAACGCCCACAGAACGTATGGTGGGTTAAAAACAGATTATGAGTTGACTCATTTCTGGTGCTGACCGGTACAACTGGTATTGCTGGTCTGACAAATAGCAAACACATGTGGTGAATCAATCCATCCGTTTATTTATTACTTTATCGTTTTCATCAACAGAAGGCTTTATTACCTGATTTGAGGACAACATTATGCGACTGCCTTACGTAATATTCACAGCAGCGACACTGGCTTCTGTATCAACAGCACATGCCATTCCCAATATGTGGACGAGTGGTTTTGGAATGGGGGTTACAGAGTACATTATCAGTAGCCCTGAAAAGGTGGTTTTTAACCTCAACTGCACCGGTAACCCGGATGAACAGAGCATTCTGCAGCATGGCGTATTAGTGACTTTGCCAAATGGTTCGATGCTGGATTCTCACGACGCCGGGACAGAAATAACGGTGGTCATGGATAGCAGTCAGTACCCATTACCTTCATCCCTCGGCTGGCGAAATGGCGATAACGCCTGGGTGTCATTTATTGACGCGCTGGGTCAGGCGGCGAATTTCGATGTTTACGTCAACGATAATAAAGTTGGCTCCTTCAGCCCGGGTCTGAAGAATACGCAAAAAGAACTGTCTGACCTCAGTGGCTGCCGGACCACACACTACAGCGATTAATTGTTCACATTTCTGGCTCTCCAGCCAGTAATCCACATACGCCAGGTTGCACACAGGCCATGTTCCTTCGGGGACATGGCCTTTTTGTTTTTATTCCATACACAGATAAGGATCTTTCCCATGCGATTAGCCAGCCGCTTTGGCCGTATAAACCAGATACGCCGTGACCGGCCTTTGACTCATGAAGAGCTGATGAGTAATGTGCCCAGCGTGTTCGGAAGCGACAAGCACACGTCACGCTCAGAACGCTATACCTACATCCCGACCATCACCATCCTCGAAAGCCTCCAGCGCGAAGGTTTTGAACCGTTCTTTGCCTGCCAGACTCGCGTGCGTGACCAGAGTAAGCGGGAGCATACCAAACACATGTTGCGCCTGCGTCGTGCCGGGCAACTCATGGGCCATCAGGTACCGGAAATCATTCTGCTCAACAGCCATGACGGCTCATCAAGCTATCAGATGTTGCCGGGGCTGTTTCGTGGTGTCTGTACCAACGGCCTGGTCTGCGGTCAGTCGTTTGGCGAAGTGCGGGTACCGCATAAAGGTGATGTCGTCGAGAAGGTGATTGAAGGGGCTTACGAAGTGCTCGGCGTGTTTGACCGGGTGGAAGAGAAGCGTGATGCCATGCAGTCGCTTGTGCTGCCAGACCCGGCCCGTCATGCACTTGCAGATGCCGCACTTAAGTATCGCTTTGGTGAGGAACACCAGCCGGTCACGGTATCGCAGTTGCTGACTCCGCGTCGCCGGGAGGACTACAGCGATGACCTATGGACCGTATACCAGCGCGTGCAGGAGAACCTGATGAAAGGAGGTCTGTCAGGGCGAACCGCTCAGGGGAAAAGCAGCCGCACCCGTGCTGTTACCGGTATTGATGGCGATGTGAAGCTCAACCGCGCCCTGTGGGTTATGGCAGAAAACATGCTCGAGTTTTTCGGGCGTTAAACAACAGTACCGGCATAAGGAGATAATTTAATGGATACACAAAATCATCAGTTCGCTGAGCTGACAGCAATTACCGCCTCAGTGGTCCCTGACGAGTTACGCATCGGCTTCTGGCCGCAGCACTTTGGCTGCATACCGCAGTGGATAATCCTTGAGCCGACTGTCTTCGCGTGGATGGACCGCTTCTGCGCGGACTACAGCGGCGGCATCTGGCACTTTTACACGCTGAGCAACGGCGGTGCGTTTATGGCCCCGGAAGTGGAGAACAATGAACCGTGGTCGCTGTTCAACACGATGAACGGCAACGGTGGTGAACTCAGCGCCGAAGCTGCCGGAATTGCCGTCTGTCTGATGACTTACAGCCACCACGCCATGTGCACCGACTGCGACGCCATGACGGAGCACTACTACCGCCTGCGGGACTACGCGCTCAGTCACCCGGAATGCAACACCATCATGCACATCATCGACTGAGGTCAGCCGCTATGGAACAACAGTTACCACTGTTTGCCCGTGAATTAGCCCCTGCCGACCAGCAGATAGTCAGGGAAGCTTTAACCCTGCTGGAGTGCCAGCTACGCGAGCCCGGCGCGTCATTTACCTCCAGTAGCTCAGTACGCGACTGGCTGCGTCTGCAGTTCGCGTCACTGGAGCGCGAAGAGTTTACCGCACTCTTCCTCGATAACCAGCATCGTCTGATAGCCCATGAAACGCTCTTTACCGGCACCATCAATCATACGCAGGTCCATCCCCGGGAGGTGGTGAAAGCGGGGCTGAAGCATAACTGTGCCGCTGTCATAGTGGCCCATAGCCATCCCTCAGGGGAGGCTGAACCCAGGAAGGCCGATCGTCAGGTCACCACGCGTATTCAGCAGGCGCTGGACCTGGTGGATATCCGTCTGCTGGATCATCTGGTAGTCGGCGGCATGGAAATAGTTTCATTTTCTGAGAGAGGCTGGCTTTAAGAAGGAAAATAGCGATGAAAATCATCAGTAAATGTCAGGCGATGGCGATATACCGCCAGCATCCGCAGTCCCGGCTGTTTCGCTTCTGCACGGGGAAATACAAATGGTCCGGCAGCGTCTGCCACTATGCCGGACGGGAGGTGCAGGATATCACCGGCGTGCTTGCAGTCTTCGCGGAACGCCGTCAGGACCGCAACGGCCTGTATGTTGTCCTGCGCAGCGTCACGTTGAATTAACACACGTTTAAGGAAGGCTAAATTGTCGAATCAAATACCGGCAGTAAACCACGATATCGCTGAACCCTGGTGGGGTCTTCAACCCAATATCACGCCCTGTTTTGGCGCTCGCCTGGTACAGGAGGGCAACAGGCTGCACTATCTCGCCGACCGTGCCAGTATCACCGGTCAGTTCAGCGACGCGGATTTGCGCTATCTCGACCAGGCGTTTCCGCTGCTGTTGAAACAACTTGAACTGATGCTCACCAGCGGTGAACTCACCCCACGGCATCAGCACGGCGTCACGCTCTATGCAAAAGGGCTGGTATGCGAGGCGGATACCCTCGGCAGTTGTGGTTATCTCTATATCGCGATTTACCCGACACCTGCAACAACCGCTTAAACTTTCGTACTGCTTCCTCTCGTTTTAACCCATCAGCTAAGAGATCCAACTATGCAAACTCAACCTGTTCCCTCGACACAGGAGGCTTCACCACGCCCGTCACCCGTGGAGATCTGGCAGCGCCTCCTGAGTCACCTGCTGGAGCACCACTACGGTCTGACGCTCAACGACACACCTTTCTGCAACGATGGCGTGATTCACGAGCATATTGACGCCGGTATCTCACTGTGCGACGCCGTGAATTTTATTGTGGAAAAATACGATTTGGTTCGCACCGATCGTCATGGCTTCAGTGCCGAAACACAGTCGCCGCTTCTCACCAGTATCGATATTCTCCGCGCCCGCAAAGCCACCGGGCTGATGACCCGCAACAGCTACAAAGTGGTGACCGATATCACCACCGGCAAATACCGTGGGGTGCAGCAATGAAGTTATCCCTGACGGTAGAAGCTGATGCCATCAACGTTCTGGCCCTGAATGCGGGCCGGATTGCTGTGGATATTGACGGAATTGAACTGGCCGACCTGATTAACATGGTCTGCGACAACGGCTGCAGGCTGCGGATTGCCGATGAACCGGGTAAGGCAATCGTTGAATCACCACTGCCGCCCTTTACGTCATTACCGGGGATAAGCTGCAGCACCGCGCACATCACGGCGGAAGACAATTCGCGGCTGTATACACTGTCGCACCAGGATATTGATTTCGGCGAATCTGAATGGATCCATTTTTCTGGCTCCGGCTACCTGATCCGCCTGGAGGCGTGGTCATTTCCGGTCTTACGCCTCAAACGCCTCGGTCTGTCGAAAGCCTGTCGTCGGCTAGTGGTGACGCTTATGCGTCGCTACGCCGTTGGTATTGTTCATCTGGATGCCTTTGGCGAAGTGCTGCCGGGCTTTGCCACCTTTGACTGGTAACCCAGCCTCAATCACTACAAGGTTTTCACATGCCGGAATTAACCACCGAAGCCGCTCTCAACATTCTGATTGAGTGGCTGCAGGACAACATCGATTGTGGCAGCGAGATTATTTTCGATAACGATGAAGATAATACGGATTCGACAGCGCTGTTGCCCTGGATTGAACGTGCGCGTCAGGACGTTCGCGATCTCCATCATCTTCAGCGTCTGCAATAGACCAGAACCAGTTAGCCGCCGCCCCGACTCATTACCCCATACACGTGCCAGCCCTCACCGGCTGGCGCTTTGCTTTATATAAGGAAAGAAATGATGTCAGAACTGACTCTTACCGAACCCGAGGTTTTAATCGGCCACACCGACGTGATTTGCTCCACCCGTATTGAACGCATCGTCACCGGACGTAATGCCGCACTAAAACAGATCGAGCAGCTCATCCAGCAACTTGATGCCATTTCACGGCTAACCTCAGAAATTGGCGGTGGTGCAGCGCAAGATTGGGCAATGAAAGTCGGGTACCGTTACGATAGTTGGATGACTGAAAATGCTGATAAAGCTCTGCCTGCTATCACCCGTAATATCGACCGCAGTATCTGGCGAGACTTGATGCTGAAGTCCGGCATGATGGCCTTGATGGATGCTCAGGCTCGCGACCAGTGGCATAAGAACCTTGAGGAGGGCGACCTCCCTGCAATCGATGAGGCGAATATCCTCAGCACCTTTGAGCAGTTACATCTCAACAAAATGGATGTCTTTGAACGTGGCATTATCAATGTCTTCAAAGGGCTGTCGTGGGATTACAAAACTAATAGGCCCTGCAGTTTCGGTAAGAAGATCATCGTCAGCAATCTGGTGACGCATAACCACTGGGGATTCAGTCTGAACTGGGGCTGGCGGCGGGATCAACTAGCGGACCTGGAGAGAATGTTGTTTCTACTGGATGGTAAACCGATACCCGACAACCGTGGCGATGTTACTACTCGATTGATGGATCATATTCGGGCCAACCCGTCGAAGGATGCTTACGAAGATGATTTTTTCAGTATCCGTTACTTCCAGAAGGAAACAGCGCATATTACTTTTAAACGGTACGACCTGACAGAAAAGATGAATGATATCGTGGCAAAACACTCTCTAGGGATGTTGGAGGCGAAGTGAGAGCCGCTTCGTTCGCAAGCCTGGGATATGTGTGGTCCTCGCGGGAAAGTTTGTTAATATAGCATTCCTAGCATTGGAATGCTTAAAGGAGCTGGTTCTTATGCCGATCCCCGAACATCCTAAGATCTATCATATCCTTCATCTGGATAGACTTAAGTCAGTTATCGCTGAAGGTTTGTTGTCAGATGAACAAATTTCAGTTCGTGATGATGCAGGTACAATGATCGGTATGAGCAGTATAAAACGACGTCGGCTGTATGAGCTGGCGTTGGAAAGCCACCCAGATCTGCATGTAGGGCAATGTGTGCCATTTTATTTTTGCCCTCGCTCAGTAATGCTATACCTGATATACAGGGCCAATCATCAGGAACTGACCTATCGTGGCGGCCAAGATCCGATATTGCACCTCGAGATGGACCTCTATTCTGTTATAGCTTGGGCAGAGGAACATAATCAGCGATGGGCCTTTACATTATCTAATGCTGGATCATTTTACTTTGAAGACCGCTGCCAACGAGAGCAGCTCGTAGAGCTTAACTGGGAAGCGATACAAACTAACCAATGGAGTGGTGGAAATGGCATTAAAGAAGCAAAACAGGCAGAGTTTTTGATTGAACGAAACTTTCCCTGGCATTTAGTTGAACGTATCGGGGTTCATTCTCCGTTGATTTATCAGCAGGTTGTTAACATGCTGCCGCCAGGTGGGCACCGACCTCCTGTTGAGATAAAACGCGAATGGTACTACTGATGAGGACTTCAGAATGATTGAATACAGACATGGTGACATCCTTCAGTCGGAAACCGAGGCTATCATCAATACTGTCAACTGCGTAGGAGTGATGGGCCGGGGTATTGCATTGCAGTTTAAAAATGCCTACCCGGATAATTTCAGAGCCTATGCTATTGCTTGTAAAGCAGAACAAGTTGTCCCTGGTAAAATGTTTGTCTTTGAAACCCGGATGCTAACTGGACCTCGTTACATAATCAATTTTCCAACCAAACGTCACTGGAAGGGCAAAAGTCGGATTGAGGATATCGTTGCGGGTCTGGATGACTTGGTAAGTATTATTCAACGTTATAATATTCGCTCGATTGCTATCCCTCCTTTAGGGAGTGGGTTGGGGGGATTGGACTGGAATGAGGTCAAACCTCTTATTGAATCTGCCGTCCAGTCGCTGGAGGCAGTGCAGATAGAAATTTATGAGCCCAAAGGCGCTCCTTCATCGGATCGTATGGTGCATAAAACGGAAGTACCCAAGATGACACCTGGTAGGGCTGCACTGGTGGAATTGATGCAGCGTTATCTCAATGGATTATTAGATCCATTCATCTCGTTGCTTGAACTTCATAAGCTGATGTATTTCATGCAAGAATCTGGTGAGCCGTTACGCCTTAAATATCAAAAAGCGCATTATGGACCTTATGCCGAAAATTTGAGACATGTACTAAGTGCTATTGAGGGACATTTGGTTTCTGGCTATTCAGATGGTGGTGATATTCCTGATAAGCAACTTACTCTGGTACCAGGTGCTGCAAAAGAAGCTCAAATGTTCCTTGAGCAACGGGAAGATACCTTATATCGCTTTCAGCGAGTCTCTGAGCTTGTGGATGGATTTGAGTCTCCATTTGGACTGGAATTGCTTTCAACAGTCCATTGGACACTAAGGCATGAATCGCTGAAATCATCTGAAGAAATAGCGGAATACATTTATTCCTGGAACGAAAGAAAACGGAAATTCACGTCAAGACAGATATCGTTAGCTATCGATACTTTGCATCGTAAAGGCTGGATCAGCTCTGGCGTAACTCAATGAAATACATGGCCTATGTAGTAGGGATCCTCATAGGCCATGTATTAATGCTATCGACTGCCGAATTGAATTTTGACCACGTTATCTGGTAGTGCAACGGGTCTATGAGCAACATTCTGCTGGATAAAATCGCCCCAATTTAAAAATAAGTTTCTCAGCTTCTCTGCTTGCTGCCCAACCTGATATGTTCGAATTAGTCGATCTTTAGGTACATGGTTCAATAAAAGTTCGATCAAACGCTCAGGCGCATCCAGATACTCGGCACATCCGGTAGCGACGCTTCGGCGTAAATCATGAGGAGAAAAGGGATCAATCTCTCCCATATATTTAGCGCGTACTCGCTCCAAAGCGCGGGTAAGAGCATCGCCGGTTATAGAAAACCCCGGTTTGCAGGTGGAACCAAAGACATAAATCCCTTCAGTAATTAGCCGTTGTTCTTCTAGCAAAGAAAGGGCTGATGGGTGCAGCGTAACTATGTGGTTTTTACCATTCTTCGTCGCTGGGATAGTCCAGCGATCACCATTGAGTTGATCCCATCTCATTCCAGCCGCTTCAGAGCGGCGAACACCCGTGTAAATAATTAAACGTAGTGCATTTGCTACTGATTGAGATAACACGACACTCGAAGCCAGTCCACGGCCACCTGAAACGATAGAACCACCGCCTGTAGCCGCTTCATCCAAAACGTTCCAGAGCATCTGTAGCTCCTCTTGTGGCAGCCAACGTTCGCGGGGTTTACTCATTGATGCACCAAACATTGCAGGTTTGAGTAAACGGGCTGGGTTATGCTCGATTAGTCCTTGTAAACTTGCATGATCGAGCGTCATATTGAGGATTATTAATCCCTTGCGTACGGCTTCTGCGCTATTTTTTCTAACTTTGCTAAGGTGTTCGAAAAGTACCGATCGAGTAAGATCATCAACACGTCTCTCACCTAATGCTTTTTCAAGGTGACGGTGGTAAGCGCCTTCATAGTCGGTAAGGGTGCGGGCACTAATGGGCTTACTTTCTTTTCTGAATGTCAGC
This sequence comes from Citrobacter sp. NCU1, assembly GCF_010231475.1. Taxonomy (GTDB): domain Bacteria; phylum Pseudomonadota; class Gammaproteobacteria; order Enterobacterales; family Enterobacteriaceae; genus Citrobacter_D. The sequence continues at coordinate 974 of NZ_NRDO01000059.1, read as the reverse complement.
CAATTTTTCCACAATTCGGAAAATATTGGCATCTGCTCATTTTGCTGTTTCTCAATTTTTTTTGCGTAACGGGGGTCAATTCCCTTTTTTACGAAGTCAGTGGCTTCAGCGTGGGCTTGGCGAGCCTGTGCCAACCCCATAGCGGGATAACTACCCAATGTTAATTTGATCTGTTTTTTTGCAATCCGGTAGCGATAAATCCAGCTTTTGCTTTCACTACCGTAGCGGACACGAACATAGAGGCCTCCACCTGCTTTTGATTTGACAGAGACAACAATTTCTTTCTCAACTTCTGTTGCGGATAGCGATGCTACTTGTCTGTCTTGAGTGATGTTGAGCGCCATATTCAGGTCCTTTTTGAGGTACACTCCAGGGTACACAATTAGCATGATATCAGGGGAATAAAAGAGAAACGATAGAAAACATATTCGTTGTCTATTTAATTGATTTTGATTGTTTTTATTGGGTTTTAAAAACGGTGGTAAACATGCTGAAACAGGGGTTTAGTCAGTTCGTAATGCGAAGGTCGTAGGTTCGACTCCTATTATCGGCACCATCAAAATCAAGCAATTACTTACTAATTGACCTATTATCACACAAACAAAATATTTCCATGTAACTGCTGATGTAAGTGAATTTCTTCAACGAAAATCAACGTTATCTCGCTGCCAGCATTTCCGGATAGTGCTTCAAGGCGACATTGTTCATTTTATCTACAGGCCATGTCGTTAAAGGTGATATGTTCGGTATCCTGCCACCAACAGCCTAATCTTCCTGCCCCTGCTCGATACGCTTCCAGACTTCCAGGAACTCCTGTAATTCTGGGTCAGCCCTGTCTGCCGCAACAGCTTCAACACGTGGCCGAAACTTATCGAGATCGATTAATTTGACCATATCCTTAATATTTATCCGTGTGTAGTGGTCAACAAAAACTGGCCACCGCTTTAGAGTTTTTCCAGTATCGACTTTCCGAT
>NZ_NRDO01000058.1 GCF_010231475.1 Citrobacter sp. NCU1 | reverse complement strand
TCACTTTGAGTGCCCACACAGATTGTCTGATAAATTGTTAAAGAGCAGTGCCGCTTCGCTTTTTCTCAGCGGCGCGGGGTGTGCATATTACGCCATCCCGCTGCAGAGTCAAGCATTTATTTTTGCTTTCTCTGCCGGTGTTCTCAGTGGAACCCCGCTGACCCGGCGGCTTGCGTGCCGTTGTTCCGTGTCAGTGGAGGCGCATTATAGGGAGTTATTTCCGGCTGACAAGCGGAAATTTAAAATAACCTTCCAATTGTCTCTTTTTTCACCAAAACAGACATTAAGGTGCCACAAAATAAGCAATTTGTCGTTTTTGCAGCCGCAATCACACTTCCTGGTGGCATACTAAAGAGTGAGAATTCGAGAAAGGAAAACCATTCATGCCTTTAAGCGCACAACAGTTAGCCGCACAGAAAAATCTGTCCTATGTTCTGGCCGAAAAGCTGGCGCAGCGAATATTAAAAGGTGAATACGCCCCGGGCACCATTCTACCCGGTGAAATAGAGTTAGGTTCACAATTTGGCGTTAGCCGTACTGCAGTGCGTGAAGCCGTGAAAACTTTAACCGCCAAAGGTATGGTTTTACCACGTCCGCGTATTGGTACGCGGGTGATGCCACAGGCAAACTGGAATTTTCTCGATCAGGAATTGCTCACCTGGTGGATGACAGAAGAAAACGTCCATCAGGTTATTGAACATTTTCTGGTGATGCGCATTAGTCTGGAGCCTCAGGCATGTTTATTGGCAGCAACAATTGGTACAGCTGAACAGAAAGAATATCTGAGCACATTAATGGAAGAGATGGTCGCGCTGAAAAAGAACTTTAAGCGTGAGCGCTGGGTTGAGGTCGATATGGCCTGGCATGAGCACATCTATGAGATGAGTGCTAATCCCTTTCTTATTTCTTTTGCGACCTTATTCCATTCTGTCTACCACACCTACTTTACCTCTATTACCCATAACGACGTGGTGAAGCTTGATTTGCACCAGGCCATTGTCGATGCGATAGAAAAAAGCGATGGCGACCTCGCCTTCAAAGCTTGTAAGGCATTACTCATTGCGCCAAACGAGCTACCAGACAAATAACGAGATACTGAATGTCAGAAAAAAAAGCGCGCAGTATGGCCGGGTTACCGTGGATAGCAGCCATGGCCTTTTTTATGCAAGCCCTGGATGCCACGATCCTTAATACTGCCCTCCCCGCTATAGCGCAGAGCCTTAACCGTTCCCCGCTGGCGATGCAGTCTGCCATTATCAGCTACACCCTAACGGTCGCAATGTTGATTCCAGTGAGTGGATGGTTGGCAGACCGTTTTGGCACTCGCCGCATTTTTATGATTGCCGTTGGTTTATTTACGCTAGGCTCTCTGGCATGCGCGCTTTCAGGATCGTTAACCGAATTAGTCATTTTTCGCGTAATACAAGGGATCGGTGGCGCAATGATGATGCCGGTCGCCCGTCTGGCATTATTGCGGGCATATCCCCGCAGTGAACTACTCCCTGTGCTCAACTTCGTCACAATGCCAGGCCTGGTCGGTCCAATCCTCGGTCCCGTGCTGGGGGGAGTACTGGTAACCTGGGCAAGCTGGCACTGGATCTTCCTGATTAATATTCCAATTGGCGTGGCTGGTATTTTGTATGCACGTAAATACATGCCTAACTTTACGACGCCACGTCGCAACTTCGATATGACCGGCTTCTTTCTTTTTGGTTTGAGCCTGGTGTTATTTTCCAGTGGAATGGAGTTGTTTGGCGAGAAGATTGTCGCAAGCTGGATCGCGCTGAGCATTATTGCGTGCAGTGTTATATTGCTACTGACATATATTCGCCATGCCCGCCGCCATCCTACCCCTTTAATCGCCCTGCCTATTTTCAATACACGGACCTTTTCTGTCGGTATTGCAGGAAATCTCGCAACGCGCCTGGGTACGGGCTGTGTTCCTTTTTTAATGCCGCTCATGCTGCAGGTGGGGTTCGGTTATCCTGCGCTAATTGCCGGTTGTATGATGGCACCGACAGCGTTGGGATCCATTCTGGCTAAATCGACCGTTACGCAGGTGCTGGGTCGCCTTGGATACCGGAAAACTCTGGTGGGTATTACCGTATTTATCGGCCTGATGATTGCTCAGTTCTCCCTGCAATCGCCAGCAATGCCAATGTGGATGCTGATTCTGCCGCTGTTTGTGCTGGGGATGGCGATGTCTACCCAATTTACCGCCATGAACACTATCACGCTTGCCGATCTGACCGATGACAATGCCAGTAGCGGTAATAGCGTACTGGCAGTCACACAGCAACTGTCTATCAGTTTAGGCGTCGCCGTCAGCGCCGCCGTGCTGCGCATTTACGAAGGTATGGAAGGCACCAACACAGTTGAGCAGTTCCATTACACTTTTATGACCATGGGCGTGATTACCGTGATATCCGCGCTCATGTTCATGTTGCTAAAAACCAAAGACGGTCGCAATCTGATCAAAGAACGGCACACCTCTACACCGACCCCCGCGCCATCAAAACCGGAGTAAGCTGCAAACGCTGCTGTTGTAATGCGGGCTGAGCCATACGATGAATTAACACATCGATGGCCAGTTCGCCCAACTCATCTTTGGCTTGATGAATTGTGGTGAGCGGTGGCGTCATATAACGCGCCAGTTCAATGTCGTCATAACCAATCACCGCCATATCCTGTGGAATACGTAATCCTGCCTGATATAACGCCTGATAAGCACCAACGGCCATTGCATCATTACCTGTGAAGACCGCTTGCGGCCTTTCTTTATATGACAGTAGTGTTTGCATCGCTTCAAACCCACCGCCAAACTCAAAATCACCCGTGATCTCGTAACCATCCTGAATAGTCAGCCCGGCACGGTTCATCGCTGTCCGGTATCCTTCCAGTCGCAAACGCGCCGGTGTTTTATCCAACGGCCCGGTAATACACGCGATACGAGTAAAACCTTTATCGATCAGGTACTGGGTCGCTAAATCCCCGCCTAACAGCGAGTTATCCTGAATCAGATCGCTTTCGCCTTCACCATCAAAAGGGGACCAGTCCATCATAACGGTTGGAATTGAAGGATAGCGTTGCATGATTTCACGCGACGGCTGATGCGTTTCTGTACAAAGCAGCAGTAAACCATCGACCCGCTTTTGCATCAGCGTTTCCAGATTACGGTTCATACGTTGCTCATCGCCTTCGGTATTGCATAACACCAGGCTATAGCCCCGCTCAAAGCAGCTACGCTCAACGCCGCGAACAAGTTCTGAATAAAAAGGGTTTGTACTGGCCGTGATCAGCATACCAATGGTGCGGGTCTGATTTAATTTCAGGCTACGCGCCAGGGCAGAAGGCGCGTAGTTTAATTCTTTAATCGCTGCTTCAACTTTCCCGGTAATGGTCTCGCTAACAAAGCGATCCTTATTAATCACGTGAGAGACTGTCGAAGTAGAAACACCCGCCACGCGGGCAACATCCTTCATTGTAGCCAAGCGTTACCTCTGCTGACCCAAAAACGCCTCAATCTCTTCGCGCCACGGAACAGAGGGCTGCGCACCTTTACGCGTTACCGCAATCGCGGCAGCGGCATGCGCAAAGCGAATGGCTTCAGGCAACGGAGTCTCTTCCAGTATTGCGGTAATCAGCGCGCCGTTAAAAGTATCTCCGGCTGCAATCGTGTCGACAGCGTCGACTTTAAAACCAGGAACCCGGTGACCGTCTCCATCCACACTGGCCCAGACACCACGACTTCCTAACGTTATCAATACAGTATGAATACCTTTGGCATGCAACGCCTGAGCAGCTTTCTCCGCATCGTCATCGTTTTCCACGCGGATACCGGTCAGCTTCTCTGCTTCCGTTTCGTTCGGCGTAATAATATCTACCAGCGCCAGCAGTTCGTCGGAAAGTTCACGAGCAGGCGCCGGGTTAAGAGCCACGATGGTTTTATTCTGATGGGCAATTTTGGCCGCTGCCAAAACGCTTTCAATGGGAGACTCCAGTTGCATTAATAAAGCGGATGCCTGGGCGATGCGCTCGCGTTGTGCGTCCACCAGCTCAGGCGACAGCGCCGCATTTGCACCTGCATGGATGCCAATAACATTTTCACCTTCACCATTGACGAATATCAGCGCCACTCCCGTTGCTTCACCTTTGATCACGCTAATCGGCGCGATATCGATGTTGTCACTGGCTAGCTGTTTGCGAACACTTTCGCCAATGTCGTCATCACCCGTACAGGCAATAAACGCAATATTTGCACCACTACGACCCGCAGCCACCGCCTGATTGGCACCCTTTCCACCAAAAGCCACCTGATAGTGATTCCCTGTTACGGTTTCGCCTGGGGTTGGAAAGGATTTTAGGTTAAGGATGTGATCAGCATTAATGCTACCAAGAACAACGAGGTTGCCTGCGGTTTTCATGTTCGGAATGTCCAGTAAAGTGCGCCACCGTATTAGGGTGGCGCGTGCCCTGCTTTTCTTTTTACGCTTTCATCTTCAGAATGTTTGTACCTTCTGAGGATGGCGTATTTATGTCGCCATCAGGCAGTAAACTGCCTGAATCGCTTATTACTGCTTAATGACCAGCTTCAGGTCAACCGGATATTGAGCCTGAACCTTCTCACCTTTCAGCACTTTATCAGCGGTCTCAACACCTTTAGCACCGATTTGATCCGGTAACTGAGCAATGGTCGCAGCCAGTTTGCCATCATTTACCGCTTTTTCGCCATCCGGTGTGCCGTCAAATCCAACCACCATCACATCAGATTTACCTGCGGTTTGCAGAGCACGCAGCGCACCGAGCGCCATCTCGTCATTCTGAGCAAATACGGCCTGGACATCCGGATGCGCGGTCAGCAGGTTCTGCATTACGTTCAAGCCTTTGGTACGGTCAAAGTCAGCAGGCTGGCTGGCAAGCACATTGAATTTGTGTGCAGCAACGGCCTGCTGGAAGCCTTCACCACGCTCACGCGCAGCGGAAGTTCCCGCAATCCCTTGCAGTTCAATGACTTTAGCTCCCTCACCCGCTTTCTTCGCAATGTAATCACCCGCAATTTTACCGCCCAGCACGTTATCTGAAGCGATATGGCTGACCACTTCGCCCTTCGACGCTACACGGTCCAGGGTGATTACCGGAATTTTGGCCTGGTTAGCCATCTTCACCGCATTACCTACCGCGTCAGAATCGGTTGGGTTGATCAGCAGAATTTTGGTGCCACGTACGGTTAAATCCTGCACGTTCGCCAGCTCTTTTGCCGGGTTATTCTGTGAATCCAGTACGACCAGGTTATAGCCCAGTTTATCGGCTTCTTTCTGAGCCCCTTCTTTCAGAGTGACAAAGAACGGGTTGTTCAGAGTGGAGATAACCAACGCAATGGTGTCTTTTGCCATCGCATTCGCACTCACGGTGGCGCTAAGCGCAACAGCAGAAACCAGGGTAGCCAGTTTTTTCATGTTCATATTTAAGATGTCCTGTAGTCGTTGTTACTGCTTTTTGTTGTCTACCAGTACCGCCAGCAAAATCACCACCGCTTTGACGATCATCTGGTAATAGGAGGAAACACCTAACAAATTCAAACCATTATTGAGGAAGCCAAGGATCAGTGCGCCGATCAATGTCCCAACAATACGTCCTTTACCACCCGCAAGGCTGGTGCCGCCCAGAACGACTGCGGCGATGGCATCCAGTTCATACCCCGTACCTGCCGTGGGTTGCGCTGATGAAAGACGAGCCACTTCGATAATGCCCGCCAGTGATGCCAGCAGACCACATAATGAATAGACGATAATTTTGACTTTGCTGACACTGATGCCAGACAAACGCGTTGCGGCTTCGTTACCGCCCAACGCGTAGATATAGCGCCCCAGACGGGTATGGTGCAGCATGTACCACGCCGCAAGGAAGACAATACCCATAATCCAGGCCGGCGTTGGGACGCCCAACGGACGACCAATACCAAACCAGCCGAACAGATCGGCATTATCCGTAAATCCAGTATTCACGGGGCTACCGTTGGTATACACCATCGTGACGCCACGCAGCAGCAGCATCATCACCAGCGTGGCGATAAACGCCTGAACGCGACCTTTCGCGACAATCACCCCAGTCACGGCACCAATGGCAGCACCCAACGCCAGGGCTGCGGCAACGGCCACCAACGCATTAACTTCAATTCCGACAATAGACGCCGCAACGGCCCCGGTAAGCGCCAACAGAGAACCGACAGACAAATCGATACCCGATGTCAGAATAACCAGCGTCATCCCCACCGCCATAATGGCGTTGACCGAGGTTTGCTGAAGAATGTTGAACAGGTTATTAACGGTAAAAAAGTTAGGACTCATCGTGGAAACAATCGCTATCAGCACCAGCAGGGCAATGAGCGACTTCTGCTCCATCAGCCACGCTTTGGTGAAATAACGGCGACCAGAAACAGCCTGGGTAGTCATCTTTTTTACTCCTGATTCACGCGATTAAGCTTGCCCACAGCGGCAGCCATTAACACTTCCTGGGTGGCCTGCTCGCGAGTGAATTCACCGCCGAGATGCCCTTCGTGCATGACGATAATGCGATCGCTCATGCCTAATACTTCTGGCATCTCAGATGAGACCAGAATGATGCTCAGGCCATCGGCCTTAAACTGGTTAATAAGCTGATAAATTTCTTTTTTAGCGCCCACATCCACGCCACGGGTCGGCTCGTCGAGGATCAACACTTTTGGACGCGTCATTAAACCGCGAGCAATCGCCACCTTCTGTTGGTTACCCCCGGACAGCAGGCCAATAGCTTGTTCCATCGACGGCGTTTTCACGTTGAACAGGCGGATGAAATCACTGACCGCCTGTTGTTCATCTTTATGTTTAAGGCTGCCACCGGTACGGCTGAAGTAACGCAACGCGGTCAACGACATGTTTTCTTTCACCGACATGCCGAGCACCAGGCCATCACGCTTACGGTCTTCAGATATATAGACGATACCGTTCGCCAGGCCGTCTTGTGGCGAACGCGCCACCACTTCATGACCGTCGAGAGTGACATAGCCGCTGGTGCGAGGTAGCGCGCCATACAGCACCTTCATCAGTTCGGTACGTCCGGCGCCCATCAAGCCGGAAATTCCCAGGATCTCGCCCTTGCGCAGCGTAAAAGAAACATTATTCACGCCAGGACCACACAGATTATCCACTTTCAGGCGGACCTCTCCCGGCGCGTTATTCAGGCGCGGATACTGATCCTCAAGCTTACGACCCACCATCATTTCGATGAGAGAATCTTCAGTCAGCGAGGCCACTTCACGTTCGGCAATAAATTGTCCGTCACGAAAAACGGTCACGTCATCGCAAATTTCGAAGATTTCTTTCATACGATGAGAAATATAGACAATCCCGCGGCCCTGCGACTTCAATTCCCGAATCACGCGGAACAAAGATTCCGTTTCAGTATCGGTAAGCGCATCCGTTGGTTCATCCATAATGATGACTTTGGATTCAAAACTCAGCACTTTGGCGATTTCCACCATCTGCTGATCGCCAATCGACAATTCGCCCACCAGCCTGTCGCTTTTAAAGCGCAGGTTGAGCTTTGAGAGCAGAACGTCGGCTTCGGCATACATCTTTTTCCAGTCAATTTTGCCAAAGCGATTCACAAACTCACGACCCAGAAAAATGTTTTCGGCGATAGTGAGTTGTGGGATCAGGTTCAGTTCCTGGTGGATAATACCGATACCAGCTTCCTGAGAAGATTTAGGGCCGTTAAAGGTGGTCTCTTTTCCCAACCACAACAAAGAACCCGCATCACGTGCGTAGATGCCGGTTAACACTTTCATCATGGTGGATTTACCTGCGCCGTTCTCGCCTACCAGCGCCATGACACGGCCTGGATAAACATTCAACGCGGCGCCGGATAGCGCTTTTACGCCCGGGAACGCTTTATCGATCCCTTTGAGTTGCAGTAATGCGTCCATGATGGCCTCAGAAAGTGACGCCAGCACAGAGAATAATATTCGCGTACGGAGAACACTCTCCGCTGCGAATGACCGCCTGACTGTCTGCGGTTTGTTTTTTGAATTGTTCGTGTGTGGTGTAACGAATTTCTATGGTATTTCCCTGGTGTTGTTGCAGTTGCTCAATGTGTTTGAGCAACGTTTCGTGGAGTTGCGGATTATGTTGTTTGATTTCCGTCGCGAGAATGGCCGACTCGACCTGCATTTCTGCCGTCACCACGCCCAGTACCTGCATAAACGAAGGAACACCCTGCGTTAATGCCATATCGATACGGGTTGTGCTGCGCGGAACCGGTAAGCCTGCATCGCAAACCACCAGCGTATCGGTGTGCCCAAGACGGGAAATCACCGATGAAATTTCAGAGTTGAGTACCGTGCCTTTCTTCATTTTCTTGCTCCACTAGCGAAACGTTTCGCTGACCATAAGTTTAGTCGCAATAACGCTCAGATAACCACCTTGAGGTTACTGAAATGTGATCAACATCGAAACGTTTCGCAAACCACATCATGGCGAAGAAAAAATCTGATAAGGGGTAAACAAAACGCCCCCTTTCATCATGAAAGAGGGCGTTATGAGGTTTAAATTTCGACCTGGGTACCCAGTTCAATAACCCGGTTAGGCGGGATCTCAAACTGATCCGGCGCACGCAGCGCATTACGCTGCAACAACAGATACAGTTTGCCGCGCAAACGGAGATACCACGGTCGTTTTCCGACGATTAACGATTCGTGTGACATAAAGAAAGAGGTTTCCATCATTCGGCAACTTAATCCTTCCAGGCCACAACGGTGGAAAACTTCCTCAACGTTCGGTGTTTCGCGCCAGCCGTAACTGGCCACCACTCGCCAGAAGGTTGGCGACAGTTGCTCAATCTGCACACGACGCACGTTGTGCACGTACGGCGCATCTTCCGTGCGCAATGTCAGCAATATAACCCGCTCATGCAGTACCTTGTTATGTTTGAGGTTATGCATCAAGGCAAACGGGATAACGTTCAGTGCGCGCGACATATACACTGCGGTGCCCGGCACACGGACCGGTGGTGATTTCTCGAGAGAGGCGATCATCGCTTCCAAAGAGTTACCGTGCTCATGCATACGCCGCAGTAAACGGAAGCGCTCGCTTTTCCAGGTCGTCATAATAGTAAACATCACCAGACCCAGGCTTAATGGCAACCAACCGCCTGAAAGCAGTTTATCGAGGTTCGCCGAGAACAGCGGAACATCAATACACAGAAACGCCACCAGAATCAGCGCGACGAAGTACTTGTTCCAGTGCCAATTTTTGCGCGCTACGGTGGTAGAGAGGATTGACGTCAATACCATTGTTCCCGTCACCGCGATACCGTACGCCGCCGCCAGATTGCTGGAGTGCTCGAAGCTGACAATCACAATCACCACAGCGACGTAGAGCATCCAGTTTACAAAAGGAATGTAGATCTGACCCGACTCCATCTCTGAAGTGTGGATAATACGCATTGGCGACAAATAACCAAGGCGTACAGCCTGGCGCGTCAATGAGAAAACGCCAGAGATGACGGCCTGCGAAGCGATAACCGTCGCCAGCGCGGCGAGGATCAGCAGCGGAATCAACGCCCAATCAGGCGCCAACAGGAAGAACGGGTTTTTGATAGCTTCCGGGTGCTTGAGCAACAACGCCCCTTGACCGAAATAGTTCAGCACCAGCGAAGGTAATACCACGGAGAACCACGCCAGACGGATAGGGAGCTTACCGAAATGGCCCATATCGGCATACAGCGCTTCGACACCGGTAATAGAGAGCACCACAGCGCCTAACGCAATAAAGGATAAGGTTTTAAATTCCAGAAAGAAATGCACAGCCCACAGCGGATTTAAAGCTTGTAACACTTCTGGGTTGGCAATAATACTGCGCAAACCCAGCCCGGCAAGCACCAGGAACCAAATCAGCATGATTGGTGCAAACAGCTTACCCACCATCCCGGTACCATGCTTCTGAATCATAAATAGCAGGGTGAGGACGATAATAGAAAGCGGGACAATCCAGGTATCGAGCTGCGGCGCAATGATTTCCAAACCTTCAATCGCCGACATGACTGAGATTGCTGGAGTGATCACCACTTCACCATAGAAAAAACTCCCGCCGATCAGCCCGATAATGACCAATGCGGATGTTGTTCTTGCCGATGTATTCCGCCCGGCTAGCGACATGAGTGTCAGGATCCCGCCTTCACCAGCGTTATCTGCACGCATGACAAACGTCAAATACTTGATGGAGACAACAAAAATCAACAGCCAAAAAATCAGCGACAGAAAGCCAAAAACAGCGTCGCGCTCAACGCCAAATCCAAACTGACCGGACAAACATTCACGAAGCGTATAAAGCGGGCTGGTGCCAATATCACCATAGACCACCCCAATCGCCGCGAGGGTAATCGCAGACAATGATTGCTTATTATCAGTGCTCATAGACTAGTCTTTCGTTTATATATGAAATGTGTGCGTAGTCCCTTGGCCCACAAAAAAGCGCAAGTATGCACGATTAATCGCAAAATCGTACCCCTAAATTGCGGCAGATTAATCTGGCGCAAAGAAAATGAAACAGCGCTTCAGTCTATTTATGCCCCTGGAGCGAAACGTCTATACTCGCTGTTTACATGGTACAACTGATGAAAGGACGCCACTCTATTATGGCTCACCCACATTTATTAGCGGAAAGAATTTCCCGTCTGAGCAGTGCACTGGAAAAGGGACTTTATGAACGCAGCCATGCCGTACGTTTGTGCCTATTGGCCGCGTTGAGCGGAGAGAGCGTTTTTTTACTGGGACCGCCAGGTATTGCCAAAAGCCTGATTGCCCGTCGCCTCAAATATGCTTTTCAGCACGCCAGAGCCTTTGAATATCTGATGACACGTTTTTCCACGCCTGAAGAGGTCTTTGGTCCACTTTCTATTCAGGCGTTAAAAGATGAAGGTCGCTATGAGCGATTAACCGCCGGATATCTTCCCGAAGCTGAAATCGTCTTTCTGGACGAAATCTGGAAAGCCGGTCCGGCGATCCTCAATACATTGCTGACCGCCATCAACGAACGTCATTTTCGCAACGGCGCATACGAAGAAAAAATCCCCATGCGCCTGCTGGTGGCAGCGTCTAACGAACTGCCAGAAGCAGACAGCAGTCTTGAAGCGCTGTATGACCGTATGCTGATCCGTCTGTGGCTGGATAAAGTGCAGGACAAAGCCAATTTCCGCTCAATGCTAATAAGCCAGCAGGATGAAAGTGAAAATCCCGTTCCAGCTTCGCTTCAGGTTACCGATGAAGAATATAACCAGTGGCAAAAAGACATTGGCGCAATTTCGCTGCCCGATCACGTATTTGAACTGATTTTTACCCTGCGCCAACAGCTTGATACGCTGCCAAATGCCCCCTATGTCTCTGATCGACGTTGGAAAAAAGCCATTCGCCTGTTACAGGCCAGCGCCTTCTTCAGCGGCCGCGAAGCGGTCGCGCCTATCGACCTGATTCTGCTGAAGGATTGCCTGTGGTACGACGTACAAAGTCTGAATCTGATGCAGCAACAGTTGGAAATATTGATGACCAGCCACTCCTGGCAACAGCAGGCAATGCTGACGCGCCTGGGGGGTATCACGCAACGCAGGATTCAAATACAACAGCAGCAAAGTGACCAAACTGCGTTCACGGTTGTACGTCTGGGAGGCATGTTCAGTCGTCGCCCGCATTACGATCTGCCGCCAGAAATCAGTGCCACCACTCTGACACTGCTACTGCAAAAGCCGTTGAAGCTACACGATATGGAAGTGATCCACATTACGTTTGATCGTGGCGCTCTGGAACAGTGGCTGGCAAAAAGTGGCGAGATCCGGGGCAAACTGAATGGGATCGGTTTTGCCCAAACGCTGAATATGGAAGTCGACAGCGACCAGCATTTAGTGGTTCGCGACATCAGCTTACAGGGTACCCGCCTGGCACTCCCTGGCTCATCCGAAGACAACATGCCCAGCGAAATCAAACAACAACTGGAAGCGCTGGACAATGACTGGCATCAGCAGCACAACCTGTTTAGCGAACAACAAAAATGTCTCTTTATCCATAGCGACTGGTTAGGTCGTATCGAATCCAGTCTGCAGGATGTAGGCACTCAAATTCGTCAGGCACTGCAATGCTAACCCTTGATATGCTCAATATCATGCTGGCGGTCAGCGAAGAGTGGATCGTCGAAGAGGTGATCCTCGCGCTGATTGCATCACCAAAACTGGCGGTATTTTTTGAAAGATACCCCCGGTTAAAAAATGCGATTACCGATGATTTGCCACGCTGGCGCGAGGCGTTACGTAGCCGAATTAAAGAGACGCTTGTTCCTCCTGAATTGACGGAAGAGGTGATGAGCTATCAGCAAAGCCAGCTTCTCTCTACACCGCAATTTATTGTACAGCTACCGCAAATATTAACGCTGCTGCATCGGTTGCACTCTCCCTACGCCGGGCAGGCGCAACAACTGGTGGACAGCAATAGCGTCTTCACCCCTTCTTTACACACTCTTTTTCTACAACGCTGGCGTTTGAGTCTCGTGGTCCAGGCCACCACCTTAAACCAGCAGATGCTGGAGGAAGAACGCGAACAATTGCTCAGTGAAGTTCAGGAACGTCTGACACTGAGTGGACAACTGGAACCGGTACTGGCGGAAAACGACACCGCAGCAGGACGTCTGTGGGACATGAGTGCTGGCCAGCTCAAACGTGGGGATTATCAGTTAATTGTTAAGTACGGCGATTTTCTAACTGAACAGCCCGAGCTCAAAAAACTGGCGGAACAGTTAGGCCGTTCGCGGGAAGCCAAATCAGTACCGCGTAAAGATGCGCCGATGGAAACGTTCCGCACAATGGTACACGAACCCTCCACGGTGCCAGAGCAGGTGGATGGCATTCAGCAAAGCGACGACATTCTGCGTTTACTCCCACCAGAACTGGCGACGCTCGGCATCACTGAACTGGAATATGAATTCTACCGGCGGCTGGTGGAAAAACAGTTGCTCACCTATCGACTTCACGGTGAAGCATGGCGCGAGAAAATCACTGAACGTCCGGTGGTGCATCAGGATTTCGACGAACAACCCCGCGGCCCGTTTATCGTCTGCGTGGATACCTCCGGTTCAATGGGCGGGTTTAATGAACAGTGTGCGAAGGCATTCTGTCTGGCGCTAATGCGTATTGCGCTCGCCGATAACCGTCGTTGTTTCATCATGCTGTTTTCTACAGAAGTAGTGCGCTACGAGCTGTCTGGCCGGGAAGGTATTGAGCAAGCTATCCGTTTCTTGAGCCAGCGTTTTCGTGGCGGTACGGATATTGCCAGTTGTTTTCGCGCCATTATTGAGCGCATGCAAGGCAGGGAATGGTTTGACGCAGATGCTGTGGTAATTTCAGATTTTATCGCGCAGCGACTGCCGGATGATGTGGTGGGTAAAGTAGGAGAGTTACAACGGGTGCATCAACATCGCTTTCATGCCGTGGCGATGTCCGCACATGGCAAACCCGGTATCATGCGTATTTTCGATCATATCTGGCGCTTTGATACCGGGATGCGTAGCCGCCTGCTGCGACGCTGGCGGCGTTAAACATCTTAGAGCAGAGAAGAGACGCTTTCACGCACCTGCGCAGGCCATACACCACATTGTACCTGACCAATGTGTGGCAGTTGCAGCAGTAACATGGTCAGGCGTGACTGACCAATACCGCCGCCGATAGTTTGCGGCATCTCGCCACGCAGCAACGCCTGATGCCACTCCAGACTCAATCGGTCTTCGTCGCCGGTCAGCGCCAACTGGCGTTTCAGCGCATCTGCATCGACGCGAATTCCCATCGAAGAAAGTTCAAACGCATCTTCCAGTACCGGGTTCCAGACCAGAATATCGCCGTTCAGACCGGCATAACCCAACTCAGAGGCGGAACTCCAGTCATCATAATCCGGCGCACGAACGTCATGGCGATGCCCGTCACTCAGTTTACCGCCGATCCCCACCAGGAAAACCGCACCCAACTCTTTGGCGATTGCGCGCTCACGGCCTTTCGCATCCAGCTCGGGATAACGGGAAAGCAGATCCTGGCTATGAACAAAGTGGATCTGATCCGGCAGGAACGGAGCCAGGCCAAATTCTTTGCTCACTGCAGCTTCAGTGGCTTTAATTCCTGCCCAGATCGCCTCTACTGTGCTTTTCAGGGTAGAAAATTGACGCTCACCGTCGCCCATCACGCGTTCCCAGTCCCACTGGTCAACGTAGACCGAATGGAGCGGAGAAAGACGGTCTTCATCGGGGCGAAGCGCTTTCATGTGCGTGTACAGCCCTTCACCCGCGCTGAAGTCGTGTTGTCCCAGGGTTTGTCGTTTCCACTTGGCCAGAGAATGCACCACTTCAAACTGGGCATCTGGCAATGCTTTCACTTTTACCTGTACCGCTTTTTCACAGCCCGACAAGTTATCTTGCGTGCCATCCCCGACACGGCTGAGGATCGGTGCCTGAACTTCAATCAGACCCAGACGCTCCTCCAGTTGACGAGAAAAGTGGGATTTCACGAAGCTAATTTGGCGTTGTTTGGCAATGTAAGCGGTTTTCATTATTTATACTCCTGCGTCCTGTTGGTTATGATTAAGCAACAGAATGCGGGTGATTTTCAATAATCAACAAGCAAAAAGGCTGGTTAGGTTTTGATTCATTAATATAAGAGGCTAAAATAGAGTGAATATCTAATCTACATAAGAAAAACCAATGGAAAATTATCAGATCGACAATCTGGACCGCGGCATCCTTGAGGCATTAATGGCAAATGCGCGTACGGCATACGCTGAACTGGCCAAACAATTTGGCGTCAGTCCTGGCACCATTCACGTTCGCGTAGAGAAAATGAAACAAGCGGGGATCATTACCGGAGCGCGTATTGACGTTAGCCCA
>NZ_NRDO01000057.1 GCF_010231475.1 Citrobacter sp. NCU1 | reverse complement strand
GAACGGTATGCTGGGTTCACCAAGACGGGAAAGACAAGAGGTAAAATTTATGACAATGAACATTACCAGTAAACAAATGGAAATTACTCCGGCAATTCGCCAGCATGTCGCAGACCGTCTCTCCAAACTGGATAAATGGCAAACTCACTTAATTAATCCACATATCATTCTGTCTAAGGAGCCACAGGGTTTCACTGCTGACGCCACCATTAATACACCGAACGGACATCTGGTTGCCAGCGCAAAACACGAAGATATGTACACCGCCATTAATGATTTGATCAACAAGCTGGAACGGCAGCTCAATAAAGTGCAGCACAAAGGCGAAGCCCGTCGTGCAACAACTTCAGTAAAAGACGCCAACTTCGTCGAAGCAGAAGAAGAGTAGTCCCTTACATTGAGTGTATCGCCAACGCGCCTTCGGGCGCGTTTTTTGTTGACAGGGTTAAAACAGTGCAGGTACTTTACTCTGGTCACCAAAGGAAAATAACATGAAACTAACCCCGTTTTTCTTCGCATTCTTTTTTACCTTCCCCTGAATGGGAGGCGTTTCGTCGTGTGAAAAAGAATGCGAAGACGAACAACAAGGCCTCCCAAACCGGGGGGCCTTTTTTATTGATAACAAGAAAGGCAACACTATGACATCGGAAAACCCGTTACTGGCACTGCGAGAGAAGATCAGTTCGTTGGATGAAAAATTGCTGGCCTTGCTGGCCGAGCGTCGTGAGCTGGCGGTTGAAGTGGGCAAAGCCAAACTGCTCTCTCATCGCCCGGTGCGCGATATCGATCGTGAACGTGACTTGCTGGACAGATTGATCACGCTCGGCAAAGCGCATCATCTCGATGCACACTATATCACCCGCCTGTTCCAGCTTATTATTGAAGACTCCGTTCTCACCCAACAGGCTCTGCTACAGCAACATCTGAATAAGATTAACCCACACTCTGCACGCATTGCTTTCCTTGGGCCAAAAGGTTCCTACTCTCATCTCGCCGCCCGTCAGTACGCTGCCCGCCACTTTGAGCAGTTTATCGAAAGCGGTTGTGCAAAATTTGCCGATATCTTTAATCAGGTTGAAACCGGACAAGCAGACTACGCCGTCGTGCCGATTGAAAACACCAGTTCCGGCGCTATCAACGACGTTTACGATCTCCTGCAACACACGACGCTGTCTATCGTCGGCGAGATGACCATCACTATCGACCACTGTGTGTTGGTTTCTGGCACGACAGATTTGAATACCATCGAAACGGTATATAGTCACCCGCAACCGTTCCAGCAGTGCAGCAAGTTCCTGAACCGTTACCCACACTGGAAAATCGAATACACCGAAAGTACCTCTGCAGCGATGGAAAAAGTAGCTCAAGCAAACTCCCCACACGTGGCGGCACTGGGAAGTGAAGCCGGCGGAGGGTTACACGGTTTGCAGGTACTTGAACGAATCGAAGCGAACCAGACGCAAAATATCACCCGTTTCGTCGTACTGGCGCGCAAAGCAATCAACGTTTCCGATCAGGTTCCGGCAAAAACAACACTGTTGATGGCAACTGGCCAACAGGCGGGAGCGCTGGTTGAAGCACTGTTGGTGCTACGCAACCACAATTTGATAATGACCAGACTGGAGTCGCGTCCGATTCACGGCAATCCGTGGGAAGAGATGTTTTACCTCGACATCCAGGCCAATCTGGAATTGCCGGAGATGCAAAAAGCGCTGAAGGAACTGGGAGAGATCACCCGTTCAATGAAGGTCCTGGGTTGTTATCCCAGTGAGAACGTAGTGCCGGTGGATCCGACCTGAGTCAACAATCAGTTTGCGGATGGCGCTACGCTTATCCGGCCTACAATTCATGCAATTTTTGTAGGCCGGATAAGACGCGCCAGCGTTGCCATCAGGCATCTTAATTACTGACGGCTATCATTCGCCTGACGTAACAGCGTACGGCTTTCACTCTGGAAGCGTTTGGCATAATCACCAAACCAGTGTTCTACCTTGCGGAAACTGTCAATAAAGGCCTGTTTATCCCCCTGCTCCAGCAGCTCGATGGCGTCACCAAAACGCTTGTAGTAACGCTTGATCAACGCAAGGTTGCTTTCTGACGACATAATAATATCGGCATACAGTTGCGGATCCTGGGCGAACAGGCGTCCCACCATCGCCAGTTCAAGGCGATAAATAGGCGAAGAAAGCGCCAACAACTGTTCAAGCTGGACATTTTCCTCAGCCAAATGTAGCCCGTAAGCGAAGGTCGCAAAATGGCGCAAGGCTTGAATAAAGGCCATATTTTGATCGTGTTCGACAGCGCTGATACGGTGAAGACGCGCCCCCCAGACCTGAATTTGTTCCAGGAACCACTGATAGGCCTCCGGCTGGCGACCATCGCACCAAACCACCACCTGTTTTGCCAAACTGCCACTGTCCGGACCAAACATCGGATGCAGACCAAGAACCGGTCCGGCGTGCGCCGCCAGCATCGCCTGCAACGGGCCGTTTTTCACCGATGCCAGGTCGACAAGAATGCAGTCGGCCGGTAAACGCGGTAATTTTGCGATTACCTGTTCGGTAACGTGGATCGGCACACTGACAATCACCATTCCGGCATCGGCAACAATCTCTTGAGCGCGATCCCAGTCCTGCTGCTCAAGAATGCGTACCTGATATCCTGAAAGCGTGAGCATTTTCTCGAACAGTTGCCCCATCTGACCAGCGCCGCCGACAATAACCACCGGGCGCAGAGAAGGGCAAAGAGTCTTAAACCCTTTGTCATTCTCACTGGAGTAAGACTCACGCATGACCCGGCGCAGCACATCTTCGATGAGATCGGGTGGGACTCCCATCACCTGAGCCTCAGCCCGGCGCGAAGCCAGCATTGTGGCTTCACGTTCAGGGACGTAAATCGGCAAGCCGAAGCGGCTTTTGACTTCACCGACTTCAGCCACCAATTCCAGACGGCGCGCCAGCAAATCCAGCAACGCCTTATCCACTTCATCTATTTGATCGCGTAACGCGGTCAACTCAGCAACCATAACAAACCTCTTATGCTACACGCGCCGCCAGATGACCGTTCAGATTTCCACGAATTTCACGCAGCAGTGCGTCAGTGGTTTCCCAGCTAATACACGCATCGGTCACAGACACGCCGTATTTCATATCGCTGCGCGGCTGCTCAGAAGACTGATTACCTTCGTGAATGTTGCTTTCAATCATTAAGCCAATGATTGAGCGATTTCCATCTTTAATCTGCGCAACCACAGACTCAGCCACGGCAGGCTGACGGCGGTAATCTTTATTCGAGTTACCATGGCTGCAATCTACCATCAGAGAAGGATGCAGTCCTGCCTGTTCCATCTCTTTTTCGCATTGTGCGACATCGGCAGGGCTGTAGTTAGGCGCTTTACCGCCACGCAGAATCACATGACCATCCGGATTCCCCTGAGTCTGCAACAGCGCGACCTGACCCGCCTGATTGATCCCGACGAAACGGTGCGATTGTGCCGCTGCACGCATCGCATTGATCGCTGTCGCCAGGCTGCCATCCGTACCATTTTTAAACCCAACCGGCATGGAAAGACCCGATGCCATCTCGCGGTGAGTTTGCGATTCAGTGGTACGAGCGCCAATAGCAGACCAACTGAACAGATCGCCCAGGTATTGCGGGCTATTAGGATCCAATGCCTCTGTGGCCAATGGCAGCCCCAGATTGACCAGATCAACCAGCAACTGGCGCGCAATTTTCAATCCGGCTTCCACATCAAAAGAGCCATCCATATGGGGATCATTAATCAACCCTTTCCAGCCAACGGTAGTACGGGGTTTTTCAAAATAGACGCGCATCACCAGGTAGAGGCTATCGCTGACCTCTTCGGCAAGGGCTTTAAATCGACGAGCATATTCCAGCGCAGTTTCAGGATCATGGATAGAGCACGGTCCACACACCACCAGCAGACGAGGATCGCGACCTGCAATAATGTCGGAGATAATTTTGCGTGACTGGGCGATTTGCGCCTCTTGTGACAAACTCAGCGGGAACTCCGCCTTCAGTTGTTCTGGCGTCATCAGAACCTGTTCGTCAGTGATGTGTACGTTGTTCAGCGCGTCTTTTTGCATGATGGTGATCCTGTTTAGCTCGTTTGCGATAGTTTTCCTCAGTGAGGATGACGTAACGATAACACAACAAGTAAAGATTTCAATCCATATTCCGTAAATTTTAATTTACACAAATCAATTCAAGCGCAACCAGTAAGCACATTGACGTACCAATAAATTTACACCCTGATATTTATTCATCCGCTATGCTTTGAAAAACACAGGAGACAGGCCATGAAGCGATTCGCAGGCGCGCTACTCACACTATTTCTCAGCGGATGTCAGATAGATCCTTATACGTTCTCCCCAACCTGGACCGGTACTGACTGGTACGATGCCGGAATTGAAGATGCCATTGCAGGATATGCTGTTAAAGATAATGACATGCTTGCCGATACCTTTAATGACCCGGAAGTTGACCGGACGCAATACCTTAAAGGCTATGCTGAAGGTCAGCGAAAAACCTGCCAGCAAGATTTAGCGTATGCCAGAGGCCTGGCAGGGAAAACATTCCCTGCCAGCTGCGACACCGTAGAAAATGCCAGTGAGATACGCAACGCCTGGCAAAAAGGGATCGACGAAGGTGCAAGCGCAATACGGCTCAATTAATAAAAACCTTCCGGATAAATATTGCATGAGATTTACCTTAAGAAGCATCTATTAACCTGTATGGTGTAATGACTGTCAGGCAAAATAATGTTATTTTGTTGTAAACGATCACGAATGTATTTAAATGCTTCACGCCTGATGCTGGTGAGGACCTGTTCATGATATTTTCTCACCGACTCATATTGCTGCTAACGCTATTACTGGCGGGATTGCCACTTTACGCTGCGAGCATGACAGACGAGGCCAAATCTGTGCGTTCGATAGTTTCTGGCATCGTCAGCTATACACGCTGGCCTTCATTATCAGAACCCCCCAGGTTGTGTATTTTCTCCTCGTCTCGTTTTGCCAGCGCACTCGGAGATAGTCACTCAGGGTTATTACCCTACCAACCTGTTAGTATCCGCTCGGAACAGGAAGCACTGACCGCGCGTTGCGATGGTTTTTATTTCGGAAATGAATCTCCTACATATCAGGTGGAATTAACAAACAAATATCCGTCTAAAGCATTGTTATTAATTGCAGAACAAAACCCGGAATGTATTATCGGCAGCGCTTTTTGTTTGATTATTAACAATAATGAAGTCAGATTCTCCGTTAATCTGGATGCACTCTCGCGCAGTGGCGTCAGAGTAAATCCGGACGTATTGATGCTTGCACGGAATCAAAAGCATGGATAAGGAGCGCGCCCCAATCACGCGACCGACGTTCAAACGAACATTGCGACGCATCAGCATGATCAGCGTGGTGGTGACAATGACCCTGATCTGGTTGCTGCTGTGCGTGGCGTCTGTCTTTACGCTAAAACAGTATGCGCAAAAAAATCTGGATCTGACCGCCGCCACAATGACCCACAGCCTTGAGGCTGCACTGGTGTTTTCTGATGGGACTGCCGCAGCCGAAACGCTGGCAGCATTGGGGCGACAAGGCCAATTTTCAGCGGCAGAAGTCCGCGATAAAAATCAAAAATTGCTCGCTACCTGGCATTACAACGCCAGGGCATCTAATGACAAATTGAACAGTTTAGTCAGCCACTGGTTGTTCCCATTACCGGTCACTCAACCCGTCTGGCATAACGGCAATGTGATCGGCGAAGTGCGCCTGACCGCCCGTGACAGTCTCATCAGCCATTTTATCTGGTTGTCGTTGGCGGTTCTTACCGGCTGTATTTTACTGGCGGCAGGCATTGCGATTCTTCTCACCCGTTATTTGCACAATGGCGTGGTTGACGCACTGCAAAATATCACAGAGGTTGTACACGACGTTCGCACTAATCGTAATTTCTCACGCCGGGTTTCCGAAGAGCGCATTGAAGAATTCCATCTGTTTGCGCAGGATTTCAATAGTCTGCTGGATGAGATGGAAGAGTGGCAATTACGACTGCAGGCTAAAAATGCCCAGTTGTTGCGTACGGCACTGCACGATCCTTTGACCGGCCTTGCGAATCGGGCCGCATTTCGCAGCAGTATTAACGCGTTAATGAACGATAATTCCGCCCGCAATAGCTCGGCATTATTATTCCTGGATGGCGATAATTTTAAATTTATTAATGACACCTGGGGTCATGCCGCTGGTGACCGCGTTTTAATTGATGTGGCAAAAAGGCTGGCGGAATTTGGTGGTAATCGCCATCACCCTTACCGGCTCGGTGGGGATGAATTTGCCATGGTGCTATATGGGGTTCATTCAGAATATGAAGTCCAGCGCATTTGCGCCGCGCTTTCGCAAGAGTTTAATCGACCTTTTGACCTGCATAATGGGCACCTGGCGAACATGACGCTGAGTATTGGTTTCGCCCTGACGTGGGAAAATGCGACTGCTGAAAAATTACAAGAATTGGCCGATCGTAATATGTATCGGGCTAAACATCAGCGTTCTGAACGCTGAATTAAATAATAAGGAATTACACACATGATGAAGCGTCTTTTTTCTCCACTCATTCTGGCTACGTTGATTCTGACGGGTTGTCAGGCACAGCCGCAAGGCAAATTTACCCCCGAGCAGATTGCAGCGATGAAGTCATACGGATTTACTGAATCCGCCGGAGACTGGTCTTTGGGTCTTTCCGATACCATCCTGTTTGATAAAAATGACTACAAACTGCGCCCTGAAAGCCAGAAGCAAATCCAAAGTATGGCCTCCAAATTATCGTCCACCGGGCTGAACCATGCCCGCCTGGACGGTCACACGGATAACTACGGTGAAGATAGCTACAACGAAGCGTTATCACTCAAACGTGCAAATGTCGTGGCAGACGCCTGGGCTCAAGGTGCAAACGTTCCGCGAACGAATCTGACGACACAGGGTTTAGGCAAAAAATACCCGGTCGCCAGTAATCAAACGGCAAAAGGTCGTGCTGAAAACCGTCGTGTTGCCATCGTTATCAGCA
The DNA here is from genome assembly GCF_010231475.1 of Citrobacter sp. NCU1. Lineage (GTDB taxonomy): Bacteria > Pseudomonadota > Gammaproteobacteria > Enterobacterales > Enterobacteriaceae > Citrobacter_D. The sequence continues at coordinate 13,868 of NZ_NRDO01000057.1, read as the reverse complement.
CGCCTTAATTATTCGTCGGCTGACTGCGCCTGGAGAGTACGAGAAGCACTGAACCAGCGCAGCCAGTCAACAACCATAAACAGCAAGAGACTGCATCCCAACACTGGCATCGCAATCCCCAGAGCGACAGCCAGCACTACCAGACCGCCCCTTCCCGGCCAACCGATCGCGAGAATCCCCTGCACAAGCGTCTGAGCGGGATTCACCTCTGAGCATACTGGGCGACGGATCCACCACAGTCGATAGCCGATCACAATCATCAGACACAGTCCAACCCCGAATGCGATCAACACGAGTTGGTTTAACACACCAAACAGTATCCCCATATGAAAATCCACACCCCAGCGCGTCAGCTTCGCCATGAGCGGAAAATCAGAAAAATATGTACGATCGAGAACACGCAAGGTTTGCGGATCCACAGACACAGCATCGACCTGCGTGGGCCATCGACGATCAATTTCCGTCACCGTCCAGCCATGCTGCGTGTCCTTTGGCGGTCGGATCTCCAGCCGTCTGGCATCAATTCCTGATACCTGCGCTACATGCAACACAGCATCAAACACGTTTGCATCAACGCGTTTTGCAGGCATTGCCATTCCCACAGGGTGTGCATGATGACTGGCATGTTCATCCTGCATTGGCATAACGCCATCCAGTTGCGTGTTCACCTGCGGTGTTAGCCAGCCAAAAGTGGCACGCATTTTGTCGACATTGCCGCCAGCCCACTGCGACCATGTCAGGCCGGTTGCCGAGAAAAGCAGCATACCGACGAGCAAAAACCATCCCAGCGTGACATGCAGACGGCGATGATTCTGTACGCGGTTTTTCAGCTGACGTTTAGGGCGGGTAAAATACCAAAGCGTAATACCGCCCAGAGCCGCCACCCACATCCAGGAGGCGGCCAGCTCGCTATAAATTCTCCCGGTATCGCCGAGCAGCAAAGAGCGGTGCGCATAATCGATCCATTGTCGCAACGGTAAAACACCGCTGGTGCCATAGACGGTCATATCGCCTTTTACCGCCAGCGTCACCGGATCAATAAAAATGGCCCGGTTCTCAGACTCATTCAGTGCAGGATCGGCAAACATGACGCGTGTCGTTTGCCCCGCGTCCAGGGCCGGACGCACGGCATGTAATCGCAAATGTCCACCGCTTACCCGCTCAGCAATGGCGATTTGAGCCGCCAGCGGTTGTATCTCCCCCTGTACGGAGCCCTGCAACGCTTGCGAATAGAGCACCTCCTCCAGTTGAGGAGTCGCGACGTAAAGCGTCCCTGTTAAGGCCGCCACGAAAATAAATGGCCCGACAAACAGACCGATATAAAAATGCAGACGTCGCAGCAAGGTAATCCATGCCGCGCGTGGAGTGCAGGTTGTCATACTTTTCCTCAGAACAAGCAAAAGAGTGTCGTGACGCTTTAGCGCACAAACTTATTGTAAGAATCAGGAAATAGCTGACCTGCACGGTGGCGCGCGCGTATTGGGGAAAAGCCAGGGAAAGAAATGCCAGTGTTTAACAATCGGCCGTGAGCGCGTATTTTTCTGCCGGAGCAGTATTGCGCATAGCAGAAGCACTATCGCCAGAATCAGCCCTGGAACCTGCGCGAACAAGACACAATAGCCGCACGCTTCACCATGGTCGACGGGCATCGTTACTGCCGCGGGCTGTTGATGGTGCATATTTAGCTCATGCGTCATGCTCATCTCGTGATGCATGCCCGGCATCGTACTCATCGGGTCTTTTTGCAGAGAAACCGAGATCAGCGGCGCGACAACAACCAGCAGGATCGCGAACAGCGCGAGCCATGCCGCGTTGTATTGATAACCTGATTGGCGAAATGTCCCGATACCCACGGTTCCTCCTGCGACGACGGAGGCATTGTAAATGACATATGATTAAAAGGTTAACAAAATAAACCAACAAGCTATAAAAAAAGGGCCAGCCAATTGGCCAGCCCTTTTTAACAGGATGTCGCCTGAGCGATATCTTAGTTAAGACGCTCTTTGATACGAGCAGACTTACCAGTACGCTCACGCAGGTAGTACAGTTTAGCTTTACGAACAGCACCACGACGTTTAACAGCAATGCTGTCAACTACCGGAGAGTGAGTCTGGAAGACACGCTCAACGCCTTCGCCGTTGGAAATTTTACGAACAGTGAATGCAGAGTGCAGACCGCGGCTACGAATAGCGATAACCACGCCCTCAAATGCCTGCAGACGTTTTTTGGAACCTTCAACAACCCATACTTTCACTTCCACGGTATCACCCGGACGGAAGGAAGGTACGTCCTGCTTCATCTGCTCTTGTTCAAGTTGCTTAATAATATTGCTCATAATTTAATCTCTTATCCTGGGTAAACTGATATATCGGGAGCGTATTACGCTTGCCCATCATGTTTATGTTGCTGTTGTGCGTGTTCCGTTTTGAACTCCGCCAGCAACCTTGCTTGCTCTTCAGTCAGAGCCAGGTTTTCCAGAAGTTCAGGTCTTCTAAGCCAGGTACGGCCCAGCGACTGTTTCAAACGCCAGCGACGTATCTCCGCATGGTTCCCCGACAGTAACACCGCCGGTACTTCCATCGTCTCTAACACTTCAGGCCGGGTATAGTGTGGGCAGTCCAGTAATCCATCGGCAAAAGAATCTTCTGTTGCCGAAGCTTCATGACCCAGAACCCCCGGAATAAACCGGGAAACGGAGTCAATCAGCGTCATAGCTGGTAACTCACCACCACTGAGAACGTAATCACCGATTGACCATTCTTCGTCAATTTCGGTTTGGATCACGCGCTCATCTATGCCTTCGTAGCGACCACAGACCAGAATCAGTTTTTGATTCGTCGCCAGTTCGCTCACGCCCGCTTGATCAAGCTTGCGTCCCTGAGGTGACAGATAAATCACCTTTGCGCCTTCACCCGCCGCACTTTTTGCTGCATGAATAGCATCCCGTAAGGGTTGCACCATCATTAACATCCCCGGTCCGCCGCCGTATGGACGATCGTCCACGGTACGGTGCCGGTCATGCGTGAAATCCCGAGGACTCCAGCTCTGGATGCTCAGCAGGCCATTTTTTACTGCCCGGCCAGTTACCCCGTAATCGGTAATTGCGCGGAACATTTCAGGAAACAGGCTAATTATGCCAATCCACATAGCGCCGTCTTTTACCGTTTATCCGGTGGTTTAAAAACCAGGATCCCAATCTACTTCGATAGTACGAGTAGCGAGATCGACTTTCTTGATAACCTGCCCATCGAGGAACGGCACGAGGCGTTCCTTGATACCAAACGCATCTTTCAGGTTTGCCTTAATGACGATGACGTCATTTGATCCGGTTTCCATCATATCGACGACTTTACCGAGATCGTAGCCTTCAGTGGTCACTACCTGGCAGCCCATCAGGTCTTTCCAGTAGTAGGTCCCTTCTTCAAGCGCAGGCAACTGCGAAGAATCCACGACAATTTCGCAATTGGTCAGCAGATTCGCGGCATCACGATCATCAACGCCTTTCAGCTTGATAACCAGATCCTGATTGTGGTGCTTCCAGCTTTCCAGCTGTACTTGCTGCCACTGACCCGCCTTCTGGATAAACCAGGGCTGATAGTCAAAAATGCTTTCGGCGTCTTCAGTGGAAGAAAACACTCTGAGCCAACCACGGATACCGTAAGAAGAACCCATTTTCCCCAAAACAATGGGTTCTACAGGTACTTGTGCGGCGAGTTGCTTGCTCATCATGACCACCGTGACAGATTAAGCTGCTTTGTTTGCTTCTTTGATCAGCGTAGCTACGCGATCAGAAATAGTCGCGCCCTGGCCAACCCAGTGAGCGATGCGATCCAGATCCAGGCGAGTGCCTTCTTCTTTTTCGCTAGCGATTGGGTTAAAGAAGCCAACGCGCTCGATGAAGCGACCGTTACGTGCATTACGGCTGTCAGTGACAACAACCTGGTAGAACGGACGCTTTTTAGCGCCGTGACGAGCTAAACGAATAGTTACCATAACATCCTCTTGTGTGAATAGAACACCCGGGCCCCATCGAGGGACGGGGCCCGGGTGTCATATTAAAAGCCCGAAAATTTTACTCATTTTTGGGGAAATTGCAATCAGCATATGCTTCACATATGCCAAACAAGGGATATAAGGCGTATATCGGTGCAGCCAGTTTAGTTCCGGCGTGCGCGCAAAAAGCGGAGCGTACACGCAGTACGTGAGCATTTTGAGCACACCCCGGGGCTAAAATGGCAAACAAGATAGCCTTATGCCCTTGTTTTTAGCGGCCAGGGAATCCTGGCGGCATCATCCCTTTCATACCGCGCATCATTTTCGCCATACCGCCTTTCTTCATTTTCTTCATCATGCGCTGCATGTCGTCGAACTGTTTCAGAAGACGGTTAACGTCCTGTACCTGCATGCCGCAACCGGCGGCGATACGGCGTTTACGGGAACCTTTGATGATTTCCGGTTTGGCGCGCTCTTTCAGCGTCATCGAGTTGATGATGGCTTCCATACGCACCAGCACTTTGTCATCCATCTGCGATTTGACGTTGTCAGGAATCTGTCCCATGCCCGGCAGCTTGCCCATCAGGCTCGCCATTCCGCCCATGTTTTTCATCTGATGCAGTTGCTCAAGGAAGTCATTCAGATCAAAGCCGTCGCCTTTTTTCAGCTTGCTGGCTAACTTCTCAGCCTGAGCACGGTCAACTTTGCTTTCGATATCTTCGATAAGCGACAAGACGTCGCCCATGCCAAGAATTCGCGAGGCGATACGGTCCGGGTGGAACGGCTCCAGCGCTTCGGTCTTCTCGCCGACGCCGAGGAACTTGATGGGCTTGCCGGTGATATGGCGAATTGAGAGCGCCGCACCGCCGCGAGCGTCACCGTCCACTTTAGTCAGTACTACACCGGTTAACGGCAGCGCTTCGTTAAACGCTTTCGCCGTATTGGCGGCATCCTGACCGGTCATGGCGTCAACCACAAACAGAGTCTCAACCGGATTGATCGAGGCATGTACCTGTTTGATTTCGTCCATCATCGCTTCATCAACGTGCAAACGACCGGCGGTATCCACCAGCAGCACGTCGTAGAATTTCAGCTTCGCTTCTTTCAGCGCCGCATTAACGATATCAACTGGCTTCTGACCCACGTCAGACGGGAAGAAATCAACGCCAACTTGCTCAGCTAACGTTTCCAGCTGTTTGATCGCCGCCGGACGATAGACGTCGGCAGAGACAACCAGCACTTTCTTCTTGTGCTTCTCGCGCAGGAATTTACCCAGCTTACCGACGCTGGTCGTTTTACCGGCACCCTGCAAACCCGCCATCAGCACGACAGCTGGCGGCTGCGCTGCCAGATTCAACGTCTGGTTTTCTTCGCCCATTGCCGCAACCAGTTCGTTACGGACAATCTTGACGAACTCCTGCCCTGGCGTCAGGCTCTTGTTAACTTCATGACCAACCGCTTTCTCTTTTACGCGATTGATAAACTCACGCACTACCGGCAGCGCAACGTCAGCCTCCAGCAGCGCCATGCGCACTTCGCGCAGCGTCTCTTTAACGTTGTCTTCAGTAAGGCGCCCACGGCCACTGATATTGCGCAGTGTGCGCGACAAACGATCGGTTAAATTATCAAACATTGTCTCTCGCCTGGGGTGGAAACGGTTGGTCGCTAGCGCGACACATCTACAGAATTTTGGCGCAGTATAACATGAAGCCGTCTTTGTTGTTATGCAACGGTTGGAGCAGCGGTCACGTAACGCTATACTGCTTCTCTTCCTACTGGCCAACTGTCGACACTTAATATGCCCGTTTTTGCCCTGCTTGCCCTTGTCGCCTATTCCATCAGCCTTGCGCTGATCATTCCTGGTCTGCTGCAAAAAAACAGCGGCTGGCGGCGTATGGCCATTCTCTCCGCAGTCATCGCGCTGGTATGTCATGCGTTCGCGCTGGAAGCCCGTATTCTGCCTGGCGGCGACAGCGGACAAAACCTGAGCCTGTTAAACGTTAGCTCACTGGTTAGCCTGATGATCTGCACAGTGATGACCATTGTTGCTTCACGCAATCGCGGCTGGCTTTTGTTGCCTATCGTTTACGCGTTTGCGCTAATCAATCTGGCCTTCGCCACTTTCATGCCGAATGAATACATTACTCACCTCGAAACCACACCAGGCATGATGATACACATCGGACTGTCGCTGTTCTCTTACGCAACGCTCATTATTGCTGCGCTGTATGCCTTACAACTGGCATGGATCGACTATCAGTTGAAGAACAAAAAGCTGGCCTTCAGTAATGAAATGCCGCCGCTGATGAGCATTGAGCGCAAAATGTTTCACATCACGCAGATTGGCGTTGTACTGCTGACGCTGACCCTTTGTACCGGTCTGTTTTACATGCATAACCTGTTCAGCATGGAAAATATCGACAAGGCCGTACTCTCCATCGTGGCATGGTTTGTCTATATCGTCTTGTTGTGGGGGCATTACCATGAAGGCTGGCGCGGACGCCGTGTCGTCTGGTTTAACGTTGCCGGTGCGGGCATTCTGACGATGGCCTATTTTGGCAGTCGTGTATTGCAGCAGTTTGTGAGCTAAAGCATCTAAGGAGTTTCCCCTGGAACATATTTCCACCACCACGCTGATCATTACGCTGATCATCATGGTGGTTATCTCAGCCTATTTTTCCGGCTCCGAAACCGGAATGATGACGCTGAACCGCTACCGTCTTCGTCATCTGGCCAAACAAGGCAACCGCCCTGCAAAACGCGTGGAAAAATTGCTGCGTAAGCCGGACCGTTTAATAAGCCTGGTGCTGATTGGCAATAACCTGGTGAATATTCTGGCATCGGCACTCGGCACGATTGTCGGTATGCGGTTGTACGGTGATGCTGGCGTAGCGATTGCCACTGGCGTGTTAACGTTCGTGGTGCTGGTATTCGCCGAAGTCTTACCGAAAACCATCGCCGCGCTGTACCCGGAAAAGGTCGCTTATCCAAGCAGCTTCCTACTTGCTCCATTGCAGATATTGATGATGCCACTGGTCTGGCTACTCAATACTATTACCCGTCTGCTGATGCGTCTGATGGGCATCAAAACGGATATCGTTATTAGCGGTTCACTGAGTAAGGATGAGCTGCGGACCCTCGTGAACGAATCGCGCTCGCAAATTTCCCGTCGCAACCAGGATATGCTGCTGTCGGTGCTGGACCTGGAGAAAATCAGCGTCGACGACATTATGGTTCCGCGCAACGAAATTATCGGGATCGACATCAACGACGACTGGAAGTCGATTGTCCGCCAGCTTTCGCATTCTCCGCACGGGCGCATCGTGCTCTATCGGGAGTCACTGGACGATGCCATAAGCATGCTGCGGGTTCGTGAAGCCTGGCGACTGATGTCAGAAAAAAAAGAGTTCACCAAAGAGACGATGCTGCGCGCTGCCGATGAAATCTACTACGTCCCAGAAGGAACACCGCTCAGTACACAACTGGTAAAATTTCAGCGCAACAAAAAGAAAGTCGGTCTGGTGGTCAATGAATATGGCGATATTCAGGGGTTGGTAACGGTTGAAGACATTCTGGAAGAGATTGTCGGCGACTTCACGACCTCCATGTCCCCCACTCTGGCAGAAGAAGTGACGCCGCAAAATGACGGTTCGGTGATTATCGACGGTAGCGCCAACGTTCGCGAAATCAACAAAGCGTTTAACTGGCACCTCCCCGAAGACGATGCCCGGACGGTAAACGGCATTATCCTGGAAGCGCTGGAAGAGATCCCGATTGCAGGTACCCGCGTACGTATCGGTCAGTACGATATCGATATTCTCGACGTGCAGGACAATATGATTAAACAGGTGCAGGTATTGCCGGTAAAACCGCTGCGGGAAAGTGTCGCGGAATAAAGCCAGATGTTGTAGGCCGGGTAAGGCGTCAACCGCCACCCGGCACTATGAGAGGCTGATTAGCCCTTCGCTTTCGCCACGGTGACCATGGCAGCGCGAATGGTACGGCCGTTCAGCGTATACCCTTTTTGCATCACACCCAGTACATTACCCGGCGCAACCTCTTCAGATTCCACCATGGCAATCGCCTGATGCACGTTCGGATCTAACGGCACGTTGACATCTGCAATCACTTCAACACCAAATTTACGCACAACATCCAGCATGGATTTCAGCGTTAATTCGATACCTTCCACCATAGAGGCCATATCCGGGTTAGCTTTATCAGCCACTTCCAGCGCACGATCCAGGCTATCTACCACCGGCAACAGCTCATTGACGAATTTTTCCAACGCAAACTTGTGCGCTTTTTCGACGTCCAGCTCAGTACGACGGCGCAGGTTTTCCATTTCCGCTTTGATACGCAACACGCTGTCACGTTCACGCGTCTGGGCTTCAGCAAGCTGAGCTTCCAGATTCGCAATTTTTTCATCGCGCGGATCCACCTGCTCAGCAGAAGCGTCTGATTCAACCGCCTCAACTTCTTCGTGCTGATCCATGATAATTTCTTCCGGGGCTTGCCCCTCAGGCGTTTTCTGTTCTTTACTACTCATGAATTTCTCCGCGTTTTTTTCGCATTCATCTCGCTAACTTCGCTTATTATGGGGATCAGATTCAGGGATTCAAGGGAAGCACTCACATTGTCATCAATCTTCGCTACAAGGACCTCGAGAAAATGAATAATCATTTCAAGTGTATTGGCATTGTGGGACATCCACGTCACCCCACGGCACTGACGACACATGAAATGCTCTACCGCTGGTTATGCGCCAGAGGTTATGAGGTCATTGTGGAGCAGCAAATCGCCCATGAATTACAGCTTAACAATGTGCAAACCGGCACGCTTGCGGAGATTGGTCAGCAGGCTGATCTCGCGGTGGTGGTTGGCGGCGACGGCAATATGCTCGGCGCGGCGCGCACCCTCGCGCGCTATGACATCAATGTCATCGGCATCAACCGCGGCAACCTCGGGTTCCTGACCGACCTTGACCCTGACAACGCCCTACAGCAATTAGCCGATGTGCTGGAAGGTCACTACATCAGTGAGAAACGCTTCTTGCTTGAAGCCCAGGTTTGCCAGCAAAACTGCCAGAAGCGCATCAGTACCGCCATCAACGAAGTGGTTCTGCACCCTGGCAAAGTGGCGCACATGATCGAGTTCGAAGTCTATATTGACGAAATTTTTGCGTTTTCTCAGCGTTCCGATGGATTGATTATCTCCACTCCTACGGGTTCCACGGCCTATTCACTCTCCGCTGGCGGCCCCATTCTGACCCCCTCGCTTGACGCAATCACACTGGTGCCCATGTTCCCGCATACACTCTCGGCGCGCCCACTGGTGATCAACAGCAGTAGCACGATTCGCCTACGTTTTTCGCATCGCCGTAATGATCTTGAGATCAGCTGCGACAGCCAGATTGCGCTTCCTATACAGGAAGGAGAAGATGTTCTTATTCGCCGCAGTGATTATCACCTTAATTTGATCCACCCTAAAGATTACAGCTATTTCAATACATTAAGCGCCAAACTGGGCTGGTCAAAAAAATTATTCTAATTTTGCACCAGGCTCTTTACTGTATAAAAAACCAGTTTATACTGTACGTAATTACAGTTATGGTTTTTCATACAGGAAAGCAGCTATGTTGGCACAACTGACCATCAGCAATTTTGCTATCGTTCGTGAACTCGAGATCGATTTTCAAAGCGGAATGACCGTCATCACCGGTGAAACCGGAGCGGGTAAATCCATTGCAATTGATGCGCTCGGCTTGTGTCTGGGTGGGCGGGCCGACGCCGACATGGTACGCGTTGGCGCCTCACGCGCGGATTTGTGCGCCCGCTTCTCTCTGAAAGATACCCCGGCCGCGCTACACTGGCTTGAGGAAAATCAGCTTGAAGAAGGCCGCGAATGCTTATTACGTCGCGTAATCAGTAGCGATGGTCGCTCACGCGGCTTCATCAACGGTACCGCCGTTCCTCTGTCGCAACTGCGTGAACTCGGTCAGTTGCTCATTCAAATTCATGGTCAACATGCACATCAACTCCTGACCAGGTCTGAGCATCAAAAAAATCTGCTTGATAGTTACGCGAACGAATCCAGTCTGATTCAGGAAATGGCTGCTCATTATCAACTGTGGCATCAAAGCTGCCGCGATCTGGCGCATCACCAACAACAAAGCCAGGAACGCGCCGCCAGGGCCGAATTACTGCAATACCAGCTAAAAGAGCTGAACGAATTCAATCCGCAACCCGGTGAATTTGAGCAAATCGACGAAGAGTACAAGCGTCTGGCCAACAGTGGGCAATTGCTCACGACCAGCCAAAATGCACTGGCAATCATGGCCGACGGCGAAGACGTTAATGTGCAAAGTCAGCTGTATATGGCAAAGCAACTGGTCAGTGAACTGGCAGGTATGGACGGTAAACTTTCTGGCATTCTTGACATGCTGGAAGAAGCCACAATCCAGCTCACCGAAGCCAGCGATGAGCTGCGCCACTACTGTGACCGTCTGGATTTAGATCCCAACCGCCTGTTCGAACTGGAACAGCGGATTGCAAAACAGATCTCACTGGCCCGTAAACATCACGTTAGCCCGGAAGCATTACCGCAATTTTATCAGTCTTTGCTGGAGGAACAGCAGCAACTTGACGACCAGGCGGACTCTCTGGAAACCCTGACACTGGCGGTAAATAAACATCATCATCAGGCGCTTGAAACTGCGAAAGCGCTGCACAATCAGCGTCAGTTATTTGCGCAGGAATTGGGGCAACTCATTACCGAAAGCATGCATCTCCTTTCCATGCCGCATGGAATTTTCGCCATCGATGTGAAGTTTGACGAACACCATTTAAGCGTTGACGGTGCTGACCGCGTTGAATTTAAGGTCACCACAAACCCTGGGCTACCTATGCAGCCAATTGCTAAAGTGGCCTCCGGCGGTGAACTGTCACGTATCGCGCTGGCTATTCAGGTGATCACTGCACGTAAGATGGAAACCCCAGCGCTCATTTTTGATGAAGTGGATGTCGGTATCAGTGGCCCTACCGCTGCGGTAGTCGGTAAACTGCTACGTCAGCTTGGTGAGTCTACTCAGGTGATGTGTGTCACCCACTTGCCGCAGGTAGCGGGGTGTGGTCACCAACACTTCTTCGTCAGTAAAGAAACCGACGGAGCAATGACCGAAACGCATATGCAACCGCTGGACAAACGTGCACGTCTGCAGGAGTTAGCGCGTTTACTCGGCGGTAGCGAAGTTACGCGCAATACCCTCGCAAACGCGAAAGAACTGCTGGCGGCGTAAACTTTTTTTCACCTTCAGGGTCAGAGTACACAACGAAATCGCCGTAAGAGCCGACACCAAAAGGTTTTAAAGTGGTGAAAGGTCTATTATCATCGGCATATTACATATGAGCCGCGTACTGCTCGGGCCCAAAAAGGAATCAAATCACTATGCGCTGTAAAACGCTGACTGCTGCCGCAGCAGTACTACTGATGTTGACTGCAGGCTGTTCCACTCTGGAGCGAGTGGTTTACCGTCCTGATATCAACCAGGGGAACTATCTGACACCTAACGATGTATCCAAAGTGCGTGTCGGCATGACGCAGCAACAAGTTGCTTATGCTCTGGGTACTCCAATGATGTCCGATCCGTTTGGCACCAACACATGGTTTTATGTGTTCCGTCAGCAGCCTGGCCACGAAGGTGTAACGCAACAAACACTGACGCTGACCTTTAACAGCAACGGCGTGTTAACCAATATCGACAACAAGCCAACACTGACCAGCACTAAATAAAGTCTCAAATACCCAAAAAAGGTGCTCATTGAGCACCTTTTTTATTGTGACGGCCCCGTCCTGAATAGCGTTAACGCACTTCCCCCCTATACCAGGACTAGCAGGCTATCATCTCACGGCTGTTTGTTGCCTGACTTTTCTGCGCGTTGGCGCCGCAACTCTTTCGGATCAGCAATTAATGGCCGATAAATCTCAACCCGATCACCATCATGGACCGCATCAGCAAGTTTAACCGGGCGACTATAGATACCGACTTTGTTCTTCGTGAGATCGATATCCGTTCGTAATTCCAGCAACCCGGAAGCACGAATAGCCTCTTCAACCGTCGCGCCCTCTGCCAGCGTCACACGCTGCAGATACTGTTTCTCAGGCAGGGCATAGGCGACCTCTACGACAATTTTAGCCGGCACTGTAAACCTCTTTAGCGCGGACAGTGAAAGCCTGCACCATGTTGGAGGCCAGCTCCTTGAAGATACGCCCAAACGCCAGCTCAATGAGTTTGTTGGTAAACTCAAAATCGAGCTGAAATTCAATGCGACATGCTTCATGATTCAACGGCGTAAACTTCCAGCCGCCAATCAATTTTTTAAACGGTCCATCGACCAGATGCATCAGGATGCTCTGATTATCCGTCAGTTGATTGCGAGTGGTGAACGTTTTGCTGATCCCCGCTTTCGAGACGTCCACCGCAGCGGTCATCTGTCCTGGCGTTGACTCCAGAACTCGACTCCCAATACAGCCCGGTAAAAACTGGGGATAGGACTGAACATCATTCACTAACTGATACATCTGCTCCGCACTGTAAGGTACTAAAGCTGTCCGGCTTATCTGAGGCATAGCTATTTCCATCAACATAAATCAAACAAATAATACCATTTATCATCTGGTAAAAAAAACGCTATACCTCAGGTCAGGTGCTCGCGGGTTCATGCTAAGATAACGTCTTCCCCCTGCAGGATGATGATGGGGTGTTTTTCGATTCCAGATTACCTATACTGAGCGGCATTATGACGAAGAAAAAAGCACACAAACCTGGCTCAGCCACCATCGCGCTTAACAAGCGCGCCCGACACGAATACTTTATCGAAGAAGAGTTCGAAGCTGGACTCGCCCTGCAAGGCTGGGAAGTCAAATCCCTGCGCGCAGGTAAAGCCAACATCGGCGACAGCTATGTGATCCTGAAAGACGGTGAAGCATACCTGTTTGGTGCCAACTTCACGCCCATGGCAGTGGCCTCAACGCACGTCGTGTGCGATCCAACCCGTACCCGTAAACTGCTGCTCAATCAACGTGAGTTAGACTCTCTCTATGGCCGTGTGAACCGGGAAGGCTACACCGTCGTGGCACTCTCTTTGTACTGGAAGAACGCCTGGTGCAAAGTGAAAATTGGCGTCGCAAAAGGTAAAAAACAGCACGATAAGCGTTCGGATGTGAAAGAGCGTGAATGGCAGTTGGATAAAGCCCGCATCATGAAAAATGCAGGGCGATAATCGCCAGCCAAATTTAGTGACCAGTTTCATGATCACCACTGGTCACACCTCAACACTCACCTTCAGGTAATATCCCCCCCAATTAACCTGAAATGATTTCTAGTGTTGATAGTCTTAAAACATTGCTGACTCTCTGAATAGACCGCATAACCGCATGAAAGAAGCGCTATATGAGCGCTAAGCGACCAGATACAGGCTGGTATTGAGCTTCACAAATCTGTTATACTTGCTTTAACACATTGGGGCTGATTCTGGATTCGACGGGATTCGCGAAACCCAAGGTGCATGCCGAGGGGCGGTTGGCCTCGTAAAAAGCCGCAAAAAAATAGTCGCAAACGACGAAAACTACGCTTTAGCAGCTTAATAACCTGCTTTTAGCCCTCTCTCCCTAGCTTCCGCTCTTAAGACGGGGATCAAAGAGAGGTCAAACCCAAAAGAGATCGCGTGGAAGCCCTGCCTGGGGTTGAAGCGTTAAAACTAATCAGGCTAGTCTGGTAGTGGCGTGTCTGTCCGCAGGTGCCAGGCGAATGTAAAGACTGACTAAGCATGTAGTGCCGAGGATGTAGGAATTTCGGACGCGGGTTCAACTCCCGC
>NZ_NRDO01000056.1 GCF_010231475.1 Citrobacter sp. NCU1 | reverse complement strand
CTTTGGTGATAAAAACAAAGCCGACGAAATGCTGAAAAAAGCACTGGCGATCAATCCTGATGGCATCGATCCAAACTATTTTTATGGCGACTTTTTGCTGAAAGAGAAAAAGACTGACGAAGGAAAACGCTATCTGGAAAAGGCTCTTAAAGCACCGGCTCGCCCGGGACGTGAGATTGCCGACCAGGGACGCCATCGTGATATAGCAAAAGACCTGGAAAGTATTCAGTAAAATATACAGCCCCTGCGTTGTTATTACGCCTGGGGTTGTTGGTTTTAATAATCCGTGTCACCTTTCCTCATTGGCGAAATCTCCGTGCTTGTACTGGTACCTCAAGGTAGTTTCTTACGTAGTTGAGAGTCGGCGCCTGGGTAACGCTGGGCGGATGGACAGCGGGGAAAGAGAAAACAACGTCCGCTTCACGCCCTGAGACATTCTACAAGTTTTTTATGGCTCCAGTAGGGTGAGTTGTACGCGGTAGAAGAGGAAATACGCGGCCTCCCGACAGCAGAGCGACTGGCAGCCAAACAATCCCAAAGCAAGCCACTGCTGGCATCCCTGCATACGTGGTTGGTGGAGAAAAGCGCAACGCTGTCGAAAAAATTCCCGGTTGGGCGAGGCGTTCGCTTATGTGCTCAATCAGTGGGGTGCGCTGTGCTACTACTGCGATGATGGCCCTGCAGAACCTGATAACAATGCAGCGGAACGAGCGTTACGGACGGTATGTCTGGGTAAAAAGAACTACATCTTCTTCGGGAGCGATCACGGTGGCGAGCGTGGCGCGCTGCTGTATGGTCTGAGCGCCACATGCAGGCTGAACGGTATCGCTCCGGAAACCTGCCTTCGCCATATCCTGAGCGTGTTGCCGGAGTGGCCGCCGAAAAAGTGGTTGAACTCCTGCCATGGAACGTGGATCTCACCAATAAATAGCAGTCAATACGGCGCTCACTTAACGACTGCACAAAAACGATAAAACACAGGGATAAGCAATAAAAATTAAACCGATGAGAACCAAGCTAAAGTTCAACATCTTTATGCATAAATTAAACATTCGAATTGAATGTGTTGAGTATATTACATTATAAGGTCGCGGTTAACGGCGGTTTGACGCAGACCAGTTCGCTTATGTTTACCAGTGAATTTTTGATGCTAATGATGTAAAAAACATGCAAAAAACAATTAATTATTCAATTATTTTTAAACTCAGTAGCCTAAAATCCCCATACGTAATACCCTGTGGGGGTGTGAACGTATAGCGTCTGGAGCGAAATTCGTACGTAAGGTATACAGTCAGGCATGGTGTGGGAGTTCATCGACAAGATGCTTCTGAGAAAACGATACTGGATAAAACGGGGATATCACGGACGACCTTTTACAGTGTAAAAAGAGAGGGCCCTGACAGAGTAACCCCGAGTTACACGCGAAATGGTGAAAAGATAAGGCGAGGTTTAAAATGCAAGAAAGCAGGGTCAACATCAGCCGAATTCATTTCCTTTATGAGGCATTGGTCAAGAGGCATGCTTCGCTTGAAGATACCTACCACGCTATACTTGATGAAGGATTAAAAGCATTCAACCTGTCGCTGGGTATTATTAGTCAGATAGAAGGTGACCGTTACTCTCTGCTTGCAGTCTCACCAAAAGGAAAAGATATTTCAGCGGGAATGACTTTTGACATAAAAAACACTTATTGCCAACAGGTCGTCAATGAAAGAAGAATAATAAGTGTTGAACATGCTGGAGAGCACCCTGATTTTAATACTCATCCCGTCTACATTAGTATGAAACTTGAAACTTACATCTCAGCACCGATATGGGTAAGGGGAAAAATATGGGGTACACTTAATTTCTCCTCTACTCAGATAAGCACAGTTTCTTTCTCTAAAGATGATCATGAGTTCATTGGTTTAATGGCTGATGGCATTGGTTCGTTAATTGAGATGAGCTTATTAATAAGTGAAAATGAAACAATTATTTCAGCGCTAAGAAAAAACAACGAAATTCTCGAAAGCATTTTTAAAAACTCAACCATAGGCATGGCATTGGTAGCGCCTTCTGGCCTTTGGATGAAAGTTAACAGTGCCTTGACCAGAATGCTGGGATATACTGAAAATCATTTGCTTTCCATCAACTTTCAAAAAATCACTCACCCTGATGATTTAACCACAGATTTACAGCTATTAGATTCGCTTTCTCGAGGAGACATTCCTTTCTACCAATTAGAGAAGCGATATCTGACAGCAGCAGGGAATTATATCTGGATACTTCTTAGTGTTTCTCTGGTGAGAGAAAATAATGGCAATGTGAAATATTACATAGCTCAAATCCAAAGTATTGATGAGCGTAAAAAAATGGAGATGGAACTCAAAAAGCAAAAAGAGGAGTTGTATAATGTCAATATTATTTTAGAGCGGATGGCAACAGAAGATAGTCTGACGGAAATCGCCAACCGCCGAAAATTCATGCTCTGGTTTGAGAGTGAAATGACCAGAATTGCACGCCATCCCGCCCCTGTATCACTTGCCATTGCAGATATCGATTTTTTTAAATCATATAACGATAATTATGGTCACCAAGAAGGAGATGTTGCCCTAAAGAGTATAGCCAAAGAACTCAATCATACTCTACGAAGCCTAGATAAAATCGCACGGTTTGGCGGGGAGGAGTTTATCATGCTTTTCCCTGAAACAGATAAGATAGGCTGCTTTTTGGTCTGTGAACGATTACGCAAAAGCGTTGAACATCTGACTACACTAAAAAGAACTGTCACGATCAGCATTGGTGCAGTAACCTGCCATCCGAAAGAAGGGGTACTTGTTCGATTTGATGATTTATTGAAAGTAGCGGACTCAAACCTCTATGAAGCGAAAAGTTCTGGGCGAAATCAGGTAAAAGTAGTCAACTTAGAGAACTATCAGGATTAATTTTTCCTATTTTAATTTAAGGTTACTTGTTCCTCAAAAAAATTGGCTTAGATCATGACCATAGCGAGAACCTGAATTTTGATGGCAATGCATTTTTTCATATGAATGACCATCAGCCATAATTTATGGTATGGTGCTTATTTATAGCGGCCCATCGCTGCTATGATGAAGATTAACTCATTAATTAATAGATATGTCTTCCAAACCAGACCTTAAGTTAACTCCAGCACCTTCAAAATGATCCTACCCGCGTAATGTGGACACGCCTCTAAGCGAAGGTTGGGTTTTCGAACTGTTCCGGCTGAGACCACCACATGCACTGTGGCGAAGCCAGCGATTGTAATCACACGCGATATCATTAAACACCGTTACACGCATTATTTCCCGGCTGGCAAACCGCTCTCTGTGGATGCTCTCCACTTTCAGCGAGTGGAAGAAGCTTTCCGCACACGCATAATCGTAGCAGTCACCCCGGGCGCTCATGCTCCCCCCAGATTATGCCGCTAAAGCAGATCCTGATAGTCCGATGAACACGATCCGTGTGAACGATAACGTGTTCCGGACGCTTAACCAAAGTTTGGTTTCTGGCGATAGCAATGCTGGCAACTGGGGAAGAAGAGATAACGGTGACCAGGTTCTTTTTGACGGGAGAGGTTTGGAAAAGGGAGTCCCGCTATCGACTAGGCCCCTCTTATAAAGGGAATGGGCACGAAGCAAACGTTTATTGACCTTGCAGAACATTATTGCCGATTATATTTCTATAATAATCACAATTGGTTAGCGAGAGAAATTGCTATTACCAAAGCGTGGATTGTTACTGAAGTAGTTGTGCTGATTGATGAACGGCAAAAGACAGCATTTCCCTTATATATCAAATGGTATAAGGAACATCTTCCCGACTGGTTAGATAACGTAGTAAAAATGCTTTGAATGAATAATGGTTATTTAACCGTGCTACCAATTATAGGCTGAAATGTCTGTTCCTCATTCATAGCAGTCCGATGATAGCTTTATGGTTGGGTTTGTGCCAAAAATGACACAACCAACATTATGGTGTGTTAATCAATGGGGTACAGGTCAGTTAATCTACGCGATTATGGGGTGGAGTTTTCTATGGATGGCTGCATGACCAAATCGCCGCTGGCGGGCTCAAAAAAACAGGCCACAACCCCACTGACCGGGGGAAGCAGGGCGTAAAGCGTAGCCTGATGACCGACGCAAACGGGTTACCGCTTTCTGTGGTTGTCTCAGGGCCAAATACGCACGATATAAAGCTGGTCGCAGATACCCTAGACGCCCTTCAGACTGGCAGACCCGGCAAAAGCTGTGCATGGACAAAGGCTATGAAGCGGAATGGCTGGAGGCCTATCTGAAAAGCCGTCGTTATGAACCTCATATCCAGTCGCGGAAAGAGGAATCCGATGCCATCAGAATGACAGATTTTAAAGCGCATCGCTGGGTGGTGGAGAGAACGCGCAGCTGGATGAATCGTTTCCGTCGCATACTGACGCTCTGGGAGAAGAAAGTTGAAAACTATGAAGCGATGCTGCACTTTGCCTGCGGCATCATTGTCTGGAATAAAATCCTATTGGGATAGGCTCTAATTAATTAAATTTTAAGATATTCGTGCTGAATAGTGGATTTATGCGTAAAATGTAAGCAAACCCTCTAAATATTATTTCATTCATAATAAAGATGCATTTCAAATGGCAGCAATCCTCGGAGCGACTCAGAGAATTCATTAGCAATCGTTGACGCAACAAAACTGCACCTTACTCAGTGGGTTTTCCACCTTTGGGGTGCAGTTTTGCAGCGCTATCCGCGCGAGCCGTTATTTTTTATTCAGGAATATGACCGCTTTATCCGGGAAGTCGGTGAATACCCCGTCAACACCGGCCTGGTTATACAGAATGTCGTAAAGCTGGTTTACGTCAGTCGCATAGTCCGGTAGCAGGTCAGCACGCACGGTAAAAGGATGCACCATCATCTTATTCTGATGAGCCTCCTGGACCATACCTGTCAGCCGGATATTCCCTTTCTTCGACTTTTCATCAACCAGCATATGGTAGTCCGGGCCGATGCCATCAGCATATTCCGCGATTTGCTTCATCGCACCAGGCTTAAACATCCAGTCGTAGTTGTAATTAACCCAACTGCCGTCTGCCTGTTTCTGCTGTGTTTCGTTCCAGTCTGTGTACGCAATCAGCTGAACCAGGTTGAGATCCATCCCCATTTTTGGTTCCAGCTCATGTTTGATGCGCTTGAGTTCTGCGGCATCAAAACACTGCAAATACACGTTATCCTTCTTACCGGTGTAACCGTACTTTTTCAGTACTTCCAGCGTCTTCGCCGCGATGTCCTTCCCTTCCTGGTGATGGAACCACGGTGCTTTCATTTCCGGGTAAATACCGATGTTCTTACCGGTAGAGTGATTCAGCCCCTGGACAAATTCGATCTCTTCTTCAAAAGTATGAATACGGAAATCAGATTTCCCCATCGGGAAGCGCCCTGGATAACTCTGCACTTTCTTACCGTTTACAATGTCGAAACCTTCGGTAAATTTCAGCGACTTAATTTCATCCAGCGTGAAGTCAATGGCGTAGTAGCGACCGTCTGGACGCGCACGGTCTGGAAAACGCTCGGCAACATCGGTAACCCGGTCAAGATAATGGTCATGTAGGACGACTAAACGGTCGTCTTTCGTCATCACCAGATCCTGTTCCAGATAATCTGCACCTTGCGCATACGCCATCGCTTTGGCTGGCAGCGTATGCTCAGGCAGATAGCCACTGGCGCCACGATGCGCGATCACTGTTTTGTCACTTTTATCGGCGGCAACCGCGCAGCTTCCCATCACCATTCCGGTCATCATCAGCGCCATGCTCAGGTTCTTTAGCGTTGTTTTCATTTAGTTAATTCCCCTCTACGTTTAATTGTATTTTATTAACTGCTGCTACTTTTTTGTTTTTCTTTTATTAACTACCGCTGCGTTTCAGCGCCAGCTCTTCGTGATGACGTTTTTCGCCAATCATCACTACCACAAGCAGAATAACTGCCAGCACACTGCCGCCGATCATCACCATGAAACCGCCGTCCCAGCCGAAGAAGTCAACGGTGTAACCCACAATGGCGCTCGCTGCCACAGAACCACCCAGATAACCGAACAGGCCGGTAAAGCCCGCTGCCGTACCTGCCGCTTTCTTCGGTGCCAGTTCCAGCGCGTGTAAACCAATCAGCATGACCGGACCATAGATAAGGAAGCCGATTACGATCATACACGCCATGTCCACACCTGGATTACCCGCCGGGTTCATCCAGTAGACGATAGTGGCGATAGTTACCAGCGTCATAAAGAACACGCCGGTTGCCCCACGGTTACCACGGAAGACTTTATCCGACATCCAGCCGCACAGCAGCGTGCCCGGAATACCGGCGTATTCATAAAGGAAATAAGCCCAGGAGGATTTATCCAGCGCGAAATGTTTCACTTCTTTCAGATAGGTCGGTGACCAGTCGAGGATGCCGTAACGCAGCAGATACACAAACACGTTAGCAATCGCGATGTACCACAACAGTTTGTTCGGCAACACGTACTGCATAAAGATTTGCTTCGCCGTCAGCTCTTCTTCTGCTTTCTCGTTGTAATCGTCCGGATAGTCGTTTTTGTACTCTTCGATAGACGGCAAGCCACAGGATTGCGGCGTATCACGCATCATCGCAAAGGCAAAGAACGCAACAATGATCGCGCCAAACGCCGGCATGTAAAGTGCCGCTTTCCAGTCGTTAAACCAGGCCATACCCAACAGGAACAGCAGCGGCGGAATACCGCCACCAACGTTATGCGCACAGTTCCAGACAGAAACAATGCCGCCACGCTCTTTCTGCGACCACCAGTGCACCATGGTGCGGCCACACGGCGGCCATCCCATCCCCTGGAACCAGCCGCAGAGGAACAACAGGGAGAACATGATGGCAATGCTGGACGTTGCCCACGGCACAAAGCCCATGAACAACATGACTGCCGCCGCCAGAATCAGGCCAGCGGGCAGAAACACGCGCGGATTCGAACGGTCAGACACTGACCCCATGATGAACTTTGAAAAACCGTATGCAATGGAAATCCCTGACAAAGCAAAACCAAGATCGCCACGGGAAAAGCCCTGCTCGACCAGATACGGCATTGCCAGAGCAAAGTTTTTACGTACCAGATAGTACGCAGCGTAACCAAAGAAAATCCCCAAAAAGATTTGCCAGCGCAACCGACGATACGTCGGGTCAATCTCTGCCGCTGGCAAACGCGCACTGTGCGGCGCGGGTTTAAAAATACTTAACATATATAGCCTCCGTGGCCGTATTTAGTTTTGAGATAGACACCGCAGTTCGTTCAAACAGCCCCTCTGTTCCCAGAGTGGCCGCGATATTAAGGAAAGACACATGGCGTTAATGTGAATTACTGCACATCTTGTTACGGCTTTATGATTAATGTTCAAAAAGGCGCACGGAATCACGTTTCAATTTCGATTGGTGAGCGATTGTGCGCGAAATCAAACAAAAAATATTTTTTATATGGCTAAATGATAAAAAACGAACAATGAGGAAAAACAATGAAAACGCGCGACACGCAATCAAGTGACGTGATTATCATTGGTGGAGGGGCCACCGGTGCAGGGATCGCCCGCGACTGTGCGCTGCGCGGATTACGCGTCATCTTAGTCGAGCGTCATGACATCGCGACTGGCGCAACAGGCCGTAACCACGGATTGCTGCACAGCGGCGCGCGTTACGCGGTGACGGATGCCGAATCCGCGCGCGAGTGTATTAGCGAAAATCAGATCCTGAAAAGGATTGCTCGCCATTGCGTAGAGCCAACCGACGGCCTTTTTATTACCCTGCCTGAAGATGAATTATCCTTTCAGGCCACCTTTATTCGCGCCTGTGAAGAGGCCGGTATCCGCGCTGAGGCAATCGATCCCCAACAGGCGCGGATCATTGAACCTGCGGTAAACCCTGCGCTGATCGGTGCCGTCAAAGTGCCGGATGGCACGGTTGATCCTTTCCGTTTAACCGCCGCCAACATGCTGGATGCGAAAGAGCATGGCGCAACCATTTTAACGGCGCACGAAGTGACCGGGTTAATTCGCGAAGGGGCAGCGGTGTGCGGCGTCAATGTGCGCAATCATCTGACGGGCGAAACTCAGTCTTTGCACGCGCCGGTTGTCGTAAACGCCGCCGGAATTTGGGGGCAACGCATCGCCGAGTATGCCGACCTCAGTATCCGCATGTTCCCGGCGAAAGGCTCACTGCTGATCATGGATCATCGTATCAACCAGCATGTGATCAACCGCTGCCGTAAACCATCCGATGCCGATATTCTGGTTCCTGGCGATACCATTTCGCTCATCGGTACGACCTCGACACATATCGATTACAACGAGATAGACAGCAACCGCGTGACCGCCGAAGAGGTAGATATCCTGCTGCGAGAAGGTGAGAAGCTGGCGCCGGTGATGGCGAAAACGCGCATTTTACGCGCATACTCCGGTGTGCGTCCGCTGGTCGCCAGTGACGATGATCCGAGCGGGCGTAACGTCAGCCGTGGCATTGTGCTGTTTGACCACGCCGAACGTGATGGTCTGGATGGCTTTATCACCATTACTGGCGGGAAGCTGATGACCTACCGCCTGATGGCGGAATGGGCAACCGACGCCGTTTGCCGCAAACTGGGCAACAGCCAGCCCTGCGTTACGGCGCAAACCGCACTGCCCGGCTCGCAGGAATCTACCGAGCACACACTTAAACGCGTGATTTCCCTGCCCGCACCGCTACGCGGCTCTGCCGTCTATCGCCACGGCGATCGTACGCCAGCATGGCTCAGCGAAGGGCGTCAGCATCGTAGCCTGGTCTGTGAATGCGAAGCGGTCACCGCCGGTGAGGTTCAGTACGCGGTTGAAAATTTAACCGTGAACAGCCTGCTGGATTTACGTCGCCGTACCCGTGTCGGGATGGGAACCTGTCAGGGCGAACTGTGCGCCTGTCGTGCCGCCGGTCTGCTACAACGTTTTAATGTCACCACCGCCGCGCAATCTATTACCCAGCTTTCTCAATTCCTCAATGAACGCTGGAAAGGGGTACAACCTATTGCCTGGGGTGATGCGCTGCGCGAGAGTGAATTCACCCGCTGGGTTTATCAGGGATTATGCGGTCTGGAGAAGGAGCAGCTGAATGAAATTTGATACGGTCATTATGGGCGGTGGTCTCGCCGGATTACTGTGCGGCCTGCAACTGCAAAAAAACGGACTCCGCTGCGCTATTGTCACCCGTGGTCAAAACGCGCTGCACTTTTCCTCCGGTTCGCTGGATCTCCTGAGCACGTTGCCGGACGGCCAGCCCGTCACCGATATCAACACGGGTCTGGAATTATTGCAGGAACAAGCGCCAGCGCATCCCTACTCCACCATCGGCTCGCAACATGTGCTGACTCTGGCACAACAAGCGCAGGACTTGCTGGAGGCGTGCGGCGCCCGTTTACACGGCAACGTTTCAAAAGCGCATCAGCGTGTCACACCGCTGGGCACCTTGCGCACGACCTGGCTCAGTTCACCGGAAGTGCCAGTCTGGCCGCTTGCCGCCCAACGCATTCATGTGGTGGGGGTAAGCGGCCTGCTGGATTTTCAGGCGCACCTTGCGGCAGCCTCTTTGCGCCAACTCGGTCTGGAGGTAGAAACCGCAGAAATTGAACTCCCCGAACGGGATGTCTTACGCGATAACCCGACCGAATTTCGCGCGGTGAATATCGCCCGTTTGCTGGATAACAAAGAACAGTGGCAGTCGTTGTATGAAGCGCTGCTGCCGATCGCGAAATCCGGCGAGATGATCATTATGCCTGCCTGCTTCGGACTGGCGGACGACTCACTCTGGCGCTGGCTTAATGAACGTCTGCCTTGTTCGCTGGCGCTACTTCCCACTCTACCGCCTTCCGTTTTGGGAATGCGTCTGCACAATCAACTGCAACGTCAGTTCGTGCGCCAGGGCGGGATCTGGATGCCAGGTGATGAAGTGAAAAAAGTGACCTGTAAAAATGGCGTCGTGAGCGAAATCTGGACCCGCAACCACGCCGATATTCCGCTGCGTCCTCGCTTTGCGGTACTCGCCAGCGGCAGTTTCTTTAGCAGTGGTCTGGTAGCCGGTCGTGATGGCATACGCGAACCTATTCTCGGGCTGGATGTTCAACAAACGGCAACCCGCGCCGAATGGTATCAACGTGATTTCTTTGACCCGCAGCCATGGCAACAATTTGGCGTGACCACCGATAGCGCGCTTCGGCCATCACTTGCCGGTAAAACAGTCGAGAACCTGTTTGCCGTAGGTTCAGTGCTCGGTGGTTTCGACCCTATCGCCCAGGGTTGCGGCGGCGGCGTCTGTGCGGTCAGCGCATTACATGCCGCTCATCAAATAGCAGAACGTGCAGGAGGCCAGCAATGAGCGACACGCGTTTTGAAAGTTGTATCAAATGCACAGTGTGCACCACCGCGTGCCCGGTGAGTCGGGTCAATCCCAGCTATCCTGGCCCCAAACAGGCCGGGCCGGATGGTGAACGTCTGCGCCTGAAAGACGGGGCGTTGTATGACGAAGCGCTGAAATACTGTATCAACTGCAAGCGCTGTGAAGTGGCCTGCCCGTCGGACGTCAAAATTGGCGATATTATCCAGCGCGCACGCGCGAAATATGACACCACGCGTCCGTCGCTGCGTAACTTCATTCTGAGCCATACCGACCTGATGGGCAGCGTCTCCACGCCGTTCGCGCCAGTGGTGAATACCGCCACATCGCTGAAACCCGTGCGTCAGTTGCTCGATTATGCGCTGAAAATCGATCACCGCCGCACACTGCCGAAATACTCTTTTGGCACTTTCCGTCGCTGGTATCGCAGCGTGGCGGCGCAACAATCGCAATACAAAGATCAGGTCGCTTTCTTCCACGGCTGTTTTGTTAACTACAACCATCCACAGTTGGGTAAGGATTTGATTAAGGTGCTCAATGCGATGGGCACCGGCGTGCAGTTACTGAGCAAAGAGAAATGCTGCGGCGTGCCGCTGATCGCCAATGGTTTTACCGACAAAGCGCGCAAACAGGCGATCAGCAATGTTGAATCGCTGCGCGAAGCCATCGGTGTGAAAGGCATTCCGGTAATTGCCACCTCTTCAACCTGTACCTTTGCCCTGCGCGATGAGTATCCCGAAGTGCTGGACGTGGATAACGCGGGCTTGCGTGAGCACATTGAGCTGGCGACCCGCTGGCTGTGGCGCAAACTGGATGAAGGGAAAACCCTGCCGCTGAAAACGCTACCGCTCAAAGTGGTCTACCACACGCCGTGCCATATGGAAAAAATGGGCTGGACGCTCTACACGCTGGAGTTGCTGCGCAAAATTCCGGGTCTGGAGTTAACCGTGCTGGACTCCCAGTGTTGTGGGATTGCCGGAACATACGGTTTTAAAAAGGAAAACTACCCGACATCGCAGTCTATCGGCGCCCCGCTGTTTCAGCAGATTGAAGAGAGCGGCGCAGATATCGTGGTCACCGACTGCGAAACCTGTAAATGGCAAATCGAGATGTCCACCAGCAAACG
>NZ_NRDO01000055.1 GCF_010231475.1 Citrobacter sp. NCU1 | reverse complement strand
CAATATCAATCCCAATATTGTGCATAGCTGGCGGCTTACGCAGCATCACCGCCCCGCCCCCGAGATGGGTTTCAATGTAGGTATCATGCGGGGGCATTTCAGCAATAATCTTCTGATAAACCCCACTCGCCGCTTTGCTTCCCAGATAGCTCATTCTCTTACGTCCTCAGCTGGCACCGTCATTTTTAACCACCTGCAGCACTGTTAAAAATGACGGTTCTCGATGTATGGCCAACACTGCCAGAAATGGCGGTATTTGCCGGAATACGGTACCGCACCGTCAAAGCTGACCGTTCCGGCCATGGCGATAATTCGGTACCACACTGTCAAAGCCGACCATGCCGATCGGCGCCCTACTTCCGCCCCGTAAACGCTGCCTTCATTCTGTTCACGAGGTCGCTTGTTTTCTGCTTCGCCGCCATCACCTGCGACGGCAGCTTATCCAGCCCGGACGCGGCGCGGTTGCGCGATACCAACCGCCCGTCCTGCACAGTCATAATGAGATCACCGCACGCCACTGACGCACCGGCCATAATCGATCTGACCATTCCGGCGCTGGCATCAACCCCACGCAACGCCAGCAGTTCACTGATCTGCTGCTCTTTGACGGATAGCCCGGCCCCCTCTTCCCGTTCCGGTGGCCGCTTTTTACGCTTACTCCGCACATCGTCACTAAGCCGCTGCGCCAGTTCCCTCTTTTCCTGCCGGGAAAGCGCATCAAAATTCACCGTCACGCCCTCAGCTGGCACAGTCATTTCCGACTGTCCTGCAGCTTCGCTGGCGGCATGTTCAACACCGTCAGCACCTGCCGCGGGATCCCGCGTACAGTTATTGACAGAACTCCGAGGGGCGGCGCTGCCGCCTGAAAAACCAACGTCAACGGCCACACCGTCAGCGCTCTGGCGCTTCGGCACGATTTTGTATTGAGTGGTGCGGGTGAAGATCAAAGAGTCGTTGCCCGTGATCGGGCAATAGATGCCGGTAATTCGCTGGACGTCATCGCCGTATGCGTTGCCGTTTTCGGTGGTTTCATAATTCAGACGGATCCGCAGCTTGTCGCGCTCAACCAGCGGGCCACCCTGGGCTAATACGTAGTTATCCCATTCACCACCGTTCGCGGCTTGCCGGGCTGGTTCAAGCTCTGGATGCAAAACCAGTTCGCGATCGCCCAGGCGGCGAAGTTCGCGATATACCGTGACCGGCGCACCACCTATCTGCTGAAACTGGCGAATAGACCAGCGCGACGCCCACGCGCTAACGCGAAGAGACATTTCTTTCAGGTCTTCCCCGGTTTCGTCGTCCTTCTCACCATCCAGCGCGAAGCCGTCGATATTCTTTGAAATGTATTTAGCTATGTAGCCGGTTGCACTACCGTGGGCCTCGTCGATCGGTACGACCTGAAAGCGGTTTTCCTGCGCTCCCGGTTCGTGGCCGTCTTCTTTCAGGGCATGCTTACGGAAGATTTCGCGCGCCTGCTCGACGTGCTCAGGACGCATAAAAAGCAGCAAATGCCAGTGTGGCGTTGCATCGTGATGCGGTTCGACCACGCGAAAACCAAAGACACGGATCCCTTTCCGCTTCCATGCCGCGCGGGTTCGCGCCCAGACCTTGCAAAGATAATGCTGCGTTTCGCGTGGTGAAGCGCCAGCGTATTTGTTATTGCGGCGCCCATTGTGCTGCATGGCGTGATAGCGGGAAGGCGCTGTCAGCGTGTAGAAATCACCGGCCAGAGATTCCAGCTTCGCCAGCTCTTCAAAGCCTCGCATTCTGGTCATGAGTTCGCGGCGACGGTTGGCCGGGTTGGCAACACTACCGGCAACTTTATCGATCAAAGAAATACGCTCGCCCGTGTCCTGGTCTTCCAGTTCCATAGCCTTAAGGTATTCACGGTTCGCCTTTTTCTGGGCCAGCCATTCCGTAAGACACGGGGCGCTACTGTAGGGGGAGGATTTTTTCTGGACGTATCCAGATGCGATCATCAAATGTTCACGCCAGCGGGCATGAATACGGCGCAGGCGGTTTAACCACCACTGCGGTGACTCAAGACGAAGAACCGCGCGTAAGGCGTCCTCCGCTTCTAACTCTTCGTCACAATACGCTTTCCAGCCAGGGATCTGCGTTTTCAGATGTACCGCCAACGACGCAATACGCCCATAACCGGAAAGCGCGGCGAACTCTGGATCGCCGGTACGTGCCAACTGGTGATCGGACTCGCGTATAAACTCGCTGGTAAAGATATCGGCAAGCGTATAAGCCAGTCTTTTTAACTCTTTTTTCCCTGCCCACAGCATACGGAAAAGCTGCTCGCGGATTGGCAGCAGCACGCCAGGCATCACGCCATCAGGCTGGTAAGCGCTGTTTACGTTATCAATGCGCGTTAATACGTGCCGCTCAAACGTATTGATCAGCCAGTGATCTGCCGCTTTGTGGTCTTTCGCGTCCAGCGCATCCAGCTTCGTGGCGAAGTGGCGGCGAACGTACTGCGGGAGAGAAGCCAGACGGCGGCGCAGCAGCTTACTGCGTTCCGGCTTTTCGTCTTCCGTTACCAGTTCGCTAAACGCAATATGCTTCCGTGTGCCGTCTGGTAACAGATAATCGAAGCCATCCAGCCCCGGCGCTACATCAACGCCGATCGGCTGGTATGGTTTATTCCTGCCATACGAATAAGGGGTAGCATCATCAGGGCTACCCGGATACGGTGGCGGTGGAGAAGGGGCGCGACGGCCACGGGCTTCACTCATTACCGGTTATCTTCTTTCCGGTAAAAACCAAGCCGGTTTAATGCCGCCTCAAGATCATAATCAATCGCGGTTTTATCCACCTCCCCCAGCAGGAGGACGACAAATTTTTTACCTTTGCTTGGCTTAAACCCAGCCGAAAAGCATTGTTTGCCATCCTCCGAATAAACAACCTTCGTAAAAGAGGACGCAAAAGAGGCGTCACCATCATGAAGCGAAATCATGATCGCCCTCCTTACAACCAGTCTCTTTGAATAAGTCCAGGCTCAACATCACATAGCCCGGCGCCCATTCAGTCAGGTCAGTAACATGCGAGATACACGCTTCCAGCCTCTTGAAAGTTGGCTTTTCATCCGCGCCGATTTCCCACAGGCAAATAAGATCGCCAACCTGATAATTTCTATCGTTGCGCCTGAACTCCGCTTTTTTCCGGCCAATCTTCACCGCGTGGAAAAATTCAGAACGGATCTTTAATTGGTGAGTTTCCATCACTCTGCCCCTTTGCGGTTGCGAGATACGCGGAGAACGCCGATCACTTCTTTGGCCTTCTGCCGGTTGTCTTTGTCAGTGCTGACGGAACGTTGCACGGTGATTTCGTGCAGCTTGAAGGGTTGGTAAATCTCGCGGGTGGCTTCGGTGTCGCTGTTGGAAATAACGACTTTCGCGCCATGCTTGCGGTTAACTTCCAGCAGTGCCTGGACTAACTGGCGGTGGTTATCTTCTAAAAATGACTCACCGTAATATTGGGTAAAATCTGCCGTCTTACTCGTTGGCAGGTACGGCGGATCGCAGTAAACGACAACATCGCCGCCAGTGACGACCTGTAGGGAACGCTGGAACGGCGCACAAAGAAATATCGCTTTTGTGTCGTTAGCTTTTTCAGCAAACAGACGGATTTCATTTTCAGGAAAGAAGACGCTTTTATATTTGCCAAACGGCACGTTAAAGCCGGTCTTACGGCTGTAGCGGCACAGGCCGTTATAGCCGTGACGATTCAGATAGAGGAATTGTGCAGCACGCATGATGCACGCCATTTCGGCACCGTAGCGCAACCCGCCACTTTTCACCGTGCCATGCTGCTTATTGAATGCGGCGCGGACTTCGTTGTAACCCTGCGGGCTGTTCTTGCTGTTGAACAGTTCGCGGGCCGCGTCGATCACCAAATCCGGGTAGCGGGTAACTTCCCGATACAGGTTAATAAGATCCGGGTTGATATCGGCCAGCACATAGCGGCGGTAATCAGTGGCGAGAAATACAGCTGCACCGCCTACGAATGGCTCGATCAGGCAATCGCCTTTAGGCAGGTGCGGCAGCAGGTCAGGAAGGACACGGGTTTTACCCCCTGCCCATTTGATGAACGGGCGGATCATTTTATAAAACTCCGTAAGGGGAAGAAGGCACAATCGGGCGCTGCAAGGCAGTGGTAAGGCGCTGGCGCATATCACTGATAAATTCGGATACGGACGGATCGGTAGATAAAAGGGTTAATTCGCCAGCGGTGCGGGTTTTGATTGTTAACCCCTCTTCCTGAATAGCTGGCAAAAGTACATGAAGAATAAAATTGTACTGGTCACGCTTGGACATGGCGGACATAGCCTTACCCTCATTAAAGATGAGTTGAACCGCCGCCACTTAATTAAAGGGCGGAGAAAACAGAATTGATTTTTTAAAACCGAATTACTTAATTAGCTTTTTAAATAATTCAGTCAGTGTAAGCAGGAAGCCTTTATTAATTCTTTGGGTATAGACAAATGGTTTATTTTTACCCTTAATAAATTGAACCTTCGCCGGTTCGGGCTTAAAAAATCTCCCGTCAGGTGTTTCTAACCAGCCGTTTTGATTTTTGAAGTGTGTAACCTGACATCCGTGCTTAAGCAGGCTTGCCAGTGATGGGCCTTCATCGTGCATTGCTGCCTCCTTGTTTATACATCCCGTCAACTGTCTGCATAGCTTCCGCTAAAGCAAAGTCACGTCCGTAATATTCACCATTACTAGAAATTCTATAGGAGTGTTTCAGCGTAAAAGGATTACGCGGGCATTTCTGAATAGTGAAGCCACGATATAAATATGAGTGACGGCTTAACTGTATTAATTGCACAGCCACAAAAGCCCCTCACATTCCTAATTTAAGTAATTCACCATCAACATGGTGGGCCACGTCTTTGGTTATTTTCTTAATCAGCTTTTTATCCCTGATCATGAACTCGCCGCAATTGGTGCGAATCATGAAGCCCGATTGCATGGCATTTAAATGGGTGTCCAGAATGTCATTGCATTCACACACCTGGCTTTCGTGGTTGGCTGTTTTCTTGCTCATTGCAATAACCTCAAAGACCGATCCACAGCAGCCAGGCATCACGCTGCTCTTTTGGGCGGTTGAAAAATGCGTCACGCATGGCGCGGTTAAATTCTGGGATGTAGATCCAGTTTTCAGAGCGACCATTCAGGGCTTCCGGGTTCTTCATCGGAACCACTGGCA
The DNA here is from genome assembly GCF_010231475.1 of Citrobacter sp. NCU1. Taxonomy (GTDB): domain Bacteria; phylum Pseudomonadota; class Gammaproteobacteria; order Enterobacterales; family Enterobacteriaceae; genus Citrobacter_D. The sequence goes on along the minus strand of NZ_NRDO01000055.1, from coordinate 1,830 downwards.
ACTTACCGTCGCGCACCATATCGCCTACTGCGCTGGGTGATTTACCGATCATTTCGGCAAATTTCGGGGTTGGCACCGCGTCCACAGGGTGGCGCAATTCGATGTAGCCCTCTGGGTATTTGTCTTTCATGTGTAATAATCCCCTTTGATGTTTGGCCGCTTATAGCTGGCTGTAGCCGCTTCAGGCGGTCGCTAAAGTTAGACACATATGACCAACTAACGAGGATATTAGACAGATATGGCTAACCCGTCAAGCTTAGGCGAAAAGATCCGCCTAATCAGAGAAGCCGAGGGAATAACACGGGCACAACTGGCTGAAATGCTTGATGTTCCTTATGGAACCCTCAACAACTACGAAATGAAAGGCATCCAAATGACTGAAAAGTTTATGGTTAATTTCACGAACCACCCCAGATTTGAGAAATACGCGCTATGGCTAATGACGGACAAAACCGCACCTTCTGCGGGGCAGGTGTCCCCGGCTCTCTCCCCTGATGGGCAAGGCAGAACAACATTGCGCCAATCAAGGCCGAAGGCTGGTTAAAAATCTGGTTTTTCTTTGCGTTAGAACAATCGGCGCAAAACGACAATCGCACTACTGGAGGGCTTCGCTATGGCGATTAAGAAGCTCGAAGGTGGTCAATACGAAGTAGACGTTTACCCGCGCGGGCGTAATGGAAAACGCATCCGCAGGCGGTTCGATAAGAAACAAGAAGCCGTACTTTTTGAGCGTTATGTACTGGTCAACGCCGACAAAAAAGAATGGCTGGGCGCGAGCGTAGACCGCCGCACCTTAAGTGAGTTGTTAGATACCTGGTGGTTGCTGTACGGCCAGACGCAGGAAAACGGTGAGATAGAAAAGCGGCATCTGAATAAGACGATCAGGGCGCTGGGGGATCCGGCTGTTAATCGGTTGAGCAAACGCACGATTGCGCAGCACCGCAGCCAGCGGCTTGAGGATGGAATAAGCGCAGCCACGATCAACCGCGACATTTACCGGTTTTCCGGCATGTTCAGCACGCTGATCAAAATGGAAGAGTTCAGTAAGGAAAACCCCTGCAAGGGGCTGGAACCACTGAAAGAAACTCCGCCAGCCATGACCTATCTGACCAAAACAGAGATCGGCAGGTTGCTGGAAGCGTTAACCGGCGACGATCGGCGCGTAGCACTGTTGTGCCTCAGTACCGGCGCACGATGGGGCGAAGGCAGCACGCTGCGAGGCGAGCAGGTAAATCACGGGCGCGTGACGTTCCTTAAGACCAAAAACGGGAAAAAGCGAACGGTTCCGATATCGGAAGACCTGGAGGGAGAGATCAAGACCAGCGACACGGGGCCGCTGTTCAAAGTGGATTATGAAAACTTCTGCGAACGACTCAGAAAGGTAAAGCCCGATCTGCCACGTGGTCAGGCCACGCATGTGCTTCGGCACACGTTCGCAAGCTGGTTCATGATGAACGGAGGGAACATTATTGCGTTACAGCAAATTCTGGGGCACGCCAGCATACAGCAGACGATGGTTTATGCTCACCTTGCCCCTGACTATCTGAAGCACGCAGTAACGTTAAACCCGTTGGGCGGAGGGCTGGCGATTTGACTACACGTTGTCTACACCCATAAACACTATAACCCGTTGTAGCCGCTTCTGGCGGTTACACGGTAGCTTGATTTAAAAGGGATTTTTTCTAAGTACCTGATAAAAAAAACCCCCTCATCATGAGGGGGAAGACAGGGATGGTGAAGAAATCCAACCAGCAACACAATGGAATAAAAGGATTTATTCTAAACTTCGTCTACATTTTGACTACACTTCGACAAAAAACCAGCCAGGCG
>NZ_NRDO01000054.1 GCF_010231475.1 Citrobacter sp. NCU1 | reverse complement strand
ATCGTCGCCAGGTATGTGTTTGCCGATCACGTTGCTGATACACCAGGTTAAAACCGGGTTGCCATCATGGTGAAAGCGCCCGGCCTCGATAGCCGCTTCCAGCTCTTTCATCGGGTCGGACATATTGCTGTAGTTCTGCGTGATCGTTATCGGACTCAGACCTTCATCTGCCAGATGGTGCGAAAGGTTTGTGGCGCCATGCGGGTCAATTGGCGATTCTTCGACAGCGTTAAGCCGGTTTGCCTCTTTTGCCGACTCCAGAATTTCGCGGTAATCAATTTCCGCGCCGTCAGTCGTCGTGAGATAACCGGCCTCGGCCCATTTTTGATACCGTTCTGCGGTGCGCTGATCGGCGACGTCGGCACTGTAAACAGTGTCATACGGCACGAAAAATTTCGGAGCGATGCAATAATAATGCGTTTTGCCGTCAATCTTCCGGGTAAACAGCCTGATCATGCAGTTCAGATCCAGCTTACGTGCCAGGTCAAAGCCAAGAACACAGGTATGCCCCTCGAAGCGCTCCAGAGTCAGGGATTTGTCTTCGCATTTCTGCCAGTTAACTAAATTAAAGAACGCGTCTTTTGCCGCCACCCAAATATTCAGGTGTTTGGTTTTGAACACGCCAACTTTGCGCGGGTTGTTGATGGCAGCGCGCTGCTGCGATAACAAATGCTCGCTGTAGACAGAAATCCCCATATTGGGATTTGCCTTGCGCAGCACCGCCGGATCAGTCCAGTCGTCATCATCATCAACAGTGTAAATAATCCCGAAAAGCTCGTCGTTTGGCACAATGCCTTCCAGCATTTCTACCACTTCACGGCGCTTGTCGTAACACGGCCCCTCGATGTTATAGCCCGCGGTGGTTATGCCATATATCAGCGGCTGACGCCGGGCGCCCATCCCGGTTTGCATCGTCGAGTAAAGCGCATCGGTTTTATGTTCGTGGTATTCGTCAATCAGCGCGCAGCTCGGCGATGCACCGTCACCCGGATCGCCGATCATAGGTTCAAACCGGGCACCATCTCCCGGGCGGCTCAGACTTTGCGCATGCACTTCAATACCGAACGCCTCACGTAGTGCTTCGGTACGTTGTGCCATCAGGCGCGCCGGGCGAAATACCTCCCAGGCCTGTTTCTCTGTAGTGGCACCGGAATACACTTCTGCGCCGAACTCGTCATCACACGCGAACATAAACAGCCCCACGCCCGCTGACATTGCCGATTTACCGTTTTTACGAGGTATTTCGTTATAAGCCTCGCGGAAACGTCGGTACCCTGTTTTTTTATGTACCCAGCCAAATACAGCGCAAATGCTGAAAAGCTGCCAGGGTTCCAGGGTGATCGGCATCCGTTTAAACGCCCATTCACCTTTTGTATGCGGCAGCAACTGGATAAATTTGGCGGCCTTCTCGGCCTTGTCCTTATCGAATTTAAACGGGTAATTCTTCTTCGTGGCCTTTTCCAGATCATCGAGGTGACGCTGGCAGGCCAGCAACGTATACCGACACACCGGAATCTTTCCACGCACCACGTCGCGGGCGTACTGATTGGCGGCGTTGACGTTCGCGTTAGTTTTTCTGGTCATAGGTTTTTAAACGGATTGTCGCTGCCCTGTTTGGGTGTGATAAGGCGCTGACGGCTGGCAGGATCCAGCCCCAGCAAACTACCGAACGTCACCATTTGCCGGGCAGCTTCATTGGCTGCCGTTAATGCCGGATTTTTCTTCGGCCCCGATTCAGTTTCCACTGTGATACCGACGCGCATGACCTCCAGTTGGGATTCGTGCCAGTTGCGAAAGGCCGCGCAGAACGCAACGACGTTGTGCAGATCGGTAACGTAGAGAACGCGCTGGGCGCACAGTTCATGAATAACGGTTTCCCACATCTGCCGCGCGGTGTCGTCGAACCACTCGGGCGGGTCGGCGTGGGTGATCGGTGTGAATTTGGGTTCGAGTTTGTTTAATGCTCGCTTGCCGGGGTTGCCAGCCAGCGCCTTGCGGGCTGTTGGCTTAGGTTTTCGGCCTCGCCCTGGCACAGTTGATTTTCCCGACATGTCAAATCCTGAAATTTTTAATTTCGCGGGTGCAAAAATTCGACCAAGCGGGCCGTCACGCAGGCCGCGGGCTGCAGAGATTTGCCCTCCCCCTTCACAGGTGAGAGCAATTCTCATTCACAATGAGTTTCGGACGTCTAACTGAGTTTCGGTTTACCCCTCGCATGCTCCCTCGCCGTCTTGTGGCGATGGCATGGAGTGCAGAGGCATTGCAGGTTATCGAGCGTGTCAGCACCGCCGTGTGCAAGCGGAATGATGTGGTCAACGTCTGTTGCTGATACGACACGACCACCTGCGAGGCACAGCACACACAGCCCTTTATCACGACGCATTGCAGCATCACGCTGTCGGCGCCACTTCGCACCATAGGGGGTCTTTCCGGGAGATTTTTGCTTGCGATAACGCGACCAGCTTTCGCTTTCGTGGTTTTCGCAGTAACCTGATCGGTCGCTAACCAGTGCTGTGCAACCACGCACACGGCACGGCGTTGGTGTTCTTGCGGGCATAATCATCAGTCACAAAAGGCATTTACAGATTTTTTGCAACTGTCATTTACCTGCATAACAGAAGCGGTTATTTCAACATAAGGAGCATTAATCGTGACAAACCCAAAAACTGTAACGATGAAACCGGAAGGTGTTGCCACCATAACAACTGATTCTGACGGTATACCTGTCATTACCTCAGACAAGTCTATTTCATCAACCATTGAAAACATCCTCTCTTATGGGATTGAAAATATTGTTGATATTCGCAGCTACAATATCGAGCAGAAGGATGGAAAGACTTTCCACCATGTAGTATTCAATTCTGGTGGAACGATTGAGCTGTCTTTTGAACCTGGTGGGAAAGGTTTCAGCGCATCTGCACATCAGATGACCGCTAAGGTTACTAATGGAGAGCGAATTCTAATTTCTGAGAACCACAGCAAGTAGTTTTGAACTTCAAGCCATGCTATTTGCAGATAGCATGGCTTTTTATAATCTCTCGAACGCATATGACCCGATCCCTTCCCGGCCCATCATGCTTTCGTTGATATTATGTTCCACCAGCCTGAATCCCTGCTCGCCAAACCACTTAATCAGGCCGTTGTGTGTCCAGTACCAGATATGTTCGGTTTTGCGGAAGTGCTTAGAGCGCAGAACGTGATCGCCGCTTTCGAATATCGGCACAGAGACAAACACAAAGCGCCCGGCTTTTGCTACTGCTATATCTGGCCGGTCGATATGCTCCAGGCTATCCCAGAACGTCAGTGCTGGGTAATGGTCTATGTACAGGTCGGCCCATAAACCACGCTGGTTTAACCAATCGATACCAGCCGGATTCACATCAAAACCGCGAGTATTCGGCCTAGCCTCAACAAATTGCCCTGCACCTATGCCCACATCAAGCAGCGGGCCGTTATAGTGGCGAGCCACCATCTGTATACGCACGGCAGTAAGCTGACGCCCCAAGCTGGTGTCTGCCATCGCCTGATAGCGGGAAAAATATTCCGCATCATACGGGCGGTGCGAACAAGTTACCGGATAACGGCCCATGCCAATTTCTGGCAGCCAGACAAAACCGTGCCGGATTTCATCAGAGAACAACTTCATGCAGCCACCCGTAAAATTTATCTTCGAAGTCGGCGATCGTCTTATCGCAGTTATGGTTTGCGTCGGTACATCTGCAGTAATTCGCAGGGATAGCCCAGCGGGTTTTCTCCAGTGGCATGGCCGGGTCGGTTACGACCTCCGGCGCATTGTGGCCACCACGACCACCAGCAACGACAAACAACGGTGTGTTATAGGCAACAGCCATCGGTATGGAGAAACCAACCGGCGACACAACGCAGGCGGCACGTTCATACAGCGTGCACAGCTGCGTCAGGCTCAGATCACCTTTATGCAGCGTTAAATCAGCGTCTGGCGCTGGCCCCACAATCCATTCAACGCCTGGCTCTGTATCGGCAACGCTCACCACAAAGAAACCCAACTGGCGAAGCAAACGTGCTGCAACATTCAGGTAATGCGGATCCGGGTTGCGACTGCCGCTGGCCCATTCGGTGCGAACGGTAGCCGGGCGAATCACCGCAATGCGGCAATCGGTCGGAAGTTTGCGGTGCACATCGTTAAAGCTCGGCAGGTCAAACACCAGCGGGCCAGACACACCAAATTGCGTTCTGAACGCGTGAATAATGCCGCCGTTCACCAGCTCCTGCGGGCCATAACAAATACGCGTTGTTCTGGCATTCTTTGGCTGCGGGGAAAAATCGTGATCCGTGCGGATTTCGTTTTTACGCTGAGTGCGCAGAACTGTGTTTGAACGGACACAATGCACATCCAGATCGCTATAAAGTTCAGGCCACGGCGTGCGGATAAACGCGCCGGGGAAATGACGCAGAAACGGGCGCTGGTAGATATTGTCACCGAGTCCGTACATCCCCTCAAAAAATACTGGTGTCACAGTTCAGCCTCTATTGTGCTGCGCGGAAAGATTTTTAACGCCGTTTCACGCGAACAGTTAATGATCTCAATCCCGGCGGCCCACTGCTGCAGACGAGCGAATTCGTCGCGCCAGCGCTTAACACTGTCAGCCGTCGGATTGCGTATGTTTTCGTGGTTGCCGTGCCAGTGAGTACCGGCACGCAGCGAGCAGTCGTACCCAAGCAGCAAAACGCGCCGGGCGCCACGGGTAACAGCAAGCTCAATAGCCAGCTGCCCGGAGTTATAAGACTGTGTGAGGAAGCAGCTTTTAAACTGCAGCAGTTGATGGCGTTGTGCCGCCAGCGGGCAAGTTGTCCACCGTTCTGCAGTCGTTGGCACCGTTGCACCGTATTCATTCCACCAGCTCAAATCCGATGCGAAAATCGTTGCACCAGGCAGTAATTGCCATGAATTATTCACTGCGATAACGGGTAAACCTGAATTAGCCACCAGCCTGCAATCATGCTCGTTTAATGACGGGCCACTGGCGATACAAATGATTGTTGCCATAGTTGAATATGAATAATCACTATTGAGCGACATCGTGATAATGCTCAGTGAGCATTACCGGTCTTTCTTCTTATCCCAAACCTTAATGCCGGTTTTCATCTCGAATACCCATGCCAGGATCCCAGCACAAACAGAGCCTCCGACCAGAGCGAGAATGATGGCCACAGAGCCAGGAAGAATTTTAACTCCCATCACTGGCGGGAGTTGAGGTATCCAGGGCCGAACCAGGTAAAACAGCAATACGCAGGTTATAGCGTCAGCGCAGCGTTCCCGGATTCGACCGCCGCCGTACATCCAGCGAGCCAATTCACCCAGAACAACGATAAAGAGCAACTTCATCCACTCCGGTGGGTTCCCCATCAGTTGAGTGAACCAGTCAGCGATACTTGATTTATAGGGCATGTTAATTACCAGAAGATAGCGCCTCGCCCAACAATGTCAGGATATGCAATTGATTCAGATGTTTGGGCGGGCGCGTATTCGAAAAAAACTCCTAGCGACGGGGAGCAGGTCTTAATTTCTCTATATTTTTCCAGATTGTTCAGGGTCAAATACATCCAGCTTTTCCACTTCTGCAACCGTCTGCTTAAACCGTTCCAGCTCCAATTCCACACCGATAGCCCTACGCCCAAGCGCCATTGCAGCTTTTACAGTGGAACCCGACCCCATAAAGAAATCGGCAACGATATCGCCTGGCCTACTACTGGCGCTAATGATCTGCTGCAGCATATCGGCTGGCTTTTCGCATGGATGCTTGCCAGGGTAAAACTGCACCGGCTTATGCACCCATACGTCGGTATACGGAACCGCAGCGGATACGAAGAAATAACGCCGCAGCGATTTGTACTCATCCATCAATTCCGAATACTTGCGATTCAGAGACTGGTATGTGACCACCAGCTGGTGGTGAGGGTGATCGAGCTTCTGTTGCAGGTGTTTCTCAATCGCGATCCGCATGAACAATTCCTGCAACTTCCGATAATCCACTTCGTTTGGCAGTTGCCATTGGCTCACACCAAACCAGTGAGATACCATGTTTTTCTTGCCTGTTGCCTCGGCTATCTCTTTCGAGCTAACCCCCAGCGACTCGCGAGCGGTGCGGAAATAATCGATCAGTGGAGCCATGACATGCAACTTGAGCTCGGTGCTTTTGCTCTCGAAGGCGTTATCCTTCCCGGTGTACGGACCAAGATAGTGTTCAGCAAACAAAATCCGTTCCGTTGCGGGGAAGTAAGCACGCAGGCTTTCTTTATTGCATCCATTCCAGCGGCCCGATGGTTTTGCCCAGATGATGTGGTTCAGAACGTTGAAACGTTCGCGCATCATGATTTCGATGTCAGCTGAGAGACGGTGGCCCGAGAACAGGTAAATGCTGCCGGCTGGTTTTAACACACGCCAGAACTCAGCCAGGCACATATCCAGCCAGCAAAGATAATCCTCATCCCCCTTCCACTGGTTATCCCATCCGTTTGGCTTCACCTTAAAGTAAGGCGGATCAGTAACAATCAGGTCGATGGAGTTATCAGGGAGTGAAACGAGATAAAGCAGACAGTCAGCGTTGACCAACTCAACACTGTTTATTTTTACAGTATTTTTCATAGATCAGTAAGCGCAACTCTGATAGGCTCACTTTGCTTTTGCGCTAAAGCAGTGGGCCTTGGTTAGCTTGTGACCTGAAAGCATAAGCTGATGGCTGGCCGGGTGCGCTAACACCCACCAGCCGCCCATTTCCACAGCAGGATACCTCCATCACTAGAGGCGCTTATAACATCCGAATTGGTAATCAGATAACCCCGCCATCACCAGCTGCATAAGTATTAACTGGCAGTGTTCGCGAGTCAGGTGTGTGTTCTGAGCAATCTCGCCAACCGTCACTGGTTCAGTACCCAACTTGTCAAACACAGCCTGTGCTGCTTCCGTCATATCCTGCTGTTTTACCATGGTTTATTCCCATTTCGTTAACTTATGGCATACAGAAAACTCTGGTTAGGAATAGTAGCAAGATGAAATAGCGCACAAAGCAACTGGTAGCGCATTACTCGCGCTGGCATCCCAAAAAACGCTCCCCCGGCGAAGTGGGGGTCTAAATATCGTTTTTAAGATCGCGGCGTAGAAACTACTCTTATCAGATTACGATTGTTTTTGCGTACGCGTTAGTTTTTTGTTTTGATAAGGCATTACACACAGACGCATCTTTTTAAAGGATAACTATTAGCATGCGAATCAAAGGAAATGGCTTTTCTATCAGCACAAGCAACGCAAATATTGATTTATTGGAAGTTATTAGAAATTTCATGACATCTAACAACCAGACCATCAATCGTACAGATTTCTCACGCAGAATACTGATTAATGAAGAGCAAAATTATTTTATCGGATTGGTTTTAACTTTCAAAAACCAAAGAAAAAACTGTTTATCTAAGATTGAAAATGGAAAATTCTCCATAAAGGTTGAAGATCTACAAGGAGACGACAAACTAGTTAATTTTAATTTTTTCTGCATTAACAAACAATCTTTCAAGGGACTATACCTCTACTACCGAGGCTCATGCTCACTTAACAATTTATTTAGCAAGTGGCAATCTCAATCAAATAGATTCATTAGAAGAAAAGCCTCTTCTGAGAAAAAGGCATTGGGTAAAACTGCTACCGAGTTGCAAAAAGACGCAATTGACAGTAAATATTCTCAACGCATTGACTATAATATCCTTGTTGATAGAAATGACTTAGTCACAACTCTTTCAAGCTTCCGTTCAATTAAAGCTGCAGGATTTAGATTTGATACAATTGATTTTACCTCGCCAGAATTAAGAGGAGTTGAACAATTCACAAGGAACACCGAAGTTACATTTAATATCGACGAAGCTGATAGAACTAGAGTTAGACCTTTAGCAGATCAAATAGGTCAACTCTTTAGAAACGTTCAAAATATTACTAAAGGACGAATTGAAGCAATCGACCATGACGGGAATGAAAGAATCGTTGACCTTATAAATTCACCTTCGTATTTCATTGAGTACGAGTTCGATGATATGGCTGAACATGTGAATGGTCTTACAGATGATACTTTTGCAACTAATCCCATTATCGGTATAATCAAGTCTGAGATGGAGACTGGAGCAAAAAGTCATGAATTTAGCTGAACGATTTACTTCAACGTCGTTTAAGAACCAGCTTACATGGCTGGTTCTAACTTCACTCACTATAACCCTTGTTATATTTTTTTCATTTAAAAAGCTAGGGATTTTCGACAATGGTTTTTATGACTTTTACGCTAAAAACCTAAGAGGGTATTTCTTCTCCGGATTTATATCCGTAGGTTCATTCTTACTCTCGCTTCATACATTTGTCATTGTAAATTTGAAAGATAAACTATTCTCCTCTGACCATTATAGAGAGAGATATGCGAAATCTAGACAAATTAAAGTAGGTGAAATAAATGAAAAAGACATTCTAAAACCCTTAGATAGATTATCTTGCTTCATAAACATATCCATTTGGCTTTCAATTTCAACAGCAATTGCACAATTCACGCTTGGTTTAGCACCTTACACTTTAATCTCAATCAGTTGCATATGGTTAGGTCTGCTAACTATTTTGTTCATGCTTAATTCATTAGTATTGATACGCCTTAACATCAAAGATATGCTCCATCAAAACTGATGGAGCAATTTATTATTCAATCATTGACAACACACCACTTATGAAACCAAGTGCATTTTGAAGTTGATGTCTAATTTTCCCATCAGAGCATTTTCTTTTTTTTGCTATTGTTCTTAAAGAAACACCGATAACAAAATGAGCAATAATCATTTCATATTCTTCAAACTTATACTTCCTGAGTCGCGCAACACAGCCATCAATCATGATTCCTTCATCATCGTCACACTGAAGGCGTGATTTCTTACCATGGGGTAACAAGCCTTTAAATCCTGCTGCGATTGGTTGCCAGTCAACACCACTACTATCAGCAGCAGCCCACGCGCCCCAGCGGTCCATAACATCGTATATATCACGCATTGTTATGTGCTCCTGTATTATTCACGCTGTCGCTGATATGCATCCCCTGAGGGCTGAAATGTTTAAGTGATGTTTCCAGTTTCATTGAATAGAGTCTCCCTTCTCGGCAGTGCCAAACCAGCCAGGATGCGCCCACTGGATATCGGTAACTTTATGGCCGTTCCCCCATAGCGATATCGCGCGCATTGCAACGTAGTGCATAAAGATTTTTTCCCGCTCGAGCCATTCATCTTCAGGCTTATCCTCAAGAAACTCATCAATTGCATCAGCAATAAGACTAAAGCATTCGGGATAGTCGCTATGACTGATAGCTACGTCTCGCGCGGCATCCTGGAGCTCCATGAAGCGCTTTTTGGTGAATAAATAAGACATTTCGTGAATTAGACGATCCACTGTTGGTTCCTTAAGCTTTTGCATACCGACGAGGTTGTGATTTTTGCTGCGAGACTGATTTTGATTTCGCTTCTTCCTGGCCAATCGGCAGAAAATGCCCGTTATAAAAACGGCGATATACGGTCCCAAGAACCCCGTTCCGCTGTTTGGTGATGTTAATTTCCGCAATCCCTTTTGCCGGCGATTCAGGGTTATACACTTCGTCGCGATAGAGCATCATGATGATGTCAGCATCCGCCTCAATTTCTCCGGAGTTCTTCAGGTCTGAGTTCATGGGGCGTTTGTTCGGTCGGGATTCCACACCTCTCGAAAGCTGGCTCAGCGCCAAAATGGGAGTGCGGTTTGTTTTAGCAAGTCGCTTTAACCCCTTCGACAATTCACCCACCGCCAGGTCATAGCGCGCCGTGCTCTGGATCTTAATGAGTAACAGATAATCGATAACCACCAGCGCGGTTTCAGGATGAGCAATCTGATGACTGGTTGCTGTTTGCTGGATTTGCTCAAGCGTCAGATCAGTGGCATCGACCATCCAGATATTGCGCCCGGTTAGATGCCCGATACCTGTAGATAACCTTGCCCAGTCTTCATCTTCAAACTTCGCGGCCGCTTTGAGCCTGGACACTGACATACCACCAGCAGCAGATACCATTCGCTCGCCAATCTGGATGTTGGCCATCTCCATGCTGAAAAACAGTACGCCATGCCCCTGCTCGGATACCTTATCGATAATGTCCAGGGCCAGCTCGGTTTTACCCATCGACGGGCGGGCGGCAATGAAGACCAGATCTGTCGGTTCAATGCCACCGGTTTTTGCGTCCAGCTCTTCAATACCGGTCATCAGAGGTTTGGCCTCTTCCAGCCCCTGATTTCTTGCGTCTACCCGGTCAATTACTGCAGGTAAAATTTCATCAATATGCACAGGTTGAACGGTATCAGGAGTGAGTGAAATTGCAGCCATAGCCTCCTGTGCGGCTTTCAACGCTTCGACTGCGTTTTCACCATTAGCAGCATTGCGAATGCCAGCCAGCGCTGTCTCGATTACAGCCTCAGCGTCACGAACGGCAGCGTTACGTTCCAGAGTGGAAACATAATACGTCAGCGCTGATTTAGCCCAGGCGATACGACTTGACTCGAGTATCGTTGCGCTGTGTTCTGGCATGGCCTCACAAAGCAACAGCGGATCTATCACTCCGGTTCCGCGAGCCTGACGACAGATGCCGGAATAAATTTCACGGTACTGACGGACGGAGAATACGCTCGCCGGCATACGAGAAAGAATGCCCAGAACCTCAGGATCGGTATTGCGCAGAAAAATCGCGCCAATTACCGCACCTTCCAGATCTTCATTTTTCCAGACAGGCGTCATGCTGTCGCTCCTGGCACGATAGCGCGGAAACTTCCCCAGCCAAATGCCAGGCGGTTGCGGCCACCATCGGTAACCCGGTCCACGATTCGTTCACCAATAGTCTCTTTCAGCTGGTCGAAGGTGAGATTGCTGATCAGAATTGTGGGGAGAATACTTTCGTACCGGGCATTGATGATTTCCTGCAGGATAGTCATTTCCGTCGGACTACCAAACTGTACGCCCACCTCGTCAATAATCAGCAGATCCAATGATGCGAAACGCTCAATAATGTCATCCTCGGTACTGTCAGCACCGTGGCGCCACGTGTTTTTCACAGCACGGGTCAGACGCATAACATCGGTGATTTCCACACTTGCAAGATGATCGCGGATGATGCTCTTTGCCAGGGACACTGCCAGGTGGTTTTTTCCGGTACCACAGTTACCCATCATAATCAGCCCCGTCCCGAGCTTAAGGCGCTCAGGCCAGCTATTCGCATAGCGCTGACAGGCACTAAGGTTATACTGCGCAGCGTCATTAACCGGCTGATAGTTTGCGAACTCGCAGCTATCAAAACGAAGGGCGATATGCGCCTCATCCAGCAGGTCGGTAACTTGCAGCGCTCGCAGCTCAGATTCAACCAAAGCCTGATCCTCGGCCATGCAGGTCGGACAGCGGGAGATTGTTACCGCAGGAACGCCGCGATATTCCGGCCCAGTCAGGATGCGAGTCTGGTGTTCGCCGTGCTTTTCGCAGGTATCCACGCCGTTGGTTTCCTGCCACTTTTCATGGCACCATGGTTTTTTGCCCTCCAGCGCAAACGCCATTTCATCGCGCAGAGCGTCACGCCGCGCCTGTAGCTTTTCCCGATCTTCGCGTTGTTTAAAATTTAACATTTTGATTACCTGTGATTACCAGTTGGTGTCTGTTTTGCCGTAGTCCTGCTCACTGAACCCAGATACCGGAAGCGCACTTCGACGCCCACCTCCGGGAGCGGATGGAGTTTGCCAGGCTTCTTCGAAATGCCGATCGGGTCCAAAGAACGTTGCCGCCTGCTTGACGAACTGTGTGTCAGCACTGCCCGTTACTTTGACGTAGGCCGCATAGCGCTTAACGCCAGCCAGCATGTCTTCAGGTTTAACCCCGTCTTTCAGGCGGGCTTTCCAGTGTTTCCAGGCTGCCGCCTTAGAATTTCCACCAGCACGTTTTGGGTATGCCTGCCAGGCTGTTTCAAATTCAGGTGAATATTCCTGCTTTGCAGAACGAGCTGGTGCAGAAGCGTCAGCGGATGCACCAATATCTTGTGATTCATGTTTTGAATTTACTGATGGATCATGTTTTGAATTTACTTGTGGATCTGGGGTCAGATTCTGACGGGTGAAAACGCTTTTTTTGTCAGAATCTGACGGGTGAAAACCGTTTGAACGCCCAGATTCTGACGGTTCAGATTCTGAAGGTTCATAATCTGACGGGAGAAAACCGTTAGCTCTGCGCTGCTGTTTCAGAGCAGTTACCTTGTCCTTCTCAGCGCGGGCCAGAGCCTCTAGACGATCGGCATTCAGGTGATAAAGATTGGAAGTGTTGCGATTACCTTTACGGCGGGATTCACGACGCAGCCAGCCAGCGGACTCCAGTTCAGCAATAGCCGTTCTTACCGTGCTTTCGCCCAAACCCAACTGTCGGCAAATAGTTTCAACGCTGGGGTAGCAGACCCCATCATCGTTTGAGTAATCAGCCAGGCGCGCCATAATCACCAACTTGGCGCCCTTAACGTCATGCGCAGCGCATGCGTCCCAGACGTTGCCCAAAATTTTGCTACTCATGCTGCACCCGCTAACTCAGTATCGTGAGTAAACTTGCCATCCCAGCGCTTCTTCATCGGAAGATGCCCCTTGAGATAGTGTCGGTAAATCCACACCGCGCCTTTGCGCAGCAGGATCGGCTTGAATGTGTCGCGCATATCGCCGTCGTCCTGCTCTACCTGCCCGGTACGCTCACTGAGATACAGATCACGAGCATAATTATTTACCCGCCAGCGCGGATACTTAGCTTTTGGCTGATCGTCATAGAGCCAGTTATGCTCGAATAAAAACGCATTGACCTGCTGGACGTTGACGCCGTTAAGCTGCTTACAGAACTGGCAGGGAGACATACCAGGCTGAAAGAGGTTTTCCAGGTGCTCGATATACTTTGCCTGGCGCTCGACGTATCCAAGTGCTCGACGGGCAGCTTCACGTTCGTCAGCCCATGCACGAGCAGCTGCGACTTCGTCTGAAAAATCAGGCAGATCATTAGATGGAATGAGATTGTATGAGCCAGTAGCTCGGATTGACGGCAGCACATCAGCAGTGACCCAGCGCTTGAATCGCTTGGCCTGCTTTTTCCGGCTTTTGAGGATAAGCGTATAAAGCCCTGACTCATTGACCAGCATTGGCTTGCGGCCCGAACCCGAATACTGTTCGTGTTCACACATATCTTCATCATCTACTGACAAAAGGGCCTTATTTGTATCGTTCAACCCCAACGCCTGGCACACATCGACAACAAAAAACCAAGGTGATTGGCTAATCTGCACGGTACGAACTGAAGCCAGCAGCTCACCATAATCAGACTTAAAATCGAACGTTTTAATGGTGGCATTCATATTTGAGCTTCCCGTTGTTCGCATGTGCCATGTCACGCCTCAGTTCCGATCTTGAAAACCAACTGTTCTTTTGTGATAACGGGCTTATCCACGAATGACTTTGATGCACTTTCGATCGCCAAGGCCAGACGAGGAGAGGCGTTGCGATAGCCATAGGCAATGAGATTCAGGTATCCCGAAGATGTGCCTGATTTTTTAGCAAGATCCTCCCACTGCTCTTTAGTTGAAGACTTACGCCAAGCAAGTAACTGGTTGTTCATTACGCTCTCCTGTTGCAATGAACCAACTTTAGCTTTTTGATAAATTAAATGCAATAATCATTTAGCATTTTGTGTATTTACCACATTGCTAAATAATGAGAGCATTTTGACATGGACATAAAAAGCATACGTAAATCAAACCTTGAGCAGCTCATTGTTGAGTTCCTGAAGCGCGACAGACATACGACAAAAGCAGCTTTCGCAGAGATGTGTGGGATAAGCCCTGCCCAACTGAGTCAATTGCTTGGCGAAAATAGCAGTCGCAACATAGGCGACAAAATGGCCAGAAAGATTGAGCAGGCCATGGAGCGCCCGTTTGGGTGGCTGGATAGCCCTCGCAATGTTACCAGCAGCATTAAAAATGAGTTGGAGTATGTCGGAACAGTCAGACTAGGAGCTGTGCCAGTTGTAGGGGAAGCGATTCTCGGGATTGACGGAATGATCGATATGCTAGAAATCCATGCTGGATGGTTGCAAATCTACAGCGCGGATAGGGACGCCTATGGGCTCAAAGTAAAGGGTGACAGTATGTGGCCACGTATACAGTCTGGAGAGTATGTCGTAATAGAGCCAAACACCCAAGTTCATACAGGTGACGAAGTTTTTGTGCGAACGAAAGATGGGCATAACATGATAAAAATCATGAGTAAAACTCGTGATGGCGATTATCAATTCTCAAGTGTAAATAGCGATCATAGACCTATCACCTTGAGCCCTGATAGCATTGAGAAAATGCACTTTGTTTCGGCCATTGTTAAGCATACCCGTTACGTTGACAATGATGAAATGCCCACTCCCTAAGGTCTACTCTAATCACACTACCTCCAACCGACCTGATGGTCGGTTTTTTTATGCCTGCAAAAAATAAAATTAAATTAATAATGCTATTTATCAAATACATAAATACATAAAGTAAATTATTTAGCATTTATTGATTGCATGGAATTTACCATTTTGCTAAATTCATTTCATCAACAGGCAACGGAGTTAATGAAATGAATGCAGAGCAAATACTTTCCGAGAACGGGACCATTCACAAAATTGCAATGGATATTGATTGCGTAATCAATGCACTTGAGTACGCTGAATCTGATCAAGATGTTGCATATAAACCAGCGGCTCTTATCAAAATTTGTATCCGACAGTTAAAGGAAAACCTTTCAGTTATAAACAGAGAGCTTGGTTTTGACTGGCCGGAGAATAAGTCATGAATAATGAAATGGTTACTTTGAATAAAGAAGAAACCAGTAGAACAATTCTCGACTGGTCACATGATGTGCGCTGCTGCTCATGTTCATTATGGATTCTTTTGGAACAAATGACGAGCGCGGAAGAAGAAAGGGAGCATGCTCTTATTACTTTAGTAACTCAGACATTAGAGAAATTGAATAAAAGCATTTGCGACTTCGACACCTATAAACTTTAAATAACAAATGAATTAATTAACGCCTTAACCGGTGTGGCATCACTCACCCTGAGGAAATGCAAATGAATATTATCGTCAGAAGTGAAGTCGTGAATAACAAAGTCCATCCAGCCAATCAGGATGGCGACATTCTTTACATAAATAAAGCCCACAAAACAGCAGAGTGTGCCAATAAATATGCGCATGAGCTGCGTGCTGAATTTACCCAGTTGCTTATGCCAGCAATCACACGCACTGATGTGAAGGTAGCGGGAAGATTCACCTCATTACTTAATGAGCTTTGCTTCATGACCCAAATGACCATGGAGAACACCTCAAAGGGGGGTGGCAATAATGACGTTTTTGAAAGATAAATCAGCACACAAAACAGCAAAGCTCTTTGCCTCTTATGGAAATAGTTATCTGCATATTGCAAACCTTTTTCTGCGCAAGGCTTACGGTCGGTAATGACAATGAAAAACAACACCATTGAAATTTATCGCCGCCGTATTGCTATTGCGGCATTAAACCGAATGAAGCGCAAGACAGGAGGTTACTGCCTCTCCGTAAATATGCCCGATGACAATATTCAGGTTATCGAGATTAACGAAGAATCAATGCTGAAACTTTTGCTGCGTTTCGAAAAACAGGCTCGGACTGAATTCAACACAGAAGCGGAAACATTTCTTCGCCAGACGTATATGAAAAGTGTCGATATCAATGGACACACCGAATATCTGACCGAAACAGGAAAGATGATTGTTGACGAGATTTTTGCGGAATTAATTAAACACGCGAAAGAGAAATACGTATGTGGAGGGATTAACTGATGGCCTCACAACAAACAATTATGCACGGAATGCAGATCCCCACCCCAGTTCTCAACGTGGATCTGCACGTCCTTCCGAACTTCACCGGGCGCGTTGTTCTTTACATTGAAAAAGGTCGTGTGACATGCGACCGCCAGCTCTCTGACGAAGAACATATTTGCGCACTGGACACTTTTATCGAAATGGCTCGCGAAATGGAACTGAGGATTGGGGAGATATCGAATGACTGACAACCGTACCGTAAGCGCGATTGACCTCGCGTTACAGAAACACGATACGCCAGTTGGCCCTTTGTTCGTGGCAGTACGACACGGACGCACTAAAAAATGCTTCACACGGGTTACGGCGATCCGCTATCTGGCGTTCTTCATGACCACCGAAGCTTTCAGTCGTTCCGGCTTCGAGCAGCGCTACCCGGATGTGCAGGCCGTCCACCCTCTCAATCCAGAACTGAATTGTTGGCAGCGAGGAGGCGCAACAGTTGAGTACATCGGAGCCCACCAGCGCTGTATTCGACGTCTTCTCCGCATTCTGGCCATTAAGCGTGACATGACGAAATGGTGTGAGAAGTGGGACGCCATGCATGACCGCTTCGTTAAAGAGGTTGACGAACTACAGGCCAGTAAACCGGAGGGTATTCGATGAACAGCAATTACGACGCGCCAGAAACTTCGCCAAACGGCATCAAGATCGGAAGTCGCGTAATTGGCTGGTCTGGCGCGGTTAAACAATTCGATGGTCCGCGCTTTGACTCCCGCAACTCAGAAGGGCTGCGTTGGTTGGCCTGCATTATGGATGCCGTGTCTGCTGGTTGGGTTTCTTTAGGCGCAGAGAAAGAACTCATTCTGTGGCGCTGGCTGGTAGCAACAGCATTCATCAACGAAGAGAAGGATAAGAACGGCGCTATCGAAATCCCGAACGAAGACAGTGGTGTTGATATCGCAGTTATCTATTCGGGCAAAAAAGGAAATTTGAGTATCTACCCCGGTCCACTGCGTTTTTCTCTCGCCAACCATGTGGAAAGCATCGCCATAGAGAAATATGGCGTTTGCGAGGGTTCAGCCCTAGCCCTTCGCATGTATCAGGACATGGTGATTGCGGATCCCAAGTACGGATTCAGGATGTCACCCTTTGGGCGAAAAGGACTTGAGATGCTTCACGATGACTACATCGGAGAGATTAACACCAACGGTAGCCACGCTGACCATCACCAGCACCGTCTTTGAATTCCGTAAACATAACCGCGTGGTAGACGCCACACTGCTCTGCACACCAGGAATAGTTGCAAACCGCAGTGGAATGTTCTTCATGAAGACGGTTTTGTCCGGTAAATCTCGCGACATGCTGCGTGCATACAAAACAGTATCGCGGGAGGCGACACGATGAGCGTACTCAGACAACAAATTACAGCATCAATGGCGAAAGATATTGCCTTTAAGCTAGGTGCCGAACTGAACGACGAAGAGGCTGATATTTTTGCTGATGGTTACAACGCAGCCATGCTTCAAGATCGCAACGATGTCACCACTGGTAAACAGTTGACCATCACCCTGCCAGATACCAGTTCAAAAGCATTCTGGAGCGGCACAGGCAGGAGCGAGGTTTTCCACCCGGAAACCTATAAGCGCCGGGTGAAAGAAGCGATCGAGCGTCATTGCGTTATCGCAGGTATTGAGGTGGAGGTGAAATGATTAACTGCTCCCCAGAACCCAGGGTGGTAGCGTCAGGCCGCATTCGCCATCGCCATTACCTGATCACCGTTCACGCGCTCGAACGTTATATCGAGCGTATTGGCGGTGATGCCGGCGACATGATCGCGGAAATAGACAGCTCATGGTTGTTCGATTTTCACCAGGGAGGCCACTCTCGCAGATGTTGTGCTTCAGCAGCGGCAGCCGACCGCTATGGCGGTTATACGCTGAGTAGCGGGCATGCAATGTTTATCGTGTTCCCAAAAGAGCAGCACGCGATCGTGACCACGTTATCTACGGGAACAAGCAAATGAACAAGGTTTTTGAAATGTGGGTTCACAGGCGGTACGGAAACCGCTACGACCTGACACGAGATTGCGACGGTTTTTACTGCCAGGAAGTGGTTAAGCGGATGTTTGATGTGTGGTGCCACTGCCGTGGCCTGAGCGTGGTGTGAGGTAGATATGAGCAAGATTATACAGTTGGCGCCCAATGAGTGGGTATGTGAAAGCGTTCTTATCGCGGTTACCGGGCTCAAACCCGGAACCATCCTCCGGGCCAGAAAAGAGTGCTGGATGGTTGGGCGGGAGTATATCCACGTATCGCCTGACGGGAATCCAAAACCTTCCAGTGAGTGCATGTATAACAGAAAGGCTGTAGATGCCTGGGTCGCGTCAATGAGAAACAAGCAGCCTGGGTGATTTGATGACATGAAAAAGGTAAGCTCATATCGCTCTTGGGCGTCTGGAGGTAACACCAATGGATAAAGTCACATATCCAACAGGCGTCGAAAACCACGGTGGCACATTACGCATCTGGTTTAATTTTAAAGGTAAGCGTGTCAGGGAGAGCCTCGGTGTCCCTGACACCGCTAAGAACAGGAAGATCGCCGGGGAACTACGGACATCGATATGCTTTGCTGTCCGCACCGGAAACTTTGACTATGCAGCGCAGTTTCCTGACTCACCTAACCTTAAAGTTTTTGGGGTGGGTTCGAAGGAAATCACAGTGAAAGAGCTTGAAAAAAAGTGGCTGGATCTGAAAAAAATGGAAATTTCTGCAAATGCACTCAATCGATATGAGTCGGTAGCAAGAAACGTCGTGCCATTAATTGGAGCAAAGCGCTTGGTTTCAGCGGTAACCAAAGAGGAATTGCTGTACATCAGGAAAGATTTACTGACCGGTTATCAGAGTTCGACAAATGGTAAAAAGCCTGCAAAAGGGCGAAGCGTTGTTACTGTGAACTATTACATGACGACCATTGCCGGGATGTTTCAGTTTGCTGCAGATCATGGTTACCTGGATGCAAACCCTTTTGATGGCATTAAGCCTCTTAAAAAAGCCAAGGCAGAACCAGATCCGCTAACTCGAGACGAATTTATTCGACTGATAGATGCATGCCGGCATCAGCAGACGAAAAACCTGTGGTCATTAGCAGTGTACACAGGAATGCGTCACGGGGAACTGGTCTCTCTAGCCTGGGAAGATATTGATCTGAAGGTGGGAACAATCACCATCAGGCGCAATTATACGAAACTTGGCGAGTTCACTCTACCGAAAACCGAGGCAAGTACAGATCGGGTGGTGCATCTTATCCAGCCAGCGCTTAGCATCCTGAAAAATCAGGCTGAAATGACAAAGATGGGCAAGCAACATCACATCGACGTGCAGCTACGTGAATACAACCGTTCGGTGAATCATGAATGCACGTTCGTCTTTAACCCACAGATGGTCAGGCGATGTGAGCAGGTTGGATTTATCTACAAGGTTGATTCGGTTGGCGACTCATGGGATGCAGCACTGAAGCGCGCCGGGATCAGACACCGGAAAGCGTACCAGTCACGGCACACTTATGCGTGCTGGTCATTATCTGCTGGCGCAAACCCGAGCTTCATTGCCAACCAGATGGGACATTCAAGCGCCCAAATGGTATTCAATGTATACGGTGCGTGGATGGCAGACTGTAGCGCAGAGCAGATCGCAATGCTAAATCAGAAGCTGGCCGATTTTGCCCCATTGATGCCCCAGATACCACAAACGAGCAGCAGAGGATTATTAAAATCAGTTAGTTAAGCAATGATGCCCGACATGTCAATTGTGTGGAGGGCAACACCACCTTGTACGCGCTTCCCAAAGCCGATGTCGTTGAACGCTGGAAAGCGCAGACAACCGATGATTTTCGTTTCTGTTTTAAATTTCCAGCGACGATCACGCATCAGGCTGCACTGAGAAACTGTGACGATTTAGTGCGGGAGTTTTTGACCCGCATGTCGCCGCTGGAGGGGCGTATTGGCCAGTACTGGCTCCAGCTTCCCGCCACGTTTTCACCTCGCGACCTTCCTGCATTGTGGCAATTTCTGGACGCTTTGCCCGGGCGCTTCACGTACGGTGTTGAAGTCCGTCATCCGGGATTCTTTGCAAAAGGAGATGAGGAACAGCAGCTCAACCGGGGTTTACACGAGAGAGGGGTAAACCGGGTCATCCTCGACAGTCGCCCGGTCCACGCCGCGCGTCCTCACAATGAGGCGATACGCGAGGCGCAGCGCAAGAAACCCAGAGTCCCTGTGCATGCGATTGTCACCGCCAGTCACCCGATGGTGCGATTTATCGGTAGCGATGACATGGTACAAAATCGTGATTTTTTCACCGTCTGGTTAAACAAATTAGCGCTCTGGGAGCACTCAACCACGCCTTATCTGTTTTTGCACACGCCCGATATCGCGCAGGCTCCGGAGTTAGTGGACGCCATCTGGCACGAACTACATGCCGCGATTCCAGGCATTGGTGCCGCACCGTCTATTCCACAGCAATCTTCTCTTTTCTGAAAATGCCACCTATCATAGACAGTGCCATCAACCAAACCGTACTCTACATAATTCGAGTTGCAGGAAGATGGTAAGGGAGAGAATCCCCAGGAGCTTACCTAAGTAAGTGACGGGGGAACGAGTACAGCCAACGCGCATGCAACTTGAAGTATGACGAGTAAAGGGAGTTTGTATGGTAAGCGCGCTATATGTCGTACTAGGTGCGTTATTGTTGATGAAGTTCTCTTTTGATGTTGTTCGTCTGCGGATGCAGTACCGCGTTGCCTATGGCGATGGCGGATTTAGCGAGTTACAAAGCGCGATTCGCATTCATGGCAATGCGGTGGAATATATTCCTGTTGCGCTCGTGCTACTGCTCTTTATGGAGATGAACGGTGCACAAACATGGATGGTGCACATCTGCGGCTTGATTTTAATTGCCGGTCGGCTCATGCATTATTATGGCTTCCATCACCGCTTGTTTCGCTGGCGGCGTTCGGGTATGAGCGCAACCTGGTGCGCCCTGTTGCTGATGGTGCTGGCAAATCTTTGGTATATGCCCTGGGAGTTGGTTTTCTCCCTGCATTAGCGCACAATACGCCACTTTATTTTTCCCGGATTTTTACGTTATGTCTCACCGCGACACGCTTTTTTCTGCGCCTATCGCCAGTCTGGGTGACTGGACCTTTGATGAACGGGTAGCTGAAGTCTTCCCGGATATGATCCAGCGTTCCGTTCCCGGCTACTCCAATATTATCTCGATGATTGGCATGCTGGCTGAACGTTTTGTCAAACCTGACACCCAGGTCTACGATCTGGGCTGTTCTCTGGGCGCGGCGACGCTCTCGGTGCGTCGCAACATCCATCATGACAATTGCAAGATCGTTGCCGTCGATAACTCTCCGGCGATGATTGAACGCTGCCGCCGCCATATTGATGCCTACAAGGCTCCGACCCCCGTTGACATTGTGGAAGGCGATATTCGTCATGTCGCTATCGAAAACGCCTCTATGGTGGTACTGAATTTTACCCTGCAATTCCTTGAGCCGCCTGAGCGCCAGGCATTGCTGGATAAGATTTATCAGGGGTTGAATCCGGGCGGCGCGCTGGTGCTGTCAGAGAAGTTCAGTTTTGAAGATGCGCAGGTCGGCGAATTACTGTTCAACATGCATCATGACTTCAAACGAGCCAATGGCTATAGCGAACTGGAAATCAGCCAGAAGCGCAGCATGCTGGAAAACGTCATGCTGACTGATTCCGTCGAAACCCACAAAGCACGCCTGCGTCAGGCCGGATTCGAACACAGTGAACTGTGGTTCCAGTGCTTCAACTTCGGCTCTCTGGTGGCGCTAAAAGCTGAGGTTTCCGCATGATTGAGTTCGGCAACTTTTATCAGCTGATTGCCAAAAATCACCTTTCCCACTGGCTTGAAACCCTGCCCGCGCAAATTGCAGCCTGGCAGCGCGATCAGCACGGTTTATTTAAACAGTGGTCGAACGCGGTTGAATTTCTGCCCGAGTTAACGCCACACCGTCTGGATCTGCTACACAGCGTCACCGCCGAAAGCGAAACACCGCTGAGCGAAGGCCAGCTTAAGCGTATTGATACCCTGATGCGTAACCTGATGCCGTGGCGCAAAGGTCCGTACTCTTTGTATGGCGTCAATATTGATACCGAATGGCGTTCTGACTGGAAGTGGGATCGCGTATTGCCGCATCTTTCTGATCTTAGCGGTCGCACGATTCTGGATGTGGGCTGCGGCAGCGGCTATCACATGTGGCGCATGATTGGCGCAGGCGCACATCTCGCCGTCGGGATCGACCCCACCCAACTGTTCCTGTGCCAGTTTGAAGCGGTGCGCAAATTGTTAGGTAACGATCAGCGTGCGCATCTGCTGCCGCTGGGGATCGAACAGTTGCCCGCGCTGAATGCGTTTGATACCGTATTTTCGATGGGCGTGCTTTATCATCGTCGTTCGCCGCTGGAGCATCTGTGGCAGTTAAAAGATCAACTGGTCAAAGACGGTGAACTGGTGCTTGAGACGCTGGTCGTCGAGGGCGATGAAAATACCGTTCTGGTGCCAGGCGATCGCTACGCGCAGATGCGTAACGTCTACTTTATCCCTTCCGCGTTGGCACTGAAAAACTGGCTCGAGAAGTGTGGTTTTGTCGATGTGCGTATCGCGGACGTTTGTGTGACGTCAACCGAAGAGCAGCGTCGTACCGAATGGATGGTCACCGAGTCGCTGGCCGATTTCCTCGACCCGAACGACAGCAGCAAAACGGTTGAGGGTTACCCTGCTCCTCTGCGTGCGGTGTTGATTGCGCGCAAACCGTGATGGATTGCCCGGTGGCGCTACGCTTACCGGGCCTACAAATCTCGTAGGTCTGATAAGGCATCGCCGCCATCAGGCATAAAAAGATAAATAAATATCCTCCGGCATAGCCGGAGGTTTTTCATATGCGCCTGTAAGGCTCTGTCACCAG
>NZ_NRDO01000053.1 GCF_010231475.1 Citrobacter sp. NCU1 | reverse complement strand
TTCGCTATCAAAACGGGAAAACGGTCCCGGTACAGGACCGTTAAGTCATGGAGTTCGCAGGTCGCTTACTCCATCAATTGCTTACTTAATCTTGGGTTCGCCTGGATGAGACGCATCAGTTTTAACTCGGTGGTGGAAGGCTTCTCGCGTTTTGACTCCCACTCTTGTACCGTGGCAACTGTCACGCCCAACGCTCTGGCGAACTCATCTGTTTGCAGCCCGCTTCCTCTTCGCAGTTGTTCAAATTCGGTGAAGGGATTGGGCTTATGCGTCAGGGTAATCTTTTGATATTCATCTTTAAAAACAATCTGTTCCAGGCTGCTCAGTAGCTCAGGCATGGGATCTTTGTATTCCATTGATAACTCCTATAAATCACACAGCGGGATCGTGAATTTCATCGAAGCTCATTAAGAATAGTCGGGAAAAATAGGGCGGGAAGAAAGACGCAGGTTATTATCCCGAAGTGGATTCGTTTCAGCAAAAGCCCGGTGCGGATCAGCCGTTTCTAATGGCCTGATATCGGTCGATATATGTTCAGGTTCAGCCGTATTTGTAAAGATTACGAAATTCTTACTATATCGCGAAGGTGGGGTGAGGGCCTGGTTCCCGACAGCGCAGGATCAGACTTTTAGCGTCTCGTTGTATTGCGGCCTTCACTTATGTCATTTTCCGCTACAAGATTACGTGGAAAGGGTATCTTGCGAGCCTGACCTGGACTATCCTTGTCAGCGTCAGGCACGCGGGTGTCGTTGTGCGCATTTATGGGTGAAAGGAGTATTAAAATGGCGACAGGTAAGTCCTGCTCTCGCTGGTTTGCGCCTGTTGTGGCGTTATTGATGGTAGTTAGCCTGAGCGGGTGTTTTGATAAAGAAGGCGATCAACGCAAAGCGTTTATCGATTTCCTGCAGAATACTGCAATGCGTAGCGGAGAACGTTTACCGACGCTGACCGCCGATCAGAAAAAACAGTTTGGCCCCTTTGTTTCTGATTACGCCATTCTGTATGGCTTTTCGCAGCAGGTAAATCAGGCGATGGACGCGGGTCTGCGCCCGGTTGTTGATAGCGTCAATGCAATCCGCGTTCCTCAGGATTATTTAACCCAACGTGAACCGCTGCGTCAGGCAAATGGTGCGTTAGGTGTTCTTGCTCAGCAGTTGCAGAATGCAAAATTGCAGGCAGATGCTGCACATGGCGCGCTGAAACAGGCTGACGATCTGAAACCTGTTTTTGATAAGGTTTATAGCAAAGTGGTGACCGCACCGGCAGATGCGTTACAGCCGCTGATCCCCGCTGCGCAAATTTTTACGCAGCAACTGGTACAGGTCGGCGATTTTGTGGCGCAACAAGAGGCGCAGGTGAGCTTTGTGGCGAACGGCATTCAGTTCCCAACTTCTCAGCAAGCCAGCCAGTACAATACGCTGATTGGCCCGCTGGCGTCTCAGCATCAGGCATTTACTCAGGCCTGGACGGCTGCGGTAAACGCGACTGAATAAACGATCATGCCCGAGGGATCGGGCATTGAATGCGTTGACTTGAAAAAGAGGCGAGTGATTCGCCTCTTTTTTATCGCTACGTTCTCGCTAACTTGCCACTTGCGGGTTAACGCAATTCTTCTCTACCTTGCCTTGTAGGGCATCGATTAAATTATCCACGGCGCAGGCAGCCATGTTATAGCGCGTCTCATGGGTCGCCGATCCGATGTGCGGCAGCGCCACCACGTTCGACATAGACAGTAACGGTGAGTCTACCGGTAACGGTTCTTGTTCAAACACATCCAGGCCAGCAGCGTGAATCTTCCCGTTCTGCAGAGCGGCAATCAGTGCGTTTTCATCGACAACCGGGCCACGCCCAGCGTTGATGAAAATGGCGGAGGATTTCATTTTGGCGAACTGCTCTGCGCCAAACAGATGATGCGTCTCTTCCGTCAGCGGCAGGATAAGACAAACAAAATCAGACGCCTGTAACAGCGTGTCGAGGTCGCAATAGCGTGCGTTAAAACGATCCTCCGCCTCCTGATGGCGGCGGCGCGCGTTATAGAGAACCGGCATGTTAAAGCCGAAATGGGCACGTTGCGCCAGTGCCAGACCAATACGACCCATGCCAACGATCCCCACGGTTTTGTGGTGAACATCAGTACCAAACCAATCCGGTCCGATACTTTTCGTCCATTCGCCCGCCTTCACGCGCTCAGCGACGTCCACCACACGACGTGCCGTGCTGAGGATCAGCGCCATCACCGTATCGGCAACGGTTTCGGTCAGCACGGTGGGCGTGTGCATCAGCAGTACATTGCGCGCATTCAGGGCATCCACGTCAAAGTTGTCATAGCCTACTGAAATGGTTGATGTTGCACGCAATTTCGGCATTTTCTCCAGCAATGTGTTATCGACAGTTTCACTGGAGCCCAGCAGGCCTTCTGCAGTGGCAAAGGCTTTGGCGTGTTGTTCTACCGTCTCCGGGCGCAGGTTCGGCACATGCGTAACGGTGAAGTGTGCTTCCAGGCGATGCAGTAAATCGTCAGGCAACGCTTTGTAGAGAATAATGGACGGCTTCATGCGGATCTCCGTGAGTTGAAATTTACGCGTGGCGGGCGCCAACCGGCAACTGATGATTATTGGCGGGTTTAACGATTAAAGTTAGCCATACTGAGGCAAAAAGCGCCACCCCCATAAAAATGTAAGAGGCGGAAGGATTGCCGGTTGCGCCATTGAGATAGCCTACAAACCACGAACCGAAGAATGAACCCAGCGCCCCCATGCTGTTGATCAGCGCCATTGCGCCACCGGCAACGTTACGTGGCAGCATTTCGGGAATGATGGCGAAGAATGGGCCATACGGCGCATACATGGCTGCGCCCGCAATCACCAGCAGGGTATAAGAAACCCAGAAATGATTTGCACCTACGGCCCAGGAGCCGATAAAGGCAAAGGCGGCAATCAGTAGCAGCGGCCAGACAAACAGCTTACGGTTCTGTAGTTTATCGGATGCCCAGGAGGCAAGGATCATGGCTGCGGTGGCTGCCAGATAGGGCACAGACGAAAGCCAGCCGACTTCTACCATCCCGAGATTAGCGCCACCGCTGCGGATAATTGACGGTAGCCACAGCACGAAACCGTACACCCCAATACTCCAGGTGAAATATTGCATACACAAGAGGATGACATTGCGTGAACGGAAGGCCTCACTGTAGTTACGCACGGCTTTAATGCCCTGTTGCTCTTTTTCCAGTTGTGCCTGAAGTGCCGCTTTCTCTGATTCTGTTAACCAGCCAACCTGGGATGGTTTGTCTTTCACCAGTATCCACCAACAAAACGCCCAAATAACAGCGGGAAAACCTTCAATAATGAACATTTCACGCCAGCCAAGCGCCTGGATCAGGTAGCCGGATACCACGGACATCCACAGCACGGTGACCGGGTTACCGAGGATTAAGAAAGTGTTGGCGCGTGAACGCTCGGATTTGGTAAATCAGTTGCTGATATAAATCAGCATGGCGGGCATGACGGCGGCTTCTACCACGCCCAGAATAAAACGAATGGCGGCAAGCATTGGAATGTTGCTGACCATCCCGGTAAGCGAGGCGCATCCGCCCCACAAAATGAGGCAGACAAAAATCAATTTGCGCACGCTGCGACGTTCAGCGTAAACCGCGCCAGGGATCTGGAAAAAGAAATAACCGAGGAAGAAAAGGGCGCCCAGCAGGGAAGAGACCCCCTTCGTGATGCCAAGATCTTCGTTAATCCCTGCGGCGGAGGCGAAACTAAAATTCGCGCGATCAAGGTACGCCAGACTGTACGTGATAAACACGATGGGCATGATGTACCACCAACGTTTTGCTGCATTTGTTGAGCTATTCATAGGCCTGCCTATTTGGTTCAGGTTCTGACGCCTCTGCGATGTAGGGTGCAGAGAAGGGTCTGGGGTTATTCCCCTAATTGTTCACGAGTGGGTAATCCTTCGCTGTCGCCCTGAACCTGAATGGCCAGTGCGCCAATCTTATTGCCCCGGGTGACTGCCTGATGCAGTGTGCACCCTTCCAGCAGAGCGCTGATGATGCCTACCGCAAAGCCATCACCGGCACCAACGGTATCGACAACGTTGTCGACCTTCACCGGGGCAACACAGCCTTGTTCACCATCGGCAGTTTTATACCAGGCGCCGTCAGCACCGGTTTTCACCACCACGGCGTTCACGCCGTGGCGAAGGTAGAAATCGGCGATGCCTTCCGGTGTCTGTTCCCCGGTTAAGATCATTCCTTCTTTTAAGCCCGGTAACACCCAGTCCGCCTGGAAAGCGAGGTGGTTGAGTTTTTCCACCATCTCCGCCTCGCTGTTCCACAGCACCGGACATAGGTTCGGGTCAAAAGAGAGTGTTTTACCTTGTGCTTTCATGGTGCGAGCGGTATGAGCCAACAGCGCGTAAGAGGTCGCAGACAGCGCTGCCGCAACACCGCTTAAATGAAGATGGCGGGCGCTGGAGAAGTACGTGTCGTTATAGTCTTCGGGGCTGAGGTAGCTGGCAGCCGAACCTTTGCGGAAGTATTCCACAATGGGATCGGTTCCATTTTCGGTTTTAGATTTGAGCTGAAAACCGGTCACGTGATGCTCATCAAGGGTGACGCATTGCGCATTAATCCCCTCTTTTTTCAGCGAGTTCAGAACAAAACGGCCAAAACTGTCATTGCCGACGCGGCTCACCCAGCCCACCTTCAATCCCAGGCGTGCAAGACCGGTTGCCACGTTAAGTTCGGCGCCTGCGACACGTTTAATAAAGCGATCGACATCGGCCAAATCACCCGGCTGGGTCGCGACAAACATGGCCATCGCTTCGCCAATGGTGATGACATCCAGAGCATTTTTCATGCGTTACTCCTTACGTAACAAATCGACATAGCGGCGGGTTACGGCCGTTAAATCTTGTCCTTGCAGCGGGAACTCAATACCGCGCGGCACATCTGCAGGCAGTGCGTTTAACAGCGCCAGCCAGCGGGGATCGCCTACATCAGGTGCGATGGCGCGAAAACTATCCTGATAAGGCTCGGCAGCTTTGACATGGATATAGCCAATAGCGTGCGACAGCAGGCGTGCAGCTTCCTCGGGTGAGTCGCCCACCCATAACCAATTGCCCATATCGAAGGTGAGCGAGACAGGCAGATTCAGCGTCTGACACGCCGTGTTAAAGTGTTGCATTGGGCGAAGTTGCCCACAGACGGTTTGATCGTTTTCCACCACCAGGGCCATGCCGCTGTTTTCCAGCCATTCCTGCAGGCGGCTCAGTTCCTCCTGGCGCGTAAAATGCCCCAGTGAAACTTTTAACCACAGCGCTTGCAGGTGTTGAGCTTCGTTGAGCAGGGCGGGCAGTAGGGGGTTGAGCGTTCCATCCTCAAGAAACAACGGTTCCGGTGCGGAGTAACAGGCCAACAGACCAAAAATTTCAATGGCGGAAGCCAGTGTTGGCAGTGCTTTCAGTTCGGCCGGGGTCAACATTTCACGACGGATCTCGACGCCGTCTGCTCCGGCTTCCGCAATCACGGGCAGAATAGCGGCTTGTCCGCCTGCCGCATGAACATGTTCATAGCCATAGGCGGCAGTGACTACCATAATTTTTCTCTGCATAGTAACTCCAAATCTAACGCGCTTTTTAATACGCTAGATGGAACCGGTTCCAAAGAAAAGTTCAGGATTGCGAAATTATGATCGGCATCACGAAGGTTAATTAACGGGCGGTAGAGCCGCGGACGATCAGCTCGCCAGAGAAGACTTGCTCGTGGATTGTACCCGCCCCGCCTTCAATCCGGCGCACCACCTGTTCAACGGCGGCAAAACCAATCTGCCAGGTCGGTTGTTTCAGGGTGGTAATACCTACGCCTGCCAGTTCCGCCCATTCCAGCTCGTCAAAGCCGAGCAGACCGATGTCGCTGCCCCAGTTAAGGCCAATACGTTTGAGCGATCGGGCCACCTGCAACGTGAGCGCGCCATTGGCGGAGATAACGGCTTTACGCATGCCCCGGTGCTGCTGATGGAACTGGCGCAGGGTATTATCCAGTTGGTTATTTTCTGCCAACGCGACCTCGGCGTTTTCGGCAACCACGCCGGGATAACGCGCCAGCGTTGCGTGGAATGCGCTCAGACGTTCGCGGCGAGTGTTGACCATACCCAACGGTTCGCTGAGAAAGAGCAGCGCTTCAAAGCCCTGTTCTATGAGATGTTCGGTGGCGGTAGTCGCCGCTTGCGTGTTATCCAGTCCCACAACATCGCAGGCGAAGTCGGGGATTTTTCGGTCAATGAGTACCATCGGGAGCGCGGATTGTTGCAGGCGATTCAGCCCTTCTTCACGCATGCCGACCGCATTCACCACAATCCCTTCCACCTGATAGCTGCGCAGAAGGTCAAGATAGTGCAGCTCCTGATCAACTTCGTTATTGGTATTGCAGACCAGCGGGGTAAAGCCTTTTTCGCGGCATGCTGCTTCAATCCCACTCAATACGTTCACAGAATAGGGATTGGTAATATCGGCGATGATCAGACCAATCAGGCGGGTACGCCCATGCTTAAGGCCCCTGGCCATCAGGCTGGGGCGATAGTCGAGTTCAGCAATCGCTTTTTCAATTCGAGCCAGCAGCGCGTCGGACAGCAGATGCTTTTCGCCATTAAGATAACGCGAAATGCTGGTCTTACCCGTTTTTGCGGCTTTTGCTACGTCGCTGATGGTGGCCCGTGTTGATTTGCTCATCGCTGATTTCCCTGAATTTGGTGACAACACCTTAACGCGAAAACCAATGATGGCAAGTGCTTCATGCCGGATAAGAATGTAAGCCGGATAAGGCGAAGCCGCCATCCGGCGATGTGCCCGGTGGCGTTGTCGCTTACCGGGCCTACGGGATGGATGCGGCCTGTCTCCATCCGGCAACAACCATTACTGAATCGGGCTTAAGGTGATTTCGACGCGGCGGTTCTGCGCTTTGCCTTCTGCGGTGCTGTTGCTGGCAATTGGGTTTGCCGGACCCATACCGCTGGTGCGGATACGGTTTGCTTCAACGCCCTGGGTGATCAGCGAACTGGCCACTGAGTCTGCGCGTTGTTGTGACAGACGCATGTTCAGATCCTGACTACCGGTGCTGTCGGTGTAACCAATGACGTTGACTGCCGTTTTATTGTACTCTTTCAGTACCATCGCGACGCCTGTCAGGGTATTTGCACCCGCTGGTTTCAGGGTAGCGCTGCTGCTGTCGAAGGTCACATTATTTGGCATGTTCAGGATGATGTTATCGCCACTACGCGTCACACTCACGCCCGTTCCCTGCATTTTCTCGCGCAGTTTTGCTTCTTGCGCGTCCATGTAGTAGCCAATACCGCCACCTAATGCTGCTCCCGCTGCGGCACCAATCAGTGCGCCTTTACCGCGATCTTTCTTGGATGAGGAGAGGGCGCCGACGCCCGCGCCAACCAGCGTACCAATACCTGCGCCAATACCGGCTTTACCCGCTTCGCGCTCGCCGGTGTAAGGGTTTGTTGTGCAGCCAGATACCGCCAGGGCGCCGCTCACGATGGCAGCAATCACAAATACACGTTTCTTCATCTTAATTCCTTAATGACTTTTTATTCTTTACCACAGCGACCGTGGCGATTGATTATGACGCGTGAACATGAAGAAAATTCCAGGGAAGACTCTGAAATTTGTAAGTAACATTGAACGCAACAATAAAAAAGCCGCCACACCTGCAGGAGCGCCTCACTTGTCCAACGCATCATCACGCTATTCAGTACTCACCGCTGCCCACTGGGGACCCCTGCTGGTCGAGACAGATGGTAACACCGTCTTTTCGTCCCGTGGAGCGTTACCCACATCGCATCCTAACTCGCTGCAAACCGTCGTGCACGATCAGGTACACAGTAAAACCCGCGTCCGTTTCCCGATGGTGCGTAAAGGATTCCTCGCTTCGCCAGAATGCCCGAAGGGCGTACGTGGACAGGATGAATTTGTCCGCGTGAGCTGGGATGAAGCGCTGGATCTGATTCATGCGCAGCACAAACGCATTCGCGACAACTCTGGCCCGGCGTCGATTTTCGCCGGTTCGTACGGTTGGCGCTCGAACGGCGTACTCCACAAAGCGGCGACGTTGTTGCAGCGCTATATGGCGCTTGCTGGCGGGTATACGGGACATCTGGGGGACTATTCCACCGGTGCCGCACAGGCCATTATGCCGTATGTGGTCGGAGGAAATGAGGTCTATCAGCAGCAAACCAGTTGGCCGATGATACTGGAGCACAGCGATGTTGTGGTGTTGTGGAGCGCTAATCCGCTGAATACGCTGAAAATTGCATGGAATGCGTCGGATGAGCAGGGCATCGCGTATTTTGATGCGCTGCGTCAAAGCGGCAAACGACTGATCTGTATCGATCCCATGCGATCGGAAAGTGTCGATTTCTTTGGCGAAAAAATGGAGTGGATCGCCCCGCATATGGGCACGGATGTCGCGCTGATGCTGGGCATTGCGCATACGCTTATCGAAAACGGCTGGCATGATGAAGCCTTTCTGGCGCGCTGTACGACCGGTTATGAAAAGTTTGCTGACTACGTGCTGGGCGTGAGCGACGGTACCGCAAAGACCGCAGAGTGGGCTGCGGAAATTTGTGGTGTATCGGCGATGAAAATTCGTGAACTGGCAGAGATTTTTCATCAAAACACCACTATGTTGATGGCCGGTTGGGGCATGCAACGCCAGCAATTTGGCGAGCAAAAACACTGGATGATCGTCACGCTTGCCGCCATGCTTGGGCAGATTGGCACGCCCGGCGGCGGTTTTGGTTTTTCTTATCACTTTGCCAATGGCGGCAACCCGACGCGCCGCGCTGCGGTACTGGCTTCCATGCAAGGAAGCCTCAAGGGCGGCACCGATGCGGTGGATAAAATTCCGGTGGCGCGCATTGTGGAAGCGCTTGAGAACCCCGGCGGGTTTTACCAGCATAACGGCATGGACCGTCACTTCCCGGATATTCGCTTTGTCTGGTGGGTGGGCGGGGCGAACTTTACCCACCATCAGGACACCCATCGTCTGATCCAGGCCTGGCAAAAGCCGGAACTGGTGGTTATCTCTGAATGTTTCTGGACGGCGGCGGCAAAGCACGCGGATATTGTGTTGCCTGCCACGACGTCCTTTGAACGCAACGATTTAACCATGACCGGGGATTACAGCAACCAGCACCTGGTGCCCATGAAGCAGGTTGTGTCGCCGCGTGATGAAGCGCGCAATGATTTTGATGTGTTTGCCGCGTTATGCGAGCGCTGGGAGGCGGGCGGCTCCGCGCGTTTTACCGAAGGGAAAAGCGAGCTGGAGTGGCTGGAGGCATTTTACAACATTGCCGGTAAACGTGGCGCCAGCCAGCAGGTGACGCTGCCCCCGTTTGCGTCGTTCTGGGCGGAGAATACCTTCATTGAAATGGCGGAACACCCGGCCAATGCGCAGTTTGTTCGCTTCGCCGATTTTCGTCGTGATCCGCAGGCATATCCGCTAAAAACTGACAGCGGCAAAATCGAGATCTACTCCCGGCGAATTGCCGGTTACGGTTATGCCGATTGCCCGGGACACCCGACGTGGCTGGCGCCGGACGAATGGCACGGCAACGCCGAAGCGGATCAGTTACAGGTGTTGTCTGCGCATCCTGCGCATCGCTTACACAGCCAGCTCAACTACAGTTCATTGCGCGAGCGGTACGCCGTTGCCGGGCGTGAGCC
The DNA here is from genome assembly GCF_010231475.1 of Citrobacter sp. NCU1. Classification (GTDB taxonomy): domain Bacteria; phylum Pseudomonadota; class Gammaproteobacteria; order Enterobacterales; family Enterobacteriaceae; genus Citrobacter_D. The sequence continues at coordinate 50,425 of NZ_NRDO01000053.1, read as the reverse complement.
GATCACCCTGCATCCACGGGATGCTCAGGCGCGGGGAATCGCCGATGGCGACACGGTGCGGGTCTGGAATCAGCGTGGGCAAATTCTGGCGGGCGCAGTGGTGACGGAGGGGATTAAACCTGGAGTTATTTGTATTCATGAAGGGGCGTGGCCAGACCTGGATTATACAGTGGGGGGAATGTGCAAAAATGGCACGGTAAATGTGTTAACCAAAGATATCCCCAGCTCGCGGCTGGGGAATGGTTGTGCAGGAAACACCGCACTGGCGCGGGTGGAGAAGTACACCGGACCGGCGTTGACGCTTACGGCGTTTGATCCGCCCGCCAACTCATGATCCACGTCGGATGCTGGGTATCTTCCTGCCATGCGCTGTCTTCAATACGAAAACCCATCGCATGGTAGAAATTCACGGCAGACTGATTTTTCTGGTACACCTCCAGACTGAGAACCGGAAAGCGCTGTTGAACGAACTGGACCAGCGCTTTACCGATCCCGCTTCTGATGGCCTCTGGCGCGACAAACAGCGCTCCCAGAAACCTCGCCTCCATCACGCTGGCAAAACCTTTCAGAATGCCGTCTTCTTCCCATACCCAGGTTTGCGCAGCAGGCAAATAGACATCCCGCACAATCTGCTCGCTTTCCTGCCAGTAGCGCGCTTCAATGAACGGGTGGGCGTACTGGGTGCTCTTCATCCATAGCGCCAGTAACGGCGCCATATCGTTACTCTGAGACTCGCGAATCATGAGATTCTCCCGGATGGCAAAAACAGCCGGTCACATGGTCATTGACCAGTCCGCATGCCTGCATAAAGGAGTAGCAGATGGTGGTTCCGACAAACTTGAACCCACGTTTTTTTAACGCCTTAGAGAGCGCATCGGACGCGGGGGTGGATGTGGGGATCTCGCTCAGCTCGGCGGCACGCGTTACCTGTGGCGGGTTATCAACAAATGACCAGACAAAATCAGCAAACGGTTCACCGTTTTGTTCCATGGCAAGGTAAGCCCTGGCATTGCCGATAATGGCCTGAATTTTTCCGCGATGGCGAATGATACCGGCATCCTGGAGCAGGCGTTCGACATCCTCTTCCTGCATGGCCGCTACGCGAACGGGGTCAAACTGATAAAAATTAGCGCGATAGTTCTCACGTTTTTTCAACACCGTTATCCAGGACAACCCAGCCTGTTGCCCCTCCAGGCAGATCATTTCGAACAGTTTTTTACCATTGGTTTCGGGGACGCCCCATTCCTTGTCGTGATAAGCAATGTAAAGGGGATCCTGATTGACCCAGCCGCAACGCTGCATATTCTTCCTCGCTTTTGACTACCGTAAATATTTCATTCGGCTCGCCTTGACGCGCCAGCTAAAAAGACAATATTTAATACAGGGCGAAGTTGCCCGATATCCTTCACACAATGACAATAATATCGCCGAATTCGGCTCTTCTCTGGAGTCGCGTTGATGATTATAAAAAAATGCAGTGGTCGCCGGGCGTTATGCGTGACGGCGAGCGTAATAGTCTGTTCGTTTTACATCAACACAGCTTATGCCTGGCAACAAGAATATATCGTTGATACCGTTTCGGGTCATACGACAGAACGTTATACATGGGATAGCGATCACCCACCAAGTTATAACGATATTCTGGCAGAACGTATTAGCGCTGCTCAGCATTCGCCTGGGCTGGAGGTCAGTCTGGCGGATGAATCGCCGATAGAATCGACCAGCGGTATGAGCATGGGCTGGAACATTCCTGTCTCGGAGCAGGTTACAACAGGGCCAATTGCCGCCCTGCATTACGACGGTTCGACCACCACGGCGTACAACGAATTTGGCGACAGCGTGACGACGCAAACGCTGACCGATCCCTTGTGGCATGCCAGTGTCAGTACGCTAGGCTGGCGAGTTAATTCGCAGTTTGGCGACGTACGTCCCTGGGCGCAAATTAGCTACAACCAGCAATTCGGGGAAAATATCTGGAAAGCGCAATCGGGGTTAAGCCGTATGACCGCAACAAGCCAGGAGAATAACTGGCTGGATGTGACCGTGGGCGCGGACATGTTGCTGAACCCCCATATGGCGGCATATGCAGCACTCTCGCAGGCGGAAAATAGCGCGAATACCAGTGACTATCTTTATACCATGGGGGTAAGCGCCAGATTTTGATCAATATAGACACGTAATTAAAACAATTTATTTACGTGTTGTATTCAATGTTTACACCGTTCTCAGCGATAGTGTGTACTAACTGACTCAAAAAAATCAGCACATCGCTTATTTGTCTCGTCATTCATTCCACAATCCAGGCATTTCATTCCGTCCTGATGGCATTTCATGCCGTTTTTTCCCTGCATAAAAAGCACTTCGTTATTGTGGTCAGCAGTGAATGACTCCATTTGTTTATGCAGGAAAACGGCCATGAAAAATTCTGATTATCAGCGCACCCGTTGGTTAACGCTTATCGGCACCATCATTACGCAATTTGCGTTAGGTTCTGTTTACACCTGGAGCCTGTTTAATGGCGCACTCTCTGAAAAACTGAATGCGCCCGTCAGTCAGGTCGCGTTCTCATTCGGTCTGCTGAGCCTGGGACTTGCGATCTCTTCTTCCGTTGCCGGGAAGCTTCAGGAGCGTTTCGGCGTGAAACGCGTCACGATGGCGTCCGGGATTATGCTGGGTGTGGGGTTCTTCCTGACCGCCCACTCTGACAACCTGATCATGCTGTGGCTGAGTGCCGGTGTGTTGGTCGGCCTGGCGGATGGCGCTGGGTACCTGTTAACCCTCTCCAACTGTGTGAAGTGGTTCCCGGAGCGCAAAGGCCTGATTTCTGCTTTTGCAATTGGTTCTTATGGTCTGGGCAGCCTGGGCTTCAAATTTATCGATAGCCATCTTCTGGCAAGCGTCGGTCTGGAAAAGACATTCATGATTTGGGGCGCTATTGCACTGGTGATGATTGTCTTTGGCGCCATGCTGATGAAAGACGCACCGAATCAGGAAGTTAAAGCGAAAAATGGTGTGATGGAGAACGACTACACGCTGGCGGAGTCCATGCGTAAACCTCAGTACTGGATGCTGGCGGTGATGTTTCTGACAGCGTGCATGAGTGGTTTGTATGTCATTGGCGTGGCGAAAGATATTGCTCAGGGTCTGGTGCATATGGATGTGGCGACGGCGGCAAATGCGGTGACGGTTATCTCTATTGCCAACCTGTCTGGTCGTCTGGTGCTGGGTATCCTGTCTGACAAAATGTCCCGTATCCGGGTCATCACGATCGGTCAGGTCATTTCACTGGTGGGTATGGCGGCGCTGCTTTTCGCCCCGCTGAATGAGGTGACGTTCTTTGCGGCTATCGCCTGTGTTGCTTTCAACTTTGGCGGCACGATCACCGTGTACCCATCGCTGGTCAGCGAGTTCTTCGGCCTGAACAATCTGGCGAAAAACTACGGTGTCATTTACCTGGGCTTTGGTATCGGCAGTATCTGCGGTTCGCTGATTGCGTCCCTGTTCGGTGGGTTCTACATCACCTTCTGCGTTATCTTCGCGTTGTTGATTATCTCTCTGGCGCTCTCCACGACGATTCGCCAGCCGAAACAAGAAAGACTCGAAGCGGTGCATGCGTAACCCTCGCACCTGATAAACATGTTGAAAAAGGCCAGCGTAATCGCTGGCCTTTCGTATTTCCTGTCTGTTGTCACTGATAATTTGTGCATTGATTCTTGCATTTTTGTAAATCTATGCTGTGATCACACACTTTGTAGACACTTTTTCCGCTTCTTGTGGTCTACTTAGCCGCGCTTGTAGATTGTCCTGATACTACTACTTCCGCATGTTCACCTGTCCGGTCAGTTTGATCGTTGCGCAGGCAGTTTTAATCCCGACTCCCAGGGTTTGTTTGCATGAGATACATTAAGTCGATAACGCAGCAAAGGCTTAGCTTCTTGCTGGCGCTTTATATCGGTCTGTTTATGAATTGTGCCGTATTTTACCGTCGCTTCGGTAGCTACGCCCAAGAATTTACCGTCTGGAAAGGACTCTCTGCGGCTGTCGAGTTGGCGGGTACTGTTCTCGTCACGTTCTTTTTACTTCGCATTCTCTCGCTGTTTGGCCGACGAGCCTGGCGTGTACTCACTACGCTGGTCGTGCTCTTTTCCGCTGGCGCCAGTTATTACATGACCTTCCTGAATGTGGTCATCGGCTACGGCATTGTGGCTTCTGTCATGACCACCGATATTGATTTATCGAAAGAGGTTGTGGGGCTGCAATTCATTCTCTGGCTGGTGGCGGTGAGCATCCTGCCGCTGTTTTTTATCTGGAGCAACCGCTGCCGCTACACGCTATTGCGTCAATTGCGCACGCCGGGTCTGCGCGTTCGCAGCGTGGCCGTTGTCGTGCTTTCCGGACTGATGGTCTGGGCGCCAATTCGTTTGCTTGATGTACAGCAGAAGAAAGTTGAGCGGGCGACGGGGGTCGATTTACCCAGTTATGGCGGCGTGGTGGCAAACTCTTACCTGCCATCAAACTGGCTATCCGCGTTGGGTTTGTACGCCTGGGCGCAGGTGGATGAATCCTCTGATAATAAGTCGTTAATGAACCCTGCCAGGAAATTCACCTATGTTGCGCCAAAAGACATCGATGACACGTATGTGGTGTTCATCATTGGCGAAACGACACGCTGGGATCACATGGGTATTTTCGGCTATGAACGAAATACCACACCGAAGCTGGCTCAGGAGAAAAACCTGGCTGCATTCCGTGGTTACTCATGCGACACCGCGACGAAACTCTCCCTGCGTTGCATGTTCGTGCGTCAGGGTGGGGCGGACGATAACCCGCAACGTACGTTGAAAGAGCAGAACATTTTTGCGGTGCTTAAGCAGTTAGGATTCAGCTCAGACCTGTATGCGATGCAGAGTGAGATGTGGTTCTATAGCAACACGATGGCCGATAATATCGCCTATCGTGAGCAGATTGGCGCCGAGCCGCGCAACCGTGGCAAGACTGTCGACGACATGCTGCTGGTTGAGGAAATGCAGCAGTCATTAAAGCGTAATACTGACGGCAAACATTTGATCATTCTGCATACCAAAGGGTCACACTTTAACTATACCCAGCGCTATCCGCGTAGCTATGCGCAATGGACGCCGGAGTGTGTTGGGGTGGATAACGGCTGTACCAGAGCCCAGATGATCAACTCTTACGATAACTCGGTGACTTACGTCGACCATTTTATTACCAGCGTTTTTGACCAGTTGCGCGATAAGAAAGCCATTGTGTTCTACGCTGCGGATCATGGTGAGTCGATCAATGAGCGTGAGCATCTGCACGGTACGCCGCGTAATATGGCGCCGCCAGAGCAGTTCCGCGTGCCTATGTTGGTCTGGATGTCCGACAAGTATCTTGAGAATCCGCAACATGCGCAGATGTTTGCTCAGTTGAAGCAGGAAGCCGAAATGAAGGTGCCGCGTCGTCATGTTGAACTCTATGACACGATTATGGGTTGCCTTGGCTTTACCTCGCCTGATGGCGGAATTAATGAGAACAGTAACTGGTGCCGTATTCCTGAAGCGGGGAAAGCCGCAGCGAACTAACCGCGCTGCTGACTTTCTCGCCGATTAGAAGGCATTTTGATACTAAGGGATTGACGGGCGCGCACCTCAGCAGTAATATGCGCCCCGCATTCGGTGATTGGCGCAGCCTGGTAGCGCACTTCGTTCGGGACGAAGGGGTCGGAGGTTCGAATCCTCTATCACCGACCAAATTCGAAAAGCCTGCTCTTGAGCAGGCTTTTTTGCATCTGTAGGCCTGATAAACGAAGCGCCATCAGGCAAAAACGCCACATCGTACCTGGCATTGCCGGATGGCGACGCAAGCGCCTTATCCGGCCTACGGGCGAAGCGCCACCAGGCAAAAACACCACGCCGTACCCGGCATTGCCGGATGGCGACGCAAGCGCCTTATCCGGACTACGGGCGAAGCGCCACCAGGCAAAAACACCACATCGTACCTGGCATTGCCGGATGGCGGCGAAAGCGCCTTATCCGGCCTACGGATGAAGCGCCATCAGGCAAGAACACCACGCCGTACCCGGCCTACGGGCGAAGCGCCACCAGGCAATTTGCGCGCCTAATCCCATCAATGACTGATCCGTACTATTGTGACAAAAGTGCGCCTCACTTCTCTCTGTGTGTTAACGATTTTGTGACATATTCCATTGCCTTTTTTGATATTTGCTTGAATTTTTTTTCGCGTTACTTATGACTGAAACCAGCATTTTCCGCTGTGCGCTTTAGCGTTCATGATATTAATCGCTCAGATATGCAGCATCTCGTCAGAAATTTTTCATAATATGCACAAACGTTAACCACTAAATGTTGCTAACTATGAAGAGATTAATTCTGGTGTTATGCGCGTAGCACAAATTTCTCTGCTGAAAATAGTGGTCCGAAGTTTTTTTAATCTTTGTTTGTGAATTCTCACCATTGCTGTAAATCGCGGTTACCTGTATTGACGTTTTCACATTCTGTTGACAGATTGTAGGGCATGAGGGGCATTTCATGGAGAATCCGCACTGCAACTCAGTCGTTTATGTGAACGGAATCCCCATCCTCTTAACGCCGACCCGGCCGGGTAAAAAACAAAAAAGGCCAGGCGGTGCAGCCCACTGCAAAGGGTAAAACAACAAAACATCACAATTGGAGCAGAAGAATGAGTATTTCCTTGAAGAAGTCAGGGATGCTGAAGCTTGGTCTGAGCCTTGTGGCTATGACTGTCGCAGCAAGTGTACAGGCTAAAACTCTGGTTTATTGTTCAGAAGGATCTCCTGAAGGGTTCAACCCGCAGCTGTTCACCTCTGGCACAACCTATGACGCCAGCTCAGTACCTATCTATAACCGTCTGGTGGAATTTAAAACCGGTACTACCGAAGTCATTCCTGGCCTCGCTGAGAAGTGGGAAATCAGTGAAGACGGTAAAACCTATACTTTCCATTTGCGCAAAGGCGTGAAGTGGCAGGACAACAAAGAATTTAAACCGACGCGTGACTTTAATGCAGACGACGTAGTGTTCTCTTTCGATCGTCAGAAAAATGCGCAAAACCCGTACCACAAAGTTTCTGGCGGTAGCTATGAATACTTTGAAGGGATGGGGCTGCCTGAGCTGATTAGCGAAGTGAAGAAAGTCGACGACAGCACCGTTCAGTTCGTGCTGACGCGCCCGGAAGCACCGTTCCTCGCTGACCTGGCAATGGACTTCGCCTCTATTCTTTCCAAAGAATATGCGGACAATATGCTGAAAGCCGGTTCGCCGGAAAAAGTCGACCTGAACCCCATCGGTACCGGTCCGTTCCAGCTGCTGCAGTACCAGAAAGACTCCCGTATTCTCTACAAAGCGTTCCCGGGCTACTGGGGCACCAAGCCGCAGATCGATCGTCTGGTCTTCTCCATTACGCCGGATGCCTCCGTGCGTTATGCCAAACTGCAGAAGAACGAGTGCCAGGTGATGCCGTACCCGAACCCGGCAGACATCGCGCGCATGAAGCAGGACAAAAACATCAACCTGATGGAGCAGGCGGGTCTGAACGTCGGTTACCTCTCCTTCAACACCGAGAAGAAACCGTTTGATGACGTGAAAGTGCGTCAGGCGCTGACTTATGCAGTGAACAAAGAAGCGATTATCAAAGCGGTTTACCAGGGCGCTGGCGTGGCGGCGAAGAACCTGATCCCGCCAACCATGTGGGGCTATAACGACGACGTTAAAGACTACGCCTACGATCCTGAGAAAGCGAAAGCGCTGTTGAAAGAAGCAGGCCAGGATAAAGGCTTTACCGTTGAGCTGTGGGCGATGCCCGTACAGCGTCCGTACAACCCGAACGCACGCCGTATGGCAGAAATGGTTCAGGCTGACTGGGCTAAGATCGGCGTTCAGGCCAAGATTGTGACCTACGAGTGGGGCGAGTATCTGAAGCGCGCCAAAGCGGGTGAGCATCAGGCTGTGATGATGGGCTGGACCGGTGACAACGGGGATCCGGATAACTTCTTCGCCACCCTGTTTAGCTGCGCTGCGGCGAAAGACGGTTCTAACTACTCTCGCTGGTGCTACAAGCCGTTTGAAGACCTGATTCAGCCGGCGCGCGCGACCGACGACCATAACAAGCGTATTGAACTCTACAAACAGGCTCAGGTAGTGATGCATGACCAGGCTCCGGCGCTGATCGTTGCTCACTCGACGGTGTACGAGCCAGTACGTAAAGAAGTCAAAGGCTATGTGGTTGATCCATTAGGCAAACACCACTTCGAAAACGTCTCTGTCGAATAATTAAAAGCAAGCCAGGCCGCGTTACGTACCGTTAAGTCGGACTAGCGTAACGCTACCTGGCGGTAATGCTTTATCTCCTTCTCGCTTGAGGGGGAGATAAGATTTGTGAGCAATACAGACGCACTGTCACCAGGCTGCGCGTCATTAGAGAGAATCCGGGTTATGTTGCAGTTCATTCTCCGACGTTTGGGACTCGTCATCCCCACGTTTATCGGTATCACTCTTCTCACCTTTGCCTTCGTTCATATGATCCCTGGCGATCCGGTGATGATCATGGCGGGTGAGCGTGGTATCTCCCCTGAGCGTCACGCTCAATTGCTGGCAGAACTCGGTCTGGATAAACCGATGTGGCAGCAGTACCTCCATTACATTTGGGGGGTTATGCATGGTGATTTAGGCATCTCGCTAAAAAGCCGCTTACCGGTGTGGGAGGAGTTCGTCCCTCGCTTTAAAGCGACGCTGGAGCTGGGCGTTTGCGCCATGATTTTCGCTACCTCGGTCGGGATTCCGGTCGGGGTACTCGCCGCCGTCAAGCGTGGTTCCATTTTCGATCACACTGCTGTTGGCCTTGCGCTGACCGGTTACTCCATGCCTATCTTCTGGTGGGGCATGATGCTGATTATGTTGGTTTCCGTGCACTGGAACCTGACGCCGGTTTCCGGGCGGGTGAGCGATATGGTGTTCCTTGATGACACCAATCCGCTGACCGGATTTATGCTAATCGATACCGCTATCTGGGGCGAAGAGGGCAACTTTATTGATGCGCTGGCGCATATGATCCTGCCTGCAATGGTGCTTGGCACCATCCCGCTGGCGGTGATTGTGCGTATGACGCGTTCCTCAATGCTGGAAGTGCTGGGCGAGGATTACATTCGTACCGCTCGCGCCAAGGGGCTTACCAGGATGCGTGTGATCGTCATTCACGCTCTGCGTAACGCAATGCTGCCTGTTGTGACGGTGATTGGTTTGCAGGTGGGGACGCTGCTGGCAGGGGCGATTCTGACTGAAACCATCTTCTCGTGGCCTGGACTTGGGCGCTGGCTGATTGACGCGCTGCAACGCCGCGATTATCCGGTAGTCCAGGGCGGAGTGTTGCTGGTGGCGACGATGATTATTCTCGTCAACCTGCTGGTCGATCTGCTGTACGGCGTGGTGAACCCGCGTATTCGTCATAAGAAGTAAGGGGCCATCATGTCACAGGTTACTGAAAATAAAGTTATTACTGCACCGGTGCCGATGACCCCGATGCAGGAGTTCTGGCACTATTTTAAACGCAACAAGGGTGCCGTTGTGGGTCTGGTGTATGTCGTCATCATGATCCTGATTGCAGCCTTTGCCAATTTTCTCTCCCCCTATAATCCGGCAGATCAGTTCCGTGATGTGCTGCTGGCACCGCCAGCGTGGCAGGAAGGCGGCACGATGGCGCACCTGCTGGGGACCGACGATGTTGGCCGTGATGTACTGTCGCGTCTGATGTACGGCGCGCGTTTATCGCTGCTGGTTGGCTGTCTGGTGGTGGTGCTGTCGCTGATCATGGGTGTGGTGCTGGGGCTGGTTGCCGGTTACTTCGGCGGTATCGTCGATAACATCATTATGCGTGTGGTCGATATCATGCTGGCGCTGCCGAGCCTGCTGCTCGCGCTGGTGCTGGTGGCGGTATTCGGTCCCTCAATTGGCAACGCCGCACTGGCGCTGACCTTCGTGGCGCTGCCGCACTACGTTCGTTTAACGCGCGCTGCGGTGCTGGTCGAGGTGAACCGCGATTACGTCACCGCTTCCCGCGTGGCGGGTGCTGGCGCAATGCGTCAGATGTTCGTCAATATTTTCCCTAACTGCCTTGCGCCGCTGATTGTTCAGGCGTCGCTTGGTTTTTCTAACGCCATTCTCGATATGGCCGCCCTTGGCTTCCTGGGTATGGGCGCGCAGCCGCCGACGCCGGAGTGGGGCACCATGCTCTCCGACGTGTTGCAGTTTGCGCAAAGTGCCTGGTGGGTCGTGACCTTCCCGGGTCTGGCGATCCTGCTGACGGTGCTGGCATTTAACCTGATGGGTGACGGTCTGCGTGACGCGCTCGATCCCAAACTGAAGCAGTAAGAGGTTCGAGATGGCGTTATTAAATGTAGACAAATTATCGGTGCACTTCGGCGATGAAGGCACCCCTTTTCGCGCTGTAGACCGTATCAGCTATAGCGTAAACCAGGGCGAAGTGGTCGGTATTGTCGGCGAGTCCGGCTCGGGTAAATCGGTCAGCTCGCTGGCGATCATGGGACTGATTGATTTTCCCGGGCGCGTGATGGCGGAAAAGCTGGAGTTTAACGGTCAGGATCTGAAGCGTATCTCTGAGAAAGAGCGACGCAACCTGGTCGGCGCCGAAGTGGCGATGATTTTCCAGGATCCGATGACCAGCCTTAATCCTTGTTATACCGTGGGTTTCCAGATAATGGAGGCCATCAAGGTACATCAGGGCGGCAACAAGAAAACCCGCCTTCAGCGCGCAATCGACCTGTTAAACCTGGTCGGTATTCCCGACGCGGCCTCGCGCCTGGACGTCTATCCGCACCAGTTGTCCGGTGGGATGAGCCAGCGTGTGATGATTGCGATGGCCATCGCCTGTCGGCCAAAGCTGCTGATTGCCGATGAACCGACCACCGCGCTGGATGTGACTATCCAGGCGCAAATCATCGAACTGCTGCTGGAATTGCAGCAGAAAGAGAATATGGCGCTGGTGCTGATTACTCATGACCTCGCGCTGGTGGCGGAAGCGGCGCACAAAATCATTGTGATGTATGCCGGTCAGGTGGTGGAAACAGGTAATGCGCATGATATCTTCCGCGCCCCGCGTCATCCGTATACGCAGGCGTTGCTGCGCGCCTTGCCTGAATTTGCGCAGGATAAAGCGCGGCTGGCCTCGCTGCCAGGCGTTGTACCGGGGAAATATGACCGCCCGAGCGGCTGTCTGCTGAATCCTCGCTGTCCGTATGCGACGGACAAATGCCGCAGCGAAGAACCGGAACTGATGCAACTGGGTGAAGGTCGTCAGTCGAAATGCCACTACCCACTCGATGATGCCGGGAGGCCAACACTATGAGTACGCACGAGGCCACCTCGCAGCAACCGCTGTTGCAGGCTATCGATCTGAAGAAATACTATCCCGTGAAAAAGGGGCTGTTTGCCCCTGAACGGCTGGTAAAAGCGCTGGATGGCGTTTCGTTTACCCTGGAGCGCGGTAAAACACTGGCGGTGGTGGGGGAATCAGGTTGTGGGAAATCCACGCTTGGCCGTCTGCTGACGATGATTGAAACCCCGACCGGCGGTGAGCTGTATTATCAGGGGCAGGATCTGCTTAAGCATGATCCTCAGGCGCAGAAACTGCGTCGGCAGAAAATCCAGATCGTGTTCCAGAACCCGTACGGTTCTCTGAACCCGCGCAAAAAAGTGGGACAAATTCTGGAAGAGCCGCTGCTGATCAATACGTCGCTCAGCAAAGAACAGCGCCGCGAAAAAGCGCTGGCGATGATGGCGAAAGTCGGCCTAAAAACCGAACATTATGATCGCTATCCGCACATGTTCTCTGGCGGTCAGCGCCAGCGTATCGCGATTGCCCGTGGTCTGATGCTCGATCCGGATGTGGTCATTGCCGATGAACCTGTCTCCGCGCTGGACGTTTCCGTACGTGCGCAGGTACTGAACCTGATGATGGATTTGCAGCAGGAACTGGGGCTGTCCTACGTCTTTATCTCTCACGATCTGTCGGTGGTGGAACACATTGCTGATGAAGTGATGGTGATGTATTTAGGCCGCTGCGTGGAGAAAGGGACGAAAGACCAGATCTTCAACAATCCCCGCCATCCGTATACGCAGGCTCTGCTTTCAGCCACGCCTCGTTTGAACCCGGACGATCGCCGCGAGCGCATCAAGCTGACCGGTGAACTGCCAAGCCCGCTGAATCCGCCGCCGGGGTGCGCCTTTAATGCGCGTTGCCGTCGCCGCTTTGGTCCCTGCACCCAGTTGCAGCCGCAGCTTAAAGACTACCGTGGTCAGTTGGTGGCCTGTTTTGCTGTTGATCAGGATGAAAATCCGCAGCAATAACTGTTGGTTATTCCCGCATAACCGGAGCCTTATGCTCCGGTTTTTTTATATTTTATTTTTGAGTCCACAATGTGAGTCCATTGGCAGAAGATTATTCCGCATGGGTTAGAATGTATGCAGATTTCGTAACGTCACAGAATTATCGGTTAAATCGCAGTTGCTAAATGAAACGGAGCAAACGTGGTCACGATACGCTGGGATATCAGAACAATCGATCGCCTGTCTATGGTTGAGGATGTCCTTAAGGAGTTTTCCTGCTGCGACATTAATATTATTTCGATGAAAGTAACACCCGGCAGGATCCTGATTAAATCGTGGTGTCGTCACTTGCAGGATATTTCCAGTGTGCGAAACCGGTTATGCCAGCGCGCAGATATTGTCAATGTTGACTGGCTTTCCGAAGATATGACCGAGCGATCTTCGTCAGAACTGGCTTGCCCGCGTTATTTCTCCGATATTATTTGCAGCAGTCCGGGCATGCAGTCGCTGATTGAAAAAGCGATAAAAATTGCCGACAGCAAATATACGGTGTTGATCCGTGGTGAAACCGGAACCGGTAAGGAACTTCTGGCGCGCGCCATTCATAATTCCGGGCAACGTCGTTTTTATCCTTGTATCCCTGTGAACTGTTCCGCACTTCCTGAAACGTTGATGGAGAGTGAATTTTTCGGCTATGAAAAAGGGGCGTTCAGCGGTGCTGACAGCAAAGGGAAAAAAGGACTCTTCGAGATGGCGGACCACGGTACGCTTTTTCTGGATGAGTTTGGCGAAATGCCGCTGAATCTCCAGGTTAAATTACTGCGTGTGTTACAGGATGGTGGTATTCGCCGGGTCGGTGGTTCACACATTATCCCGGTTAATGCACGTATTATTGTCGCCACCAACGCTAACCTGGAAGAGATGGTCGAACGGTGTCAACTGCGCGCCGATCTTTACTATCGCATTAATGTTCTTTCGCTGACTATCCCTCCGCTTCGTGAGCGGCCGGAGGATATCGCCTTGCTGATCCGCCACTTTGTCCATAAATATGCGAAGGAATTTCAGCGGCGAATTATTCTGGACAGAGCCTGTTTTTCATTTTTACTCCGTCATCGCTGGCCGGGTAATGTCAGAGAGGTGGAAAACGCCATCATTCGGCTGATGCTAATGTCTGAGTGTGATGTGATAACGATGGAAGATTTACGTTTAGTGAGCCTGCCAGTTGAAGAAAGCCCCAATATCACGCAGGGAACGGCATTCCCGTTTAAAGAACAGGTTCAGCATGCGGAGCGCAAAATCATTGAGCAGATGGTCGGTGAGAACGTCTCGTCACGGGATATTGCAAAAGCGCTTGGCGTCTCGCATACCACCGTGCTCAATAAGATCCGTAGTTATCAACTCGAAGATGTCAATTAAGCGCCGCCGCTCGCAGGAGTCACTGACGGCGCTTACCTTGAATTATTCAATCAGCTTCAATAGCGGTGACAAGCACAGCAGGATCCCGTACAGCAAAATCAGCCAGGTTCGCAGGCCACGCAGTTTTTCCAGTTGTTTGACTTTATAGATCAGGAAAAAAGGAATGATACAGGAGACAATACCATAGAGCGGACTCCCCAACTGGAAGAAAATAAGGACGGAGACCCGGAAAGAGACCCAAATAACCAGCGTAATCACAATAAAGGTATAAATTCCCAGGGTGAGCGCCAGTGGGCTAATTTTCTCAATGTTAATTACACGGCTCAGTAAATTAAGAATAATTCCTTTGATTGCTTCATGGAAGCCGAGATAAATACCAAAAAAGGCCGTCAGCACCGCGAAGATATTTAATATTGTTGATGTGATATGAATAATTTGCCCTGGGATCACCTGCGCGGCTAACGCCAGTGCGGAGATATTTTGCTCAAATGCGGAAACGGCTTCTTCGTGGCTAATCGAAAACGTAAACGAAAAGGAAAAGAATAAAATAACCGCAATCAACGTGATGTAACTAATACGGTGTGTACGGATTGCCATTCGGGTTGCCAGCACTCTGTCGGCTTCTCGTTTCCGGTAGGCGATATTCATTGGGTTTAGCACCTGAATAAACACCGCAGAGAAGAAGCAAAAAGGAACCGTCAGCAAAACGTCACGGAAGAAGACTGACGCCTGTGGGAATGCAGTTATGTTACTGAAATTCCAGTGTGGAATCATAGCGAAACCAAACACGATAATGATGCCAACTTTCACCACCACCATCGGTCCTGAGATTTTAAACAGTAACTTTTCACCGCCAGAAGCAATGGCGACAAGGAGGGAAAAGATTGCCACTTTGTAGAGGACGGATTGTGAGAGGTCTGCATCTGTCAGACCAAATGTTTTAATATACGATGCGCTGTCAAATACAACGGATAATGAGTAGATAAAGATACCGTGGATAATCATCAGGAAGTAAATTACTCCCAAAAATACTCCCCAGTTTTTACCCAAATAGTGGCTGATAATGTCTGTATAATCGTTACAGGTTTCACTTTCAGATAATGTCTTTAAATAAATGTCCTGCACAATATAGGTCGCAGGGTAGGCAATAATAAAGGCGACGATAAATACCCATATTCCGGTCAGACCGATTTGCACGGGCATCAGTACGGTTCCCGCGCCAATAGCCATACCGATGCATAATAACACCCAGCCAAAATCATATTTTGTAAACGGTAATCTTTTTGAGGATGATGTAATAGTTGTTTTATTGTTACTTAATTGTATTGTGTTGTCCTGCATAGAGCCCCCTGCCCAAAATACACATCATCCTCCGGGGTGCTTCATGGCGAAGGATGAGGCGTATAGCCAGGCTGTTTGTGCCTTGATTTCATCCCCCTGGACCGGTGATGTCGGCCCAGGGCGTCATGGTCAGAACGTTGCCTTTCTGATAGCGTTTTCAAGGTCGTTAATAATATCTTCTGGATCTTCAAGACCCACAGAAAGACGGATAAGTCCGTCGGTAATACCTGCTTTTAGCCGCTCCTCTGGTGCAACAGGCGAATGTGTCATAGACGCAGGATGCTGAATGAGGGTTTCGGTATCACCGAGACTGACCGCGAGGAGGCACAATTCTACAGAATTGATCATTCGTCTGCCAGCCTCGAGTCCGCCTGCAATTTCAAAGCTGATAATGCCGCCCGGCAGGTTCATTTGCCGTTTGCCAAGCTCGTACTGCGGGTGTGATGGCAATCCGGGATAGTAAACACGGGTGATTGCCGGGTGATTTTCCAGAAAACGGGCGGTTTTTAGCGCGTTTTCACAGTGGCGTTCCATACGGATGCCCAGCGTTTTAATACCGCGTAGCGTCAGCCAGGCGTTGAAGGGACTCATACAGCCGCCGGTGATGTCTTTAAGACCCACAAAACGGGCCTGATCGATAAACTCCTGCTTGCCGACAATGACACCGCCAATCACGTCTCCGTGACCGTTGATGTATTTGGTCACGCTGTGTACCACGATGTCTGCGCCCAGTTGCAACGGCTGCTGGCAATACGGCGACATGAATGTATTGTCGACGACCAGCAGGGCGCCATGCAGATGCGCAATTCCGGCGGCCGTTTCAATGTCGACCAGCGAGAGTGTCGGGTTCGCGGGTGTTTCGATATAGATAACCCGGGTTTCCGGGCGTATCGCCGCACGAATTTCGTCGGGCCTGGCGGCATCAACAAAGCTCACGTTGATGCCGAACTTCGGCATGCTGTGCGACAAAAAGGCGTGGGTGCAGCCATAAATCGCACTGGCGGAAACGATATGGTCGCCTTGCTGGCACAGTGTAAGCAGCGTGGTGGTGATAGCCGAAATACCCGAGGCCGTCGCCAGCGCCGCTTCGCCTCTTTCGAGCACCGCCAGTTTTTTCTCCAGCGCATCGGTTGTCGGGTTGCCAAGGCGAGTGTAAATGTACCCAGACTCTTCGAGAGCAAAGCGGGCGGCGCCTTGTTCGGCACTGTCAAAAACAAATGTTGAGGTCTGAAATATAGGTGTACTGAGCGCACCAGTGGAAGGGTCGGGTTGTTGTCCCGCGTGAACGATCTGGGTGTTGAATCCGTAAGTACGACAGTCAGTCATGATATCTCCTTTGATTCGAAACAGAACAGCTCATACTCAGATAGCAATCGCTGTGCCATGAAAGGAGTTCTTTAATATCAGTGCATTAGAAAGTTTTATATCTGGGCTGGTGTCAGGAAAGTTGCCAGCTGGCAAAAATCTTTCCAGCCCTGGAGTGGCTGACTGGCATGGAAATACTGTAAATGCGAAGCGTCACGCAGTGTGGGGAGTGCGGGATGATAAGGGCTGGGGGTTGCCGTAGAATCTGCATCAAGCCGGGCTTGCCCGGTGAGGCGCAATGTTGCGGGGGCTTGATCCCCGGCGGCATCGGTTGCTGGAAAGAGAAAACCCCCGCACGTTGTTTGGTATAAACCTGGCAACAAAACGGGGGCTAACTTGACTCCAGACAAGTTGAGAATAGCCGCGAACAGTTGCCATTGCAACAAAGGCGGCTCTATGACGCTCATGCAGTTGGGCACAGCCTTCTGGCACGATCTGGCAGCTCCGATCATCGCTGGCATTATTGTCAGCCTGGTAGTGAACTGGCTACGTCACCGGAAGTAATGTGTCTTGTGGGTGTCTGCCTGCCGTGATGGCAATATGCGCCCGAACCAGGCCGCAGGGGAGACTCTGCGGCCTTTTTCGGTTTACTGCGGATAAGGTACCCAGTCGCCGCCGTTCAGGCGCACATAAGGTTTACCCTGATACTGAATCACCACCGCGTTGGCATTCTCGGAGACCGGTGCGGTCTGCGGCAGTCCACCCGTTAGCTGGTTCCAGTTAACGTTGTCTTCCGTAAACAGCTTCCCATCAAGGGCGCGTACCACCAGTTCGGAAATAGCCAGGTAGCTGCTTGGCTGATTTATATCGATCGGCGCGCCCTGGTGAGGGGCTTTCATCCCGAAGAATTTCACCGCAGCCGGTACGTTGGTAATCGCAGGGCTAGGGATATCACGCAGACCGGAGACCTGCATTCTGTCGCCCTTCAGCGCACCGCCATGTTCGGGCACCATTACTACCATCACTTTACGGCCAGATTTCTCCAGCTCGGTGAAGAAAGCATCCAGCTCATCAAACAGTTTTTGGGCGCGAACTTTGTAATCCGCCGTTTTGCTGACGCCAGGGAAGTGGTTCCCGTCATGCAGCGGCAGGGTGTTGTAGAACGTTGCGCTCCGTGAGTTTTGATCTTTCTCGGTCGTTTCCAGCCAACGATCGAGAACGGCGGTATCGTCATAAACTGGGGAGCCATCAAAGCCCAACAGTGTGACAGGCAGACCTTTCTGGTCCATAAGCTCGCTCTGCATACCGCCATTCTCACGCACTTCTTTCAGGAAGCCGCCAAACTCGCCGTTATGCCCCATCATCAGATGTTGTGTGAAGCCCAGCTTCGACAAATTATCGAACAGGTAGCAGTCATTGCCTGCTGGTTGATACAAGTTTGTATGTGAAGGTTGACCGCAACTGGCGCGCAGCAGGCGAATTGCCGCTGGGCCGCTGTATGAGGTCGCGGAGTTAAAGTGTTTGAACAGGATGTCGAAATGCGCCCACAGCGGATGCGATGCCAGACCTGCGGCTTCGACATCAGACCAGGAGAGTGAACAGATGTTGATCACCAACAGTTCGAACGGTTGAGCATCTGCAGGAAGTGAGCTAGGGAACGGCGTTTTCCGCTTCGCTTCGGCATTGTAGAAAGTATTCAGCCAGGCGGTCAGATTCGCCGTGGTTGGTGGTGCCGTCTGGGCCGGAATATCACCCACGACGGGCGTATCGCCTGCAGTTGCTACGGTTGCTGCCGCAGAGCCGCCGGTGGTTGTGACCGTGCTGGTAGGTTGACCTGCTGGCCACAGAGAGAAATTCGGCCCCGCCAGTGTCAGCACGTTCAGCCAGACGAGGATTGCGACAACGAAAACCGTCACCCGAATCCATTGCGACAGAAACAGCCAGGCGATCAACAGAACGAATATCGCGCCAATCATCTGCCAGTTGATAAAACGGGTCACCAGATCGAGCATATAGTCGGCGCTAAATCCGGCAACCTGCGAACCCTGGCTCATGATGCTTTCCGGGCCGGGTAGCCAGGTATCATGCCAGAAAAGCGCAAAACCAATCGGAATAGCAATCCAGTGGCGAAGGCGATGCAAACTGTACTTTGGTATTGGCATGAGCAAAAAGGCCATGAATACCAGGTTTTGTAATGGGTGGAAATTGAGATAGCCGGCCCAAAGCAGACCGAATTTCACCAGAAAGTAAAAATTCCAGCCAGAAAGCCCGCGCCAGTATTGCCATAACGGCGAAGGCATTGATGAGGATTGAGTATACTGAGTCATTTGTTGTCTGCCTTGACTTTCGAAGCGCGGCGCAAGGTTCCGGCTGGTTTTACATAGCGAGGTTTGGCAAATAAAAGCCGGGTGGTGTCCCGAATACGGTGAAGCGAATGGCGTGCCAGATAGCCCAGCGGGAAGAAAATCAGTGCGCAGAAGATAATGATTTGAATGATATCATTGATATTCATCATGATGTTCGCTCCATAGCATCATCCTGCAGTCGCAAGGGTTTCGGAATACGGCGCCAGGCTCGCCCATCGTGTTCAGCATTCAAAACGGGGTTCGGCCCTTGCGTCAGCGGCAGCGGTTTGCCCCACATCTCTGGCAACAATAAGCGCATTTGCACCAGTTCGGCGCTGATGAGGTTGTCTTCGAACCAGACCATACGGTTGGAGAAAATATCGCCTGTCGGCAGCGGGAAAATATGGTTCAACGCGGTGTCCAAATCATTAACCCGGCAGAATGACAGAAACAGCACCAGACGATTGCCGCCAATGGTCATGATGTCGCCAGTGCGGTTCGGACGACATAATGTGAGCGCCTGCTCGACACGTATGCCAGGCACCGGTCGCAACGCCACCATGACGCCTTTCCCATCCGCAGGAAGCAGTGTATTGGCCATCATGTTATGCACCGCTTCGCAGAAGACATCCCATTTTTGAAAACCACGCAGTTTCAGCGGCTGCGTCATGGAGAGAAGTGTGGTGATGTCTTCCGGTACGTAACGGCTAAATTGTTGCCCCTGAACGCTTTCAATTAACGTCAGGCAGCGAGAAAGCGGCGCGTTCCACGGCACGACCATGTTGGCGCCGCAGCCTAATAACAGGCGTTCGTCGGTGGCACGTAAACTGGCGGTGTTTTCCCGTACGATGATTTTCAGCGCGCTGCCTCGCTGGCGACGCAGGGTATGAATGTTGCGCGCCATGGGTTCGATTTGGTTATTCTGAGCCAGAGAGAAAATGATCGTCGCCGCCTGAGCGGTACGCGCTTCGTTGAATAAGGTTTCGTTATTGTCGAAAAGCACCCAGTGCTCAGAGAGCGGTGGGGCACCTTCGAGTACGGCAACATTGCCGAGGATCCGTTTTTCGTCGCTACGAGGCTGGATCTCCGCTTCTTCCTGTTGAGCCAGTTCCCAGCGATTATCCTGATGACGCAAGATGAGTTGCTGACGTGCGCTGACCCCTTTTTCATTGCACCAGAATGCGATATCGAACAGATGCTGATCGCCCTGAAAACGTAAACTGGCAAGACCAAAAAGAGATCGATATTCTCCCATCAGCAATGATGACTGTTTGTCATTATTGTTTCCTGGGTTAATGACCAGAAGTGAACAGTGATGGAGTTGGGTCCATTTATTCATTTTTACCAGCCACTGACGCAGACGTTCAGAAGATATATTTTGCCATGCGTTATTTGCGCAAATAAGAATGAAAAGATAATGAGTGGGCTGGAGGGAACAAAGCAAATCGCGGGGCAATGAGTATAGTCCCTTTTCAGAGTTCGGCATGGAAAATAACTGAATTTTTTCCGGGCCGTGAGCCTCATCTAATTTGACCGATTTTTCCAGATCGTTCCCCATGCAAATGACCGCGACTTTCGCGTTGCCCGTTTGAGACGCAATCGTTTGATTCACCAGGCTGATGGCATCTTCAGTGCGATCAGCGTTAAGCCACCAGACACCGCCGGCTGGCATATGGCGCAGTTCATCCCATAATGATGAGATACCGATAGAAAATACGGGGTCCACAGTGTCCCTCTTGTCACTATTTTATCTGCTTATCAGTTTACTAGCGAAAGCACAGAAATAAACCTAACATTGAAATTAAAACGTATCAGATTTAGCATGTAAATCCATCCGTCAGGCAGGAAGCCTTGTAACATCAGTCTTTGATTTTTCATTATCATTATAAATTGAGCACCAGGAAGTTCAAAAAATGAACGATTTTCTGTGCTGAAGATTAACGATGGGAAGGGACGGAGTGCAGCCAAAAAAATGTCTGAAGCGTGGCGAGTATATTCAAAAGGGATAAATCAGAATGTATAACAATGAACCAGGTACTCAGTCTGATTCAGCTTTGGGCTATACCTTCCAAAATGATTTTCTGGCCTTAAGTCAGGCATTTTCGCTGCCTGAAATAGATTACACCGATATTTCCCAACGCGAACAGCTCTCTGCGGCGATTAAACGCTGGCCGTTGCTGGCTGAATTTGCGCAACAACAATAAGGGAGCCGTGGATGGCTATTCTGGGATTGCAGGGCGTGCGCGGTGGTGTCGGTACCACGTCGATCACTTCGGCACTCGCCTGGGCGTTGCAGATATTAGGGGAAAACGTACTTGTTGTGGATGTCAGTCCCGACAATTTGTTGCGCCTGTCATTCAACGTGGACTTTGTTCACCGTGAAGGGTGGGCGAGGGCGATACTGGATAACCGCGACTGGCGTGATGCTGGCATGCGCTATACCTCACAACTCGACCTGTTGCCATTTGGTCAACTGAGTGCGCAAGAGCGTGAAAACCTTCAGGAGTGGCAAGATCGCCTGGGCGGGGTCTGCGAGGGGATCTCCGCGCTGAAAGAGAGCGGGCGCTATTCCTGGATCCTGCTGGATCTTCCTTCTGACACTTCACCGCTCACCCGTCAGTGGGTGAATCTTTGCGATCACACGCTGGCCGTGGTGAATGCAGACACGAATTGCCATATCCGTCTTCACCAGCAGGCGCTGCCTACCGGTGCGCATATTCTGATCAATGACTTACGCATCGGCAGTCAGTTGCAGGATGACCTGTACCAAATTTGGCTGCAAAGTCAGCGTCGCCTGCTACCGATGATCATTCACCGGGATGAAGCGATGGCGGAGTGCATGGCGTCGAAGCAACCGCTGGGAGAATATCGCAGTGATTCGCTGGCGGCGGAGGAGATACTGACGTTGGCAAACTGGTGTCTGTTGCATTATGCCGGTCATAAAACGCCTGTCGGGAGCCCATCATGAGTCTCCTGTCCCGGTGGTTGCTCATTCCGCCGGTTAACGCGCGCCTGAGCGAGCGTTATCAGGATTATCGTCGTCATGGCGCGTCATGTTTTAGCGCAGCGATGGGCTGTTTTTGGGTGATTTTGGCATGGGTGTTCATCCCACTTGAGCATCCGCGCTGGCAGCGTATTCGTGGCCAGCATAAAGCGCTGTATCCGCATATTAACGCCGCCCGCCCGCGCCCTCTGGATCCTGCCCGCTACGCCATTCAAACGCTCTGGTTGATGGCGACTTCTCAGCGAAAAGAAAAAAGCGAGCCGCGCTGGCGGTCGTTTGCCCGTTTGCAGGGTGTGCGTGGCCGCTACCATCAATGGATGGATGCGTTGCCTGAGCGCGTGAGTCAACGCACGCTCCACCTGGACTCGAAAAAAGAGTTGGGGCATCTCAGCACTGGGGCGCGTCGCTTCATTTTGGGCATTATCGTGACGTTTTCGCTGATTTTGGCGGTGATTTGTATTACCCAGCCGTTTAACCCGCTGTCACAATTTATCTTCCTGATGCTGCTGTGGGGGGTGGCGTTGTGGGTCCGCCGACTGCCAGGACGTTTCTCTGCCCTGATGCTGATCGTGCTGTCGCTGACGGTGTCTTGCCGTTATATCTGGTGGCGCTATACGTCGACGCTGAACTGGGATGACCCGGTGAGTCTGGTTTGTGGTCTCGTTTTACTGTTTGCCGAGACTTATGCCTGGATCGTACTGGTGCTGGGTTATTTCCAGGTGATTTGGCCGCTTAATCGTCAGCCTGTTCCATTGCCAAAAGAGATGTCGCAATGGCCGACCGTCGATATTTTTGTGCCCACTTACAACGAAGATCTCAGTGTGGTGAAAAACACCATATATGCGTCGTTGGGCATCGACTGGCCAAAAGATAAGGTGAAAATCTGGATTCTGGATGATGGCGGGAGAGAAGAGTTCCGCCAGTTTGCTCAGACCGTAGGGGTGGAATACATTGCTCGTCCTACCCATGAACACGCGAAAGCCGGGAACATTAACAACGCTCTGAAATATGCGAAGGGCGAGTTTGTGTCGATCTTTGACTGCGACCACGTGCCAACGCGCTCGTTCCTGCAAATGACGATGGGCTGGTTCCTCAAAGAGAAACAGCTCGCGATGATGCAGACGCCACACCATTTCTTCTCGCCGGACCCGTTTGAACGCAACCTGGGGCGTTTTCGCAAAACGCCGAACGAAGGGACGCTGTTCTATGGGCTGGTGCAGGATGGCAACGATATGTGGGATGCCACCTTCTTCTGCGGTTCGTGTGCGGTTATCCGTCGTAAACCGTTAGATGAGATTGGTGGCATTGCCGTAGAAACCGTGACTGAAGATGCCCATACCTCGCTGCGTTTACACCGCCGTGGCTATACCTCTGCTTATATGCGTATTCCGCAGGCGGCGGGGTTGGCGACAGAAAGTCTGTCTGCGCATATCGGGCAACGTATTCGTTGGGCGCGTGGGATGGTGCAAATCTTCCGTCTGGACAACCCGCTCACCGGCAAAGGCTTAAAACTGGCGCAGCGATTGTGTTACGTGAACGCCATGTTCCACTTTTTGTCCGGCATTCCCCGGCTTATCTTCCTCACGGCGCCGTTGGCCTTCTTGCTGTTACACGCCTATATCATCTATGCCCCTGCGCTGATGATTGCGTTGTTCGTGTTGCCGCACATGGTCCACGCCAGCCTGACCAACTCGAAGATCCAGGGGAAATACCGCCACTCGTTCTGGAGTGAGATCTACGAAACGGTGCTGGCATGGTATATCGCCCCGCCGACGATGGTGGCGCTGATTAACCCGCACAAAGGGAAGTTTAACGTGACGGCAAAAGGCGGACTGGTTGAAGAAGAGTACGTGGATTGGGTTATTTCGCGGCCCTATATCTTCCTGGTCTTGCTCAACCTGCTCGGTGTGGCGGTGGGCGTTTGGCGCTTCTACTACGGCCCTGAAAACGAAATCCTCACCGTGATCGTCAGCCTGTTATGGGTTTTATACAACCTGATTATTCTCGGCGGCGCGGTGGCCGTTTCTGTGGAGAGCAAACAGGTCAGACGGGCACATCGTGTTGAGATCTCAATGCCCGCCGCCATTGCCCGTGAAGATGGCCATCTGTTCTCGTGCACTGTGCATGACTTCTCCGATGGCGGTCTGGGGATCAAGATCAACGGCAAGGCGCAGGTGCTGGAAGGACAGAAGGTGAATTTGTTGCTTAAACGCGGCCAGCAGGAATATGTCTTCCCGACGCAAGTTGTGCGCGTGATGGGCAATGAAGTGGGGCTGCAACTGATGCCATTGACCACGAAACAACATATTGATTTTGTACAGTGCACGTTCGCCCGGGCAGATACCTGGGCGCTTTGGCAGGACAGCTTCCCGGAAGATAAACCTCTGGAAAGTCTGCTGGATATTCTGAAGCTGGGCTTCCGTGGTTATCGACACCTCGCGGAGTTTGCCCCGTCTTCCGTCAAAGTAATTTTCTGGTCTCTGACGACGCTGGTTTCCTGGATTGTGTCGTTTATTCCACGTCGCCCAGAGCGGGGCGTGGCGGTACAACAGCCGGATCAGGTTATGGCTCAACAATGATGATAACGCGATGAAAAGAAAACTTTCCTGGATTTGTGCAGTGGCAATAGGGATGAGCACTTTCCCTTCTTTCATGACGCATGCGACGCCTGCAATGCAACCACTGGTAAATGCTGAGCCAGAAGAGGCGCCAGCTGTGCCTGCGCCGGCAGATGAAAATCAGCCCGTCGGACAGGTGATGCCAGGCGTGGTGGGGGCAAACGCGCCCATTGTCGAGCAGAAGGCGCCTTCCCGCGACGTGAAGCTCACCTTTGCGCAAATTGCGCCGCCGCCGGGCAGTATGGTTCTGCGTGGCGTCAACCCGAACGGTGGTATTGAGTTCGGGATGCGCAGCGATGAAGTGGTTTCGAAAGCGGTGTTGAACCTCGAATACACCCCATCGCCGTCGCTGTTGCCGATTCAGTCTCAGCTAAAGGTTTACCTGAATGATGAATTGATGGGCGTATTGCCTGTCACCAAAGAGCAACTGGGTAAAAAAACGCTGGCCCAGATGCCGATCAACCCGTTGTTTATTACTGATTTTAACCGGGTGCGTCTGGAATTTGTTGGGCATTACCGTGATGTCTGTGAAAATCCGGCCAGCAGCACGCTGTGGGTGGATGTCGGCCGCAGTAGCGTACTGGATCTGACTTACCAGACACTGCCGGTAAACAACGATCTCTCGCACTTCCCGATCCCGTTCTTTGACCCGCGAGATAATCGTCCTGTTACCTTGCCGATGGTCTTTGCACAATCACCGGATAAGGAACTGCAACAGGCGGCATCGATCGTCTCCTCCTGGTTTGGTTCACGTGCGGGCTGGCGCGGTCAGCACTTCCCGGTGATGTATAACAAACTGCCCGATCGTAATGCGATTGTCTTTGCCACTAACGACAAACGCCCGGACTTCCTGCGCGATTATCCGGCGGTGAAAGCACCGGTTGTCGAGATGATGAACCATCCGGATAACCCGTATGTGAAACTGCTGGTGGTCTTTGGCCGTGATGACAAAGACCTGTTACAGGCCGCGAAGGGGATCGCTCAGGGGAATATTCTGTTCCGTGGCAATAGCGTGGTGGTGAATGAAGTGAAACCACTGCTGGCCCGTCAGCCTTATGACGCGCCGAATTGGGTGCGCACTGACCGCGCGGTGACCTTTGGCGAGCTGAAAACCTATGAAGAGCAGTTACAGTCAACAGGGCTGGAGCCTGCGCCGATCAACGTGTCGCTGAACCTGCCGCCGGATCTGTATCTGTTACGCAGTACCGGTATTGATATGAACCTCAACTACCGTTACACCACGCCGCCGCAGAAAGACAGTTCGCGGATGGATATCAGTCTGAATAACCAGTTCCTGCAAGCGTTTAACCTGAACAGCGCCCAGGAAAGCAATCGCCTGTTGCTGCGTCTGCCGGTTCTGCAAGGGCTTCTGGACGGTAAAACGGATGTCGCGATTCCAGCGTTAAAACTGGGAGCGATGAACCAGTTGCGCTTTGATTTCCAGTATATGAACCCGATGCCAGGGGGATCGGTTGATAACTGCGTCACTTTCCAACCGGTACAGAATCATGTCGTGATCAGCGACGATTCCACTATCGACTTCTCGAAGTATTACCACTTTATTGCGATGCCGGATCTGCGTGCTTTCGCGAATGCGGGTTTCCCGTTCAGTCGTATGGCTGACCTGTCTGAAACGATCATGGTTATGCCGAAAACCCCGAACGAAGCGCAGATGGAAACGCTACTGGATGTGACCGGGACGATAGGGGCGCAAACCGGCTTCCCGTCGATTAACCTGAATATCGCCGACGATAGCAGCCAGATTCAGGGTAAAGACGCCGACATCATGTTAATCGGCACCATCCCCGATAAGCTCAAAGATGATAAGCGAATCGATCTGCTGGTACAGGCGACGCAGAGCTGGGTAAATACCCCGACACGTCAGACCCCCTTCCCGAGCATTATGCCGGATATGGCCGATCGCGTGGCGGATGTGCGTACAACCCTGACCTCCTCTGGCCCGATGGCGGCCGTGGTGGGCTTCCAGTCACCGTTTAACGATCAGCGAAGTGTGATTGCATTGTTGGCCGATAGCCCACGCGGTTATACGTTACTGAACGAAGCGATGAACGACAGCGGAAAACGGGCGGCGATGTTTGGTTCTGTTGCGGTCATTCGTGAGTCCGGTGTTAACAGCCTGCGAGTAGGGGATGTTTACTACGTCGGCCATTTACCGTGGTTTGAACGTCTGTGGTATGCCCTGTCGAACCACCCGGTCCTGCTGGCCATTCTGGCGGCGGTGAGCGTCGTGCTTCTGGCCTGGGTGCTGTGGCGTCTGCTGCGTATCATTAGTCGCCGTCGTCTTGATCCGGACAATGAGTAATTAACGATGAACGCGCTTCGTGGATGGACGTTAACGGTGTTAATGGTCGCCGCCGTGAATGTCCAGGCCGCCTGCACATGGCCTGCCTGGACACAGTTCAAAAAAGATTACATCAGCCAGCAAGGGCGGGTAATCGATCCCAGCGATGCGCGTAAAATCAGCACCTCTGAAGGGCAAAGCTACGCGATGTTCTTTGCCCTCGCCGCGAATGACCGCCCAGCGTTTGATCTCCTGCTGGAGTGGACGCAAAACAACCTGGCGCAAGGTTCTTTACAGGAGCATCTGCCAGCGTGGCTTTGGGGGCAAAAAGACCCGAAAACGTGGAGCGTGCTGGACATTAACTCTGCATCCGACAGTGATATCTGGATTGCCTGGTCGTTGCTGGAAGCTGGCAGGCTGTGGAAAACGCCGCGTTATACCGAAATCGGCACCGCGCTGTTAAAACGCATTGCCCGTGAGGAAGTCGTCACCGTGCCGGGGCTGGGCTCCATGCTGTTACCGGGGAAAGTCGGTTTCGCGGAAACGGCAAGCTGGCGCTTTAATCCCAGTTATTTACCGCCGCAACTGGCGCAGTACTTTACCCGTTTTGGCGCGCCGTGGACTACGCTGCGTGAAACCAATCTTCGCCTGCTGCTGGAAACAGCCCCGAAAGGCTTTTCGCCTGACTGGGTGCGTT
Source organism: Citrobacter sp. NCU1 (assembly GCF_010231475.1). Lineage (GTDB taxonomy): Bacteria > Pseudomonadota > Gammaproteobacteria > Enterobacterales > Enterobacteriaceae > Citrobacter_D. The sequence continues at coordinate 23,019 of NZ_NRDO01000053.1, read as the reverse complement.
ATGAGAAAAATAAAGGCTGGCAGTTGAAGCCGGAAAAAACGCTGGTCAGCAGCTACGATGCCATTCGTGTCTATATGTGGGCGGGCATGCTGCATGATGGCGATCCGCAAAAAGCGCGTCTGCTCGCGCGATTTAAACCGATGGCTACCCTGACAACAAAAAATGGCATTCCACCGGAGAAAGTGGACGTCGCCAGCGGCAAAGCACAGGGCAATGGCCCGGTAGGCTTTTCTGCCGCTCTGCTGCCTTTCCTGCAAAACCGCGATGCGACAGCGGTGCAGCGACAGCGTGTGACCGACAACTTTCCTGGCAGCGATGCCTATTACAGCTACGTGCTGACCCTTTTTGGACAAGGCTGGGATCAGCATCGTTTTCGCTTCACCCTTCGCGGTGAGTTACTACCTGACTGGGGCCAGGAATGCGCAAGTTCACATTAAGTTTACTCAGTTTATCGCTCGGTCTGACATTAATGCCGATGGTTCATGCTGCGCCTTCCGCGCAACAGCAATTGCTGGAGCAGGTGCGACTCGGCGAAGCCTCGCACCGTGAAGATCTGGTGCGCCAGTCGTTGTACCGTCTGGAACTGATGAACCCGAATAATCCGGACGTGATTGCCGCCCGTTTTCGTTATTTACTGCGTCAGGGCGATATTGCAGGGGCACAGAAACAGCTCGACCGACTCTCCCAGTTAGCGCCGAGTTCTACCGCGTATAAATCGTCCCGCACGACCATGCTGCTCTCCACGCCGGAGGGAAGACAGTCCTTGCAGGAGGCGCGCCTGCAGGCCACCACCGGGCATCCGGAAGAAGCGATTGCCGCTTACGATAAGTTGTTCAAGGGGAATCCACCAGAGGGTGAGCTGGCGGTCGAATACTGGACGACGGTGGCAAAATTACCCGCGCGGCGTAACGACGCCATTAATCAGCTCAAAAAAATCAACGCCAGCAACCCAGGCAATAACGGTTTACAAAATACACTGGCTCAGTTGCTATTTGATGACGGACGGCGCGAAGAAGGGTTTGCGGTATTAGAACAGATGGCGAAATCCAGCAGCGGACGCAACGCGGCGGCGAATATCTGGTATAAACAAATCAAAGACTTGCCAGTAAGTGAAGCCAGCGTGCAGGCACTGCAAAAGTATCTGACGGTGTTCAGCGAAGGCGACAGCGTCAATGCGGCGCGCGAAAAGCTGAATGAACAACAAAAACAGCTGGCCGATCCGGCTTTCAGAGCCAGAGCCCAGGGGATGGCTGCGGTTGACGCCGGACAAGGCGGCAAAGCCGTGACGGAATTACAGCAGGCCGTCAGCGCAAACCATGACGATAGCGAAGCCGTTGGCGCATTGGGGCAGGCATATTCACAGCGTGGCGATCGCGCACGCGCCGTGGTGCAATTTCAGAAAGCCCTTGCGATGGATCCGCAAAGCAGCAGCCGTGACAAGTGGGAAAGTCTGCTCAAAGTGAACCGCTACTGGCTGTCGATTCAGCAAGGTGACGCCGCCCTGAAAGCCAATAATCCGGACCAGGCAGAACGTCTTTATCAGCAGGCGAGAAACATTGATAACACCGACAGCTATGCGGTGCTGGGGCTGGGCGATGTGGCGATGGCGCGTAAAGATTACGCTGCCGCTGAACGCTACTATCAACAAACGCTGCGCATGGACAGCAGCAACAGTAACGCGGTGCGCGGGTTAGCGAATATTTATCGGCAGCAGTCTCCGGAGAAAGCCTCGGCATTTATCGCCTCGCTTTCCGCCAGCCAGCGTCGCAGCATTGATGACATTGAGCGCAGCCTCGAAAACGATCGCCTGGCACAGCGGGCAGAAGCGCTGGAAAATCAAGGAAGCTGGGCTCAGGCCGCTGAACTGCACCGCCGCAGACTGGCAATGGATCCGGGCAGCGTTTGGGTCACTTATCGCCTGTCACGCGATCTCTGGAACGCCGGGCAGCGCAGCCAGGCCGATGCGCAGATGAGCGCGCTGGCGCGCCAGAAACCCAATGACCCAGAACAGGTCTATGCCTACGGACTTTACCTCTCCGGTAATGATCAGGATCGTGCGGCAATGGCGCATATTAACAGCCTGCCGCGTAGCCAGTGGAACAGCAATATTCAGGAACTGGCAGACCGGCTGCAAAGCAACCAGGTGCTGGAAACCGCTAACCGTCTGCGTGATAGCGGCAAGGAACGGGAAGCGGAAGAGTTACTCCGACAGCAACCGGCCTCCACTCGTATTGATTTAACACTTGCCGACTGGGCGCAGCAGCGCCGTGAGTATGCGAGCGCACGCGCTTCCTATGAGGCGGTTCTGGCTCGTGAGCCGAATAACGTTGATGCCCATCTTGGTTTGACGGAAGTCTATCTCGCTCAAGGGGATAAAGAGGCGGCACGCGCTGAACTGGCAAAATTGCCTGCTACAGACGCCGGAGAAACGCCGTCTATCAACATGCAGCGTCGTATTGCGCTGGCGCAGATGCAGTTGGGCGACACCGCGAGCGCGCAGCAAACGTTCAATAAAATTGTGCCGCAGGCGAAATCGCAGCCGCCGTCGATGGAAAATGCGATGGTTCTGCGAGACGCCGCGGCTATTCAGGCGCAGGCGGGCGAACCAGAGCAGGCGCTTGAGACTTACAAAGATGCGATGGTGGCCTCGGGTATCACACCAACGCGTCCAGAAGATAACGATACTTTTACCCGTTTGACGCGCAATGACGAGAAAGACGACTGGCTGAAACGCGGCGTACGTAGCGATGCGGCGGATTTATATCGTCAGCAGGATCTCAACGTCACCCTTGAACATGATTACTGGGGATCGAGCGGTACCGGCGGTTATTCTGACCTGAAAGCGCACACCACCATGCTGCATGTGGATGCGCCGTATTCCGACGGACGCATGTTCTTTCGTACCGATATGGTCAACATGAACGTGGGCAGCTTCTCGGATGATGCCAGCGGGAATTACGATGACAACTGGGGCACGTGTACCTTGTCCGACTGTAGCGGCAACCGCAGTCAGTCGGATCGTGGCGCCAGCGTCGCCGTTGGCTGGGCGAATGATACCTGGAGCTGGGATATTGGCACCACGCCAATGGGCTTCAATGTCGTTGATGTCGTCGGTGGCGTGAGTTACAGCAACGACATCGGTCCGTTGGGCTACACCCTGAACGCGCACCGTCGTCCTATCTCCAGTTCGCTGCTGGCTTTTGGCGGGCAGAAAGATGCGCCAAGTAATACCAATAAAACATGGGGTGGCGTCCGTGCAGACGGCGGCGGAATCAGCCTCAGCTATGATAAAGGCGAAGCGAACGGTGTCTGGGCGTCGCTGACCGGCGATCAGCTCACCGGGCAGAATGTGGAAGATAACTGGCGTGTACGCTGGATGACCGGCTACTACTACAAAATCATTAACGAGAATAATCGTCGTGTCACCATCGGTCTGAGCAACATGATTTGGCACTACGATAAAGACCTGAGCGGATACTCGCTGGGTCAGGGCGGTTACTACAGCCCGCAAGAGTATCTCTCCTTCGCCGTGCCGGTGTTGTGGCGCCAACGCACAGAAAACTGGTCGTGGGAGCTGGGCGGGTCCGTCTCATGGTCGCATTCGCGCACCAAGACGATGCCGCGTTATCCGCTGATGAATCTCATCCCAACAGAATGGCAGGAAGAGGCTGCTAATCAAACCAACGATGGTGGTAGCAGTCAGGGCTTCGGTTACACGGCGCGGGCGCTGATCGAGCGTCGCGTCACCTCGAACTGGTTTATCGGAACGGCGGTAGATATTCAGGAGGCGAAGGACTACACCCCAAGCCATTTCTTGTTGTATGCGCGTTATTCTGCCGCAGGCTGGCAGGGCGATATGGATTTACCGCCGCAGCCGCTGGTGCCTTACGCTGACTGGTAAGTTTTCAGATACCGCCTCTCTTAATGCCGCCACGATCAGGTATACTCTGGCGGCTTTTAAAGATATTCCTGGAGAGTCAATTTGCGCGTCAGTCGCTCGTTAACAATTAAGCAGATGGCAATGGTTGCAGCTGTTGTCATGGTGTTCGTTTTTATATTTTGCACCGTTTTGCTGTTTCATCTGGTACAGCAGAACCGCTATAACACGGCTACGCAACTGGAAAGCATCGCTCGCTCTGTTCGGGAACCTTTGTCTGCGGCAATTCTCAAGGGCGATATCCCCCAGGCGGAATCTATTCTTGTCAGTATTAAACCTGCCGGGGTGGTCAGCCGCGCCGATGTCGTGTTGCCTAATCAGTTTCAGGCATTGCGTATCAGTTTTATTCCCGAGCGCCCGGTACCGGTCATGGTCACTCGCCTGTTTGAGCTGCCGGTACAGATCTCGCTGCCGGTTTACTCGCTTGAACGCCCGGCAAACCCGCAGCCGCTGGCGTATCTGGTGCTCCAGGCCGACTCGTTCCGCATGTATAAGTTTGTCATCAGTACCGTCTCCACGTTAGTAACCATTTACTTACTTTTGTCGCTGGTGCTCACCGTTGCCATCTCCTGGTGTGTAAATCGCCTGATTCTGCATCCGTTGCGTAATATCGCTCGTGAGCTCAATGACGTTTCGCAACAAGATCTGATTGGGCATCAGTTGACGCTGCCGCGTCTGCATCAGGATGATGAAATCGGCATGCTGGTGCGCAGTTACAACCTGAACCAGCAGATTTTGCTGCGTTACAATGAAGAACAAACAGACAACGCGATGCGTTTTCCGGTTTCAGAGTTGCCGAATAAAGCGTTCCTGATGGGGATGCTGGAGCAGGTAGTGGCGCGCCAACTGACGACAGCACTGATGATTGTGACATGTGAAACACTGCGCGATACCGCGGGCGTTCTGAAAGAGACGCAGCGGGAAATTCTGCTGCTGACGCTGGTGGAAAAGATGAAATCCGTGCTGGCGCCGAGAATGGTGCTCACTCAGGTGAGTGGTTACGACTTTGCCATCATCGGACACGGCATCAAAGAGCCGTGGCATGCAATAACACTAGGTCAGCAAGTACTCACTATCATTAATGAGCGACTGCCGATCGAAAGCATACAACTGCGCCCCAGTTGTAGTATTGGCATCGCGATGTTTTATGGCGATTTGACCGCGGAACAGCTGTACGGTCGTGCAGTGTCCGCCGCATTTACCGCGCGGCGCAAAGGCAAAAATCAAATTCAGTTCTTTGACCCGAAACAGATGGAACTGGCGCAGCAACGTTTGACGGAAGAGAGCGACATTCTTAGCGCGCTGGATAATCACCAGTTCGCCATTTGGCTGCAGCCACAGGTGGATATGTCCAGTGGCAAGGTGCTGAGCGCAGAAGCGTTATTGCGTATGCAGCAGCCGGATGGGAGCTGGGAACTGCCTGAAGGGTTGATTGAACGTATTGAATCCTGTGGCCTGATGGTGACCGTCGGTCATTGGGTGCTGGAAGAGTCCTGTCGCCAGCTTTCGGCCTGGCAAGAGCGCGGCCTGATGATGCCGCTTTCTGTGAATCTCTCCGCGTTGCAACTCATGCACCCGAGTATGGTGTCGGATCTGCTGGAGTTGTTAAACCGTTACCGCATTGAGCCGGGCACATTGATTCTGGAGGTGACGGAAAGCCGCCGGATTGACGACCCTCATGCGGCGGTGGCGATCTTACGCCCATTACGTAATGCGGGCGTCCGTATTGCGCTGGACGATTTTGGTATGGGATACGCGGGGTTACGCCAGCTTCAACACATGAAGTCGCTACCTGTCGATGTGCTCAAAATCGATAAAATGTTCGTTGATGGGCTACCGGAAGATAACAGCATGGTCACCGCAATTATCCTGATGGCCCGCAGCCTTAATTTGCAGATGATCGCCGAAGGTGTAGAGACGCAAGCGCAGCGTGACTGGCTGGCGCAAGCGGGTGTCGAAGTGGCGCAAGGTTTCTTATTTGCCCGCCCTGTTCCTGCTGAAGTGTTTGAAGAGCGCTACCTGAAAGACGCATAGTCTGATTACAAAACTTAAAAAAGGCCTGACTTGTGCGAGCCAGCTCAAACTTCTTAACATTTTTGTTTCAATTATGATCCAGGTACATTTCTGTCATGTTGTCGGGGTGTTATTTTAAGGCCGCAGGTCAATCATAACCTCACAAGGCCTGTGGTTTTTACTTCAAGGACACCCTATGAAAACCTCTTTATTTAAAAGCCTTTACTTTCAGGTCCTGACAGCAATTGCCATTGGTATCCTCCTTGGCCATTACTATCCTGAATTAGGCGCTCAAATGAAACCGCTTGGCGACGCGTTCGTTAAGCTCATTAAGATGGTCATCGCGCCTGTTATCTTCTGTACTGTCGTGACCGGCATTGCAGGTATGGAAAGCATGAAAGCCGTTGGCCGCACAGGCGCGGTTGCGCTGCTGTACTTTGAAGTCGTCAGTACTGTTGCGCTGATCATTGGCCTCATCATTGTTAACGTGGTGCAACCTGGCGCCGGGATGAACGTCGATCCGGCCACACTGGATGCCAAAGCTGTCGCGGTTTACGCTGAGCAGGCGAAAGACCAGGGGATCGTGGGCTTCCTGATGGATATCATTCCGGGTAGCGTCATTGGTGCGTTTGCCAGCGGTAACATCCTGCAGGTATTGCTGTTTGCCGTGATGTTCGGTTTTGCTCTCCATCGTCTGGGCAGCAAAGGACAGATGATTTTCAACGTGATTGAAAGCTTCTCGCAGGTCATTTTCGGCATCATCAACATGATCATGCGTCTGGCGCCTATCGGTGCGTTTGGCGCAATGGCCTTTACCATCGGTAAATACGGCGTGGGGACGCTGGTGCAGTTAGGGCAGTTGATTATCTGCTTCTATATCACCTGTATCCTGTTCGTGGTGGTGGTACTTGGCGGGATCGCCCGTGCAACCGGCTTCAGCATTTTCAAATTTATTCGCTACATCCGTGAAGAGTTGCTGATTGTTCTGGGGACTTCTTCTTCCGAGTCTGCGTTGCCGCGTATGCTCGACAAGATGGAAAAACTGGGTTGCCGGAAGTCGGTCGTCGGGTTGGTTATTCCTACCGGCTATTCATTCAACCTGGATGGTACATCCATCTATCTGACTATGGCGGCGGTGTTTATCGCGCAGGCGACGAACAGCCATATGGATATTTTCCATCAGATAACGCTATTGGTTGTGTTGCTGCTCTCCTCGAAAGGGGCGGCCGGGGTTACCGGAAGTGGCTTCATCGTTTTGGCTGCGACTATCTCCGCCGTCGGGCATTTGCCGGTTGCGGGTCTGGCGCTGATCCTCGGTATCGACCGCTTTATGTCTGAAGCCCGTGCGCTGACCAACCTGGTTGGTAACGGCGTGGCAACCGTCGTGGTCGCCAAATGGGTGAAAGAACTGGACCACAAAAAACTCGACGATGTGCTGAATAATCGTACGTCGGAAGGCAAATCGCACGAAATATCCTCTTAATCTCACCTCTAATGCCCGCAGTCCCTTCCAGGACTGCGGGTGTTTGCGCATAATTGACCCCTGCACCAGAACCGCCTTATCGGGCGGCTTCGGTTTTTTTACACTTCATCCGCGACATTTCCATGTTCTTGCGGTCTAACACGAAGTGTTTTTAACGTCATATTCAGATAAGCCTTTTCAGGATTGTCTTTTTATTACCAGGATTGTTGATCAGGGGTTCACATGCAGGGCACAAAAATTCGACTTCTAGCAGGCGGTTTGCTGATGATGGCCGCTGCCGGCTATGTGCAGGCTGATGCGCTCCAGCCCGATCCAGCATGGCAACAAGGGACGCTGGCAAATGGTTTGCAGTGGCAAGTCTTAGCCACTCCACAGCGCCCCAGCGACCGAATTGAGGTTCGCCTGTTGGTCAATACTGGTTCTCTCGCCGAGAGTACACAACAGAGCGGTTTCAGCCATGCTATCCCGCGTATTGCGCTGACGCAAAGTGGCGGCCTGGAGGCCACGCAAGCACGTTCACTTTGGCAGCAAGGGTTTGATCCTAAACGTCCGATGCCGCCCGTTATCGTTTCTTACGATTCCACGCTGTATAACCTCAGCTTACCGAATAACCGTAACGATCTGCTTAAAGAAGCACTTTCTTACCTGGCCACCGTCTCAGGTAAGCTGACGATCACGCCGGAAACGGTGAACTACGCGCTGAGCAGCGAAGATATGGTCACGACCTGGCCCGTGGATACCAAAGAAGGTTGGTGGCGCTATCGTCTGAAAGGCTCGGTATTGTTAGGTCATGACCCCGCTGACCCGCTGAAACAACCGGTTGATGCGGAGAAAATTCAAGATTTCTACCAGAAATGGTACACCCCGGACGCGATGACGCTGATTATTGTCGGCAACGTGGATGCGCGTTCGGTTGCTGAGCAAATCAACAAAACCTTCGGTGAATTAAAAGGTCAGCGCGAAACACCTGCGCCAGTACCGACCCTTGCGCCGCTACGTGCGGAAGCGGTCAGCATTATGACGGATGCAGTACGTCAGGATCGTCTTTCTATTATGTGGGACACGCCGTGGCAACCTATCCGCGAATCTGCCGCATTACTGCGTTACTGGCGCGCCGATTTAGCCCGTGAAGCGCTGTTCTGGCATGTTCAGCAAGCGCTGAGCAAGAACAACGCGAAAATTGGCCTTGGTTTCGACTGCCGGGTACTGTTCCTGCGCGCCCAGTGCGCAATCAACATTGAGACCGCCAACGACAGGCTGAATGCGAATCTGGGGATGGTGGCGCGTGAGTTGGCGAAAGTTCGCAACGATGGCCTGCCAGAAGAAGAATTTAACGCGCTGGTGGCGCAAAAGAGTCTGGAATTGCAGAAGTTGTTTGCGACCTATGCGCGTACCGATACTGACATCCTGATCAGCCAACGCATGCGTTCGTTGCAAAATCAGGTGGTGGATATCGCCCCTGAGCAGTATCAGAAACTACGCCAGGACTTCCTCAACAACCTCACTGTTGAAATGCTGAATCAGGATCTTCGCCAGCAGTTATCGCAGGATATGGCACTGATCCTGCTGCAACCGAAAGGCGAACCTGAGTTCAATATGAAGGATCTACAGGCGACGTGGGATCAAATCATGGCGCCTGTCACCTCAGCGGCAGCCACAACCAGTGTAGAAATGGATGAGTCGCATCCGGAAGTCACTGATATTCCGGCAGCACAGTAAACAGGTAGGTCGGATAAGGCGTTAACGCCGCCATCCGGTAATGGTGTGATGTCTGATGGCGCTACACTTATCAGGCCTACGGTCTTGTAGGCCTGTTAATGAGCATTACTGAGGCATTGCGTCGCGTGGGATGATCGCCCCGCGATGCTGGATGACGGTGCTGGCCGTCAGATGTCCGCGTTTTGCCGCATCCGTTGCGGTGCCGCCGATCAAACGCACCGCCAGATAGCCTGCGCTGAAGGAGTCGCCCGCAGCGGTCGTGTCAATCACTTTCTCTTTCGGCAGTTTCACCGCCGCGACGTCGATCAACTCTTCGCCCTGAATCGAGACCAGGCAAGAGTCCGCACCGCGTTTCACGACCACTTCCTGTACGCCTGCCGCATGGGTGCGTGCAAACACGTCCTCAACCGGTTTTTCCCCCCACAGCGCATCTTCATCATCCAGTGTCAGGAAGGCGATATCGGTGCATTCCAGCATTTGCTGATACACCTGCTGTGTTTCTTCAATGCCCGACCACAGACGAGGGCGGTAGTTGTTGTCAAAAATGACTTTTCCGCCGTTGGCGCGACATTCGCGTAGCAGGCTCAGCAGCTTCTCGCGGCTGGTTGGGCTCAGGATCGCAAGACTGATGCCGCTCAGATACAGATAATCGAATGTCGCCAGGGTTTCGCAGATCGCGGCAGACTGCTCGCTCTCCAGCCAGAATTTCGCCGCCGCTTCATTACGCCAGTAGTAGAAAGTGCGCTCGCCGGTGCTGTCGGTCTCAATGTAGTAGAGGCCCGGCAGGCGGTTGTCCATGCGTTGCGTCAGGGAGGTGTCGACGTTTTCACCCTGCCAGGAATCCAGCATTTGTTGGCTGAAGTTATCAGTACCCAGTGCGGTGACATAGTGAACGGATAATGCCGCAGAATCGACCTGACGGGCGATATAAACGGATGTATTCAACGTGTCGCCACCGAATCCGCGCTGAACGTCTGCGCCTTTCTGTGACAGCTCAATCATGCATTCGCCAATCACGGCAATCTTTTTGGACATAGTCGAGAACCTGCTCTGAAAATAGTAGCGGTAGTGTGCGCTGTGGGTGTTTAGTGGTCAACCATATTAAAACAACGTTCCATTATTTTTTTGAGCCAACACGTGTTCTGTGCTGATTTTTTGGCGATCTGTTTTTATTTTGCGAGGGACTGAACATAAAGTTCTCCGCTTAAACGCCGATAACCTTTGACGAGTCCGGGCAGTCACACTCTCACACACAGGACATCTGAGATGATAAAGCAGGTTATCCAGCAGCTAAGCATTCCTGATGCAAGCATCGAAAGCTTGCAGGAGCGGCGCTTTTGGCTGCAGTGCGAGCGGGCTTATACCTACCAACCGATCTATCAGACCAGTGGGCGCTTGATGGCTGTCGAACTGCTGACAGTGGTGACACATCCTGATAATCCCGCGCAACGTCTGGCCCCGGATCGTTATTTTGCTGAAGTGGCGGTACGACACCGTATTGAGGTTGTCAAAGAGCAACTTTCCCTGCTGGAAAAGAATGAACGATTTTTCAGACATCATGATTTGCTGGCCTCGGTGAACGTCGATGGCCCGACGCTGATCGCCCTGCGCCAACAGAGCGATATCCTGAGGATGGTTGAACGTCTTCCCTGGCTGCGCTTCGAACTGGTAGAGCACATCCGTTTGCCAAAAGATTCATCGTTCGCCTCGATGTGCGAGTTTGGTCCGCTCTGGCTGGATGACTTTGGGACCGGAATGGCAAACTTCTCCGCGCTTAGTGAAGTACGTTACGACTACATCAAAGTCGCCAGGGATCTGTTTGTCATGCTGCGGCAAACCACAGAGGGGCGAAATCTGTTCACTTTACTGCTGCAACTGATGAACCGTTATTGTCACGGCGTTATTGTCGAAGGCGTTGAAACACTGGAAGAGTGGCGCGATGTGCAGAACTCGCCAGCGTTTGCCGCGCAAGGCTATTTCTTGTCGCGCCCGGTCGCGCTGGAGACGCTCGAAGAGGTGATTTTGACGCTGTAATAATAGGGGCTCCCGTAATGTCGCGTGGTTGACGCGATATTTCTGACCCTGGGTACAAAATCAATGTACTGATAGATCACAGATCTGCGTCTTTCTGAACACTTCGGATGAATTCAACCAGAGTCATCTCATTTAATGATGGATGCGTCTTCTCACGATAATATTCCCGGCGCCTGTTGTTGAGTTTATCATAGCAGACTGCTATTAATGACATTCTCAAATGTTGGCTGTCTGGTTTTATATAGATGATGATGTGGCGGACAAGAAATCATTAACACGTAAAAGCCTACGGTTACATTTTAAATATATAATAAGAAAGAGTCAGGTTGCATCAGGAATATATGTTCATCCTTTTACAAGGAACAGACATCTCTGCCGGAAGATGCAATAGGCACTTAGTCGTTTACGTCATAGAAAACTCATTCCAATCTACTATATATCAGCATTTGTTTTAACTCTATAGATTAACCATTCACACCATTTTTTAGCGTGCTATTTGATTATTTTATTAAATATCAATGGTATTTATGATGATGGGTATGTTTATGGCCTCACGTGCATGAACCGAAAAAATCCGTGGTTGGAGATACGGCAATGACAGACCAAAACGACAGTTTTCTTAGAGATGAATACTTAAAGCTGCAGGATCAATATGAAGATTATGACCGAAGAGCTTTGCTTATAAAAGGCTGGATAGGGGCAGGATCTATTGCAGGGTTTGCATTAGGAACCAATGGTGATAAGCCAATAACCTTTCTGACACTTTTTTCAATCGCACTAATTGCCTGTTGCTTTTGGTACCTTGAAGCAAAATGGAAGACATTTCAGTATGCGATCGCCAGCCGTATCAGAGTGATTGAAGCACATTTTCGAAATGACCCGGATATTTTATTTAAAAACCCAGCGCCATTTCAGATTTATAATTGGTGGTTTAAGTCTTATGCAAAGAATAACCCTATTTATAAGTATGAACAGTATTATAAGCCGGTAAGTCGTCTTGCTCGCTTAAAAAAGGCCGCTTTTCAGGATTTTGTTCACCTGCCTTATTCCCTCATCATTGTACTCTGCATGCTAATGGGGGTCATTGAACTGTTCTCCAGTAAGCCAGCCCCCTTACCATGTAAACCCGTTGTGGTGGTCGCGCAACCATTAGCCCCGAACGCCAGCGTTGTGTGCTTACCTGGCTCATAATTCAGAGGTCATGTTGCCCCTGGACGAGAGAGTCCTGGGGCAACATGTCGCTTATCCGGCAATCACATTACAGCGACTGGTGGCGCGTCTCATGCGTTAACAGGAGTGCTATCAGCGTCAGCCCCGCCATTGATGCCAGGTAAAGACCGACCGCCGCCAGGCCGTAGTTTGCCTGTAACCACGCGGCAATGTAGGGGGCGACAGAGGCACCGAGAATCGACGCAACGTTATAAGAGAATGACGCACCGGTGTAACGCACCTCAGTCGGGAACAACTCTGGCAGCAGCGCGCCCATCGGCCCGAAGGTCAGCCCCATCAGACTCAACCCCAGTAACAGGAAGGCGAAGACCAGCATCGGATGACCGGAACCCAGCAGCGGTTTAAAGGCGAACAGCGCAAACAGAATGATCATCGTGGTGATAATGACCATGCTTTTACGACGGCCAAAGGCATCTGCCAGTAGACCCGCAACCGGCACCATCACACCGAATCCGATAACGGCCATCATCAGCATCCACAATACGTCGTTACGCGACATACCGAGACCCACAGGGGCGGCAGCGGTACTGAAGGTCATGGAATAGACGGTCATGATATAAAACAGCGTATAGGTTGCCAGCATGATAAATGTGCCGAGCACCGTGACGCGCACATGTTTTGTCAGCAGGGTTCCCAGCGGAATTTTTACCTGCTTTTTCGCGGCGGCGACTTTCGCGAATACGGGCGTTTCGTGCAAAGAGACCCGCACATACAGACCAATAATCACCAGCACCGCAGAGAAGATAAACGGTACGCGCCAGCCCCAGCTCATGAATTGCTCATCGGTCAGCAACCAGGAGAGCAGGAGGAACGTACCGTTGGCAAAGAAGAAACCGATAGGCGCGCCCAACTGGGGGAAGGAACCGTACAGCGCGCGTTTGCGCGGCGGCGCGTTTTCCGTCGCCAGTAATGCCGCACCGCCCCATTCACCGCCAAGCCCCAGCCCCTGGCCAAAACGCGCCAGCGCCAGTAATAGCGGGGCGAAAATCCCAATCGTCGCGTAGCCGGGCAGCAGACCAATGATGACAGTGGAGATCCCCATGGTCAGCAGTGAAGCCACCAGTGTCACTTTACGGCCAACGCGGTCACCAAAATGGCCGAATACGGCGGAGCCAATTGGGCGCGCCACAAAGGCGATAGCGAAGGTGGCAAGCGACTGCAGCGTGGCTGCCGTCGGATCGCCCTGTGGGAAGAAAATATGGGGGAACACGATCACGGCGGCGGTGGCGTAAATGTAAAAGTCGAAAAACTCAATGGCGGTGCCGATGAGTGATGCGATGACGACTTTATTACGCGAATTGACCGGCGTGTGTTCCTGCTCGTTGTCGAGTGTTGTGGCGGTTGCTTGCATAGTATTTTCTTATTTTTTGGCGAACGAATGGCCATATTACGCACAGCAAAAGAGACATTTCAATATGTAACAAAACGGGGTTTTGCGCAAAAAAGCGGCAAAAAGGGGATAATTTTTAGGTCAGCGATTTCGCTTCTATGAAATGCTTCACATAATTTTAAACTTAGATAATAAAACTGGTTTTTGGTTAAATAAAAGTTAAGGACTGGATTTATATTCTGAAATGGTGGTCAGGGCTGATATTTTTTGTTTTTCATCAGCCCTGTGAATGGTTTAGCGGTGCGTTTTGCCTGGCATCCGTGGATCGTCTTTGTATTGCGCGGTGGCAATCCAGGCCGCGCAAAAGAGTGTCAGGCGGGCGAAGAAATAGAAGAACGCCATCAGACCCAGCACCGAGCCAAATGCCGCGCCGGAAGGGGATTTTACCAGCGCGGGCAGTGTCCACGTCATGATGATTTTGATGACTTCAAAGCCGATGGCGGCAATCAATGTGCCACGGAACAGCGCTTTTTTGCGCGGGCGATGGCGCGGCAATCGCCAGAAAATCCAGAAGAACAACAGGTAGTTGGCAAAGATTGAAATGGCCAGCCCGATCAGCCGCCAGGCAGGTTTTAGCCATTCGATACTGTCGAGATACAGCGCCGAAATAATCATCTGCTGGGCGGACCCGGCGATAGAAGTGATGGAGAGGGTGACGATCAACGCAGCCAACAGGCCGATCAGGGAGATAAAGTCACGCAGGTATTTGATCCAGATTTTTTCCTGATCCTGCGGTGTGCGTTCCCAGACGTCCCGCGACTGGGCGCGAATCGCTTCCCGCAGGTTCCCCATCCAGTTGACGCCGGAATAGAGCGCGATCCCCAGACCGACCAGACCGACAGTGGTACGTTGCTGAACGGCGGTATTGATCGTGCTTTTCAGCGTAGCGGCTAACGTGGGATCGCTGACGTTTTGCAGAATTTTTTCGAAGATATCCTGGAGCAGTGTAGGGTGCGACGCGAGAATAAAACCGGCGGCGGCGAACGACACCATCAGAATGGGGATCATCGACAAAAAAGAGAAGTAGGTAATGGCCGCGCCGAACTGGTTTCCCATTCGGTCATTAAAACGTTCTGCGGCACGGATCAGATGGGCAATCACTGGCTGGCGTTGGATCTTTTGCGCGGTCGTGGTGACGGTTTTCAGCGTCTTGCGGGCTTTGCTGCTTTTCTCTGACGCGTCACGCGCGGTAGTTTCTCCTTTTTGAATCGGGTCGTGCTCCTGTTCCTGATTCGGGCGTTTTACGTCATTTTCCTGCATCATCAGGTCGATAGTCCTTCTTTTGTCTACTATCGGGTTAGTATAGCCTCTCTGGACGACTTCCCGAAAAGTGTGGCCAGCCGCTAATCGACATAGTCTTTCATCACCCCGGTTAACCATTCCATAAACAGATGAACCCGGCGGGAAAGGTTGCGACGGTGCGGATACAGCAGTGAAACCGGCATGGGGTCGGCGCGATATTGCGGTAACACTTCAATCAGCGCGCCTGCACGCAGCGCATCACGCACCCCAACGCGCGGCACCTGAATGATGCCCAGCCCTGCCAGGCAAGCGGCATGGTAGGTCTCGGTGCTGTTAACCGTTAATATGCCGCCCGTTTTAATCCACTGCGTGCCATTTGCCGTGGCGACTTCGAAACCCTGCGGTCGCGTTCCCAGATTCAGTGAGTAGTGCACCACCGCATGCGAGGCCAGGTCTTCCAGACTCTCCGGATAGCCAAAGCGCGCCAGATACGGGGGGCTGGCGCAATTAATAACCGACAGCTTCCCCAGCGGGCGGGCGATCAATCCAGAATCTTTCAGCGTGCCAACACGCACCACGCAGTCAAAACCCTCGCGAATTAAATCGACCATGCGGTCGCTGCTGCTGAGTTCCAGTTCAATTCCCGGATACTGATGCAAAAATTGAGGGAGTTGCGGCATAACCAGGTTTTTGGCGACGCCCACCGGCATATCAACCCGCAGTTTACCGCTGATGCTTTTTGGGTCGTGCTGAAACAGACCGTCCAGCTCATCAAGATTGCTCAACAGATCTTTGGCGCGCTCGTAATAAACCATGCCGTCCTGCGTGAGCTGAACACGCCGCGTGGTTCGGTGCAGGAGCTGTGTCCCGAGCAGGTTTTCCAGCGCCTGAATCTGGCGAGATACGCTACCTTTAGGAAGGCCGGATGTCTCGGCGGCGCGCGAAAAACTCTCCAGTTCCGCGACGCGGATGAACAACTGCATTGCGTGAATTTTATCCATCCCGATCGCCTATTGTTGTTCTGTGTGAAACAGTGATGCGCATCTGGCTATATTTATTGTTTTTCTATCACCTAATAAGCTCTTTCTCAATCTTCACAACACCTGAAATGAGGTTTCTTATGACACAACGTATCGCATTAGTGACCGGCGGCAGCCGTGGACTGGGAAAAAACGCGGCGTTGAAGTTGGCGGACAAGGGAACGGATATTATTTTCACCTGGAATAGCCAGCAGCAGGCGGCTCTGGATGTTGTCGCTGAAATTGAGCAAAAAGGAAGGAAAGCGGTGGCAATACAGCTGAACGTCAGTGATATTGCCAGTTTTACGACATTCACCCGCGACGTTAAAACACAACTGAAAAGTGTCTGGAATCGCGAGACGTTTGATTATTTAGTGAACAATGCGGGTATCGGTCGATATGCCTTGTTTGCAGACACGTCAGAAGAGATGTTTGATGAATTAATGAGCATCCATTTTAAAGGCCCTTTCTTCCTGACTGAGCGCCTGTTACCGCTGATTAAAAATGGCGGACGGATCCTGAATGTCTCAACGGGGCTGACCCGTTTTGCCCTGCCAGGGTATGCCGCCTACGCCTCAATGAAAGGGGCGATGGAAGTGCTGACGCGCTATCAGGCCAAAGAGCTGGGAGAGCGTGGGATTACTGTGAACAGTATTGCCCCCGGCGCGATTGAGACCGATTTTGGCGGCGGTAGAGTGCGGGATAACCAGGAGGTGAATGCCTACGTTGCGTCGCAAACGGCGTTGGGACGCGCCGGTTTGCCGGGGGATATTGGTGATGCCATTGCCGCATTGCTCAGTGACGAACTGGGGTGGATGACGGCGCAACGGATCGAGGTATCCGGCGGTATGTTCCTGTAAACGTGGGATGCGATCCGGCGGGTGGAATTGCCCGCCGGACTAGCAGCGGCGAGTGAACATCAACGCCACTCATGCTTTAACAAGCCAAAAAGCCAGTCATCCTGCCAGCGTTGCTGTAGCCAGTAACTTTCGCGCAGCGTCCCTTCCAGCACAAATCCCGTTTTCTCCAGCAACTGGCGAGAGGCCTGATTGCCTGCGGTGACGCAGGCTGTCAGCCGCCGCAGACCGCCGTTGGAAAAGGCATAGTCGCAGACGGCACGTAAAGACTCTGTCCCATAGCCCTTTCCCTGAGCCTCGGGAGCCAGCAGGAACCCGGCTTCGGCGCAATCTTGACCACGATGAATATAACCGTTGATGCCGAGCGGTTTGCCCGTTTCGTTGTCGCAAAGGATCAGACATAGCCAGTGCGGACTCCCTGGCTGCCATTCAGGTAATCGGGAGTCGAACGCTTCGCGAATGTCTGCTTCGCTACGTGCATCGGCGACATAGCGCATCACGTCAGGGTGTTGCTGTAGCGAGAGAAAAAAGGGCCAGTCGGCGGGCTCAATCGGGCGACAGGTCAGGCGAGAGGTTTTCAATACCGGCACAAACTTACCTCCGAATAATTTTCTCAATGTTCACGTCGTGGTCACTGTTAAATATGGTTAACTTGTTATATCTATAAAAACAAATAATTAAAATGAATATCGCGAACTTCCCTGGACGTCACACCGTTCACTTAAGCCCATGAATGAGGGGGAACACCGGGATTTGGTTCCCGCGGGACGCCAAACCCGGTGGTCGTCCCGGATATCTCGGTTTTAAACTCACGCTGTTACCATCCCTGGAAGGCGTTTTTTAGATTAAGGACGATAATGACGAGCCGTGTGTTACAGACGACAGGCACCACTTTTGAACACTGTCTGGGTATTATCCGCCATGCTTCGGTAGACATTTTGCTGTTGTTAGGGGTCCATGCCTCCGAGGGGAAAGATCCGCGCTGGTTTCTTGAGCAACTGGATCAGGCCCGTTTGAACCTCGGCGGCTGGAATGCCGTCGCAAAACGACTGCATATGAATGACGCGCAACTCAGCCAGTTTACCCTGCGGCTGCGTCATCTCCAGCAATGCGTACCGCAATATGAAAGCGGCCAGGCCGTGAGTGAAAATCAACTGATTGCCGCCCTGCGTTTTGTCACTTCGCTGGAGCAATTGCGCCAGTGCCAGCCGCTGCTGACGTATCTCACTGACGTAGACGCGAGCGATGAAAGCCAACAACGGCGGGCAGAGCGCCAGCTTCGGGCAATTGAGCTGGTCTTAAAAGGACTGGTGGCGCAGGTATGGCCGGACAGCCAGTCACTGAATGCGTATTTAAAACAGCACTTTGGTGCCGACCGTCTCAGGCGCTGGATAAAGCAGGGCGACGGCCAGGAGGCGCTCAGTGGAATGTGTTTTAGTGAGCTGGCGCTGATGGTGGTCGATAAAAAGAACTTTGCCCGCCACTACGCCGGGGTGTTCAACGATACTTCAGTACTGACGCTGTTTGTTGAACCCCGTGCGACACTAAGACAATTTCTCGACGACTGTCGACAGGCGCGTAACGGCGTGATTGCTGGAGAACCGATTACGGCGGCGCAGTTGACGCTGCTGTCCTGCCAGTATCAGCATATTACCCGTCCGGTACAGCGGGCGTTTGAGCGTGGGCGCACGCGGGTGAATCCCGCCGCGTTGCTGATTGTCGATGACGCGCCACTGGAACAATACTGGGAACGCGCACGGCATCTTAATCACCAGGCGGGTGGCGAGCAGCAAGAGATCGGTGAAACGATAGAACTCCCGCGCAAACGGCCGCAGCGTACCGCTGAAGAGCGGGAACAACTGATCTCCGGCACACTGTGGGGCGCCGTTGGCGTCATGGTGCTGGCGATACTGGGGGGCGGAATGTGGTTATTCAGTTCGCAGGAGCCGCCAGCAGCGCCGGGCGTTGAAAGCGTGAAGAATGAGCCGAAACGGGAAGCCCCTTCCCCGCGGGAAAGCATTACGCAGAAGGGGATCACCTGGGATGCCTTCAACATGCGTGCGGCTATCGACAGGAATGACACGCGTGTTACAACGCTATTTTTACAGGGTGGGATGAACTGGCAGTTAGCCTGGACCGAGCAGGCCTTCTCGCTGGGCAATACTGAAGTGCTGCAGCTGTTGCTCCGTTATCCCTCACTGATGGATGAGCCTAAACCCTGTCGGCGGTTTATCAATACGCTGGGGCACGCCATGTCGAACGGCGCGTCGTTGACTGCCGAACACGCCCTGTATCTGCAACGTTTTTGTACGGTGCCTGCGGTCGTTGCACGCCAAAAACACGAGGCAGAGCAGGCGACATTACGCGCCCGTGCTGAACCCAGCGCGGACAACAAGAAATGGCTAAAGATTCAGACCGCCATTTATGAGGAGATTCGTGGCTAGCAGGGGAGCTACGGCTCCCCGTATAACCCAATCAGGCGACGTACCACGCCGTTGGTCCAGCCGAACCCATCCTGTAGCGGATATTCGCCGCCGCCGCCTTCACGCGGTGTGCCGCCCGCGATATGGTATTTTTCAATAAGTTTATGATGGTGCTGGTAAAAATGGTTCACCGTCTGTAACCAGCTACGGGCGATTTCGTCACCGAGAGCATCATCGCCATACATCTTGAACCCCTGGACCGCCATCCACTGTAACGGCGCCCAGCCGTTGGGTTTATCCCACTGTTCGCCGGTTTCGTATTCGGTTGCCATAATCCCGCCGGGCGTCAGTAAGCGGCTGCGCACCGCACAGCTCAGGCGGTCGGCCTGTTCATGTGTCGCCATGCCAACATACAGAGGCACAATGCTGGCGGCGGAGAACAGGGCCATCTGCTCGCGCCGCCAGTCGTAGTCCCGATAGCAGCCATTTTCGTTATCCCACAGGTAACGGTTCACGGCGGCACGACGCCAGCTTGCCTTTTGGCGAAAAAGAGCCTCGGTGTCCCGGTCGCCTTTCAGCGCAGAAATATTGGCAATGGCGCTCTCCAGTTTGAACAAAAAGGCGTTGAGATCGACAGGAATAAACTGAGTGGTGCGAATGCTTGCCAGGCGCTCGGTGTCACGCAGCCAGCGGGACGAGTAATCCCATCCGGAGGCCGCACCGGCACGCAGATCGCGATACACCTCATTGGGAGGGCGACCGGAATGTTTGGCGGTTTCCACATCCTCCAGCCACGACTCGTCACGTGGCGTGTCGCGATCGTCCCAGTAGCGGTTAAGCAGCGAACCGTCGGGCATACGGACAACATGACGATACGCCTGGTTAAGCACCAGTGATTCCGCGCCGTCCATCCAGAATGCGTACTCCATCTTCAGATGGTCGAGGTAGCGCCGTGCGCCGCGTACGCCATCTTCTTCGAACAGTTCGACCATCAGGGCAAACACCGGTGGCTGCGAGCGACTCAGATAGTAGGTGCGGTTGCCGTTCGGAATATGGCCGTAGTTCTCAATCATCCAGGCGAAGTTGTCCGCCATACATTTCAGGAGATCACCGCGACCGCTTTCCGCCAGCCCCAGCATGGTGAAATAGGAGTCCCAGTAGTAGGTCTCGCTGAATCGCCCGCCCGGTACAATGTAGGACTGCGGTAACGCCAGCAACGAAGACCACGGAATGTGGTCCTGCGGCTCACGCGTCAGCACGGGCCAGAGCTGGTCGATATGCTCTTTCAGCGAGTTTTCCGGGTTAGAGACATATTCTGTGGAGGACACATCCGGCAACCAGAAGTGGTTTTCAACAAACTGTCGCAGGTTGAAATCCCGGTGTCGTCTGACTTTCCGGTAGCGGATCAGGATATCGAGCGGATCCATCTTTGGCGCGCAGTCCGGGAAGGTTTTGCTGTCGGCAAAGATTCGGGCAGATTGCACATGCTCGAACAGTTCAAGGTAACGATCGGCGGGTGTAAGCGCGTCGGAGGCGGGAAGCCCCTCAATCATCTCGGGTTCCGGTTCTGCCTCGATCATTTCATCCAGCTTTAACTCGCACGGATCCGTTTCATAAATCAGATCAACATCGATCGTCAATTCCTCGGAGGGGACGTGTTGCCGTTTCTGGTTGAGCATAATGAGAAGGACCTCCGGATTGCGTCGTAAAGGAAACGGGGGTTGCCCGGCTGTTTTTTAAGCGTAGACATTCGCTTCGGTGTGTGGGGTGCAAAGTGTGCGGTAGTTCACATTTATAGCGGAGGGGAAGGTGCGCATATCTCTGTCAACATGATGATTTCTAAGACGTTATTGCCAGGGGGAGTTATGACAGCAGCGGACAAAAATTCAGAGCATTCGTTTGAAAGCGATTAATGAAGGTTAAAAAAATACCCCTCCGGGGAGGGGCATTCGAATTAACGCATCGTAACGCAATACCCATACACGATTTAACTGTAGAAAAACTGGAAAACCTTGTGAGAGAGGGCTTCTGGGCAAGAAGGGACTTTTCCAGAGTTTCGTGTCCGGCGATTTCCATCCTTCTTGTGCTTGGTTAACTCGATTCATTAGAGACCATAACTCCCTTGTGCACAGATTACTTATGTCGTTTTGCTTTTGACTTAGGTGCTAATCAAGATAACGGCGTCTATCAAAAAAATTTTGTACCTATTACATACTGAATTGCTGATTTCGGAATACTATCATTTGATTGAGAGGCTTCCTGTTTGTTTAGCTGCTTATTTTTGCTCTTTTTAATAGGCTTTTTTACTTCCTATTAGTCCATAAACAACTGACTGAGAAGGTTGGAGATTGTAGTAGCAGACAATCTAATCTGTTTTAATTGTTTTTTAGGCGTACGCTTGGTTTTTCCCTAAGTCAGTGGTGAAAGGGGAGAACCCGGAGTGAGGGTTGTAGAAACTGAAAAATGTACTTTGGGTATTTGCATTCACTTGATTACTCATTTGCATTTTACTTGACTGCCTGTTTGCATTTCACTTGGTCATCTTCAACAAAAAATGCAGACATAACCCTGCTCAATTGACAGGCAGCTTTGAGCGAGGTGCGGACGTTTAGAGCAGTGCCTCCATTTTAGTCTCTTTTGATTGCTATAGGCGACAAGATATATTATTGATGGCAAATTGATATTACTCAGGCTTTCAAGGACGGCCCATGTACATCCAGCACATAGAGATATCTAATTTCCGAAAGCTACTTTCTGTGCGAATTGACTTCGCTAATGAGACCACGCTGCTTGTAGGTGCAAACAACAGCGGCAAATCCTCTGCCATGCTGGCACTCCGGAGATTTTTGGTTTCTAAGGCTTCAGCTTTTCGGCTCCAGGATCTGACTCTTTGTCATCTCGCCAAGCTGGATGAGATTGGTAAAGTGTGGGAGAACGCGCCGGAAAACTTTGAAATCCCTACAGCCAAGGACTGGGCTGACTGGCTCCCTAGTCTGGATATCTGGGTGTCGGCAGATCAAGGGGAGTTCCACTACATCCGGGATCTCATACCCAACTTTGCGTGGCGCGGGGGGCTAGTGGGAATGCGTTTTCTGCTTGAACCTGATGATATGAATACGCTGTACACGGACTATCGTAAGGAGCGCACGAGGGTTGTAGAGCTTGAGGATGCTCTAGAGAAAGAAGAACCACCCGGTAGGCCGCTAAAGCTATGGCCGCAGAGCCTACATGATTACCTGAGCCGTCGGCTGGGAGATAAATTCAAAATACGTTGGTACCGCCTAGATCCGCAACAACTTAAAAAGCCTGACAAGTCGACTAGAATGGCGCAAATGCAGCAATTGAGCCCTACTGCCCAGCCCTTGGAAAGCAATCCTCTCAGTGGATTAATTCGAGTACATGAAATCAATGCACAGCGGGGATTCGGCGACCATTCGGACGACAAACAAGTAGATCACACTAGACCCAGCGGCGCTCAAAAACTCTCGGAACAACTCAGATCTTATTACTCCCGACACCTTGACCCAGGTGACAGCCCAGATGTCTCAGACCTCGAAGCGTTGCGGGCGATAGAAGCAGCCCAGTCGGCATTCGATACGAAGCTAGGTAGCTGATCCTACCCGCGAATAGTGGACACGCGATTAAGTGAGTAAACTCTCAACCAGAGGTGAC